>JBJHDM010000036.1:0-34101 GCA_050486545.1 Rhodocyclaceae bacterium | reverse complement strand
TTGCCCGAAACGCTGTTCGAAAGCGAACTCTTCGGGCACGAGCGCGGCGCCTTCACCGGCGCCACCCAGCGCAAGCCGGGCCTCGTCGAAGCGGCCAGCGGCGGCACGCTGTTCCTCGACGAAGTCGGCGACATCCCGCTCGGCATGCAGGTCAAGCTGCTGCGCCTGCTCGAGACCGGCACCTACCGGCGCGTCGGCGCCACCGAACTGCGCCGCGCCGACATCCGCCTGATCTCCGCCACGCACCGTCCGCTCAAGGCCATGGTTGCCGCGGGCAGCTTCCGCCAGGATCTCTACTACCGCATCAACACCTTTCCGATCACCGTACCCGCGCTGCGCGACCGCAGCGCCGACATCCCGCTGCTCGCCGACAGCCTGCTCCAGCGCCTCGCCGGACAACGGGCCCTGAGTCTTTCCACCGACGCGATCGCCATCCTCGTCGCCTACCCGTTCCCCGGCAACGTGCGCGAATTGCGCAACGTGCTCGAGCGCGCCAGCCTGATGTGCGACGGCGACACGATCCGCCCCGAACACCTGCCCGACGAAGTCGTGCAGCCCACCGCCCCACCACCCGATGCGGATGCCGCCCCGACCGCAGACTGGCGCAACATCGAACGCCAGGCCTTCCTGCGCGCCGTGCGCGGCCACCGCGGCAGCCGCCGCGAGCTCGCACACAGGCTGGGCATCAGCGAGCGCACGCTGTACCGCAAGCTGCGCGATCTCGGCCTTCGCTGAGCACCTGGCCTTCCGATTTCTTCCCGCGGGTGTACCGTGGATGTCGAAACGACCCCTCCTCGAACGACGATGCTGTGAACCCGCACGTTACCGTCCCGCACACGCCTTCGTTCTTCCCACTTGATCTATGTTGAAGGAAGGCGTTGCGAAGCGACCCCGGGCTCCGCACCCCTGTCCCCAACCGAAGGAGAACCAAAAGATGGCCCGCTACGTAGATGGATTCCTGCTTCCCGTCCCGCAAGCCAACGTCGAGGCTTACCGCCGTATCGCCGAGATCGCGGGAGAGGTCTGGCGCGAACATGGCGCACTCGAATACGTGGAGTGCGTCGCCGACGACGTGAAGTCCGGCGAAGTCACGTCCTTCCCGCAGAGCGTCCTGCTCAAGGACGACGAAACCGTGGTCTTCGCGTGGATCACCTACCCCTCACGCGAAGAACGCGACCGCATCAACGAAGCCGTCATGAAGGACCCGCGCATGACCAAGCTGTGCAGCGACGACAACATGCCCTTCGACGGCAAGCGCATGATGTGGGGCGGCTTCCGGACTCTCGTCGAACGGTAGGATCCGCTCGTCTCATGCCCGAAGCCCAAGAATGCAGCGGGGTCAAGGCCTTGTTCGGCGTCTCGTGGCAGATCATGCCCCGAATCCTGCCCGATCTCCTGACCGACCCCGATCCGGAAGCCTCGGCAAGGGTGATGCGGACGCTGCTGGGGATGAAGAGGCTGGATATTGCGGCATTGAAGCGGGCGCATGGGAATGCGTGACATCTGCCACCGAAACGAATGAAGTCCATTGCCGCCCCCCGTGAAGCAAAGGACAATGCGGCCATGGAAACCTACGTACTGTTTATCGCGCTCGCCTTGGGCGCTTATGTGATCGCCTCATGGGAGCAAAAGCAGCGCATCGCGCTACTGGGCGGCCATCTGCAAAACTATCGCATCGAAAAATTGATGGAAGCCCTCACCGCAGGCTACATGCGGGCGCTCGGCGAAGAATCGCCACAAAGGCGCGAACAGATCCTGGAGCTGATGCAATCCGACGAGGCCGCACTGAGCAGCCAGTTCAGCCGTTTTGCGGCCGAAATCGCAACGCTCGACGCGGCCACTGCGCGCGTCAGTCGGCTGCCTTGGGCCATCCCCTTTGCCGATCGCCTTTTTCCGGGAGCGATGTTCGATCTGCGCAAGGCGCTCGATATCCACGCTCGCGGCATCGCCAAAGTGGTCCAGAACGCCGACGGCCGCTCGCCGAAGGATCGAGCGTACGTCCTGTCGGCCGAAATGCTGATGATGCAGCACACCTGTCACTGGTTCTGCAAATCAAGGACCGTCGCCTCGGCCCGCCTCATGGCCCGCCACAAGACGACCCACGAACAGGTCGTCGCAGCCGTCTCCCCGGAAACGCGCCGGGAGTACCTTCGGCTGATTGGTGGATGATCGGCGCTCGTCAAGCGCCTTCCAGGCGTGATGCAAGAAGTCGGTGCTGGAAGGCCGGCCGTCTCAGCCCGGTGCCGGCTTGTCGCAGTTGACCATCCACGGCACCCCGTAGCGGTCGATGCACATGCCAAAGCGCTGCGCCCAGAACGTCTCGGCCATCGGCATCGGCGTCTCGCCGCCGGCGGCCAGTGCGTCGAAGATGCGCTCGGCCTCGGCGACCGAATCGACGTTCAGCGACGTCCAGCTCCCGCGGATCGGCTCGTACGGCTGGTCGGGCGTCGTATCCGACGCCATGAGCCGCTGACCGCCGATCTCCAGGCAGGCGTGGATGATGCGGTCGCGGTGGGTTTCGGGGACCGCCTCGCTCGCGGGCGTGTCACGGTAGGGGAGCATCGCGGTGAGCGTGCCGCCGAGGCACTCCGCGTAGAAACGGAAGGCGGTCTCGCACTGGCCATCGAAGATCAGGTAGGGATTGATGCGCATGGGGGTCTCCTGTGGTGGGCTACGGCTCCTGGGTCCCGGCGAGTGTGCCGGGCCCCTGTACACGACGCACGGCACGGACGGAAATCGACGGCCGTAAAGTGCGGCGGCCGATCGTTTCACATCCCTTTGGCACGCAGGAAGCCGACCAGTTCGGCAATTTCCTCCGCAGCGTATCGCTCTTCGGGCCGAGCCGATTTGACCGGCCGCCCGATTGCGGTACCCTCATGCCATCGGCCGCGGCCCGCGACGGCCTCAGGGGGATCTCCGAGTGAGCGTCGAGACCATTCACTCCGCCGTGATGGGGGTGTTCTATGCGATCAGCCTGACCGGGGTCATGGTGGTCGTATGGGGCGTCGCCGAGGCGGTCTATCGCTTCTTCGCGCTCAAGCTCGAAGGCCATCTGCCCCATGCGCGCATTGTCGCGACGACCGCACGCATCCGCGAGCGGCTGGGCTCCCACCTGCTGCTTGCGCTGGACCTGTTCATCGGTGCCGACATCATCAAGTCGGTGGTGACGCCGGGCTGGGAGAACATCGCGATGCTCGGGGCGATCGTCGTCATCCGCATTACCCTCAGCTATTTTCTCGAACGCGAGATGGAGCGCACGCATCAGTCCGCCCTGTCCGGACGGCTGTCCGCCGCGGACGTTTCCGATTCGGATCCAGGAGATTCGTCTACGCGCTGATCCTGCGCCGCTCGCGCTCGGCATCCATCCGGGAGACTTCATGGCACGCAAGCTCGTCGTCGAACGCAGCAAGAAGACCGGCACTGGCCCGGGAACGCTGGTGCACATCGGCCGCCCCTCCGAGCGCAAGCCGGCGATGCGGCTCATCCGCTACGATCGCGGCGGCCTGCACGAACGGCACATCGAGGATCCGGCCCACTGCCCGGACCTCGTCAGCGCCGACCAGGTGAGCTGGCTGCACGTCGACGGCGTGCACCGGCCCGACATGGTCGAGGCGCTCGGCGGCACGCTCGGGCTGCATCCGCTGGTCATGGAAGACATCCTAAACACCGACCAGCGCCCCAAGGTCGAGGACTACGAAGGCTATCTGTACATCGTGCTGCGCCTGCTGCACTACGACGCCGAGCGCGAGCAGATCAGTTCGGAACAGATCAGCCTCGTGCTTGGCGAGGGCTTCGTCCTGTCGATGCAGGAGCACCCGAGCGACGTGTTCGACAGCGTGCGCGAGCGCCTGCACAGCGGCCGCAAGCTGCGCCACCTGCGTCCCGACGCGCTCGTCTATGCGCTGATCGATGCAGTCGTCGATCGCTACTTCGTCGTGCTCGAGCAGCTCGGCGACCGGATCGAGACCCTCGAGGACGAACTGATCGAGCACCCGACCCCGGCCACGCTTAATCGCATCCACCACTTCAAGCGCGAGATGCTGATGTTGCGCAAGTCCGTGTGGCCGCTGCGCGAGGTGCTCGGACGGCTATGGCGCGACGACAGCCCGTTGATCACGGCCGAGACCCGGCTGTTCCTGCGCGACGTCTTCGACCACAGCGTCCACATCATGGACACCATCGATACGGTCCGCGAACTGCTCGCCAGCATGCTCGACATCTACCTGTCCAGCCTCAGCAACCGCATGAACGAAGTGATGAAGATGCTCACGCTGATCGCCACGGTGTTCATGCCGCTGACCTTCATCGCGGGCGTCTATGGCATGAACTTCGTACACATGCCCGAACTGCACTGGCCCTGGGCCTATCCCGCGGTACTGGTGCTGATGCTGCTCGTGGCACTCGGACTGGTCGTGTTCTTCCGGCGACGGCACTGGATGTAGTGCAAACGCTCAGCCTGCAGCGTCCCGAGAAGCCAGCAGCGTCACCACGCACGCCCCGCCCAGGCCGACGTTGTGCGCCAGGCCGATGCGTGCGCCTTCGACCTGGCGCTCGCCGGCCTCGCCGCGCAACTGGCATACCAGCTCGGCGCACTGCGCCAACCCGGTCGCACCGAGCGGGTGACCCTTGGCGAGCAGTCCACCGGACGGGTTCACGACGCAGCGCCCGCCGTAGGTGTTGTCCTCGTCCATCACCATGCGCTCGCCCTCGCCCTCGGGCACCAGCCCCAGCGCCTCGTAGGCGATCAGCTCGTTGGTGGTGAAGCAGTCATGCAACTCGACGACGTCGACGTCCTCGGGGCCGATTCCGGCCATCTCGTAGGTGCGCTCGGAAGCCTCGATGCCCATGCCGTAGCCGACCAGCCAGCGCAGATCGCCGTCGGCGAAGCTCTCGTCGCGATCGGTCACCAGCGCCTGGCCGGCAATCGCCACCCCGCGCTTCAGGCCGATATGGCGGGCGAACGCTTCCGACACCAGCACCGCTGCGGCCGCCCCGCAGGTGGGCGGGCAGCATTGCAGGCGCGTGAGCGGATCGAAGATGGTCGGTGAAGCGAGCACCTCCTCGAGGGTCACCGGCTCGTTGAACAGCGCCTCCGGATTCTTCGACGCATGCCGGCGCGCCTTCACCGCGATGCGCGCGAAGGTTTCGGGGCGCGTACCGAAGCGCTTCATGTGCTCGCGCCCCGCCCCCCCGAAGATCTGCGCCGCCATCGGCACGTCCTGTGTCCATCCCTGGGCCGCGCGGGTTGCCTCGATGAAGTCCGCCAGCGGGCCGGGGCGGTCATCCCAGTGCTCGGTGAGCGCACCCGGTCGCATCTGCTCGAAGCCGAACGCGAGCACGCAGTGGGCCGCACCGCCGGCAATTGCCTGACGCGCGAGAAACAGCGCGGTCGCGCCGCTGGCGCAGTTGTTGTTCACGTTGACCACCGGAATGCCACTGCGCCCGACACGGTAGAGCGCGCGCTGGCCGCTGGTCGAATCGCCATAGACGTAGCTCGCGTAGGCCTGCTGCACCTGGCCGAACTGCAACCCAGCATCGGCCAGCGCGGCGATGACCGCCGTCTCGGCCATGACATCGTACGGCTCGCTCGCACCCGGCTTGCGGAACCGGCGCATACCCACTCCCGCGACGATCACGTTCCCGCTCATTTCGTCTCCTTGCGTTGTGTCGATACTCGCCCCATATCCGGGGACGTTCGCCCTTTGGTCACCCCATGCGTCGCTTCGCGTGCCCTACAGCTCCAGATCCGGCCGGTCCGGAAATCGTCCGCCGGGCGGGGCGTCGACGACGTCGCCCCTGCTCACCCGCCCACCCCCGACGACACGCGCATAGACGCCGAATACGGCTTCGCCATGGGCGCGCACCAGCGTGCGCAACAGGTCGAGTTCCCGCTCCCCGGTCACCGGGTCGGCCTCGATGGCGGCGCAGCGAAGGATCGGCTCGACCACCTCCAGTCGCACCCCGCCGACGCGGATTTCCTTCCCCACCCAGTCGTTCTCCTGCCAGGGCAGGCCGCCTTCGATCACCAGGTTCACGCGAAAGCGGCGCACGTCGACGCGCTGGCCGACCCTGCGCTCCACGTCCCCCAGCGATGCGAGCCCCGCCACCGACAGCAGCGGCTCGTGTGCATCGGCGAAGGCGAAACCGTCGGCCTCGACCAGTTGCAGCCTGCCGCGGGCGGCCCGTCCTACGTAATCGCTGAAAAACGCCTCCAGCGCCGCCCGGTCTGCCGCCACGTCCAGGTTCCCGCAGGCCACCTGCTTTCCCGACAGGCTGATCCGAAGCGCACCCTCCTGCCCGTTCCAGCGGCACTCGAGCGCCGCCAGCTCCGGACAGGTGTCGAGCGCGACGAACGCACGCTTGGGTTGCCACGTCGGCCGGTCCGGATCGATGGCCGTCTCGCCGTGCGCGAGCGCAAGGCGGCGGTCGCCGGGCACCCCTCCACCCGCCAGCAGTTCGACCACATCCAGCGTTTCCGGGCTCAGCCCCTTCACCGGATACCGATACAGCCTTGCAACGCGCAAACTCATCCCGCCTCCATTCGAACCGGCAGCCGCGGTCCGGATACGCTGCCACCCCGATCCCGGCGCGCACCGAGCCCTGCGACAAACGCTTTCCCGTCGGTCGGAACGCGAACAAGCCCCCACGGGAATTGTCCACGTTTCCGACACGGATGAGACAGTCTCGCGCACGGCACACTCCGCCCGCAAGGAGAAACCGATGAAGAAGATCGATCACGACAAGCTCGACCGCATCGTCGCCGAGGCGCGGCAGGCTGCGGACCGGCGCGCGGAGGGCTACCGCGAGCAGGCGCTGAAGATCTATCCCTGGGTCTGCGGCCGCTGCGCCCGCACGTTCACCCACGCCAACCTGCGCGAACTCACCGTCCATCACCGCGACCACGATCACGACAACAATCCCCGCGACGGCAGCAACTGGGAACTGCTGTGCCTCTACTGCCACGACAACGAACACCAGCGCCAGCTCGAACACCTCGCCAGCGGCGGCGGCGCAGGCTCCGGCGAAGTCGCGACGCACGCCCCGTTCGCGAATCTCAGGAGCCTGCTCGACACACGCAAGCGCGTGGACTGATCGCGAACGGGCGTTCGTTTGCCCCGGTCCCGGAGCGCACCCCGTATGCGCATCGATCCTCCCCAGCGCACCGCGCCGTTCCTGCCCGTCATGAACCGTCGTGCGAACTGCGTGGCCTC
The DNA here is from genome assembly GCA_050486545.1 of Rhodocyclaceae bacterium. Classification (GTDB taxonomy): domain Bacteria; phylum Pseudomonadota; class Gammaproteobacteria; order Burkholderiales; family Rhodocyclaceae; genus DAOMNN01. The sequence goes on along the minus strand of JBJHDM010000036.1, from coordinate 26,890 downwards.
CAGCAGGTCAACCGATGGCCTCATCCATCACCACAAGAAGCCCGCAATAACCACGACAGAGAGGAGAATCCCATGAAGCTGCGTCACTGGATTGCCGCCATGACCGTTGCCGCGACGATGCCGGCCCTGGCATCCGTCGAATCCCGCGAGATCACCCTGCCGAACGAGCTCGGCACCGCCGTGCTGTACACCTCCGGCAAGGCCGAGGCCGGCCCCGGCGTCATCGTCATCCATGAATGGTGGGGGCTGAACGACTACGCCCGCGACCGCGCCCGCCAGCTCGCCGAGGCCGGCTACACCGCGATCGCGGTCGACATGTACGGCCACGGCCAGGTCGCCGACCATCCGACCGACGCCCAGGCCTTCATGCAGGCCGCGCTGGCCGAACCCGAAAAGATGGGCGCCCGCTTCAACGCCGCACGTACGCTGCTCGCCGCCGAAGCGAGCGTCGACGATGCCCGCATCTACGCCATCGGCTACTGCTTCGGCGGCGCGGTGGTGCTCAACCAGGCCCGCATGGGCGCAGACCTGGCGGGTGTGGCGAGCTTTCACGGCAGCCTCGGCACCAACAACCCGGCCCAGGCCGGCAACGTCAAGGCGCGCATCCTCGTCGCCACCGGCGGCGCCGACCCGATGATCCCGCCCGAGCAGGTCGGCAACTTCGTCAAGGAGATGATGACCGCCGAAGCCGACCTCACCCTGCTCAGCTACCCCGGTGTGCTGCACAGCTTCACCAACCCCGGCGCCACCGAGATCGGCGAGAAGTACGGCATGCCCGTCGCGTACGACGAACATGCGGACCAGGACAGCTGGCGGGCGTTGATGGAGTTCATCCAGTAAAGGGGCCACGCCAGCCCAAAGGCGCCCGGGGCGGAACCGCCCGGGCGCAAGGAGGACCATCATGAAGATACTCGTGGCACTCGCCCTGATGCTGAGCGCATCTCCGGTGCTCGCGGAGTGCTATCAGATCTTTCGTGGCGATCAACTGATCTCGCAGAGCGCACGCGCACCCATCGACATTTCCTATGACCCGGTCACGGGTCCGAGCGCGGCGTTGCTCGCCTTGCGCCAACGCGGGGAGCATCTGGTCTTCTTCCCGTCGAGCTGCACAGCCCCGGCACGAGGGGGCGGACTTGGAATCCCGTCGGTTCTGCGGTCGGGCAGTCATTGGCCGGGCGGCAGTCAGAGTACCGGGGCAGGGTACGCTCGCCCGTCCGTCAGCGGGGGAGGCTAAGTGCTTCTTGAAGTGGGGGAACCCTGCTTGGGTGCTCAATGATCCTGCAAACGCCAGGATCCGCACTTCGTCAGTTGCCCGGATGACCTCGATCCGCTCGGCTTGCAGATCTTCCGAGTTGGTTTTTTTGGCTGCGATGACCAAGCGGAACGAATAGGGTTTCCGTTGCGATTCGCACCATCGCACACACGGCAAAACTCCAGTTCAAGTGCGGCATCCTCACGGGCGCCACTCCAACTCCAACTTCAGTTTCGCGTTTCCGCTGCTGCCGTTCGCTGGCATATGCTTGAGCGCCCCCTCAGGCCGACTTGACGCCTTTCGCTCCGAGGCGAAAGCAATTGCTGGGGCTGGATCCATATTTACTGACAGTGACCGCTCGTTCCATTGCGGGCGGAATCGACTTCCTCCCGGATCAAATTTGACCGTAGCCTGCTCTTCCGTCACAGCTTGGTACTCTCAGGCCAGAGAAAGTACGGCCCAAACTTCGGGCTCATCCGAAATTCCCCACCCACTTCCTTACCCTTGGCGGTAATGAAGTGCTTGCCGTCGCGCGATTCCAAGTACCCGTTCGCCACAAACCGCTCCAACAACTCCCCTGTTTTCATTCCCAGCTTCTGCGCAAGCTTCGAACTGGTTAGCTTGTCGATCTTGTCCGAGGCTTCCTCGGTCTCGGTCTCTCCCCCTTCCTGGGCCGCTACGCGTTCAAGTGAAATACGCACCTCGTCGCTGATGCGGATGATGCGCTGCGCCTCTTCGTAGGTATCCTTGTAGAGTTCCGCGTCGTCCTCGCGGCGGATTAGGACGCCCATTTCGTTGTTGTTGATCTGGCTGAACTCATAGAGGTTGAGACTGGTGATGATGGCCAGCTCTTCGTTCATGTAGCACTTGGCGTGCAGGTTCTTGCAGAAGCTGGTGCGGATGTAGGTCAGTTCCTTGAGCCAGGTAATCTCTTCCGGCTGGAGTTCGCTCTTTCCGTACACGATGCGCACGTCGATCTTGAGCCGGTTCTTGTCGGCAAGCAGCTCACGCATGCGGTCATTGAGCTTCAGAAATGGACTGATCAGGATAAGGCGGTCCTTGGCGTTCTTGATCAGCTCCTCGAGGAAGTAGTTGGTCGCGCTGGTATTGAGGAACTTGGCCATTTTCGTTTCCGTGGCTTGCGGTTGAGGTTCAGGCGGCGAGGGCCGCACGTTGGCCGCGCATCCCCAACGTCGCCTTGCAGTTCGGGAAGTTCGAACACCCCCAGAATCGACCGCGCTTGCTGTCGCGGTCCACCATCTTGGCGCCGCAGCTCGGACACGTGGGGGTGGTCCAGTCACCCTCGGTGGCGAAGGCCAGCAGGCGGTTGGCGGAGAACAGGCCGGGAATGACGATCGCAGCGCCGGTCACGCAGACGGCGGACAGGATCGCGCCGAACCGCCAGTCCGAACGCATCGCGAGTTCGAGCAGGCCTTCGTTCTTTCGGTAACGCCGTCTCGCCATCCGCATCGGCTCCCTCGCCATGCCCTGCCGCTGAATACTTCAGCGCAGCGGCATGTGCAATCGACATGTTCGCGTGGAGGGACATCATACGATTCAAATGAGGTGTGACTGGGCAACTTTGTCACAAACCACGGACCGGGACGACGCAGCGGCCCTGCAGACGACCTTGATGTGGGTCCGGGCGGACTGGAGCTTGGCCGGACCTGGACCTGGCGGCGATCATCTCCGCCGCGCGGACTCGATCGCGCCGAAGCACGGAACGGCTGCAACCACAAAACCCGGCCGCCGTCCGGCTACACTGCGAAGATCGATTTCAGCAAGGAAGTCCGACCGAATGGACGACGCAAACGAGCGCTTCGACCCCGAGACCATTCTCGCGTTCTGGTTCGAGGAACTGACTCCGCGCGACTGGTGGAGCAAGGACGCCGGCCTCGATGCACGGATCGCGGCGCGTTTCGGCAGGGTCCTCACCGCCGCGCGTGCCGGTGAGCTCGCTCACTGGCGCGAGCCCGCACGCGGCCGGCTGGCCGAGATCCTCGTGCTCGACCAGTTTCCGCGCAACGTCTTTCGCGACCGCGCCGAGGCCTTCGCGTCCGACGGCATGGCGCTGGTGCTGGCGCAGGAGGCGGTGCGGCTGGGGGTGGACCGCGAACTGCCGCCGACGCAGCGTGCCTTCCTGTACCTGCCCTACATGCACAGCGAATCGCTGCGCGTCCATGATGAAGCGCTGCGCCTGTTCGACCAGCCGGGACTGGAAGAAAACCTGCGCTTCGAGCACGCCCACCGCGCCATCATCGCCCGCTTCGGCCGCTACCCGCACCGCAACGAGATCCTCGGACGCCCGTCCACCGCAGAGGAACTCGCCTTCCTGCGCGAGCCGGGCTCGTCGTTCTGAACGCATCGGCCATGGAAACCTTTTCGTCACCGACTGCGTGCGCCAGTTTGTCCCCCGATTTTTCGAGCCGGGTTCGCCGCTGGGGTCGGCACGCCGCTTTGCTGGTCGTGCCCCTGCTGATCCTGAGCGCCTGCGCAACCCCCGCCCTGCAGTCGCCCGAGGTCTCCCATCAGGCCGCTCTCGGGACCGTCACGATCGTCGCGGCGGAGCGGATGCCGGAGCTGCGGTTCGAAGGCTTCGCGCACGGCAAGGGTGAAGGGGCGGCGATCGGCGCCGGCGAGACCTTTGTGACATGCCTGAGCGGGATCGGGAGCGGTGGATGCTCCGGTCCGGAATGCGGCGCGGCTTTGGTCCTGATGCTCTGGATCTGCGGAATCGCAGGACTGATCGGCGGCGCCGCGGGCGCGTCCGCAGCACCCGCCGTGGAGGAAGTGACCGCCGCAGAGGCGGCACTCGCTCACGTGTTCGAAGTACGGACGATCCAGCAGGCGCTGCGCAGTGCCATCGAAGACGCCGCGCGTGCAGCAGGTGTGCAACTGGTCGAACTGCCCGGCCAGGCCGTACAGCCCGAAGTATCGACGGGCGATTACCGGACGCTTGCAGTCCTGGGCGTGGACACCGTCGTCGAAACCGCGCTGACCCGCGCCGGGACAGCCGGATTCGGCATCAACGAGCCGTCGACCGCCTATCTCGAGGCGCAGGTCCGCCTCATCGACACGGCGGACAACCGCGAGCGGTTTTCGGCCCGCTACCGCTACGAAGGGCAACGCCGGACGCTTGCAGGGTGGAGCGCCGGTCAGGCCCAGCCCCTGCTCGATGAACTAGACACCGGATTCCAGCGGCTCGGCGCCCATATCTACGACAACGTGTTCGAGCTCTATCCGTTTCCCGACCGCGGCTTCCACTCCGCCGGGGGGGTGCTTTCGGTTTCCTTCGGGCTTGCGCCACTGCGACCACACACGCGGGGCCAGCTCACCGGCGACCTGTCCGTTCTCGGGTCGCTCTTCGAATGGGTGGCCGCCGACAGCCTGCAGCCTCGACTGGAATGGCAGGCCTTCCCGCGCACCGGCGACATTGCTGCGGCCCCGGACGATATGGCCAGGGTCCGCAACGTCACCTACGACCTCGTGATCGCCCGGGAGGAGAACCTGGCCCCGGCCGAGATCGTCTATCGGCGCAACGCCCTGCCGCAGCCGACCCACAACGTCGGCATCCGCTTGCGTCCGGGTACCCGCTATTTCTGGACCGTGCGCGCACGCTTCGAACTGGACGGCCGAACACGCGTGACCCAATGGGGCGCGACGGACATTCAGGGGCTGGAGCTGACCACGTCGCCGTCGCGATACTCCTATCGGTTCCGCACGCCAACCACACAATGACCGACAACCCTATGTCACGGCGCAGTCGCTCTGGAAGCCACGACCTTCGATGAGCCTTCGTGACCGTTTTCTCGCCCTGCAGGACATCCTCGCCGCTCACGAATCCGTGTGGCGGCCCGCACCGTTTCGCGTGCGCCGGCCGGATTGGTGCGCGGACCGGCCGGCGCTTGCCGATGCCGCGCTGGCGCTCGACGACGCCACGGTCGAACGCTTCGCCGACGACCCCGAGGCATGCCGTGCTTGGCTCGCACCGCAGTTGCCGGCGGTCGACACGGTGGCCGCGCTGTGCGAGCTGCCACGATTGCCGGCACGCGCGCTGCCTCCGTGGGACGCGCACCTCGACGGGTCGATCCCGGGACGCAAGCGCGCGCAGATCGAAGCCTTCGTTGCCCATGCGGGCATGGCGCGGACACCCGTGCTGGAATGGTGCGCGGGCAAGGGGCACCTGGGCCGACGGGTAGCCGTCGCCGACGGCGTACCGGTGCGTTCGCTGGAAATCGACCCGACGCTGTGTGCGGAAGCCGAACGACTCGCCACCCGCGCCGGAGTCGACCAGACGGTGCTGCGCGGCGACGCCCTCGACCCGGCCACCCAGTCCCAGGCACACGGTCACGCCGTGTTCGCGCTGCACGCCTGCGGCGAGTTGCACCGGACGCTGGTGCGCGGGGCGGAAGCCGCCGGTGCCCACGGCTATCGCATCGCACCGTGCTGCTACCACCTCGGTGCGGCGGAGGCCTATCGCCCGCTGTCGGCAGAAGCCGCGCTCGCACTCGACGCCGACACGTTGCGCCTGGCCGTCACCGAAACCGTCACCGCACCGCGCCACGACCGCCGGCGCCTGGTCCGCGACCAGGCCTGGAAGCTCGGCTTCCTGGCGCTGCGCGACGCGCTGGAGGGCGAAGCGCCACGACACTTCCGGCCCGTGCCCGCGCACTGGCTCGCGAGCGACTTCGCCACATTCGGCCGTGCGCTGGCCGCCCGCGACGGCGTGCGCCTGCCCACAGCAGTCGACTGGGCGCACTGGCTGGACGTCGGCGAACGCCGCCGCGCCGAGGTGCGCCGCCTCGAACTCGTCCGCCACGCCTTCCGCCGTCCGATCGAGACCTGGCTCGTGCTCGATCTCGCGCTCGCGCTCGAAGCCGCCGGTTTCCACGTGCACGCCGGACCCTTCTGCAAGCGCACGCTCACCCCGCGCAACCTGATGATCGTCGCCGACCGCCAGAACTCCGTCACATCCTGAAACGCCCACGGCGTTGCCCGAGGCTTCCCGGCTTGCTACGGTAGGGCCTCACACAACAGGAGGCACGCATGAAGAAATGGCTTTTCGCGGCGGCCCTGTCCCTGGCCGCCACCCAGGTTCACGCCAGCCCCGGCGTGATGTTCGGCATCAGCTACAGCCTCGGTAGCGGCATGGGCTTGTCGCTCAAGGTGCTCTCTTCGGACCGAGAGAACCGCAACGTCGCCTCGGTCGGCACCAGCTACTATCCGCGCGGCAACCGCGTCGGCATCGACTTCGGCGTCGGCCGTACCTTCGAGAACGGAGCGGCCACGGTGAGCTGGGACGTCCTCAACCACTCGCCGAAGTTCGGCGTCGGGTACGTCAACACCCGATAGCACAGGCCTCCGCGCGACCGTCGAGAGCAGCGAGGCCCGCGGAAGCAGCAGAGGGCACGCGGACTCAGCGTGGCAGCACCAGGATCTGCCCAGGAAGGATGCGGTCCGGGTCGGGAATGGTCGTGGCGTTTGCGGCGTGGATTTCCGGCCAACTCAGCGGGTCGCCATAGATCCTGGCGGCGATGCGCCACAGGCTGTCGCCGGGAAGGACGCGAAGCGTTCCGCCGGGGAGTACGTGCTCCGGTGGCAGGGCGGGCAGGAGGAGTTGCTGGCCGGGGCGGATGTGGTGGGGATTAGGCACGAGGGCCCGGTTGGCATGATGGAGGACGGGCCAGAGCAGCGGGTCGCCGTAGTGGCGCGCGGCGATGGCCCACAGGGTGTCGCCGCGCTGGACGGTGTACAGGACTTGCGCGACCGGGGTCGGGGTCGGGGCACCATTGCGCGGGATGGGTTCCGGTTCGGGCACGGGTCGGGGAACTTCCGGTACGGTGGGAACAGGCGGCAGTGAGGGTTCGACCGGAGTGATCTGCTCGGCCGGGACTGCCGGTTTTGCGGGTGTCGGAGGCGGGACGGGCTCGGTCGGCGCAGGTTCGGACGGCTCCGGTGCGGGAGCGGGCGGCTCCGGTGCGGGGGCGGGCGGTTCGGGGGTGGCGGTGAGCGGTTCGGAAAACATCTCGTACAGGTGTTCGAGCTCCTTCGCCATCAACTGGCGCGCCGCCGCATCGGGCTCGGTGGCCAGGAGGGCGGCGGCGATACGGCTGAAGGCGGGACGGTCGAGCTGGCTGGCTGCGGCAATGGCCGTGTCCTGCAGCAGGTCGATGGTGCGATCGCGCAGTTCCTGCGGGACGAGGGCGGCCGCCTCGGGGGTGGGGATGCCGTGCTCCTCCAGACGTTCGAGCGCGGCGTGCATCTCGCCCGCGGCGAAGAGCTCGAGCGCGTCACGATAGGCGGCGACGAGTTCGTCGGCTTCGGCCTGGAACGGTGCCGGCGTGGGTTCGGGTTCGGCCGTCGGGGGCGGCGCGCCGTTGGCGGCGGCGGGCGGGCGCTCGGCCGGTGGCGGCACACCGGGGGCGATCGCTTCGTCACCAAAGTCGAACACCGCGAAGAAGCCGATGCCGACCGCGAGGACCACGATGAGGCCCAGTGCGACGGGCCCGACGCGGACGCCTCGTGACGCCGCCGCAGGACGCGACGGAATTCCCCGCTCGGCCTGCCCCGTCATGGCCGGAGACGGCTCCGGGATCGCTTCGGAAGGCGGCGGGAACGGCTCTGCGGGCTGCATCTTCGGCACCGGCCTTTCTTCCGCCGGTTCCGCCGGCGGCGACACCGGCGCAGGTGGGCGCGCGCCGGCGGCAGCAAAGTCGAACAGGCGGCCGTCGGGGGTGCGCATGTGCAGGGCCGGCGCGCCCCACTCGACCGCATGGCCCTTGGCGTAGAGAAAGGCGCGCGCGGCGGTCAGTGCGGCGTCGACCGGCAGGCCCGAGGCGAGATAGCGATAGAAATGACGCGCCAGCGCGACCGCGACCGCGTCCGGGATCGCGAACTGCATCGCGATGACCGCGGGCACGCCGCGGCGGATGAGGTTTTGCGCGACGCCACCGAAGGGGTCGCGGCGGGACACGGTCGAGCCCTGGCAACTGTTGAGAAAGACCAGGCGCAGCGAACCGAGGTGGTTGCGCAGCAGCGCGGCAAGCCGACGGCCGGTGACCGGATCGACGTCGCCCGGCGCGCCTTCGGCCTCGAGCATGATCGCGCCGTCCTCGCCCTGGAAGTCGCCATGGCCGATGAAGTGCAGCACGTGCGGACGCTCGTCGACCAGGGCCTGGTCGAGACGCTCGAGCGTCGCGTGGTCGACCTGCCGGGTGCGCACCAGGCCGGTCTCGACGAGCGCGGTCAGCGAGTGGTCGAGATGGCGCAGCTCCTCGCCCACGGCGAGTTCCGCATGGCCCGGCGGCGCGGCGATCGCGATCAGCAGGCGCAGCGGCGGCTTGACCGCGAGCGTCGGCGTGGGCTGGTCGAGGTCGAGCCAGCGCACCACCGGCTTCATGCGGTCGGAGAAGACGAAATCCTCGTGGCGCGGGTCGTAGAGAAACTCCCACGGCAGCCCGGCCAGGCCGGGGGCCTCGGTGGTGTTGATCAGGAAACGCAGCCCGGCCCCGCGCTGCGGGTCGATGGTCCGCAGGCAGGTTTCGAGGCAGTCGGCGAGCGGCGGCGCGAACAAGGCCTGGTAGAGCGCCTGTCCGGCACGACGGGCATCGACCTCCGAAGGCATCAGCGCGGGAAGGAGCAGTTCCCCCGGTACCCGCGCCGCACGCCGGGCGGTGTCGACCGCCTCGCCGCCCGCAGCCCACAGCATGCCCGACACCGCGTCGGGGTCGATCGGGAAGGGGCTGCCGGGTACGACCCCGCTCGGCGACTCGGCGACCGATACCGCGTAGCCCTGGTGATCTTCGGGGGCGAAGCGCAATTGCAAGGGGCTGTAGACGAGCGCGGTCTCATCAGGCGGCTCGGGCGGCGGCGGGACGGGTGCGGCGGCTGAACGTTCGGCCGCAAGGCGCGCGACCTCGAGCGCGATTTCGGCGGCGGCATTCCCCTCCGGCCGGAAGATGTGGCACGACTTGAGGAAGGCCGGAACGGCATCGACCGGCGTATCTTCGAGCATCACCGGCAGCACGATGCCGGGCGGACTCGCCCACTGGTCGCGGGCGATGCGCAGTTCAGTGCGGGTGTAGCGCCCCTCGGCCACCGAGTCGGGCGTGATCAGGAACAGGAACAGGTCGCAGGCGAGGATTTCGTCCTGGATCTGCGGGCTGAAGGGCTTGCCGGGCTCGAGACGGCTCTTGTCGAAAAAAACCTGGTGGCCGGCGTTCCTGAGCTCGTGAAACAGACTCTCGGCCACGTCGTGGCGGGATGACGGATAGGAGAGGAAGATCCGCAGGGGCTTCACGCTTGCAGTCTAGTCGACGTCTGCGATTTCGCACCCCTCGCAGGACAAAGGCATGATGCCCGTCCCCGGTGGCGAACGGGGCTGTATGGCCGGGCGCAGACCATCGGCGGTGCGGGCTGTTGTCCCGGGGTCTCGCACCCGAACCGGATGCGGGGGATCACCCGCACGGCATGCACGAAACATGACGATTTATCGCCGGGGGGCTGCTAGAGTTCAGTAGCGGTCTGAACTTGGACGGGCGGACGCATGGCGCAGCACGTATTCGTGGCGATGCCCTTCGGGCGCAAGCAGGAGATCGATTTCGACGCGGTGTACACCGAGTGGCTCAAGCCCGCGCTGACCGAAGCCGGGTTCGAGGTGTTTCGCGCCGACGAGGAGCGGCGCGCGGGCGACATCCGCAGCGACATGTTCCAGGAGCTGCTGCTGGCCGACCTGGTGGTGGTGGACCTGACACTGGACAACCCCAACGTGTGGTACGAACTCGGGGTGCGCCATGCACTGCGCGCGCGGGGGGTGCTGCTGGTGCAGAGCGAGCGCAGCTACCAGCCCTTCGATATCTACACCGATCGCAAGCTGCGCTACCGCATCCGCGACGGGCGCCCCGACCCCGAGCACGCCGACGCCGACCGTCGTGCGCTGGTCGAGATGGCCCGCGCGACGATGGAATCGTGGCACGGCCGGCCGATCAGCCCGGTCTTCCACCTGCTCGACGGACTGCAGGAGCCCGCGTGGCGGCAGTTGCTGCTGACCGGCCACAACGAGTTCCGCGACGCCTACGAGCAATGGCACCGGCGCGTCGAGCTTGCGCGCAAGGGCAACCGCGCGGGCGACATCCTGGTGCTCGCCGAGGAAACCCCGACCTGGGCGCTTCGCCTGGAAGCCCGGCGCAAGGCAGGCAAGGCCCTGATGAAGCTCAAGCAGTACGAGCTCGCGCTCGAACAGGTCGAGGCCGCCCTGGTCCTGGATCCGGCCGATCCGGAGATCCGGCGGGACAGGGGCATTCTGCTCGGGCGGCTGGGGCGTCACGACGAGGCGACGGGCTGGACCGACGCGCTGCTGCGCAGCCACGGCGACGATCCGGAGAACTGGAGCCTGCGCGGTCGTCTGGAAAAGGAGGACTGGGTCCGACGCTGGCGTGTGGCCGACGCGAGCCCGGCGCAGATGCGCGAGCTCGCCGCGCGCGAAGCGGCCGAACTCGCCCAGGCGATCGACCCCTACCTGCGGGCCTTTCTGCTCGATCCGGCGCATTTCTACTCGGGCATCAACGCGTGCACGCTGGGCCATCTCGAAGCGCATCTGGGGGCCGCACGGCCGCGCGCGACCAGCCTGGCCGAACTCGAAGGCGGAGTGCGCTGGGCCTGCCGTGCGGCGCTTGGACGTACCCCCGACGATTACTGGACGCAGGCCTCGCTCGCCGAACTGGCGGTGCTGAGCGAAGCGCCCGATGCGGTCGAGCGGGCGTGGCGCGACGCGATGACGGTGGCCGCCAAGGACTGGTTCGCGCTCGATTCCAGCCGCCAGCAGCTGCACATCCTGCGCGATCTGGGCTTCCGCCCCGACGCGGTGGGCGCCGCACTGGCGGTCGTCGACGCCGCGCTGGCCGGGCTGCACGAGCCCTGGCAGCCGCAGCGGGTATTCCTGTTCAGCGGCCACATGATCGACGCGCCGGGTGCGGCGCGGCCGCGCTTTCCCGCGGACCGGGAGGCGGTCGCCGCGGCTGCGATCGCGGCCAGGCTGGACGAGCTGGGCATCGGTGCCGACGATCTCGCGGTGTGCGGCGGCGCCTGCGGCGGCGACACGCTGTTCGCCGAAGCGGCCCTGCAGCGGGGCGCTCGCCTGCAGCTGCACCTGCAGTTCCGCGAGACCGAATTCCTGCGCGCCTCGGTCGCGTTCGCCGGGGATGCCTGGATCGATCGCTACTACGCGCTCAAGGCCAACCCGGCCACGCGCATTCGCGTGCAGCCGGACGATCTCGGTCCGCCGCCCCGGGACGTGAATCCCTATGTGCGCAACAACCTGTGGCAGCTCTACACGGCACTCGCGCACGGCGCGGACAAGGTGCGCTTCGTGAGTCTGTGGGACGGCGAGGGCGGCAGCGGACCGGGCGGCACGCAGCACATGGTCGACGCGGTACGCGCGCACGCCGGCCGGGCCTGCATCCTGGACGCGAAGGCCTTGTTCGGACTGTGAGGAGGATCAGACATGGCCAAGGGACTGAAGTACGACAACGACTACGTGATCGGCGGACCGGCGCGGGGCAAGGTGAGTCCCAACTTCGCACTGTCCGAGTACGCGCGGCCCAACGGCAGCGTGCGGGTGCATCGCGAGCTGGTCTCGTCGGTGCAGGTCCTGCGCGACCACCTCGAGGCGCCGCTGAAGATCGCCGGCGTGACCCCGGCCGAAGGGCTCGGTGACGGGCTGGACGGGCGTTTCGCCTGGCTCGCGTGCGCGGATCTCGCGGCGCTCGAGGCGGCCGCGCGGCGCCTTGCGCGCGAGGACGAGTTCGCCCGCGTCGAGCGGCGCGCCGAGCGTCTCTACGTGGAGATTCCCGATCCCGGACACTTGCCTGCAATGCCGGCTCCACGGGCGATGGACCGGGCCATCGCGATCACCGCCGGCTTCGAGACCTCGGGCGATCCCTACCTGCAGGTGACGGGCAACTTCGACGGTGCGGGGCTATCGTTCGGGCCGCTGCAGGTCAACTTCAAGACCGGCACGCTGCAGGAGCTGTTCCGCCGCTTCGGTGCTCGCGACGCGGACCGCCTGCGCAGGGGTTTCGGCGACCTGTGGCCGGAATGGGAAGGCGTGCTGCGGATGTCGTCGCGGGTGCAGCAGGTCGCGTGGGCCGACGCCCTCAGCCGCGGCGCGCGCAAGGCCGACTTCGAGCCGCGCTGGAAGGCCGCGCTGCAGACGATCGGGCGCGAGCCGGCGTTCCGCGAGGAGACGATGCGCTACGCCTACGACACGTACGGCCGCAAGCTCATCGTCGCCCTGTCCTGGCTGCATGGCCTCGAGCCGATGCGCATCACCAACTTCCGCTGTCTTGCCGCGCTGTACGACCTGTGCGTGCAGCAGGGCAGCCTTAATCGCGCCCACGACGCGATCCGTCGTCGCGTCGAACGCGAGCGGCCCGCGGACGAGTTCCACCTGACCCGCATCGCGGTCGAGGAGCGCGGAAGGGCCGCCGACCCGCGCTGGCGCGCCGACTGCATCAGCCGGCGCCTGTGCATTCTCGAGCGCGATCCGGTCCGGGTGGTGGAATCGGGCCAGACCGCCGAGCGCGACAATCCCAACCTGTACCTGCTGCGCAACGCGCCGGTCAGCCAGGTCGAGCGCTACCTGCTATGAGCGCATCCGTCCGTTCCGGCTGAGGCTCCGTCCCGCCCGGGCACGCCACCATGAACCTCGACGCCGGACCCCTCCTGTTCGCACTGATGCTGGGGGTGCTGCTCGCATCGGCGACGGCCTGGGTGGTGTCGGGGCTGTACCGGCGCCGCATGATCGCATTGATGCGGTCCGGGCCGCCGCCCGACGATGCCCACGCGGCGCCCGGATGGTCGCCGCCGCAGTCGGCGCCGCCGTCCGCGCCGCGTCCGCACCCGCGGCTAGACGCCGGGTGGAACCGTCGTGCCTCGCTGCGCCATGCGCTGACGATCGGCGCGCTGTGCGTGCTGATCGGCATGACCCAATCGTGGCTCGCGCTGCTCTTCGTCTACACCGAGGGCGGAGTCTCGCTCCGCCGCCTGGTCGTGCTCGGGCTGGTCTACGCGTGGCCGATGGTCATGGCCTGGGGCCTGCTGCGACGCTGGTCGTGGGGCCGCGTCGCGACCGGCGTGGCCGCGTACATGGCGGTGATGGCCGCGGTCGTCATGCTCGCCTCCGACGCCAACCAGACGCTTTCGGGCGTGGCCGCCTGGCTGGGGGGCGTGGTCGCGATTCCGATCGTCGTCACCCTGCTGATCGGCGCGAGCGGGCGAATCCGGGCTGCCGCGCCTTACCTGCTGCCGGCGTTCGTGCTGCTTGCAACCGGCTCCGTCCTCGCACTGGGCATGCTCGCCGCCCGGATGGAGGACCCGCCCGCGTGGGTACACGCCGTCGTGGACACCCTGGGCGCGTACGGAGCCCTGTTCACGATCGCGCTCGCGCCCTGGCTGGTACTGGCGTGGCCGCTGTGGGTGCTCGCCCGCCGCCTGGCGCGCGCCTACCGCGACAAGCGCTTCTCGGATCTCGGCTACCTGTTTGCCGCGTACTGGCTCGTCGTCCTGGTCGCGAGCGCCTTGCCGGCACTCCAGGCGGTCGGCCTGGCGGGGCTCACGCAGCTCTTGCCGTGGCTGTGGATTCCGGTCGCGGCGATCGCCCTTCGGAGCCGGCTCGTGGCCCCGGGCGATCCGGCCACCTTGCTGGTTCTGCGCGTATTCCAGCAGGACGCGAAGGTGGAGGCGCTCTTCGATCGAGTGGTCGAGCGCTGGCGGCTGACCGGCAACACCGTGCTGATCGCCGGCACGGACCTGGTAAGTCGCACGCTGGACCCGGACGACCTGTTCACCTTCCTGAACGGGCGGCTGTCCGAGCGCTTCATCGCGAACGAGACGGAGGTGGCCGCGCGCGTGGCCGCCTTCGACCTGGCGCCCGATCCGGACGGGCGATACCGCGTCAACGAGTGCTACTGCTTCGACACGACCTGGCAGGCCGCGCTGGCCGCACTCGTGCGCAAGGCCGACGTGGTGCTGATGGACCTGCGCGGATTCCGTGCGGAGAACCACGGCTGCCGGCACGAACTGCGCGTGCTCGCGGACGCCGCGCATCTGCACCGGGTAGTGCTGCTTCATGACGCGGCCACTGCGCGCGAGGTCGCCGAGGCGGAGATCGCCGGTGCGCACCCTGGGCACTTCGTCTGGGTGGAAGCGCAGAGCCTCGGCGGCGGCCGGGCGGGCGACGTGCTCGCGGCGCTTTTCGGCGCGCGCGAGGCAAGCGGCACTTTCGCGCCGGCATGAGAACGGGGCCGACGGGGATCGCCGGCCCGGAACACGACAAAGCAACAGGCAGGAGAGCGAAATGAACGAGAACGTCCTGAACCGCATGAAGTCCCCCGGCCCGAAGAAGCTCCTCGCCTGCGACGGCGGCGGAATCCGCGGGCTCATCAGCGTGGAGGTGCTGGCCCGCCTCGAGGCCCTGCTGCGCGACCGCCAGCCGCCAGAGAAGCGCGCCGCCTTCGTGCTCGCCGACTGGTTCGACTGCTTCGCCGGCACCAGCACGGGTGCGGTCATCGCGACCTGTCTGGCGCTGGGCATGTCGATGGAGCAGATCCGGCGGTTCTACCTCGAATCGGGCGAGGAGATGTTCGACCGTGCAGGCCTGCTGCGCCGCCTGCACTACAAGTACGACGACGACAAGCTCTCGCTCAAGCTCAAGCAGGAGATCGGCGCCGACACCACGCTGGGTTCGGACAGGCTGCGCACGCTGCTGACCGTCGTACTGCGCAATGCGACCACCGATTCGCCGTGGCCGCTGTCGAACAATCCCGACGCGCTCTACAACCGGCGCACCCGCCCCGACGGGCGCGTGCGCGAGAACTGCAACCTCGACCTGCCGCTGTGGCAGCTGGTCCGCGCGAGCACCGCGGCACCAACCTACTTCCCGCCCGAGGTGATCAACGTCGGTGAACAGACCTTCGTGTTCGTCGACGGCGGCGTGACCACCTACAACAACCCGGCCTTCCTCGCGTTCACGATGGCCACGCTCGAGCCCTATGCGGTCAACTGGCCCACCGGCGAGGAACGCATGCTGCTGGTGTCGGTCGGCACCGGCAGCGCCGCGACGGTGCGCGAGGACCTCGCGCCGCGCCAAATGCACCTGCTCCATCATGCCGGCACGATTCCGGGGGCGCTGATGCTCGCCGCGCAGATGCAACAGGATCTGCTGTGCCGGATGTTCGGCAAGTGCCTCGCCGGGGATCCGATCGACCGAGAGGTGGGCGATCTCGTCGGCGCGCGCGGCCCCGTCTCGCCGAAGCTCTTCACCTACGTGCGCTACGATGCGGACCTCAGTCGCGAGGGCCTGGACGCTCTGGGCCTGCGCGACGTCGACCCGGACAAGGTGCAGCAGATGGACTCGACGCAGTTCATCCCCGACCTGCAGCGCGTCGGCTGCGCGCTCGCCGAGCGCCAGGTCGAGGCCGAACACCTGGCCGGCTTCGCATGAACGCGTCGGCCCGCCAGGCCGGGCCGGGCCGGGACGGCCGCTTCAGCGGCCGTTCGCTTTGACCAGCGCCTCGCTATATCGGCTCATGCGCTCGGCGGCCGCCGTGATCTCTTCATCGATCCTGGCCATGCGCTGCGGGTCGATCGGCTCGAGCTTGCCCGTTTCGAGCGCGAACACGGTTTCCATCTCCAGCGCCTCGATCGCAAGCTCGGCCACCTGTCGCACGGCGGCAAGCAACTCGTGGACCGGCCCCTCGCCCGGCATCCAGCCCTCATCCAAGCGCACAAGCACTTCGCGCAGGGCCGGGGCGTAGACGTTGCGGCCGCGCAGGTCCATCTCGCGATCGGACAAGTTGCCACTCTCCCGCGCGTCATGGTCCTGCTGGATCAGCATGAAAACGCGGCTGAATTCCTCCATGGCTTGCTGCGTGACCTCCACCGCGAGGAAGCGTGCCTTCTGGTCGACGCGGGCTTCGGGCGCAATGACGGCCAGCCCGCCGGCGATAGCCAGCACCAGCACCACGGCTGCAGCTGCGCGGCGCCGCACCCTCTCCGCGAAGCGGGCGAGGTCGAAGCGTTCCGGCAGCACGGTCGCGAGCAGGCAGCCCCCGAACAGGCCACCGACGTGAGCCGCGTTGTCGATCCCTGCGGTGCCGAATCCCTGCACGAGCGAGTACAGCGTGAAGAAGGTCATGCCCCCCAGCATCTGCTTGCCAAATGCGGCCGGCAGGTCGTGACGATGCTGCAGTACCGCCACCAGCAAGGCCCCGAGCACGCCGAACACCGCACCGGACGCTCCGACCGACACTGCCGCCTGGGCCGAGAAGTGCAGGCTCAGTGCGCTGCCGAGCAGGCCTGCTCCGAGATAGACCAGGACGAACAGCCGATGACCATAGATCCGCTCGACCGTCGGACCGGCCGCGAGCAGGCCGATCATGTTCATCGCGACGTGCGCGATGCCACTGTGCAGGAACATCGCGCTCGCGAGCCGCCACCACTCGCCGCGCTGCACCTCGGAAGCCGCGTTACCACCCCATTGCAGCAGCCGGTCGGCCTGGGCGGCATCCACCCCGGCTCCCATGCCGAGCGTAAGCAACCAGATCGCGACATTGGCGGCTACCAACCCGTAGGTGACCCATGGTACCGGCGCAAGCGCCTTGAGCCGCTCCTCGAAGCGGCGCACCTCCTCGACTTCGTCGTCGGACACTCCGACCGTGCGGCCCGATTGCGCCGCATGCTCGTCCAGACGCATCCGCACCTCGGCGAGGATGTCCTGCTGCGTCGCCTGGTCGAACACGTCCAGCGCAAGCCATGGCCGCGCAGGGTTCACGCCGCGCCAGTTGCGACGGTCGGGCCGGCCCGGGTGGGGCCGCAGCCGCAGTTCGAGCACCGGGACGTGGTACTGGACGCGCGAAGCCACGGTTTCGACCTCCGACCACGGAATGCGCAGCTCCCCGCCGGCGAACACGGGCGACTCGATGAACTCGCGCCCTACCCGCAGGAGCGGCGTCCCGGGCTTGAGCCGCCGGCGCAGCACCCACCACAGCGGCACCATCGCGAGCAGGCACATCACCATCGTGGTTACCAGCAGTGCCGGATGCACCCTCAGCAGCACCAGCGGCAGGAGCACCCCCAGCAACGCGCCAACCTTGACCCCGCGCTCGAGGCGCCCCACCCGGCTCTTGTCCGAGGAGAGGAACGCCACCTCATCCGTCTCCCACTGTTCCGGCATACGGTATTCCATCGAATCCCCCTGAATGTCGTCCACACACCCCGGACGGCCGCTTGGTGCCAGCGGCGTTCCGGGCGAACGGGAGCATAACCCGTTCCGGGTAACAGCATGCGAACTTCATGTCAGGAGTGCGTCCCGGCAAGCCGCTGGCGCCCGATCCTGGGCGCCCGGCTCACTGCCTCCGGTCACGGCCCGGTGGAAACGGCAGGCCGATTCGCGGTCACAGCGCTTCGGCAATCGCCTTGCCGACGTCCTCGGTGCGGGCGTTGCCGCCCATGTCGGGGGTGCGCGGGCCACGGGTGAGGGCCGTTTCGATCGCCTGCAGGATCGCGTCGTGCGCGGCGGTGTGGGCGGCATCGCCGTTGCCGAGGAAGTCGAGCATCATCGCGCCCGACCAGATCATGCCGATCGGATTGGCGATGTGCTTGCCGGCAATGTCTGGCGCCGAGCCGTGCACCGGCTCGAACAGCGACGGGAAGCTGCGCTCCGGGTTGAGGTTGGCCGACGGCGCCACCGCGATGGTGCCGGCGCAGGCCGGGCCGAGATCGGACAGGATGTCGCCGAACAGGTTGGAGGCCACCACCACGTCGAAGCGCTCGGGGCTGAGCACGAAGCGGGCAGTGAGGATGTCGATGTGGTACTTGTCCCAGCGCACATCCGGGTAGGCCGCGGCCATTGCCTCCACGCGCTCGTCCCAGTACGGCATGCTGATCGCCATGCCGTTGGACTTGGTCGCCGAGGTCAGGTGCTTCTTCGGACGCTTCTGCGCGAGCTCGAAGGCGTACTTCAGGATGCGGTCGACGCCCTTGCGGGTGAAGATCGATTCCTGGATCACGGTTTCGCGCTCGGTGCCCTCGAACATGCGCCCGCCGACCGCCGAATACTCGCCCTCGGTGTTCTCGCGCACGACGTAGAAGTCGATGTCGCCGACCTTGCGGTTGGCCAACGGGCACGGCACACCCGGCAGCAGGCGCACCGGGCGCAGGTTCACGTACTGGTCGAAGTCGCGTCGGAACTTCAGCAGCGACCCCCACAGCGAGATGTGGTCCGGCACGATGTCCGGCCAGCCGACCGCGCCGAAGTAGATCGCATCGAAGCCGCGCAACTGCTCGAACCAGTCGTCGGGCATCATCTTGCCGTGCTGCTGGTAGTAGCCGCAGTGGGCCCAGTCGAAGCTCGTGAATTCCAGCGCGATGCCGAACCTGCGCGCGGCCGCCTCCACCACGCGCAGCCCCTCGGGCATGACCTCGTTGCCGATGCCGTCGCCGGCGATCACGGCGATCCGGTGTGCTTTCATGCTTGTCCTCTTGCTCGCCCGCCCGGCAGGGCGGGCCTTCGTCGATTGCGTCCCGCAAGGATAGAACACTTCGGGATTCGGCGCGCCCGGGCTTGCGGGGGCACTTCCGTAGCGCTCAGGTCGACGAGTTCCTGCGCCAGCGCACGGACCTTGCGGAGCGACGGAACTTCGTTTCCACCCATTCCGCAACACCTTGATTGAGTTCTTCATCCGAGCGTTTGGCGCTGTTGGCGGGACGACCAGCCTTTTGTCCTACCTTCGGGACGCGAGAGATGTAGCTGACGGGCCGCATGGATGCCTGCACTTCAATGTGACGGCACTCGGTTATTCCGCCCACTTGCCATTTGATCGCAAGAAGATCGATTTCATGAACGCCCAGCTTAATCCCGCGGATCGTGAAGTATCCCTGTCGGTTCAACCACTCCTCAACAATTTCCTCAGCGAGCAGCGCCATGGCTTACCTTGATGCGCAACGATCGCAGTCACAGGCACACGCAGGTCTTGCGCGCAACCGGGGCACTGCGCGATTAGCCCTCAAGATGTTTCGTGAAGAATTCGATCTGCACTCGAGTTGCCTCATCGAAGAGCTGGCCCGGATAATAAAGCAGTCCAAAATGCCCTCCCGATATGTCATACCATTGTTTTGGTTCAGGCATGAGGTCGAAAGCCATCTTCGAGACGTCGTAATTGCAGTGAACCATTTCGTCATCCGGAGCAACCATCATGAGAATGGGAGCTTTAACGAAGGGGGCACACAGCACGGGGCTGTATGGCACAAGCGTTTTGGGAATGACGCGTGTGGCACTATTCACCCAATGAGTGCCGTGTCGGCCTCCATAATCAATGAACCAACGGAATGCCTGGATTGGTTTCAACAGTGACGGCGTGCCAGCCTGGTCGAAGGACACGACAGGAATCGGACCGGTTGTTGTTTCCGGAAATCCGCGAACATCCCCCTTCAGAAACACCTGTTTCACACGGTCGAAGTTGGCCTTGTTTGCCTCGATTGACGGTGGCTCCTGACCGCACACCGGGCACTGAGCCGCGATTGCTTTGACGCGTTCATCGATTGCGCCGACGACGATAACCTCTGCGCCGGAATAGCTTCCCCCCCAAAGCGCGATTCGAGATGCATCCACATCGGCCTGCTTTTCGACGAAGTCTATCGCGTCCCTGTAACCACGGCATTGAATCCAGGGGTTGATCTCCATACGCGGCTCCCCACCGCTACGCCCTAGGTTTCTATGGTCGTATAACAGGACTGCGAACCCAGCGCAGCGGAACGCCTCGGCGTACTGGTCGGCTACCATGTTGATCGTCGCGGAAGTCCACGGTGCCATGATGATGACCGGCGGCTTACCCCGTCTGCCATTCGGCAGGAATAGCGATCCTCTCAAAGTCGCACCTTCCGAGGGGAATTCGATTTGTCTCAACATGGATTTGCCTCGCCCGTCTTCTATTGCTTGCGATCACACCGGAAAACACCGTCCACATCTCGATAGAACTCGCACTGTTGCTGCAGTGCCTCTTTAAGGCGCAGGCGAGATCTGTGAATTCTGATCTTCGCCGTAGGCAAGGAACAATCGCATGTCTCGGCTACTTCCTTGGCCGTGAGGCCTTCCAATTCGTGCAGGACGAGCGCCGCTCGGTAGTCCGCCGCCAGACTGTTGATCACTTGCCGCACGCACGCGTTCATCTCGTCGACGACCAGCTTTTCATCGACACTACGGTCCGTGTCTACCAAGTCCGTTACATCGGTTACCTCGACGATATGAACTTTGCGTTCGGGTTTTCGCAGGTAGTCGGCAGCGACATGGGTGGCTATGGAATACGCCCACGTCTTCACACTCGAATGGCCGGCAAACCCGGGGAGGCCACGCGACATTCGCCCCAAGGTTTCCTGGAGAAGTTCCTCAGCGATGGCACGATCGCCAACGTACCGTTGGAGGTAGCGCAAGAGAGGTTGCGAAAGTTCCTGAACGAGGTCCGGGAACGAAGGTCGTTGGGTTGACTGTTCCATTTCGCTGTCTCCAGGTGAGTTCGGTACCCGGCGAGGCCGCGGCCTCGCCGGGCGCCGCATTGGCTCACGAACTAAACTAGCCGCAGCAGTGCCGCACCACGCTCGGAACGGTATCCGAGCGCACGGAATCGACTTCGCCGGTTGGGCCACCAGCCGACGGCTGCGAAAGCATCCGCAGAGCGGTATCAAGAACCTTGCGTACCGGGACTTGCCGGACCTTATCGGCCAGCCGGATGGCTTCGGAGATCTGCCAATCCGTCAGGCCGGTGTTTCTCGCCGCCGGAATGTGATGCTCGATGCACGGTGCGCAGTTGCTGCCCATCGCCGCACCTATTGCGACGAGCTCGCGTTCGCGGGCGCTGAGATCGCTCATGGCTTGTTCCTTTCCTTGATCGGTTGGTTCACGATGTCCAGGCATTAGCCGACTGTCTACCCTCTTAGACGGAGTGCAGGCGCAAAGGGATACAGTCCCAACGCGCGTCGGGAAGCAGCGCGGAAAGCAAGGATGGGGGTCAGCATCCCGCACCCCGTTCGCGGACTGGCAATGACCCCTTCTCTTACCTGGTTTGAGTGATGCTACGTAGCTAGACCTGACCCCTTCCCTGTTCCGCAGGCGGTGTCACCGCCGTTCGCTTGATCCTGATGGGTGTCTGGCGCGATTCGTCGCAGCCATGATTTGAAGAAACGGGCGCGGTCGGCTGCTGTGCGAGGTGTGGGGAAGGATTCAAGACCGGCGGCTGGCGCCGCCATGGGATCGTTTGCTCGCTTGACGCCAGCCGGCTAATGGGTGTCCCCTATTATTTCGTCGGCTGGAAGCACTTGTTATACCTATCTCTTTGCGCGCTCTAGCCGCCGTAGCAGCATCGACGCAAGGCTTAGA
Organism: Rhodocyclaceae bacterium; assembly: GCA_050486545.1. Classification (GTDB taxonomy): domain Bacteria; phylum Pseudomonadota; class Gammaproteobacteria; order Burkholderiales; family Rhodocyclaceae; genus DAOMNN01. The sequence continues at coordinate 5,210 of JBJHDM010000036.1, read as the reverse complement.
TGATCCAAGCAATCGGTGGGTGAGTCTTGTACGCCATACTCATGCCCCCTAGGGTTGCGAATGGCCATGATGGAGCCCGAGAAGATGAATTTGTAGCCCTCTTGCTCGTCCTTTTCGCTTGTGGAAGTCATGTTCGTGAGCTTAATAAGTGGAGTCTGCTCGTTGAAGGCTTTCATCATCAGCTTTACACCTGATTCGCTTACCTTCGCGAAATCCGCAACTTCCTTATCTACCAGCTTGTAAGCCTCAAACGTCGCTGGCGCATAATGCCCGTCGTCAAAGAGCTTCTTGGAAATGCCTTGGATCTTGGAATGGATATTTCTCTCGTCAAACGGGTGTGATCCGCCAGCGGGCTCCGAACGAGCCTCGGTGAATGTCCGGGCTCGTCGTACAACTCGCTCGAAGCTGTCAAGGGGATTATCCACCTAAGAGGTTCTCCTTGATGCTCTTAAAGATAGCATCGTAGGTTTCCTTCGAGCCATCTGCAGGTAAGTTGATTTCCACCCGAACGGTTAGACCAAGGGCCTGATTCCCTGCAATCGGCGGTGTGCCTCTGGTGTTCGGTGGAGGCGTAGCGACCGCCGGAGCGGGGGAAACCTTAAGCTTTGCTTGCTTTGGAGCCTTTCCTCCATTTCTCTGCTTTTGCTTTGGTTCCGGTAGGTCGCCTTCGCCAGATAGACCTGCAAGCACTTTGAAAGTACCGGCTTGACGCCCTCCAATGGTCGCGCTTGTTTGATCGCTCTGGCGAAAAAAAGTGATTAGATCATCGTTGCTGAGCTTCCATGCATCGTTTCCGTGAAGGTCGAATAACGCGCTGTATGCCTTCTGTACCAATGCACCAAAGTGCTTCGAGAAATCTTCATCCTTGTGATGAGAAAACACTTTCGCCGCATCGGGTGTCTTCTTCCCTTCGGAATCAATAACGCCGATAAACTGAAGAACGTTGATGACGTAGCTCTCGTTATTCGGTGCGATGCCGAGCCTCTTCACGGTGTCAGAATTGATCGCTGCAGGGAATGACTTCCGAAGCTGCATCACCATCTGCGTGATGTTTCCGGCACCTGAAATGTACGGATGTGTTGCCATACTCCCTCCGATCAGTTTGAGCTTCAGAAATAGGTATAACGTTCAAAATCACCGGCCTGCGCGGCTTTTCGCGCAGGTCCGGTGGATTGTAGTGTTAGACCTCTAGCCAAGATAGGCCCATAGATCGACGCTGACAACATACTGTCCCGTCACTTGAACATTCACGTTCTGCTGCTGAAGGAGGAAACCACCGCCAGCAACACCTGCACTAGCGGAAAATATTGAACCGATACCTTTCCATAGAACTGCGGCATGCAGTTCTCCTTGGTTCACAGTTTGCGCGGAAACTGATGGTAGGTTGCAGTATCTCGAAGCAAACATATTGATGGATGCAGTAACGAGTTGGCTTTCGATCTGCTGGATTGTTTGACCAGTAAATGGAGAGCCGCTCAAAGACTGAAGATGGCTGGCTACGGCATTCAGATTTGTAGTGGAGAAGTAAAAGTCGACTACTGGCATATTGGCTCCGTAAGAAAATGATGGGGACGGTGTAAGAGGTCAACGTAGAAGTGAGCGGCCTGCGCGGTTTTTTGCGCAGGTCCGCTCGACTGCCGAGGTGGGTTTCGCGGATGTCACGATGAACTCTGCGCGGACCGAGTAGTTCTATTCGTTCGGCGAGGTTGGTTCAGTACGAGGTGAGTGCGTGTCGCGCGGAGGAGCGTACCTAGGCAATGACTGGCGGTGTTCAGGTTCTGAATTTGGTCGTTTAACATGTCTATGGTCTTGAGACCATGGAAGAGATTGTTCCGTAGACGATAGACGATGACCATCAACGACAGAAGCTTGTCCTTCAAATCTTCGCGATTTCCAAGCAACACACCTTCGACAACCTCGCGGCGATCGTTAGGGAAGCGCTGATTTATTCCGAGTGCCCTGTCCTGTGACCGGATGCGCTTTGAGACAATAGCATCAGCAGATCGACAGCGAGACCTCCGATGCAATCGAGCTTTTCCGACTTCGAGTACGCAAACAAGAAGAAGCTGACCCGACGCGACCGTTTCCTCGCAGAGATCGAGGCGGTGACGCCGTGGGCTGCGATGCTCAGTGCGCTTGAACCGTTCTACCCCAAGGGTGGCGGCCGCGGCAGACCGCCGATTGGCCTTGAGCGCATGCTCAGAATGTACTTGGCACAACAGTGCTTCGGCCTGTCCGACGAGGGGATGGAGGACGCGATCTACGACAGCCAGGCGATTCGCCGATTTGTGGGCATTGACTTGGCACGTGAATCCGCGCCGGATGCGACGACCTTGCTCAAGTTTCGGCGACTGCTCGAAGCGCAGGGGCTGACCAAGCAACTGTTCGAGACGATCAACGCGCATTTGGCCGAGAAGGGCTTGATGATGCGCGAGGGCACGATTGTTGACGCGACCATCATCGCCGCACCGCCCTCGACCAAGAATCGCGCCAATGCACGCGATCCAGAGATGCACCAAGCCAAGAAAGGCAATCAGTGGCACTTCGGGATGAAGGCGCACATTGGCGCCGATATCGACTCCGGGCTGGTGCATACGGTCGTGGGTACGGCCGCCAATGTGGCCGATGTCACCCAAGCTCATGCGCTGCTGCACGGTAAAGAGACTGATGTGTTGGCCGATACGGGCTATCAGGGTGTTCACAAGCGCGACGAGAACAAGGCGCTGGATGTTCAGTGGCATGTGGCCATGCGCCCAGGCAAGCGTCGCACACTGTCCAAGGATCGGCTCGGTCGTCTGATGGAAGCGTACGAGCAAGGCAAGGCGCGCATCCGCGCCAAGGTCGAGCATCCGTTCCACGTCGTGAAGAACCTGTTTCGTCACCGCAAGACCCGATACCGTGGTTTGGCCAAAAACAATGCCCAGTTGCTCTCGTTGTTCGCCATGGCCAATCTGTTCATCGCGCGCCGACGCCTGTTGGCGCTCGACAGTCGAATTGCGTCCTGAGAACCGGAGCGCGACGAAAAAGGGGCCAATACGACCTGAATCGACCTGCCCAGCAGCGGTGAGACGCAAAATTTATGCATATTTCAACCATTCAAGCTGAACATCCGTCCGCCTGTACGGTGGAAGCGATTACTTCAGCGCTTCCTTAGAGCGGAAGTGCAGGCCCTCGAATCTGGACGAGAATCCCTCCGGGTTTCGGTATCGAAAGGACCAAAAGGCTAGGCAGTCCTGAAGGGCGGCCAAGTCGCTGCCTTCCACTGGATCCTCAGCAAGGCGCGTAGCTAACCGTTCGAATTCGCTCACGTTGGCGTGATTTCTACAAACAACGCCTTCGAAGAGATTCCACATCAATGTGAAGTTCGCAACCGCCGAGGTTGCCCCCGGGCTCAGTTCAGTTCCGCCCAGCATGTTCTCAGTGATCCACAGCTTGGCATCAAATGCATGAGTTGGTGACATGGAGTGCTCCGTGGCTTTGTGAAACCCGGGGCGATTCACCGGCGCTGCGCGGCGTTATCGCGCAGCGTCCATGTGGACTGCCGAGTTGGGCATTGGTGCCGTCCGTAAGGGCCTTGTGTCTTTTAGGTATGTAACAGGAAGTCACTCTGTTTTATGTGAAGCCAAGATTTCTTGCGATAACAGCGACAGCAATAAACCAAGAAATTTGGATAAACAGCCGCCAAAACTTGCCTTTCATCTTCTTTGTGAAGAACAGGCATGCTAGCCCGGCTAAACCTAATGCCCACAGCAACGAGCCAATGTGATAGGCAACAACGGATAGTAGGCCATGCGGCCACATCGGCTTTGATCCTAGAACCACCATTGCGCCAAACAACGCAACAAAATGTCGCCAGAACGCAATTGAACTTGGCGACATGTCGTCAGGAAAGAGTCCGCTAGATGCAGTTGGAGAAAGATCACTATCACTAGACCCCTCCCGCACGTCTTGTTCTGCCATATAAGTAACTCCCTTAGTAGCGCGGCAGGAACGGCGCTGCCGCTACGCCCAACGAATAGCGTTTATCCGCCGCTGCAGGCGCGCGGGATGAGGCGATGCGGTCATGGCGGCGGATAAACCTCGTTGGACTAAACCGGGTGATGACGTTGGCTAAGGGGATTGTAAGCGTCGAGGAGCGCTTTGCAACCCGTTGGCATGGTCGAGTGCGCAGTGCTGTGACGCAATACACGGCCGAAGGGATATCGAAGGCGGTGCAGGAGTGCATTTTTGCCGAGGAGACGCAACGTATCGGGCCGCCAGGGCGCGCAAGGCACACGGGTGCCCCTGCCACCGTCGGTGGGCATTGGTCGGGGCGGGCGGAGCGGGAGCGGCATTATGGCGGTGGCCCACGCGAGGTCGGGGCCGGTGCTCGTACGGGCGCCAGCGGGGCCGTTGCCACGAAGTGGCCGCGTCCGCAGTGCGGGCACGCGAGCCAGTCGGCGCGTTCGATGCGCGCGAAGAAGGCTGCGACCGACTCGATCACGGTCGGTTTGGGCGCTGGCGTGTCGAGGGCGGCGCGCGCTGCAGCCAGCCGCTTCGTCTTGTGGGCGGGCGCGAGCAACCCGTAGTGGCGGATGCGTTTGAAGCCGGCGGGCAGCACGTGGAGGAAGAAGCGCGCGACAAACTGGGCACCGCCCAATCGCACGGTGCGCTTCTTGCCCGTGGCCGCGTCGGCGCGCACCCGGAAGGCGACTTCGTCGTCGTCGACGGCGACGATGCGCTCGTTCGAGATCGCGACCCGGTGGGTGTAGCGGGCCAGATACTCGAGCACCTGTCCGGGCCCGCCCAGCGGCGCCTTGGCGTAGACCACCCAGTCGTTGGCGTAGAGCGCCGCCTTGAGCGGCTTCCAGGCGACCTCTGTGGCCAACTCCGGCAAGTGGTCTGCCGCCCGTTCGGCCGCGAGCGCCGCCACGAACTTGCCGCGAAACACGCGCGAGAGCGCCTTCACCGGAAAGAGGAAGCCGCGCATGGGACGGACCCACGTGCCGGCTGCGGTGAGGGCGCCACCGGCGACGAGCGCGTGTACATGGACGTGGCGCGCCAGATCCTGGCGCCAAGTGTGCAGCACCAGGGTGAAGTGTCAGCGGTAATCCAATAATCCCCACTTGTGGTAATCGAATTTTCCCCACCCATCGACCTGAAGGAGTCAGAGATGGAAAGGGAATCGGTGGTGTTCGATGTGGAAGCTGTGCAGGGTGGGCGGACCCCCG
>JBJHDM010000035.1:0-34454 GCA_050486545.1 Rhodocyclaceae bacterium | reverse complement strand
ACTCATCATCGGCGCCATGATGCGAAAACTCGCTCAAGTCGCCTTCGGCGTGCTCAAGTCCGGAAAACCATTCGATCCCTCACTTCATGGGGTTTGACGGGCGATAACAGTATCTACGCCGGGGATCGGCGACGGAACATGCGACCAGCGTAGGGCGGCTTCGCGAAGCAAGCCGCCAGTCGGCGCTACATCCCGCACCTTGGCGGATTGCGCCTTCGGCGCGAATCCACCCTACGCCGGGGATCCGCGACGGCTCATGCGACCGACGTAGGGCGGCTTCGCGAAGCAAGCCGCCAATCGTCCGAACCGGGTGGGTGTCGGCGCGCCCTTCGCGTGCTAGGCTTTCCGGATCGTGCAGGGCCGTCGGCCCGGAGGAGATCGCGATGGCCGAACAGGATCGCTACGAGGAGATCTACCAGTCGTTCCGCTGGCAGATTCCGCACCACTTCAACCTCTTCGAAGTCTGTTGCCGCCGCTGGGCCGAAGATCCCGACCGCCTCGCGCTGATCATCGAAGACGAGACCGGCCGGTGTTCGCGTCATCGCTACGCGGATCTTCACGATGCTGCGGTGCGTCTGTCGGGCGTATTGCGTGGGATGGGGATTGGTGCCGGCGACCGCGTCGCCGTCGTGTTGCCGCAACGTTTCGAGACGGCCGTCGCGCACATGGCGATCTATCGGCTCGGTGCGGTCGCCATGCCGCTGTCCATCCTGTTCGGACCGGATGCGCTCGAATACCGCCTTCAGGACAGCGCCGCGCGGGTCGCGATCGTCGACACCGCTGCCTTCGGGGCGCTCGTCTCGGTTCGGGCCGTCTGCCCGGATCTGGAGAGGCTGATCGCCGTGGAGGTGCCCGAGGCGCGCGGTGTCGAGGCGGTGTCAGACTGGGCCGACCTGATCGCGCAAGACGCCGAAGCAGGTGCGCCGGTCGACACCCTGGCGCTCGATCCGGCGGTGCTGATCTATACGAGCGGTACCACCGGCCCGCCGAAGGGGGCGCTGATGCCCCAGCAGGCGCTGATCGGAAATCTGCCCGGTTTCGTCGCGAGTCAGAACGGCTTTCCGCACGAGGGCGACGTGTTCTGGTCGCCGGCCGATTGGGCCTGGACGGGCGGCCTCATGGACGTGATGCTGCCCACGCTGTACTTCGGGCAGCCGCTGGTGGGCTTTCGCGGGCGGTTTTCGCCCGAGCGCGCCTTCGAACTGATGGCACGCCACCGGGTGACCAATACCTTCCTGTTTCCCACCGCGCTGAAGGCCATGATGAAGGCCTTTCCGCAGCCCCGCGAGCGCTTCGCGCTGCACCTGCGTGCAATCATGAGCGCGGGCGAAGCCGTGGGCGACACGGTGTTCGACTGGTGCCGCGCCGCGCTTGGCGTGACGGTCAACGAGATGTTCGGCCAGACCGAGATCAACTACATCGTCGGCAACAGCCACGAGGACTGGCCGGCGCGTGCCGGCTCGATGGGGCGCCCGTATCCGGGTCATCGCATTGCCGTCATCGACGAGGCGGGCGAGCCGGTGCCGGCCGGCGAGATCGGCGAGGTGGCCGTCCATCGTTTCGACCTTCATGGTGATCCCGATCCGGTGTTCTTCCTCGGGTACTGGAAGAATGCGGACGCGACGGCCCGCAAGTTCTCCGGGGACTGGTGTCGCACCGGCGACCTGGCGACCCGTGATGCCGACGGCTATCTCTGGTACAAGGGCCGTGCCGACGACGTGTTCAAGGCCGCAGGCTACCGGATTGGTCCGTCCGAGGTGGAGAACTGCCTGGTCCGGCACCCGGCCGTCGCCAACGCGGCGGTCGTGCCCAAGCCCGACCCGGATCGTGGTGCGGTGGTCAAGGCCTACGTCGTACTGGCCCCCGGCCATGTCGGCGATGCGCAGCTCGTCGAAGCCTTGCAGGCGCATGTGCGCGGTCAGTTGGCGCCCTACGAGTATCCGAAGGAGATCGAGTTCATCGATGCCTTGCCGATGACGACCACCGGCAAGGTCCAGCGCCGGGTCTTGCGCCTCCAGGAGGAGGCGCGTGCCGGTTCGAGTTGAACCGTATCAGGACTCGTACATGATCTTGCCCTCGACGATCGTCGAGCGGACGATGCCGGGCAACTCGAGGCCGAGAAACGGGGTGTTCTTGCCTTGGCTGCGCAGATCCTGGCGGGTGATCGGACGCCGGGATTCGGGATCGAAGATGCACACGTCGGCGCGCGCGCCGATGCCCAGATGCCCGGCCTTCGTGATTCCGACGATGCGCGCCGCGTCGGCGGTGACGCGCGACAGGGCCCGGGAGAGCGCAACGTCGGCGTCGGCGGCCCATTTCAGGGTCAGCGGCAGCAGCAGTTCCATCCCTGTCGCCCCGGCCTCCGACTCGCTGAACGGCGCCAGCTTGCCGTCGTCGTCCACCGGCGTGTGGTCCGAGCACAGGGCATTGATCCTTCCGTCCGCGAGGCCGGCACGCAAGGCGTCGCGGTCGGACGGGCTGCGCAGCGGTGGGACGAGGTGGCAGTTGCTGTCGAAATAGCCGATGTCCAGGTCACACAAGTGCAGGTGGTTGATCGAGACGTCGCACGTGACGTCCATGCCCTGTGCACGTGCCTGCTCGATCAGTGCGAGTCCGTCCGCACTCGAAAGGCGCGTGATGTGCAGCCGGGCGCCGGTGACGCGGGCAAGTTGAAGATAGGTGAACAGCGCCACGGTTTCCGCCGCGACCGGGATGCCGGGCAGTCCCAGGCGGGTGGCCACTTCGCCGTCGTGGGCGAAACCGCCGCGCGACAGGAACGGTGCGATCGGCTGCAGCCAAACGCGAAACCCGAAGGTCGCGGCGTACTGCATCGCGCGCATCAACACCGCGTTGTCCACGATGGGCGTGTTGGCCTGGCTGAACGCAACGCAGCCCGATTCGACCAGTTCGGCCATTTCCGACAGCCGCTCCCCCTTGAGTCCGAGCGTCAGGGCGCCGACCGGATACACATGCGCGCGATTGAGCTTCTTCGCTCGATAGCAGAGCATCTCGACCAGACCCGGTTCGTCGAGCGGGGGGTCCGTGTCGGGCGGAATGGCCAGACTGGTGATGCCACCGGCCATCGCGGCCTCCATCTCGGATTCGAGCGTGGCCCGGTATTCGAATCCCGGTTCGCGCAACCGTGCGGCCAGATCGATCAACCCGGGGCTGATCACGCATCCGCTGGCATCGATCGTGCGTTCGGCGGCGAAGCCGTCCGGGGCTTGCCCCAGCGCGACGATCTTGCCGCCGGAGATGAAGACGTCCTGGGTCGCGTCGACCTGGTTGGCCGGGTCGATCACGCGGCCGTTACTGATTCTGATGTTCATCCGCTGAAGGTCCTGGGTGTCGGGGTCAGGAGGCGAGCATGCTCATGACGGCCATGCGAACGGCGATTCCGAAGGTCACCTGCGGGAGGATCACCGCCTGGGCACCGTCGGCGACCGAGGATGCGATCTCCACGCCGCGGTTCATCGGACCCGGGTGCATCACGATCGCATCGGGCCGTGCCAGGGCGAGCTTCTCGGCGGTCAATCCCCACACCTTGTAGAACTCCTGAGGGGTCGGGAGCAGCGCACCGTTCATTCGTTCGTTCTGCAGGCGCAGCATCATCACGACGTCCACGTCCTTCAGGCCCGCCCCCATGTCGTGGAAGACGCGCACGCCGAGCCGCTCCACGTCCGTGGGCAGCAGGGTCTTCGGGCCGATCACGCGAACCTCCGGGACGCCCAGCGTGGTCAGGGCCGAGATCTGGGAGCGGGCGACGCGCGAATGCAGCACGTCGCCGACGATCGCGACCGTGAGCTGCGTGAAGTCCTGCTTGAAATGCCGGATCGTGTACATGTCGAGCAGCCCCTGGGTCGGGTGGGCGTGCCGTCCGTCTCCGGCGTTGATGACGTGGATGTCGTTGCGCCCGTTGGCGAACAGGTGCTCGGCGATGAGAAACGGCGCCCCGCTGGCCGCGTGGCGAACGACGAACATGTCGGCCTGCATCGCGCACAGGTTGTCGACGGTGTCGAGCAGGGTCTCTCCCTTGGCGGTCGAACTGGTCGAGACGTTCAGGTTCACGACGTCCGCGGAGAGCCTCTTGGCGGCGATCTCGAAGGTTGTGCGTGTCCGCGTGGAGTTCTCGAAGAAGAGGTTGAAGATGCTCTTGCCGCGCAACAGGGGCAGCTTCTTGACTTCGCGTTCGGCGACTTCGGTGAATGGGGAGGCGGTGTCGAGGATCGCGGTCAGGATCTCCCGGGGCAGCCCGTCGAGGGTCAGCAGGTGCTGCAGTTCGCCATTCTTGTTGAGTTGGGGATTACGCATCGATCAGCCTCAGGGTCAGCAGGCCGGCCTCGTCGCACTGGAGTTCGAGGATCTGCGAGGCGGGCAGAGGTTCGGGCAGGGTGTGGGCGCAGTAGTTCGCGGCAATCGGCAGTTCGCGCCCGCCGCGGTCGACGAGCACAGCCAGTCGGACACTTGCGGGCCGGCCGAAATCGAACAGCTCGTTCAGCGCGGCTCGGGTCGTCCTTCCGGTGTAGAGCACGTCGTCGATGATGACAATGTGGGCGCCATCGACCGGGAAGCGGATGTCGGTGCGCTTGGGTCGGCCCTGCAAGCCGCGCGACCCGAAATCGTCGCGGTAGAAGGAAACGTCGATCGACCCCGGCGGCTGTTCGAGCCCGAGTGCCATGTGCAGCCGTTCGGCGAGCCAGACCCCCCCCGTATGGATGCCGACGAGGACCGTTTCGGGCGTGACGTGGGGACGCATCTGATCGACGAGTCCCGAGAGCAGCGTTTCGGCGTCAGGAAGGTGCATGTTCGAGGGTGTCCAGGAATTGTTGAAGAATGATTCCCGCGGCCGCGGCATCGAGGTGGTTGCGGCGCTTGCGCCAGTCGCGCAGGCCGCCGGCCTTCAGTTCCGTCTCGGCAGCGGCTGAACTCAGCCGCTCGTCGACTTCGATCACGGGCAGGTTGAAGCGTCCACGCAACTGGTTCGCAAAGCGTTGGCAGCGTCTCGTCAGTTCGTGGGCGCTTCCATCCAGGTGATACGGAATGCCGACGATCAGCAGTACGGGGTGCCATTCGGCGAGCAAGCGTTCGATCGCCGAGAAGCGGTTCTGCGCGGAAGTCTCGGCGATCGCGGTGAGTGCGGAGGCCTGGCCCGTCTCGAGCTCTCCCACGGCCACCCCGATTCGTGCCAGACCGAAATCGAATCCGATGACCGAGCCTCGTGCGGGTACCACGGGCCCTGCCGCATCAGGCATGGCCCGCGACCTCGCTGAGGTTGGCGAAATCGACGCCGAGCCGCTGCATCGCCGCGGCCAACCGTTCCTCCGGGGGCAGGTCGAAGACGATCGACATGTCGGCAGGGACCGTCAGCCAGGCGTTGTCGACCAGTTCCTGCTCGATCTGCCCCGCGGACCAGCCGGCGTAGCCAAGCGTGATCAGCACGTCGGCCGGATTGCCCGCCTGTCCGACCGACTGGAGAATGTCACGCGAACTGGTCAGGCCAACGGCCTCGTTGACGATCAGCGTCGAATGCCAGTCGCCCGGGGGGCGGTGGAGCACGAAGCCGCGGTCGGTCTGGACTGGGCCGCCGAAGTAGACCGGCTGGTTGGCAAGCTGCTCGGCCGCGAGCGGCAAGTCGATGCGTTCGAACAACTGGGCGAGGGTCATGTCGATCGGCCGGTTGACGATGACGCCGAGTGCGCCCTGTTCGTTGTGTTCCGCGATGTAGGTCAGCGTACGCGCGAAATTCGGATCGGCCATCGCGGGCATGGCGATCAGAAAGTGATGGGTGAGGTTTGCGGTGATCTCGCTCATGGTTTCATTTTACGCCTTCACAACGATGCTGGCGCAGGAACCTGAGGGGGTCCCGGGCATCCAATGCGCTCCGCCACGTCGATGAAGAGCTGCCATGCGTTCCGCCCTTGTCTGGTTCAGGCGCGACCTGCGCTGCTTCGATCATGCCGCGCTGCATCATGCGCTGTCGCATGCCGAACGGGTGTACTGCGCGTTCGTGTTCGATACCGGGATTCTCGATGGGCTGCCGTCGCGTCGGGACCGCCGCGTGGCGTTCATCCACGGCTGCCTGATCGAACTCGATGCGGCGCTCGACCGTCTTTCGCGCGAAGCGGGGCAGGCGGGAAGCGGTGTGTGGGTACGTCATGGCCGTGCCGAGGACTGGATCCCCGCGCTTGCAACCCGTCTCGAGGTGGATTGCGTCGTGACCGGGCGCGATTACACGCCGCAGGCGCGCTCGCGAGACGAGCAGGTTGCGCGAAGGCTTGCGGATCTCGGAATCGGTTTCGAGTCGGTCAAGGATCAGGTGCTGTTCGAGTGCGACGAGATCCTGACCGCGAGCGGACGGCCATACCGGGTGTTCACGCCGTACCGGAACGCTTGGTTGCGCGAACTCGAGCGTCGCGGGGTAGTGCATTGCCCCGTGGGGCCGTTGGCTCGGCGTCTCGCACCGAAGGCGGAGGGAGAGTGCATCCCTGCACTTGCCGAGATCGGCTTCGCGCCGGCTGGTTCGGCCGGAGCGCTGCCCGCGGGCAGCGCGGGCGGGTTGGCGCGCTTCGAAGCCTTTTGCGAACGGATCGACCACTATCGCGAGCTTCGCGACCGGCCGGCAAGCGGGGGCGGCTCCGGGCTGTCGGTCGACCTTCGCTTCGGTACCGTTTCGATCCGGGAGCTGGTGGCGATGGCGCGGAATCGGGCCACCCCGGGGGCCCTCGCGTGGCTCGATGAGCTGATCTGGCGCGACTTCTTCCAGATGATCCTGTGGCACTTCCCGCACGTCGTCGAGCGCAGTTTCCGGCCCGAATTCGATGTCGTGCGGTGGGAGACGGATCCGGACCGGTTCGCCGCCTGGTGCGAGGGTCGCACGGGTTATCCGCTCGTCGATGCCGGGATGCGCGAACTCAATACCACCGGGTTCATGCACAATCGGTTGCGGATGATCACGGCTTCGTTCCTCACCAAGGATCTGGGCATCGACTGGCGACTGGGCGAACGCTATTTCGCCGAACGGCTCAACGACTACGAGCTGGCGTCCAACAATGGCGGTTGGCAGTGGGCAGCGTCGACGGGCTGTGATGCCCAGCCCTGGTTCCGGATCTTCAACCCGGTCACCCAGTCGGAGCGCTTCGATCCGGAGGGGCGCTACATCCTGCGCTACGTGCCGGAGCTTTCAGCCCTGCCGCCGCGCCGCCTGCATGCTCCCTGGATGATGAGCCCTGCGGAACAGGCGGCGAGCGGCGTGCGCATCGGGATCGAGTATCCGCCCCCGCTCGTCGACCATGCACTCGCACGCGCACGCACGCTGGAACGCTTCGCGGTGACGAAGCGCCCTTGACCCGTGCCGTTCCCCGACCATCGCGATCAGGTGCCGTGGCCGGTGTAGCCGCGTAGCAGGGCGAGCAGTTCGTCCTCTTCGTAGGGTTTTCCGAGATAGTGGTTCGCCCCGATCTTCTCCGCGTACTGGCGGTGCTTGTCCGCGAGGCGCGATGTGATCATGACCACCGGGACGTTCTTGAGACGGTCATCCGCACGGATATTGCGAACGAGATCGAAACCATCCATGCGCGGCATCTCGATGTCCGACAGGATTACGTCGGGAACCGTCTCGAGCAGTTTCTCGAGGGCATCGGCGCCATCCTTCGCGGTCATCACCCGGTAGCCCTCGCGCTCGAGCAGACGGCCGGTGATCTTGCGCACGGTGAGCGAGTCGTCGACGATCAGCACCGTCGGCTGCTGGACGGTCGGGGTGGTGACTTGCGCAGGAGCCACCGGCGCCCCCGCTGCGTCCGTGGTCTCCGCAAGGCTGCGGCTGGCCAGCGCGACGGGGTTCAGGATGAGCACGATTTCGCCGTCGCCGAGCACAGTCGCGCCCGATATACCGACGATGCGAACCAGTTGCGGTCCGGCGTTCTTGACCACGATTTCCTGATTCCCGCGCAACGCATCGACATGCAGTGCAAGCGTCTGCGCACCGGCGTGCAGCAGGAGCAGCCAGTTGAAGCGCTGGATCTCCGGCTGGGTCTGCCGGTCGCCGAGCAGGCTCGGCAGGTAGCGATAGGCGAAGTGCCGGTCCTGCCATTCGGTACCGCCGGTGGCACGCACGCGCTCCAGGGCGTCGGGCTTGAGTTCCATCACCTGGGCGATCATGCTCGACGGGATCGCCCAGGTCCGGCCGGCAGCCCGGACCAGCAGGGCCTGGGTGACGGCCAGGGTGAGCGGCAGATGGATCCGGAACTCGGTTCCCTCGCTCGGATTCGAGCGCACGTCGATGCGCCCGCCCACGGATGCGGTATCCGATTTCACCACATCCATGCCGACGCCGCGCCCGGCGATCTCGGACACCGCACCGGCGGTGCTGAATCCGGGAACGAAGATCAGGTTGGTCAGGCGGCGCTCGTCGACCGCCTCGTCGTCGGTCAGCAGGCCTTTTGCACGGGCCTTTTCGCCAATGGCCTGGAAGTCGAGCCCTTCGCCGTCATCCCGGAGCGAAATGGCGATCTCGTTCCCTTCGTGGCTGACCGCCAGGGTGATCTGTCCGATCGGGTCCTTGCCCTGGGCCGAGCGCCGTTCCGGCGATTCGATTCCGTGCGCGACCGCATTGCGCAGCAGGTGCTCCAGCGGTCCGGTCATGCGCTCCAGCACGCTTCTGTCGATCTCGATGCGCCCGCCGCGCAGGTCGAGGTTGGCGCGCTTGCCAAGGTCCTTCGCACTCTGGCGCACGATCCGGTGGAGTCGGTCGGCGAGGCTGTCGAACGGCACCATGCGGACCTGCATCAAGGCCTGCTGGAGATCGCGTGACAGGCGCGCCTGGCCGTGCAGCGCGAGTTCGGCACCGTCGAGGTTGAGCAGCAGGTTCTGCTGGACCGTCGTGACGTCGCCGACGCTCTCGGCCATCATCCGGGTCAGTTCCTGCAGTCGGGTGAAGCGGTCCATTTCGAGTGGATCGAAGTCGGCATGCTTCGATTCGGCCTGCGCGATCCGCGACTGCATCTGCACTTCGGCCTGGATCTCGACTTCGCGCAGCTGGTTGCGAAGACGGATGACGTTTTCGGTCAGGTCCAGCAGTGAGCGCCGCAGGGTGCGCAACTCGCCTTCGATACGGGTGCGGGCAATGCCGATCTCGCCGGCTTCGTTGACGAAGCGGTCGACGAGGTCGGCGCGAACCCGCAAGGTGGCGGAGCTTCCGCTCGCTTCCGCCGCGGTGGCCGGCGCGGTCTCGATCTCGACCGCGGCCTTGACTTCGCGGCGATCGGCCGGTGCGGCCGGGGTGCGTTCACCGCGGGCAAGGGCACTCACCATCTGGTTGGCCTGATCGAGTCCGGCGAGAATGTCCTCCAGGAACTCGTCCGGAACCGGACCGGGCGACGCGCGCTCGAGCCGCGTTTCGATGCGGTGCAGATGTTCGCCCAGCGTCATCGCGCCGGCCATCCGGGCGCTGCCTTTCAGCGTGTGAAGCAGGCGGGCCGTATTCTTGGCATGCTCGCCCTCGTCCGGACCTTCCCGCCACGCACGCAGCGTGGTGTCGAGCTGGCCGAGCAGTTCCGTGCCTTCCTCGATGAAGATCGGCAGCAGTTGTTCGTCCAGGTCATCGTGGACGGTTGCTGCGGGTTCGGGTTCTTCCGGAAGCACTTCCACCGCGGATGCCGAACCGTGCGCCTCGCGAACGGCCGGCGGCTCGATCGATGCCGTGAGGGCTTCGCGCGGGCTCTCCTGGCCGACGGCATGGAGCTGTTCCGCAAGCTCCGGTACCGTAAGGGGTACCTGATGGACCCCCAATTCGGCCAGCATGCCCTCCAGTGTCGTGGCGGTCGCATCGAACAGGTCGGTTTCGTACCCCTCGGGAGCCTGATCCCGCTCGCGCAGGCGCTCGATCGCATGCTCGAGGGCGCGGGCCAGATCGTGCGGGGCGGCCATGCGCGAGGTGCCGGAGATTCCTGCGAGCGTGTGCGCTGCGCGCAGTGCCGGCTCCGACGGCTGCGAGGTCGGATCGCGTTGCAGGTGGGCGAACTCCTCACGCAGCACGCGAACGTGGTCGTGCGCCTCGGCCAGGTAGAGATCGAAGAGCGCCCGGGAAATCTCGACATCGCCGATGCGAAGCGTCGTGGGCTCGGGCGCGAGCTCGACTGCTTCGGGCGTTGGCGCTTCGGTCACGGGGGATTCGGCGGACGGCTCGGCAGGCAGCTCGCTCTCGGGCGACGAAAGGTCGATCGGTTCGGGCAACTCGTCGAACGAGAAGTCCGGCTCGGCGATTCGCTCCTGGACGGGTTCGACTTCGTCGGGCGCCACCGCCAAGGGTTCGAGCGGTTCGGCTTCCGTCTCGTGCGTCTCGGTCGTGAGATCGGTCGTCTCCAGCGGCTCTTCGCCGGCAATATCCTCGGGAAGATCGCCGAAATCGAACGCGGGCTCCTCCGCGGGCGTTTCGCCTTGTGGTGGCGGGAGTTCCGACGCTGCGGTCTCCGCGAGGCGCGTATCGTCCTGTTCGGATTCTGCCGGGCTCGCGGCGCGCTCGTCGACGTCGAGTTCCGGCAGGGACAGTTCGAAGGCTTCGAGCGACTCGATCCGCGATTCACCCGCTTCCGGAGATGTCTCCTCGATGTGGACTTCCTCGAGGGGCAACTCGTCGAGGGCGGTTTCCTCCGGAAGGAACTCGGCGGGTTCCTGCATGCCGGCAGCGGTTTCTTCGCTGCGAATGTCGAGTTCCTCCTCGACGGCATAGTCGTCGAGTTCCAGTGCGGTTTCGACCAGATCTACGGGTGTCGTCGATTCCGGCTGCGGCGCGGAGGAAGACTCGCTGGCGGACTCCGACTCGCGCAATGCGGCGGCTTCCGCCATCAGCGCACTCACGTCATGCCCGTGTCCACGGCCTTCCTCGATCTGGCGGACCCACCCCGAAAAGACTTCGTACGAGCGTGTCAGCAACCCGTCCAGTGCGGCCGATACCGGCCATTCGAGCTGGAGCCAGCGATTGAGGGTCTGCTCGATTCCCCAGGCGGCCTCGCCAAGCTCGTGCAGCCCGACCATCCGGCCGCTTCCCTTGAGCGTATGGAAGCCCCTGCGGATTGCAGTCAGGGCATCGATACTGCCTCCGGCATTGCGCGAGAGTTCGAGCTGCTCGTCGATCGTGGCGAGGACCTCGTGCGCCTCCTCGATGAAAATCGCGAGCAGCTCGGCGTCCAGCGCTTCCTCTTCTTCTGCGGACTCGGCCGCAACGGCGGGCGTTGTGGCCGCGGATTCGACAGGTGCCGGCACCGCTTCGGGCTCGGCCACCGCTGGCGCTTCGGGCTCGAGAAAGGCGATCTCCTCGAGCATTTCGGGTGCGGACTCGGGCTCCGCTTCCGGCGCGAAGGGCTCCTCGCCGGTGAGATCCGTCATGCCGAGGATGACCGTTTCCTGCAAGGCGGCGATTTCGCGTGCCGGGGCTTCGGCCGCCACTTCGGCGGCCAGCTGGTCGTCCACTTCACCCTTCTCCGGGTGCAGGAGGCGGTCGAGACTTGCCGGGCCATGTTGCAGCGATTCGATGTAGAAGCCGAGTGCGGACAGGTTTCGGGCCAGGCTCTCGAATTCGGAGAGGTCCGGTGCCTCTTCCGAAGTGGCGAAACGAGCGACCGCTTCGGACGCTTCGTGCACGATGCCGATGGCCTGCTCGTCGCCAACCAGTGCCAGCGCCCCTTCGATCTGTTTGAGGGGTCTTGCCAGGCCCGCCAGCGGGGCGCGTTTGCTCTGGTTGCGGAAGTAATCGTCCAGCGCCTGTTCGACCTGGGCGAGGTTGGACAGCATTTCACGCGCGACCTGGGCACGGGCCTCCTTCTCCTGGGAGCGCCGGGCCGCCTCGACCGTCGCGGAATGCTCCGGAGCGGGAACCGCTTCGCCGCGGGTCAAGGCATCGAGCCGCTGCAAGGTGTCGTTGACCTGGGTGACGAACCCGGCCTCGGGCACACCCCGGTCGAGCGAGACTTCAATGAGCAGCAAGGCAGTCGCCATCTCGATGGCGATCGCGTCGTTGAACTGCAGGGGATCCTTGCGCAGCCATTGGGTGAACTGCGTGACGCCTCCGACGAGGCGGTCGAGTGCCGGCCGGCCCAGCTGGCCCGTATGTTGGCCGAGTTCGAGGAGATGGGCCTCCAGCTTCGGCAGTGCCGCCGCCTGTCCCGTGCAGAACTCGTCCCACGCCCGCTTGCCCGAGCCGACTTCGGCGTGCAGGGACTTGAGCAGCGGGGCGAGCGGGATCTCGGTCACGGTAGCGCCGGGTTCCGGAATCAAGGAGTCGAGCGCCCAGATCTCACGAACTGCCCTTTGCCGTTCGGTGCGTGCTGGCGCCAGCGTGATCCAGTACAGCATGTCCCGCATCAGCGCGTCGGGCACGGTCTGGCTGCCGGCGGCCTGGTGCCGAAGCTCGCGCTCCATGCCGGTACAGACCTGTCTGACGTCTCCGGTTGGAAGGTCCTCTGCTGCAAGTGCCTCGAACAAGGCCTGCGCGACGAACCACAGGGTTCGGGTTGCGGGGCTGCCCTGAAGCTTCTCCAGCCCCGCCGCCGCCTCGACCATGATCCGCGGTCCTTCCGGCTCGGAGGGCTGCTTCAGCCACCGGAGAAGGCCGCGGTGGAAATGTGCACGCAGGCGGCGAAGCGAAGGCTCCGGATCGGCGCCCGAAACGGTGGCGGCACCGCGTGGCGGGCGTCGGGTGAGATCGGGAAAGAACAGTTCGGCACGGCTCGGAGCATCACGCCCCTGGGCGGCCGCGATGCGTTCGTAAAGCGAAAACAGCCGCAGCGGCTGGTCGGGTGTGCCCCGTACGAGTTCCTCGAGGTAGTTGCCGATGGCGGCCAGACCGTGGGAACCGGTTTCGAGTGTCGATGCGTCGATCGCGCATTCGCCGCGCGCCATCGCTCCCAGGAACTGGTCGAGGGCATGGGCGAAGCGCGTCAAGCCGTCCAGGCCCACGATGGACAGGGCACCGCAGGCCTGGTGCAGGTGGGTCTGGGCGAACTGGATGTGCGTGAGATCCTCGCCCGCCGTTCCTGCCTTCGTAAGTGCTTCGGCCGATCGGGCCAGGGCCTGATCGATCTCGCTCTTGACCCAGGTCAGCGGCCCCAGATCCAGTTCGTTCGCATGCGTCATCAAGCGTCCCCCTGAACGACGATTTCGTTCAGACCTTGAAGCCCGAGACCGACCCCTTCAGCTCGACCGCGAGATCGCCCAACTGGCCGATCGAGATGGCGGTCTGCTGCGTGCCGCGCGTCGTCTGTTCGGTAATCGCGAGAATGTCCTTCATCGTCTCGGCCACGCGGGTCGCCGTTGCAGCCTGTTGCTGCATGTCGGTCGAGATCTGTTCGATCAGGCGTGCCGTTTCGGTCGAGACGGTATCGATCTCGGCCAGCGCCTGGCCGGCCGCATCGGACAGTTGCGCCCCGTCCACCACGTCCCGGGTGGCCGTTTCCATGGCGCCCACGGCGTCCTTGGTATCGGTCTGAATCGTCTTCACGATGGCCGCGATCTGCTTGGTCGCTTCCGCCGAACGCTCCGCCAGGCGCTGGACTTCTTCCGCAACCACGGTGAAGCCGCGCCCGGCTTCTCCTGCGGAAGCGGCCTGGATCGCGGCGTTCAGCGCAAGCACGTTGGTCTGTTCGGTAATGTCGGAAATCAGCTCCACGATCTCGCCAATCTCCTGGGAGGACTCGCCCAGGCGCTTGATCCGCTTGGAAGTCTCCTGGATTTGCTCGCGGATTTCGTTCATGCCCTTGATCGTGTTCTCCACGGCGCTCGTCCCCTTCTGGGCCGCATCGCGCGAGCGCCGGGCAACCTGGGCCGATTGCAGTGCGCGCTTGGAGGAGTCGGTCATCGACGCCGCCATGCGTTGGACCGTCGAGCCCGCTTCCTCGATCTCGCGTGTCTGGCGCTCGGTGGCGTCCAGCAGTTCGGCCGAGGTCCGCTGGGCCGATTCGGTCGCCGCGGTCACGCGGGTGGCCGCATCGTTGATGCGGCGTACGAGAACGGACAGTTCCTCGACCGTGTAGTTGACCGAGTCGGCGATGGCTCCGGTGATGTCTTCGGTCACCGTGGCCCGTACGGTCAAGTCACCGTCGGCGAGGTCCCCCATTTCATTCATCAGTCGCAGAATTGCCTGCTGGGAGAGGTTACGGTCATGTTCGGCGGACTGCCGCTGCGCGTCGGCATCCGCGCGCCGCTGGTTCATGTCGTCGTTGTAGGCCTTCGCGATCATGCCGAGCACGATCAGCGCGAGCAGGCCGGCCAGGGCGGCGCCTGCGGCGATCGGATCGAATCCGCGGAACTCTCGGTCGTAGGCCTCGGAAAGGTCGCGCGTGCGGGCGAGCAGGTCGGTCGAATCCCGGAAGATCCGGCTGCCCGCCTGCTTCGCCTGCACGACGAACTGCATGTTCGACAGGATGCCGGAGATCGCCTCGAGGCTCTCCTGCCCGACGCCGTCGAGCTCCCGCAGCCGCTCGCGCAACTCGGCGGTCGAGGGCGTACGTTGCATCTCGGCGAGCAGGTCACGGAACGTGTTTGCGTCCTTGCCGAGCAGGAAGGCGACCTCTGGGTCGATCGCCGTGGCGACGAGCAGTGCGTTGGCGTTCTTGGCGATCCGCTGGGTGAGCATCACCGACATGTTCGCGGCGGAGATCTCGCGCGGGCTTGCGCCGCTCTGCAACTTCAGCGCCGCGACTTCCTCGGCGAGGTCGAGCAGCATCGCGTTGCGCGAATTGATGGTGTCGACCGACTGGTTCAGTGTGGTCAGGTTCGCTTCCTGGGCGAGCAACTGTCCCGCGTCGCGCTCGGTCCGGTTCCACTGCTCGCGCAGTGCGGAGACCTGCGGGGCGGTCGAGCCCGGGCTGGGTGGTACGACGTTGTCCTGGATCGATCCGCCGGCTTCGAGCGCGGACAGCAGGGTGGAGAAGTTCGCGCTGGCGCCGCGCAGCTCCCCGAACGCCGCCCCGTCGCCTTGCAGCGTGAGCTGGGCCGCTTTGGCGATCTGTTGCGAAAGCATCTGGAGCTCGCCCGCCGCAGCGACGTAGGTGGTCGCATTGGCCGACTGGCGTCCCTGATAGACGAGCAGGCCGACGGTCACCAGCACCAGGATGGCGAACACGACGCTGAGCGATCGCATGCGCTCCGATGCCGGTCTGGTTTCGCCTGCAGCCGGTGCGTCGGCTCGGGCGGCCGGTGCCGGGGAGTCGGTTTCCAGAATGGTCGTGTCGGAAGTCGTTTCGTTTTCGCTCGTCTTCTTGTTTCCAAGCGACTTTCCGGAAAGCTTGAATGCCATATCGCGTGCTCCACCGCAGTGATGTTCTTCTCGTACTTGGGATCGGTCCTTCAGGACTCGCCCGCTCCCGCTTCCAGAAACCGGGGATCACCGATCAGGCCGGTGACGTTCAGTTGCAGCCACACCCGGTTCTGCAGATCCCGGACCTTCCCGATGACCCAAGGGCGGTCATCCTCCGCCCCGACACTGTTGTCCGGTTCGAATTCCTCCGGGCTGCGCAAGCCGGTGGTGCGCGAGAACAGCAGCGCGGTGTTCGTCGCATGGCGCGCATTCAGCAGCAGGAGGCGCGACAGGCCGGACGTTGCCGTCGGGTTGCCGCCGTGAAATGAGGCGAAGTCGACGACGCCGTACAGGGTGCCGCGGACATTGGCGATCCCGCGATACCAGGACTGCGTCAATGGCACCGACGCGAGCGCCGGAACCGGCAGGATCTCGCCCGTGTCGGTGAGGTCCAGCAGCCAGTTCTCGTTGCCGG
The DNA here is from genome assembly GCA_050486545.1 of Rhodocyclaceae bacterium. Lineage (GTDB taxonomy): Bacteria > Pseudomonadota > Gammaproteobacteria > Burkholderiales > Rhodocyclaceae > DAOMNN01. The sequence goes on along the minus strand of JBJHDM010000035.1, from coordinate 18,690 downwards.
CCTCGACGCCAAGCAGGGTCCGGCGGTCGCCGGTTTGCACGTCGGCGAGGCGGCGGACCAGGCTTTCCTGAAACTCCCGCAGGCTGATGCGTCTGGCCATGTCCCGTCAGCCCAGGGACTCGATGCGGGCCAACAGTTCGGCGTGATCGATGGGCTTGACGAGGTAGTCGAAGGCGCCCTGGCGCATGCCCCAGATCTTGTCGGTTTCGAGCGACTTGCTCGTGCACATGATGATCGGAATCGCGCGCGTGGCTTCATCGCGCGAGATCGTCCGCGTCGCCTGGAAGCCGTTCATCCCGGGCATGACCACGTCCATGAGGATCAGGTCGGGCAGTTCGGCCTTGCTCTTCGCGATCGCGTCTTCGCCGTTTTCGGCCGTGACGACCTGATAACCCTTTGCAGTCAGGGCCTCGGTCATGGCGAAGCGCTCGGTTGGAGAATCGTCGACGACTAGGATTTTCTTGATCGGCATTGCTGTCAGTCTCCCGTCCCGGGTGTCATTTCGATTGGGTCGCGTGGTGGGCAACCGCCTTCAGCAGGCTGTCCTTGGTGAAGGGTTTGGTGAGGTATTCGTCGGAGCCGGCCATTCGACCGCGCGCACGATCGAACAAGCCGTCCTTGGACGACAACATGATCACCGGCGTCGAGGACAGCCGGGCGTTCTTCTTGATCAGCGAACACGTCTGGTAGCCATCCAGGCGCGGCATCATGATGTCGACGAAGATCACATCCGGGTGGTGGTCGGTGATCTTGGCCAGCGCGTCGAATCCGTCTTCGGCCAGGAGGACTTCGCAGCCCGCCTGGGTCAGGAATATCTCGGCGCTTCGACGAATGGTATTGCTGTCGTCGATGACCATCACCTTCAGACCGGTCAGATCCATGATGCTCGGCGTTCCTGTGTGGTTCGTTCTCGATGGGGCGCTCCGGTCACCGCATGCCGCGAACGATCGCGATCCGGATCTGTTCTCGTGTGGTGCCGGGGATCCGGCGCCGCACTATTCTTTCCCAGAACGCGCATGGTACGCAATATAGATGATCGACGCGAGCCTCCACCCGTTGGGCGGCTGTGCCCGCAGGACGAACGGCAACCGGTGCGTGAGCGGTCGCGTCGCACCGAATCCCGTGCCGAGCGTATGCGCGGTCAGATCTCGATCATCTCGAAGTCTTCCTTCCGAGCCTCGCATTCCGGGCAGGACCAGTTTGGGGGCAGGTCTTCCCATCGGGTGCCGGGCGCGATGCCCTCGTCTGGAAGGCCCGCTTCTTCATCGTAGATGAAGCCACAGATCAGGCACATGAAGGTCCGGTATTCCTGATTTGCCATCTGCTGGGGTGCTCCGCGTGTTTTGGTTGTAGAATCCGCCGCATCTTACCGCAATTCCCGTGACTTCCCGGCGAGCTGCGGCACCCTGCTCCTGGCCGTACATGCCTGCGACGACCGCGCCCTCTCCCCCTGTCGTGCTCAGTTTCTCCGCCAGCGATGCGACCGGTGGCGGGGATCTGCAATCCGATGTGCTGACCCTTGCGAGCATGGGTTGCCATCCGCTGTCGGTCGTCGCCGCGATCACCGTCCGCGATACCCGCGGGGTCGACGATCTGGTCGCGCTCGAGCCCGATCTGGTCGTTGCCCAGGCTCGTGCGGTGCTCGAGGACATCCCGGTGCGCGCGTTCAAGCTTGGCATGGCGGGCAGCGTCGAGAATCTTGCGGCGATTGCCGAGATCCTTTCCGATTATCCCGAAGTACCGCTGGTGCTCGAGCCCGTGCTCGGCCATCTCGATGGAGACGAGGGTGCGAACGACGAGTACCTCGAGGCGCTTGCCGAGCTGATCCTGCCCCAGACGACGCTTCTGGTTGCCGGGAGCCACGAGATCTGGCGCATGGCCGGGCTCGGGAGCGACGACGAGGACGAGGAGGACGTGTCCGACGGCGATGGCGTGGCCCGGGTGCTCGGCCTGGGTGCCGAGCACGTCTTGCTGACGGGCGGTGGGCAGCCCGGACCGCAGTATGTGAACGTGCTGTACGGGCCGCGCGGGATCGTGCGTACCGATGCATGGGAGCGCCATCGCGGGCAGTATCTCGGCGCCCGTGCGACGCTGTCGGCGGCGGTGGCTGCCGAGCTGGCGCACGGCACGGATCTGCGCGAGGCCGTACGCGAAGCGCAGGAGTTTACCTGGCACGCGCTTGGGGCTGCCTATCGTCCCGGGATGGGCCTTGCGTTGCCCGACCGCTTCTTCTGGACCCGCGACGAGGGCCCGGACGATGCCTGATCCGGAACTCGATGCGGCGATGCGATGCGGTCGCTGGCCAGCCCGAGCGCGCCGCGGGCTGTATCTGCTTACGCCGGACTGGGCCGACGAGGGCCTGCTTCTCGCCAGGCTGGAGCAGGCACTGTCCGGCGGTCCGGCGCTCGTGCAATACCGCAACAAGCGCTTGACCGACGTGCGGATGCGGCGCGCGCAGGCGCTGCGCGTGCGGGCGCTGTGTCGGGATGCAGGCGTGCCGTTCATCGTCAATGACGACGTCGAACTGGCGCTCGATGTCGATGCCGACGGGCTGCATGCCGGACGTGACGATGGCGATCCGGCCACGTTGCGTGCGGCGCTCGGGCCGCAGCGGATCCTCGGGGTGTCGTGTTACGACGACTGGTCGCGTGCTGCCACGGCCGTGGCTTCCGGCGCCGACTACGTCGCGTTCGGGGCGATGTTCGCTTCGAGCACCAAGCCCGGGGCGGTGCGGGCACCGCTCGAGCTGGTCCGGTGCGCCCATGCCGAACTCGACCTCCCGGTGGCGACGATCGGCGGGATCACCCTCGAGAACGCCCCTGCGCTCGTTGCGGCGGGTGCCGATCTGTTGGCGGTGATCTCGGATGTGTTCGAGGCCGCCGATCCGGCCGCACGCGTGGCGGCCTATCGCCACCTGTATCTCGACCGGGACGATTTCGCGCCCGAACTGGACCCCGGCGCCTCGTGAGGCGACAATTCGGTTCCCGATTCCGACTGACAAGAAGTGGCCGATTGATATGAACAGCAGAAACGAAGCCCTATTTGCCCGAGCCCAGAAAACGATCCCGGGAGGTGTCAATTCCCCGGTCCGCGCCTTCCGATCGGTGGGCGGAACGCCGCGCTTCATCGAGCGCGCCGAGGGTGCGCGGGTCTGGGATGCCGATGGCGCGTGCTATATCGACTATGTGGGCTCGTGGGGGCCGGCCATCGCCGGGCATGCCCATCCGGCGATCGTCGAGGCGGTGCGCGAGGCGGCGCTGCGCGGGCTGTCGTTCGGCGCCCCGACCGAAGGCGAGATCGAGATGGCCGAGCGGATCTGTGCCTTGCTGCCCTCGGTCGAGATGGTGCGCTTGGTCAGCTCGGGCACCGAGGCGACGATGAGCGCGATTCGGCTGGCGCGCGGCTTCACCGGGCGTGACGCGATCGTCAAGTTCGAGGGTTGCTACCACGGACACGCGGACAGCCTGCTGGTGAAGGCCGGATCCGGTCTGCTGACCTTCGGCAATCCGTCCTCGGGCGGCGTGCCGGCCGACTTCGCCAAACATACGATCGTGCTCGACTTCAACGATCTGGAGGGCATCGAGAAGGTGTTCGAGGCGCGCGGCAAGGAGATCGCGGCCGTCATCGTCGAGCCGGTCGCCGGCAACATGAACCTCATCAAGCCCGACCCCGGCTTCCTCGGGGGGCTGCGTCGTCTGTGCACCGCGCACGGCGCGCTGCTGATCTTCGACGAGGTCATGACCGGCTTTCGTGTCGGGCCGCAGGGCGTGCAGGGGTTGTATGGAATCACGCCGGACCTGACCACGCTGGGCAAGGTCATCGGTGGCGGCATGCCGGTCGGGGCCTTCGGCGGGCGTCGCGACGTCATGGAGGCGATCGCTCCGCTCGGTTCGGTCTACCAGGCCGGTACGTTGTCGGGCAGCCCCGTCGCGGTCGCCGCCGGGCTCGCGTCGCTGAAGCTGCTCTCCGAGCCGGGCTTCTATGACACGCTTGCCGCGCGTGCCGTGCAACTGGTCGATGGGCTTTCCGCCGCGGCGCGGGAGCACGGCCTGCCCTTCTGTGCCGATTCGGTCGGCGGAATGTTCGGCCTGTATTTCGGCGAACGCGTACCGCGCTCCTACGCAGAAGTGACCGCCTGCGACCGCGAGGCGTTCAACCGCTTCTTCCACGCGATGCTGCAGGCCGGCCATTACTTCGCGCCGTCGGCCTTCGAGGCGGGGTTCGTGTCCGCCGCGCACACGGCCGAGGATATCGATGCGACGATCGCGGCCGCACGCGACGTATTCGCCGGCTGGAACCGAGCCTGAGCAAAGCCGCTGCGGCCCGCCGGGACCGTTGCGGCGAGTCCATCACAGCAGGAAGATCGTCGCCAGTCCGAGAAAGATGAAGAAGCCGCCCGAGTCGGTCAGCCCGGTGATCATCACCGAGCTGCCGAGCGCGGGATCGCGTCCGAGTCGTGTACGAATCATCGGGATCAGCACGCCTGCGCTGGCAGCCAGCAACAGGTTGAGCGTCATCGCCGCGGTCATCACGAGCCCGAGTTCCCAGCTGCCGTAGAGCCACCAGGCCAACAGCCCCAGGAAGCCGCCCCAGAACAGGCCATTGACGACGGCGACCCCCATTTCCTTGCGGATCAGCCGTTTCATCGCCGAGTGCTCGACCTGCCCCATCGCGATTGCGCGCACGATCATCGTGATCGTCTGGTTGCCCGAATTGCCACCGATTCCGGCGACGATCGGCATCAGTGCGGCCAGCGCGACGAGCTTTTCGATCGAGCCCTCGAAGGCGCCGATCACGCGCGACGCGATGATTGCCGTGACCATGTTGATCGCCAGCCACGCCCAGCGGTTCTTCACCGAGTCCCAAACGGACGCGAAGATGTCTTCCTCCTCGCGCAGACCGGCCTGGTTCAGCAGTTCCTGCTCGCTTTCCTCGCGGATGTAGTCGACGACGTCGGCGACGGTCAGGCGCCCGATGACGCGGTGCTCGCCGTCGACGACCGGCGCCGAGATGAGGTCGTACCGCTCGAAGGCCTGTGCCGCGTCGTCCGCATCGTCGCCCGGTTCGAAACTGATCACGGTCTCGGTGCGCATGACGTCGCCGACCAGCTTTTCGGGATCGTTGATGAGCAACTGTTCCAGCGTCAGGATGCCTCGCAGATGTTCCTCGCGATCGACGACGAAGAGCTTGTCGGTATGGTCGGGCAGCTCCTCGAAGCGGCGCAGGTAGCGCAGCACCACCTCCAGGGTCACGTCCTCCCGGACGGTGACCATGTCGAAGTCCATCAGCGCGCCGACGGTGTCCTCCGGGTAGGACATTGCCGCACGCAACTGCTCGCGCCCCTCGCTGTCGAGCGACTGGAACACGTCCTGCATGACTTCGGGCGGCAGGTCGGGGGCGAGGTCGGCCAGCTCGTCGGCGTCGAGCGACTCGGCCGCGGCCTTCAGCTCCTCCGGGTCCATCGTCTCGATCAGCGACTCGCGGACCGCGTCCGACACCTCCAGCAGGATCTCGCCGTCGCGCTCGGCCTTGACCAGGTCCCAGACGAACAGGCGGTCTTCGAGCGGCAGGGCCTCCAGAATGAAGGCGATATCGGCCGGATGAAGCTCGTCGAGACGGTTCTGCAACTCGGCGACGTGCTGCTTGTGGACGAGGGTTTCGACCAGATCGTGGCGCGGCATCTCCTGCCGATGGACGAGGTCCTCGACCACCTTGTGGCGGGCCAGCAGTTCCTGCACTTCGCGCAGGTGGCGCTGGATGTCGTCAGGATGGTGCTCGTCGTGCAGCGACATGAGGTGCTCGATGGCGAGAAGGCGTGAAAGACGAAATTCTACGGACTTGCTTGCGCCTGTGCGAACGGATTTTGCACGTGCACAAAAACTTTTCCGTCTGCGGGCGCTGCCCGTGTTTCGGCCGGGCGACCGTCCGCAGTGCGTTCCTGCGGGGGCGGCGTTTCAGGGGATACGGGAGCGATGCATGCGTGCGCGCACGCGGTCGGCATGCCGTTGCTGGCGGGCGCCGAACTCGCGCTCGAAGCGCCGCGGGTTCGGCAGCTTGACGGCAAGGCGCGTGGCTTCGGCCGGGCCCAGCCGGTCGGCCGATAGCCCGAAGTAATGCTGTGCCGCCGCTTCGGCACCGAAAACCCCTTCGCCCCATTCGACCACGTTCAGATAGACCTCGAGAATCCTGCGCTTGCTCCAGGTCGATTCGATCATGACCGTGATGGCGGCCTCCTGCGCCTTGCGCACGTAGCTGCGCTGCGGTGACAGGAACAGGTTCTTGGCGAGCTGCTGGGAAATCGTCGACCCGCCGGCGACGGCTGCGCCGGATCGACGATTGCGTTCGATCGCGTGCTGGATGCCCTGCCAGTCGAAACCGCGGTGATCGAGGAAGCGGTCGTCCTCGGCCGCGACGACCGCACGTTTGAGGTGGATGGAGATTTGCTCGTAGGGGATCCAGTGATGCCGTAGGCTGGTCTGCGGGTCCGTCTGGCGCAACTCGGCAAGCTGGAGGCGCATGAAGCGCGTGCTGGTCGGGTCGCGGTCCTTCCACCACCAGATGTGGGCGAAGAACCAGCCCTGGATCACGAGGAGTGCCGCGGCACAGGCGAGGGTTGCCCATGCGGCTGTGCGCAGCGCACGCCTCATGGATGTGCGAGCTGGCGCCGCAGACCCTCCAGGACCGTCCGGGTGTCGGGCCGTACGCCGCGCCACAACAGGAAGCTCTCGGCCGCCTGCTCGACCAGCATGCCGATTCCATCGGCCAGGCGCTGTGCGCCATCGGCGCGTGCGGCGGCCAGGAAGGGGGTGTCGCCGCGGCCGTACATCATGTCGTAGGCCAGCGCTCCGGGCGCGAAGATTCCGGTTGGCAGAGCGGGGGCCTGGTCGGCGAGGCTGGACGAGGTGGCGTTGATGACGAGGTCGAATCGGCGGCCCCGGAGTGCTTCGAAGCCGCATCCATGCACCACCGCGACCGGTGCGTACGTGCGGAACCGTTCCGCCAGCTGGGCGGCCTTGGAGGCCGTGCGGTTGGCGATCGTGAGACTTTCCGGCGCTTCGGCCAACAGTGGCAACAGGGCACCGCGCGCCGCCCCGCCGGCACCGAGCAGCAGGATGCGACGCCCGCGAAGCGGGCAGGAAAGGTTGTCGATCAGGTCCCGCACCAGGCCCGAGCCGTCGGTGTTGTCGCCGAACACCTGCCCGCGATCGAAAGCCAGGGTATTGACCGCGCCGGCCGCTTCCGCGCGGGGTGAGCGGACGTCGGACAGATCGAACGCCTCGAGCTTGAACGGTACCGTGACGTTCATGCCACGCCCGCCGGCTTCACGGAATTGCCGTACCGCGGCGGCGAATCCGTCGAGCGGAGCGAGCACGGTTCCGTACTCGAGCGACTGCCCGGTCTGCAGAGCGAACGCTGCATGGATCTGCGGCGACTTGCTGTGCGCGACGGGATTTCCGATGACGGCGTAGCGGTCCATTTGGTTCGCAATCCTTCCGGGGTTCAGCGGGTGCGGAACTGATCGGAGTTCGTGAAGTTCCAGGTTCGCACGATTTCGATGATGTCGGTGTCGGTTCGGATGTCCGGCGGGAAGGGGGCGAACGGAGCGGCCAGTTCGACGATGCGGATGGCCGCGTCGTCGAGCACCTTCTGGCCCGAGGAGCGCTGGATCTCGACGCGATCGAGCGAGCCGTCGGCGCGAATGGCGACGAGCAGCAGCAGGTTCCCGTACAGACGACCGCGGGCGGCGTCGGGATAGTTCAGGGTGCCGACGCGCTCGACCTTCAGGCGCCAGTCCTCCAGGTACTGCGCGAAGCGGTGTTCGCGCGTGCGGGCGCCGATCACGGTCTTGCGCGGGCGTTTGGCATACTCGTTCAACTGGCGGTCGATCTGCGCTTCCATGCGTGCAATGGCCGCGATACTGTCCATCAGGTCGATTCCCGACGTGACCGGGGGCTCGGGCCGGGCTTCCTCTGCGACCTGTTCCGGCTCCTTGCGCTGGGGGGCGACCGTGGGAGCGGGCTTGGCCGGCTTGGGCTGCGTGATCACCGGAGGTGGCGCCGGGCGTTCGACCGGAACGGCCTTCTGGGCGTCCACGATGCTGTCGCCTTCCTGTCGGGTCTCCTGCGGGGGCACCGGCGTGCTGGGACGCTCATCGGTTTCGACGGTGCCGCCTCCGTCGAGGTTGGCCTGGGCAAGGGCCTCGGCCTGGTCCGGTGCCTGGGCATGCCGGGCATTCACCAGGACCACTTCCAGGCCGCGGTCGCGATCGCGAGCCTGCTCGCGCTCGGGCATCGTGAAGTGCAGCGTGAGCAGCAAGCCATGGAGCAGCACGGACACGAACAGCGCCACTTGCAGCTTGCGGTCCGCCAAAAGGGTCGCCATGAGGCCGCCGGCTGCGACGGGCAGGCGCCACGGGTCGGACGGAAGGCTCAGGCTATACGACATGTGCGGGGTTCAGGATCCTTCATAAACCGACTCGGTGGCATCTTCCGGATCGGGCTCTGCGAGCGTTTCAATGTACTGTGCGTGCACGTCGACATCCACCAGGTCGCTTCCTTCGATGGCGAGCCGGATGCGGCTGCCGGGCACCTGCAGGGGTAGCGAAGGTACCTTGATGACCAGCGGAACGTCTTCCAGTTTCACGACGTTGTCGCGAAGGACCCGTGCCTCGACCGTCTTGCGGGCGTGCTGACGCAACCAGCGCAGGCACCAGTACCGTTCCATCTGGCGCTGGAACTCGGCATACGCGGCATAGGTGAGTTCGAAGTCGCGCATCGCCGCCATCAGATCGGTCGAGCGCGGGGCGAATGCCGGGGTCTGTCCGCGCAGCATCGCGACGATCTGCCACTGATTGACCAGGTCGATGTAGCGGCGCAGCGGCGAACTCGACCAGGCGTAGCAGTCGACGCCGAGCGCCTCGTGGGGTTCGGCCGCGGTCGTCATCCGCACCTTGCCGCCGTTCTGGACCCGATACAGGGCGGCCACGCCCGCCTCGGCGAGCATCTTGCCCCAGGTCGAATTGGCCAGGATCATCAGTTCGGAGACGAGCTTGTCGAGCGGCGAGCCGCGCCGACGCTGGCTGATCGTCACGTAGCCGGGGCCGTCCGGCGAAGGCGTCTGCCAGTCGACGTAGAAGCTGTAGTCGGTCTGGTTCATGTTGACGCTGGCCTTGCCGCGCCCGGCCTCCAGGACCGTGGCGAGGTCCCACAGCAGGGTCAGCTCGCGCTTCCACGCGAAGTCCGGACCGCCGTTGAGCAGCGTGTGTTCGTTGAAGACCGGCTCGAGATCGTGATGCCGCAGGTTCGCGACGATGGGAACCCGCTCCACGCGGCTCTCGATGCCCGTGATGGCCAGTGCCGGAGTCACTTCGAGATACAGCGAAACGGCCGGGCAGTCGCGATCGGCGGCCAGCGTGAAGCACTCGACCACTTCGTCGGGGAGCATCGTGATCTTGTTGCCCGGCATGTACACGGTGGACAGGCGTCGCCGGGCGATCTCATCGAGCGTGGAACTGCGGGAGAAACCCAACGCGGGTGCGGCGATGTGAATGCCGATCGACCAGCCGCCGCCTTCGCGCGGGGTGACCGAAAAGGCGTCGTCGATCTCGGTCGTGCTCGCGTCGTCGATCGAGAACGCGGCCACCGCCGCGCGTGGCAGGCCCTCGGGATCCGTGGGGTGCTCGAAAGGCGGAAAGTTCGTTCCGTCCGGGAAGTGTTCGAACAGGAAACGGTCGCGATGGTAGTCGTAGCTCGATGCCAGGGCGCCGCACTTGAGCAGCAGCCGGGGGGCGGACAGGCCGGCATCCACGCAGGCGGCTTCCAGCGCCTTGGTCTCGATGCGGTTGCGGTCGGGCCGATAGAGCAATTGCGGCATCATCATGGTCAGTTCGGGCGGTAGCCGCCCGTCCACGAGTTCCGCACGCATGCGTTCCATCGCTTCGGCCTGCAGGCGCTTCTTTTCGAGGCCGGCCAGGGCGGCCTGCAGGATCTCGGCGGGGGCCTTGCGAAACCGGCCGCGCCCCTTCCGGTGGAAGTGGATCGGTGCGGAATGCAGCCGTAGCAACACCGTGGCCGACTCGACCGACGTCGGCGTACGACCGTAATACTCCTGCGCGAAGTCGACGAACGAAAACTCGTCGTCGCCACAGACTTCCCAGAGGAAGTCGGTGTCGAGTTCCTCGGCGCCCGCTTCCGCGCGGTCGATCAGTTCGCTCGGCGCCGGCTCGCGAAAGCGCATCAGCACATGGCTGGTCTTGAGCTTGACGCGCTTGCCGTGAGACGTCTCGACCTGCAGCGAGGCGTCGTTGTCGGCCAGGATCGTCCCGGCCTTGAAAGCCCCGCCATCTTCAAAAAGCACGAACATCGACTTGTCTTTTCCCCGAATCCCGACCCGACAGTTTAGCAGGCCGGCGTAGCGGCAGCGCGGCCATTGCGGGCCCTGTCGGTGCGCGCCGCCGCTGCATGACAGCGGCGATCCGCGTATACTTCGCCCTTGGTGAATCGTGAGGTCGGGCGCCGTGTGGCTACGGCCCTGCGCCCCGGTCGGCGTCGTCCAGGATACGGAGCCCGTATCCATCCGGAATGTCGCCGCACAATTTCGAGAGGCAGAGGATGAGTGGACAGACGTGGTGGGTGGTTGCGATCGTCGCGGTGGTGGTCGCCGGCGTGATCGGCTTTTTCGTCGGGCGGCAAAGTGGCGGCGCGAAGCAGCGCATCGAGGAACTCGAAGGCGAGTTGCAGCGCCAGAAAGACGAGGTTGCGGGATACAAGCGCGAGGTCGAGAGCCATTTCGACAAGACCGCGACGCTGTTCGTGTCGATGGCGGGGTCCTACAAGGAATTGTTCGAGCACCTGTCGTCCGGATACGAGCGGCTGTCTGCGGGCGGTGCACGCGACGTGTTCAAGGAGCGCGTCACGGCATTGCTGCTCGACGGGACGGCACGCAAGAACGGGGGTGAAGGTGTCGTGCTCGAGCATTCGGACGAGAAGGTCTCCGGCACGGCGCCAGGCAAGGCTGACGACGCGCAGGCCGAACGCGAGCCCGCCGTCGCCACGTCTCCGGAACCGTCGGAGCCTTCCGCCGAGGAGCGTTCGCACGAAGGGCAGGCCGGTCCCGAGGGGGCCAAGGCTGGCAAGTCCGCAGAAGGCGAAGCGTCGCCCGAGCGCGGTGTGGCAACGGGGGCGTCCGAGGTGCCGGATCAGGCCGAGCAGGAGGCGCCAGCCGCTCAAGAGCCGACGCAGCGGAAGGAGCCGAGCGAGCAGGGCGTACCGGAGCAAGAGACGACGGCCGGGCAAGAGCCCGCGGACGATCGGGTGTCCTCCGGTGTGCAAGAGCCGGAAACGCCTGCGGACGAAGACGCCAGGCGAGCGGCTGGAGCCGAGGGCGGTCCGACGCAGGCGACCGACACGAAGGCCTAGTACGTCGGCCCGGCGCGCCGACTCAGGTGCGCGCGCTGGCTACGAGGGCGAGGGCTTCGAGCGTGAAGCCCTCGCCCTTTTCGTTGCGGTGGGCGTGGAGATCCGCTTCGACCGATTGGCGCAGCATCCGGCTGCGTTCCTCGGGAAGGCGGGACAAGGCTTCGGCAACGCCACCGGCCAGGTCGAGAAAGGCCTGCCAGTACGTTTCGGCGTCGTCGAACCGGCAGTCGAACCGGCAGGGCGCGATCCGGACGTCCTCGAATCCGGCTGCACTCAGCAGGGCGGAAAGTACGTCGGGCTCGCCGAAACGAAACACCGACGGGCGCGCGACCTTCGGCGGCGGGAGCACGCGTGCGATGCACGCCTGCGCGCGGGTGATCAGCGGCACCGTCTCGCCCGGCCCCCATACCGACACGATGAGCCGGCCGCCTGGGCGCAGCACGCGCCGGATCTCCGCAAGGGCCTTCTCCGCATCCGGAAACACGAACAGGGCGAGACCGATGAGGACCCGGTCGAAGCTGTGGTCGGGCAGGCACAGATGCTCGGCATCGGTCGCGGCAAAGCCGACGCTCGCATGCAAGGTCTCGTCCGGATCGGCCCGGAGCAGGCGCTCGCCCACTGCGAGCATGCCTTCCGCGATGTCGGTGGCAAGCACCCAGCCACCGGGCTGGATGCGGCGTGCGGCATCCCGTGCGAGCAGGCCGGGACCGCTCGCCAGGTCGAGCACCCGCTGGCCCGGGGCCAGATCGGCCGCGTCGAGCAGCGCCGATGCGAGGTCCGCACGCAAGTGGGCGCCCTGTGCATAGCGGGTTGCGATGCGGTTGAAGCCGGCCCGCTCCATCGCCTTGAATCGCGCGGCGTCGAAACCGGAGGCGGTCATGTCAGCCCCGCAAAGTCGATGATCGCGTCGAGATAGTCGTTCCAGCGCGTGAACCCATGATCCCCGCCGTCGAGCACGGTCTGGCGCGCACCGGCGTACTTGCGCACGGCCTCCCGATAGTCGAGCACTTCGTCACCGGTTTCGACCAGCAGCCAGAACTGGTCCGGATGCGTGATCCGCTCGACCTCGAGCGCACGCAATTCGTCGATGTAGTCGGCCTTGAAGTCGAAGGTCTCGCCCGTGTAGAGGTTGGTCTGTTCGCCGATCCAGTCTTCGAGCGAGAGGGGGGCGACCACCGCGGGGTTGACGACGACCGCGTGCAGGTCGTGGCGTTGCGCAAGCCAGGTGGCATAGAACCCCCCCAGCGAGCTTCCTACCAGCGTCGGAGCAGGCCGGCCGGGCGCGGCCAGGCATCGACGCAGTCGCGACTCGACCAACGCGATCGCTTCCCGCGGCGACACCGGCAACTGCTCGCACCAGAAGTGATCGCCCAGGCCGCGTTCTTCCATGCGTCGGCGGAGGGCTTGCGCCTTGACCGATGCGGGAGCGGATCGAAAGCCATGGAGGTAGACGATCATGTCGTGACCGGGCGGGGAGGGGCGGTCAGCCGTTCGAGTCGCTGCAGCCATGCGAGGGCCTCGCCGCGCTCGGTTCCGCACATTTCGGGGGAGGGCTGCAGTCCGGTGCAGCACGTCGGCCGCTCCGGCCGGCCGAACAGGCGGCAGCGCAGGTCCGGCGTGAGTTCCGGGCAGGCAAGGCCGGCAGGCTTTCCGGCAGGCAGTCCCGGGATCGGGCTGGAGATCGACGGGGCGATGCAGCAGGCGGCACAGCCTGGGCGGCACTGCATCAGGCGTCGCCGTCCTGTCGTTGCGTGTCTGCCCACCAGTCGAGCACTTCCTGCAGGTCGGGCTTGAGCAGGAGCGAGGTGCCGTCCGTGAAGGCCTGCCAGTCGGCGAGGAAGCGTTCGGCTACCGCGGTCAGCAGCGGGGTGCCCGCAAGAACGGCCATCCCCATTTCGTCGCGCAGGCCGCTGCCGGCCGCTTCCTGTGCGCCGAACTTGTTGATGAATACCAGGGCCGCGCCGTCCTCGACGGCACGGCGGACCGCGATCGCCGCGTGGGCGAGCGAATCGGTATCGAGCCGGCAGGCCTCGGATCCGCTGCCCAGTTCCTGCGACAGCCCGAACCGCTCGCCGGTGTAGAGATCCTCCATCTCCATGCCGCAGGCGGCGCCGGTGGCATGCTGGAGCACACCGCCAACCTTGATGCCGCGTGCGGCGAGGGTGCGGGCCGCCTCGAGCATCAGTTCCTCGATCCGGTCGGTGGGGGTGTACAGGATGGCCGCGATCGGTGCGGCGAGATCTTCGGACATGGTCTCGAATCCGGAAAGCTGCGCCCATTGTCCCACTTGCGGGCGTTGGGCCGAAGAAGCAATGGACGCTATGGTAAACAGTGTTGGGCCGATGCTGAACAGGCCCTCCGACAAAAATCAGGAGCCGATCCAGGAATCCTTCCCCACAGGAGTCGATCATGTTCATGTCTTCCGAGGAGTACCGGGAATCCCTTCGCCGCTACCGTCCGGTCGTCTATGTGGATGGCCGCAAGGTCGAGTCGGTCGCCGACGAGCCGGCGCTGGCGCCTGGCGTGCGGGCATTGGGGTACACCTACGATGCGGCCCTGCGCGAGGATCTGGCGCCACTGATGACGGCCGTGCAGCACGCGTCCGGACGACGGGTCAATCGCATGCTGCACATCAACGACAGTGCGGGCGACCTGCTCAACAAGCTCGAAGCGGTCCGCCTGCTCTGCCAGGAGACGGGCTGTGCGCAGCGCTACCTCGTCCACGACGCGATGAACGCGATCGGGCAATCCGCGGCACGCCTCGATGCGGAAACCGGATCGCGCTACACGGAACGCTTTCGGGAATATCTCGACCGGGTCCAGGAAGGCGACCTGTCGCTGGGGGTCGCCATGACCGACGCGAAGGGCGACCGGCGCCTGCGCCCGCACCGCCAGTCCAACCCCGACGCCTACGTGCATGTCGTCTCCCGGGACGCTCGCGGCATCGTGATTTCGGGCACCAAGGCGATCGTGACCGGCGCGCCGTACGTGCACGAGTTCCTCGTCATGCCCTGTCGCAACATGACCGCCGAGGATGCCGATTTTGCGCTGTGCTGTGCCGTCCCCTGCGATGCCGAGGGGGTCACCATCGTCGCGCGGCCCGCCGGCCGGCCGGGAGAAAAGGCCGCGCTGTTCAGCGCCCGATACGGCCAATCGACCGCGGTCGTGATGTTCGACCAGGTCTTCGTGCCGTGGGAGCGCGTCTTCCTCGACGGGGAATGGGCGCAGTCCGGTCAGCTCACCTACGACTATGCGACGCACCACCGGCACAGTTGCATCGCGGCACGCGCCGGGTTCGGCGACCTGCTGATCGGGGCCGGCGCGCTGATGTGCGAGGCCAACGGCTTCGATCCCGGCAAGGAGGGGCACCTTCGCGACCAGATGGTCGAGCTGATCACGATCGTCGAAGGCTTCTACGCCTGCGGCGTGGCCGCATCGGTGTATGCGCGCCCGGATCCGCATTCGGGGACCTTCATGCCCGATCCGGTGTTCGCCAACATCGGCAAGCTCTTGCTGGCCAACCAGATCTATGACATGCACCGGATCGCGCACTACGTTTCCGGCGGTCTGGTGGTGGCCCTGCCGGGTCCCGACGAGGATCACAATCCGGCCACGGCGGCGTCGCTTGCAGAGGTGCTGCGGGCCAACCCCACGATCCCGTACGAGAAGCGGATCGAGACGGCCCGTTTCCTGGAGGACCTCACCGCATCCTACGAGGCCGGGTGGTACTCCGTCATCAGCCTGCACGGTGGCGGTTCCCCTGCCGCGATGAAGCAGGAGATCTGGCGCCATTATCCGGTCGGCGACAAGGTGGCGCTCGTCGAGCGTCTCCTCGAGCGTGGGGCCGCGGCCACACCCGACCGCCCGATCGCGCGAAACCGCCAGCCGGGGCGTTGCTGCGCGCAGGGATGCAGCGAACCGGGCCAGCCGCTGATGGTGGATGTTCGGCCGCGGACCGGAGAGGATTCGGGGCCGCCTTGAGGCCCCTGCAGATATAGTCTGAATTGGAATATAGAATTAACCGTTTATTCATTTTGCGACGAACCCGCCTGCGGTAAGGTGCCTTCCGTCTCCGGATTGCCCGGACTGGGAGCACCATGGCGGTACCCGAAAATCTGCAAGCCTATGTCGTAGGGTTCGTCCTGATGGGACTGTTCGCGACCTTCGTGCGCGAATGGCTCAAACCCGACGTCGCCGTCATGGTGGCGGTGGCAGGCTTGCTGGCGCTGGGGCTGCTGCGTCCGGACCAGGTGCTGGGCGTGTTCTCCAACAGCGCCCCGATCACCGTCGCCTGCCTGTTCATCATCAGCGGTGCCTTGAGCCGCACCGGGTGCGTGGATCGTCTCGGCGAGTGGCTGGGCGTGCTGGCGGGTCAAAGCGAGCGGCGCCTGCTGCTCGCGCTGATGCTGGTCGGCGTGCTCGTATCCCCGTTCATCAACAACACGCCGGTCGTGATGGTGATGATTCCGGCGGTCATCGCGCTGGCTGCGCGTACCGGCATTGCCCCCTCACGCCTGTTGATCCCGCTGTCGTACGCGACCATCCTCGGCGGCCTGATCACGCTCGTCGGCACGTCGACGAACATCCTAGTCGATGGGGTGGCGCGCGACATGGGGCTTGCCGCGTTTCACATGTTCGAGATCAGTGCGCCGGCCATCGTGCTGGCCGTCGCAGGCTGTGCCTTCCTGTACTGGATGGCGCCGCGTTTCATGCCGGTCCGCGAGACGCTGACCCAGCAATTCACCGGAAGCGGGGACCGGCTGTTCATGACCGAGCTGTTCGTACCGGAACATTCCCGGCTCGTCGGCCGTTCCCTGCAAGAGGCACGGCTTTCCAACGGCACGATCGAAGTGCTCAAGCTCTTTCGTGGGGATGACGAGGTCACCGCCCCCGACCCGTCCACCGCACTGATGGCCGGCGACCGCCTCGTCGTCCATAGCCGCAGCAGCGCGATGATGGACTTGCGCGGCACCGATCTGGTCGGCCTTCCGAGTGCGGGACCGAATGGTCACGACCTCGAAACGCTGCGCCGCCGCGGCGTGGTGATGGTCGAGGCGATCGTGGGTCAGACGTCGCGCTACGTGCTGCGACCGATCCGGGACCTCGATCTGGCGGCACGTTACGGTATCCACCTCATCGCCGTGCATCGCAAGGATGCGTCCATTGCCGCGATCGGGGACGACTTCCAACTGCAGTTCGGCGACGTGCTGCTCGTGGAGGGCACGCCTGCGCAGATCAAGCGCTTCTGCGACAACGGCGACCTGTTTGCGATCACCGAGGGCCGGGTGCCCGCCAACCGCCATGGCAAGGCCCCGATCGCGGTCGCCACGATTGCCGGGGTGATGGTGCTGGCCGCGTTCAGGGTGATGCCGATCGAAGGGCTGGCCCTGATCGGGGCCGCGCTGGTCGTGGCGACCGGCTGCATCCGGGCCGACGAGGCCTACAAGGCGATCGAATGGCCGATCCTGATCCTCATCTTCGGCATGCTCGCGATCAGCATCGCGATGCGCGAATCGGGCCTTGCCGACCTGATGGCGACCGGCCTGGTCGGTGGTGGGGCAGGCCTGCCGCCCTGGATGATGCTCGCGCTCGTCATCGTGCTGGCCTCGATCGCGACCGAATTCATCAGCAACAACGCGGTGGCGGTGCTGTTTACGCCCATCGTGATCGGGGTGGCGCAGCAGTTGGGCGTCGATCCACGGCCCTTCGTCGTCGGCGTCATGTTCGCCGCCAGCGCGAGTTTCGCGACCCCCGTCGGCTACCAGACGAATACCCTGGTCTACAACGCCGGCAACTACCGCTTCACCGACTTCGCACGTCTCGGCGTGCCGATGAACCTGATCGTGTGCCTGAGCGCGAGCGTGATGATCCCGTTGTTCTGGCCGCTCGACCCCGTCTGAACGGCCGCGGCACATCGTTCGCCACGCGGCGGTTGACCGAGATCCAACAGACTGGGATAGTCTGAAGCGATTCGGCATTCATGCGACAGGAGATACGCAGTATGGACAAATGCCTGGTGGTACCGGTCGACGATTCCCATCGTTCGCTCGACGCCTTGACGGCGGGTCAGGCACTCGCCACCCAGATGGGGCTTCGCCTGCACCTGGTTTCGGTCGTGACCAAGCCGGAGGAGGCGGCCCGGCGCGAGCGAGCGGTACGGCACGCGATCGACGACCTCGATGCCGACATCACCGTGCTTGCCGATCCTTCCCCGGCCAACGGACTGCTGGCCGCGCTGAAGTCGGGCAAGGGCAATGTCTGCTGCATGGCGACGCACGCCCGGGGTGCGGTCTCGGAGATGGTGCTCGGCAGCGTCGCGCAACATATCGTGCAGGAATACTCCGGTCCGGTCGTCGTGGTCGGTCCGAAGCATCCCCGCAAGTGGACCGGGCCGGTCCGTACGGTGTTCGTCTGCGTCGACGGCTCGCCGCTGTCCGAGCAGGCGCTCGCGCCGGCGGCGCAGTGCGCCGCCTGGCTCAAGGCGACCCTCCAGCTCGTCCAGGTCCTCGATCCCGACAAGACGCACATCCCCGAGGGCGGGGACAGCGGAGAGTGGGTCTATCTGCGCAGGTTGGCCGAGCAGCTGCGCAAGGATCACGGGGTCGCGGCCGAATGGGAAGTCCTGCACGGCAAGCATGCCGCGGAGGCGATCACCTCGTTCGTCGACGACCAGCCCGGATCGCTCCTGGTCCTGAGCAGCCATGGCCGTTCCGGCCTCAATCGCCTGGTGATGGGCAGCGTCGCGCAGGAGGTCGCGCGTACGAGCAGCAGTCCGGTGTGGATCATCCGCCCCCGTAATCCCGCCTGATCCCTTCGTCCGGAGCGTAGCCGCTCCGGTCGTCCGCAAGGCCGGTGCCTCCCGCTGGGGAGCACCGGCCTTCGTCGTCTTTGCCGCAAGGCGTCACGGCCAGTATTCGGTCGTCAGCGGTTCGCCGAGATCGGCCTCGATCAGGCGCTCGCGCACCTCGAGCAGGCGTTCGACCAGGTGTGGTTCGGCCTGTGCGTAGGCCTCCGCGTCAGGGCGGCGATGGACGACGACCCCGAGCAGTTCGGTGATCGCATTGCCGATCGAGTTCTGGCTGATCGTCACGACGAGCTTGCCGTCGTCGTTGCGGTAGAGAAGTTGCTTGAACGCCGGTTGCCAGCGGATCGCGTTGGCGTATGCCGCATCGCGGATGCAGCGCTCGCGCACCCTGCGCGCGGTGCCGAGAAAGGCGTCGTCGAACAGCAGCACGTTCTCGACCGCCTCGGGAAAGTACAGGTCGGGCAGCAT
>JBJHDM010000034.1:0-34564 GCA_050486545.1 Rhodocyclaceae bacterium | reverse complement strand
AGTTTCTCGGTGTTGAACTGCGCTGCCGAGGGCGTGATGTGGTCCAGGTCGAACCATTCGATGAACTGGATCCGCGAAAAGATCTCGTCGTCCCCGTGACTCCAGCCGAGCCGCGCAAGATAGTTGATGACCGCATCGGGCAGGTAGCCATCCTCGTGGTACTGCATGACGCTGACCGCGCCATGGCGCTTCGACAGCTTGGTTCCGTCATCCCCCAGGATCATCGACAGGTGCGCGTATTGCGGCAACGCTGCGCCGAGCGCCAGCAGGATGTTGATCTGGCGCGGAGTGTTGTTCACGTGGTCGTCACCACGAATCACATGCGTGATGCGCATGTCGAGATCGTCGACGACGACGCAGAAGTTGTAGGTCGGCGTGCCATCGGCCCGAGCGATGACCAGATCGTCGAGTTCGGCGTTGGCGATCTCGATCCGCCCCTTGACCAGATCATTCCAGGCCACGACACCACCCGTGGGATTCCGAAAGCGAACCACCGGAGCCCGGTCGGTCGGCGGTGTCGGAAGTTCCTTGCCCGGCTCGGGCCGCCAGCGCCCGTCGTAGCGGGGCTTCTCGCCGCGTTCCCGCTGTGCCTCACGCATTGCGTCCAGTTCTTCCGGGGTTGCGTAGCAATGGTAGGCCGTACCCTCCGCGAGCATGCGCGCGATGAGCTCCCTGTAGCGCTCCATGCGCTGCATCTGGTAGAACGGCCCTTCGTCGGGCTCGAGTCCAAGCCAGCTCATGCCGTCGAGGATCGCCTGCACGGCCTCGGGCGTCGAACGCTCCACATCCGTATCCTCGACCCGCAGGACGAACGTCCCGTTGTGCCGGCGGGCATACGCCCAGCAGAACAGCGCGGTGCGGGCGCCCCCGATATGAAGATAGCCGGTCGGGCTCGGAGCAAAACGGGTGCGGACTTCGGTGGTCATCGGAGGTGGAACCTTGAGCAAAAATGAACGCCGGAAACAAAAAACCCCGAAGCATAGGCATCGGGGTTTCGTGGCTGGTGGGCGGTACTGGGATCGAACCAGTGACCCCTGCCGTGTGAAGGCAGTGCTCTACCGCTGAGCTAACCGCCCCCGGCTGGAAAGCGTGAATTCTAGAGGCTCTTGCCCCTTGCGGTCAAGGCAGTCGCCGCTTTCCGGACGTTTTCCCCGAACGAAACCGGATCGGTTCCAAACGTGAAGGGGCACACGGCCGGAGAAACGAAGACAGGCCAACTACTGTGGCCTGTCATTCGAGTTCTGGTGGGTGCTGACGGGGTCGAACCGCCGACATTCGCCTTGTAAGGGCGACGCTCTACCAACTGAGCTAAGCACCCGTGTCGATCCGGGAAGACCTGCCGGCCATCCCGGAAAGCACGGGATTATACTGCGTCTTTCAGGCCCTTGCCAGCGCGGAACTTCGGAACCCTGGCTGCCTTGATCTTGATGCTCTTTCCGGTGCGCGGATTACGGCCCGTACGCGCTGCACGCTCTCCCACGTAGAACGTACCAAACCCCACCAACGTAACGGTATCGCCCTTCTTCAGGGCCGATTTGACAGCGGATACGGCCGCATCGAGCGCCCGTCCGGCTGCAGCCTTGGAGATCTCCGCGTCTGCGGCAATCTGGTCAACCAGTTCGGATTTGTTCACGTATGCCCCCTCTCGAATTGTGGGTGTGGTGTACATCGTCACCAGAACTTGGAGGCCGCATGCGACGGATGCCCAAGCCGCCTCTGCCCTGCACCGGTTTTATAGCGCGCGCGATTCGAGCGTGTCAACAAAAGATGCGACGTGCAAGTGCACGTCGCATCGATCAAGAAACGCCCGGTTACCGCAGTCGGGTCAGTGGGCGCGC
Organism: Rhodocyclaceae bacterium; assembly: GCA_050486545.1. GTDB lineage: Bacteria > Pseudomonadota > Gammaproteobacteria > Burkholderiales > Rhodocyclaceae > DAOMNN01. The sequence goes on along the minus strand of JBJHDM010000034.1, from coordinate 32,726 downwards.
GTCCGTTTGCGTACGGGCTCGGACTTGGAAGGAGCCGATGCCGCCGTCACTTCGGCAGCCGGAACCGGAACCTCATCGGCCAGCGGCTTCGGCTCGCGTTCGAGCGCGTACTCGAGAACCTTGTCGATCCACCGCACCGGAACGATCTCGAGCGCATTTTTGATGTTCTCGGGAATCTCCGCCAGATCCTTGACGTTCTCCTCCGGAATGAGCGCCTTCGTGATCCCGCCGCGCACGGCCGCAAGAAGCTTCTCCTTGAGCCCGCCGATCGGCAACACTTCTCCCCGCAGCGTGATCTCGCCGGTCATCGCAACATCGCAGCGCACGGGAATCCCGGTCAGCACCGACACCAGCGCCGTGGCGATCGCGATTCCGGCCGAGGGGCCATCCTTCGGTATCGCGCCTTCCGGAAGGTGGATGTGGATGTCGCTCTTCTGGTAGAAATCCTCCTGGATGCCGAGCGAGCGGGCGCGCTTGCGCACCACCGACAGCGCGGCCTGGATCGACTCCTGCATCACCTCGCCGAGCTTGCCGGTGGTCACCACCTTGCCCTTGCCGGGCAACACAACCGCTTCGATCGTCAGTAGTTCGCCTCCGACTTCGGTCCAGGCCAGACCGGTCACCTGACCGACCTGGTTCTCCTTCTCGGCCATGCCGAACGAGAACTTGCGAACGCCGAGGTACTTGTCGAGGTTCTTCGCATTGACCACGATCTTGGTGCTGCGCTTGCGGAGCACCAGCGCCTTGACGACCTTGCGGCAGATCTTGGAGATCTCCCGCTCCAGGCTGCGCACACCAGCCTCCCGCGTGTAGTAGCGGCATACGTCACGCAAGGCATCCTCGGTCACCGACAGTTCCTCGGTCTTCAGCCCGTTGTTCTTCATCTGCTTCGGCAGCAGGTAACGCAGGGCGATATTGACCTTCTCATCCTCCGTATAGCCGGAAAGGCGGATCACCTCCATCCGGTCGAGCAAGGCCGCGGGGATGTTGAGCGTGTTGGCCGTGGCGACGAACATGACGTCGGACAGATCGAAGTCGACCTCGATGTAGTGATCCTGGAACGTGTGGTTCTGCTCCGGGTCCAGGACCTCGAGCAGCGCCGAGCTGGGATCGCCGCGGAAGTCCATTCCGAGCTTGTCGACTTCGTCAAGCAGGAAGAGCGGATTCTTGACGCCGACGCGGTTCATGTTCTGCAGGATCTTGCCCGGCATCGAACCGATGTAGGTCCGCCGATGGCCGCGGATCTCGGCCTCGTCACGCACGCCGCCCAGCGCCATGCGCACGAACCTGCGGTTCGTGGCCTTGGCGATCGACTGCCCGAGCGAGGTCTTGCCGACGCCCGGAGGTCCGACCAGGCACAGGATCGGCGCCTTGACCTTGTCGACGCGCTGTTGCACCGCCAGGTACTCGACGATGCGCTCCTTGACGCGCTCGAGCCCGTAGTGATCGCGATCGAGCACCTTCTCGGCTGCAGCCAGATCCTTGGAAACACGCGACTTCTTCTTCCAGGGCAGGCCGATCAGCGTCTCGATGTAGTTGCGTACGACGGTCGCTTCGGCCGACATCGGAGACATCAGGCGAAGCTTCTTGAACTCCGCCTGGGCCTTGGCCAGGGCCTCCTTGGGCATGCCGGCGGATTTGATCTTCTTGTCCATCTCCTCGAGATCGGCACCTTCTTCGCCTTCGCCGAGTTCCTTCTGGATGGCCTTGACCTGTTCGTTCAGGTAATACTCGCGCTGGCTCTTCTCCATCTGGCGCTTGACGCGCCCGCGGATGCGCTTCTCGACCTGGAGAATATCGAGTTCGGTTTCCATCTGCGAGAGCAGCTTCTCCAGCCGCTCGGAGGTCCCGAACATTTCGAGCACTTCCTGCTTCTGCTCGAGCTTGAGCGGCAGATGCGCGGCAATCGTGTCCGCCAGCCGACCGCCGTCCTCGATCCCCGACAGCGATGCCAGGATCTCGGGCGGGATCTTCTTGTTCAGTTTCACGTACTGATCGAACTGGGCGATGATCGCCCGGCGCATCGCCTCCACCTCGGTGTCCTCCCCTTCGGGAACCGGCACCGGAGTGACCCTGGCGACGAACAGGTTGGGCATGTCCTCGACCGAGTCGACCCGTGCTCGCTGCACCCCTTCGACCAGCACCTTGATCGTGCCGTCGGGCAGCTTCAGCATCTGGAGGATATTGGCGATGCAACCCACCTCGTACAGGTCGTCCGCACCAGGTTCGTCCTTGGCGGCGGACTTCTGTGCGATCAGCAGGATGCTCTTGTCCGCCTCCATCGCGTTCTCGAGAGCCCGGATCGACTTCGGGCGCCCGACGAAGAGCGGAATGACCATGTGGGGGAACACGACCACGTCGCGCAGGGGAAGCAGCGGAAGTTCGATCTGCTCGTTGGGGAATTCAAGCGGGCTTGACATGTTTTTTTCTACCTCGAAGGACCATGTTGAGGCAAGTGGGGGCTCGCCGGCAAAAATCAAGCCGCAAAGGCGACCCGGATCAGTTCGATCCGGAGACCTTCTGCTGATCGGCATAGATCAGCAACGGCTGGGAGCCTTCCTCGATCGTTCCTTCATCGACGACGACCTTCTCGACGCCTTCCATTCCGGGAAGGTCGTACATGATGTCGAGCAATGCCGCTTCGAGAATCGAACGCAGGCCGCGCGCACCGGTCTTGCGCCGGATGGCCTTGCGGGCCACGGCGTGCAGTGCCGCCGGACGGATCTCGAGTTCGACGCCTTCCATGCCGAACAGCTTCTCGTACTGTTTCACGAGCGCGTTCTTGGGCTCGACCAGGATGCGGATCAAGGCGTCTTCGTCCAGCTCCTGCAGGGTCGCGACCACCGGCAGCCGGCCCACGAACTCGGGTATCAGGCCAAACTTGACCAGATCCTCGGGCTCGACCTGGCGCAGCGACTCCGACACGCTCTTGCCATCGCGGCTCTTCACTTCGGCGCCGAAGCCGATCCCGGCCCGCTCGGTCCGGTCGCGGATCACCTTCTCGAGCCCGTCGAATGCCCCGCCGCAGATGAACAGGATGTTGGTCGTATCGACCTGGATGAAGTCCTGGTTCGGATGCTTGCGCCCACCCTGCGGCGGGATCGAGGCCGTGGTGCCCTCGACGAGCTTCAGCAACGCCTGCTGGACACCTTCGCCCGAGACGTCACGCGTGATCGACGGATTGTCCGACTTGCGCGAAATCTTGTCGATCTCGTCGATATAGACGATGCCCTGCTGGGCCTTCTCGACCTCGTACTCGCATTTTTGCAGGAGCTTCTGGATGATGTTCTCGACGTCCTCGCCGACGTAGCCGGCCTCGGTCAGGGTCGTCGCATCGGCCATCACGAACGGCACGTTGAGCAGGCGGGCCAGCGTCTGTGCGAGCAGCGTCTTGCCCGAACCGGTCGGGCCGATCAGCAGGATGTTGCTCTTGGAAAGCTCGACCTCGTCCTTGTCACCGGAGAGGTGGCGCAGACGCTTGTAGTGGTTGTAGACCGCCACGGCGAGGTTGCGCTTGGCCTGTCCCTGCCCGATCACGTACTGGTCGAGAATCTCGCAGATCTCGCGCGGTGTCGGCAGGTTGCCCTTGGCGCCATCGCCACCCGCGCTCTCCAGCATCTCGTCGCGGATGATGTCGTTGCAAAGCTCGATGCACTCGTCGCAGATGAACACCGACGGACCCGCGATCAGCTTTCGCACCTCATGCTGGCTCTTGCCGCAAAAGGAGCAGTACAACAGCTTCTCTCCACCCGCCTTCTTCTCGCTCATCGCAATCTCCGGAATCAGCTGTCGGTGCGGGACGTGAGGACCTTGTCCACGATGCCGTACTCGACTGCCTCGGTTCCACTCATGAAGTTGTCCCGGTCCGTATCCCGCTCGATCCGCTCGACCGGCTGACCGGTGTGCTTCGCCAACATCTCGTTGAGCCGCGCACGAATGCTGAGGATCTCGCGCGCATGGATCTCGATGTCCGACGCCTGCCCCTGGAAGCCACCCAGCGGCTGGTGGATCATCACGCGCGAGTTCGGCAGGCAGAAGCGCTTGCCCTTCTCGCCGGCCGCAAGCAGGAACGAACCCATGCTGGCTGCCTGGCCGATGCACAGGGTGCTCACGTTCGGCTTGATGAACTGCATCGTGTCGTAGATCGCAAGCCCGGCCGACACCGAGCCTCCGGGGCTGTTGATGTACAGGTGCACGTCCTTGTCCGGATTCTCGGACTCGAGGAACAGCAACTGCGCCACGATCAGGTTCGCCGTGACATCGTTGACCGGTCCGACCAGAAAGACCACGCGCTCCTTGAGAAGGCGCGAATAGATGTCGTAGGCGCGCTCGCCGCGCCCGCTCTGCTCGACGACCATTGGGACCAGGCCGAGACCGACCGGATTCCAGGTGCTGCTTCCATCAGGATTGGAGCCCATCATTCGTCGCCCCTTCGCCGCTTCAGGCTGCATTGCCCATCAGTTCATCGAACCCGATCTCGCTGTCGGTCACCTCGACCTGCGACATCACCCACTGGACCACATTGTCCTCGACCACGACCGCTTCGGCCTGCGACAGCCGCTCCGGCTGGGCGTAGTACCAGCGCACGAGTTCGGAAGGATCCTCGTAGCTCTGAGCCATTTCCTCGACCAGAGTTCTGACCTGTTCGGGTTTGGCGAACAAGTCGTTGGCCTTGACCAGTTCGGCCATGATCAATCCGAGCTTGACGCGTCGTTCGGCCTGCTCGGTGAACCACGATGCCTCGACCGGAATGTCCCTGGTGTTCATCCCGCGCATTTCCAGATCGCGCTTGGCATTCTCGGCCAGTTGCTGCGATTCGGACTCGATCAGCGCCTTGGGCACGCCGATCGGATTGACCTCGATCAGCGCGTTCATGACCTGCTCCTTGAGCTTGGCCTGGATCCGCCGCTTGACCTCGCGCTCGAGATTGCTGCGCACCTCGTCGCGCAGCTTGGCTACGTCACCGTCAGCCACTCCAAGCGCACGAGCGAAATCTGCACCCACCTCGGGCAGCACCGGTGCTTCGACCCGCTTGACGACGAGTTCGAACTGGACTGCCTTGCCGGCCAGATTGGCGGCGTGGTAGTCCTCCGGGAAGGTCATGTCGAAGGTCTTGCTCTCCCCGGCCTTCATCCCCTGCGCGGCGGCCTCGAAGTCCTTGAGCATCGCACCGGCCCCAACCACGAACGGAAAGTCCTCCGCCTGCCCGCCTTCGAACACCTCGCCATCCTGCCGCCCGGTGAAGTCGACGACGACCCGGTCGCCTTCCTGCACGGGACGATCCGTCTCCTCGAAGGTCGTGCGCTGCTTGCGCAGTACCTCGAGTGTCTTGTCTACCTCGCCTTCGCCGACTTCGAGCACCGGGCGCTCGATCTTCCGCCCCGCCAGGTCACCCAGTTCGATCTCCGGATAGATCTCGAACACGGCGGTAAACTCCAGCGACGCATCCCCATCGGCCTGCTTCGGTTCGATGCGCGGGCTGCCGGCGATGCGAAGATTCTGCTCCCGTACCTTCTCGCCGAACACCTTCTCGACCGCCGCTCCGATCGCCTCGGAGCGGATCTGGTACCCGTAGGTCTGTGCCACGATCTTCATCGGCACCTTGCCCGGACGGAATCCAGGCATTTTGACGGTGCGGGCCATCCGCTTCAGGCGAGCATCCACTTCCCTGTCGATGTCGGCCATCGGCACGGACATGTCGATGCGGCGTTCGAGCGCGCTCTGGGTTTCCTGGTCGTTCTGCATCAATTGTTCCCTGACAAGTCTAAGATATAAGCCGAAGGCGCCCACTCGCGGACCATCCGATTGCCGGCCCGGCGGAGACGAACACCTCCGACGCTAATTCGTGCGCAAACGAGGATTCTAGCACACGGCCCCCGTCTTCCTTCCACATCGAAACCGTGCGGATGACAGGCCACGAAACCCCGACGAACGGTAGCTGAAGTCAAGGAACTCGACGCTACCCGAGCCTCTCTCAGCGTGAACAAGGCAACCTTGGAAGGTGGCTCAAGAACCGATGACATCGATCCTGGACCGGAGACCGCGACGACCGGACATGCCTGCTCTGAAACGTGCCTCGAAACGACTGCAACCACCGCTCCCTCACGGGTGAAACAAGGAGACTGGTCATGACTATCTTCAACGCCTATCAGGCCCGATTCGAAGCGACCCGCGAGGAGGAGATGTCGATCCAGGAGTATCTCGAGCTGTGCCGGACCGATCGATCCGCCTATGCGACGGCCGCCGAGAGGATGCTCATGGCCATCGGAGAACCGGAACTCGTCGACACCCGCCTCGATCCGCGCCTGTCGCGGATCTTCTCCAACAAAATGCTCAAGCTATACCCGGCCTTTCGCGACTTCTACGGAATGGAGGAAGTCATCGAGCACATCGTCTCGTACTTTCGCCACGCGGCTCAGGGTCTGGAGGAAAAGAAACAGATCCTGTACCTGCTGGGCCCGGTCGGCGGCGGCAAGTCGTCGCTTGCCGAAAAGCTGAAATCCCTGATCGAGAAGGTCCCGTTCTACGCGATCAAGGACTCTCCGGTCCACGAATCCCCGCTGGGTCTGTTCGACGTCGATGAGGACGGCACCCTGCTCGAAGACGACTTCGGCATTCCGCGCCGGTACCTGAACACGATCATGAGCCCGTGGGCGGTCAAGCGGCTGAACGAATTCGGGGGCGACATCACGCGCTTTCGCGTCCAGCGCCTGCGCCCATCGGTGCTGCGCCAGATCGCCGTTTCCAAGACCGAACCGGGCGACGAGAACAACCAGGACATCTCCTCGCTGGTCGGCAAGATCGACATCCGCAAGCTCGAGCAGTACTCGCAGGACGACCCCGACGCCTACAGCTACTCGGGCGGCCTGTGCCTGGCCAACCGGGGGCTGCTGGAGTTCGTGGAAATGTTCAAGGCGCCGATCAAGGTCCTGCATCCGCTGCTCACCGCCACGCAGGAAGGCAATTACAAGGGCACGGAAGGCTTCGGTGCGATCCCGTTCGACGGCATCGTGATGGCGCACTCGAACGAATCCGAATGGGTCGCTTTCAAGAACAACAAGAACAACGAAGCCTTTCTGGACCGCATCTATACGGTCAAGGTGCCCTACTGCCTGCGCGTCTCGGACGAGATCCACATCTACGAGAAACTGCTCGCGAACAGTTCGCTGGCCGATGCGCCCTGCGCCCCCGACACGCTGCAGATGATGTCCCAGTTCGCGGTACTCTCGCGCCTGAAGGAGCCGGAGAACTCCAGCATCTTCTCCAAGCTGCGCGTCTACGACGGGGAGAACCTCAAGGATACCGACCCGAAGGCCAAGAGCCTGCAGGAGTACCGCGACTACGCAGGCGTCGACGAAGGAATGACGGGGTTGTCGACCCGCTTCGCCTTCAAGGCCTTGTCCAAGGTCTTCAACTTCGATCACCGCGAGGTCGCCGCCAACCCGGTCCACCTCATGTACGTGCTCGAGCAGCAGATCGAGCGTGAACAGTTCCCGCCCGAGACCGAGGGCCGCTACCTCGGATTCATCAAGGAGTACCTGGCCCCGCGTTACGCGGAGTTCATCGGAAAGGAAATTCAGACCGCCTATCTGGAGAGCTATTCCGAGTACGGGCAGAACATCTTCGACCGTTACGTGACCTATGCCGATTTCTGGATCCAGGACCAGGAGTTCCGCGATCCCAACACGGGTGAGATCCTCGACCGGTCCGCGCTCAACGACGAGCTGGAAAAGATCGAAAAACCCGCGGGGATCAGCAACCCGAAGGACTTCCGCAACGAGGTCGTGAATTTCGTCCTGCGCGCACGGGCCAAGAACGACGGCAGGAACCCGAGCTGGACGAGCTATGAAAAGCTCCGGGGCGTCATCGAGAAGAAGATGTTCTCGAATACCGAGGACCTGCTGCCGGTCATCAGCTTCAATGCCAAGGCCAGCGCCGACGAGCAGAAGAAGCACCAGGACTTCGTCGACCGCATGATCGACAAGGGCTACACGGAAAAACAGGTTCGCCTGCTCTGCGAGTGGTATCTCCGCGTCAGGAAGTCGTCCTGAGCCTGAGCCGGCTGCGCATGCGCCGCGCCGCCGCAGCATGGTGGGCCGAGCGTGCGCTCCGGACGTACGACGCCTGATTGCACCCAACGGAGAAGCCCATGGTTCGCATCATCGATCGGCGGTTCGACAGCAAGAAGAAGAGCGCCGTCAACCGACAGCGCTTTCTGCGGCGCTTCAAGAAGCAGATCCGGCGCGCGGTCAACGACGCGATCCGCGAACGTTCGATCCGTGACCTCGACAACGGCGAACAGATCTCGATCCCCTCGCGCGATCTGGGCGAACCGCAGTTCCAGCACGGCAGCGGCGGCATATGGGAGCAGGTCTTCGCCGGCAACGACCAGTTCCACAGCGGCGACGCGATCGACCGACCTCCCGAAGGCGCCGGCGGCCGCGGCAGCAAAGCCAGCAACGAGGGCGAAGGAGAGGACGATTTCGTCTTCCACCTTTCCCGCGAAGAATTTCTCGACATCTTCTTCGACGATCTCGAACTTCCGGACCTCGTGCGCACCCAGCTTGCCCGGGTGACCGATTTCCGCACGCAGCGCGCAGGATTCTCGACCGACGGCTCGCCCGCGAACATCAACATCGTGCGCTCGCTGCGCGGCGCACTGGGGCGCCGGCTCGCGCTGGGATCTCCCTTCAATGCACGGCTTCGCGAACTGGAGAGCGAGCTGGACGAGGCGCAGCGCACGCTCGGCGAGGATCACGAAGAGGTCACCCGGCTGCGCGAGGAGATCGCCCGCCTGCGTGCGAAGATCGAAGCCATTCCGTTCATCGACAGCTTCGACCTGCGTTTCAACAATCGCATCCGGGTGCCCAAGCCCACGACGCAGGCGGTGATGTTCTGCGTCATGGATGTCTCGGGTTCGATGGACGAGGAGAAGAAAGCCACCGCGAAGCGCTTCTTCATGCTGCTGTATCTCTTTCTGACCCGGACCTACGAACACATCGACGTCGTTTTCATCCGCCACCACACCATCGCCAAGGAGGTCGACGAGGACGAGTTCTTCCACTCGCGCGAATCCGGCGGCACCGTCGTATCGAGCGCGCTGACGCTGATGCACGACATCATCCGAGAGCGCTACGATGGCGGAAACTGGAATCTCTACGGCGCCCAGGCTTCGGACGGTGACAACTGGGACAACGACTCGCCGATCTGTCGTAACCTGCTCGACACACAGATCCTCCCGTACTGCCAGTACTTTGCCTACGTCGAGATCACACCGGGCGAACCGCAGAACCTGTGGCGCGAGTATGAGAAGCTCCTCGGCAGCCATCGCAATTTCGCGATTCAGAACATCGAGGAGCCCTCCCAGATCTACCCCGTGTTCCGGGAATTGTTCAAGAAGAGCGTCGCATGAAACGCAAAATCCGAAAGAAGGACACGCTACCGGAAACGTCGGAATGGACGCTCGAGGCCATCGAGCGCTACCACGAGGAGATCGCCCGGGTCGCCGCCGACTTTGGTCTCGACACCTACCCGGTCCAGGTCGAGATCATCACCGCCGAACAGATGATGGACGCCTATGCCTCCGTCGGCATGCCGGTGAACTACCATCACTGGTCATTCGGCAAGCACTTCCTGTCCACGGAAAAGGGCTATAAGCGCGGTCAGATGGGGTTGGCCTACGAGATCGTCATCAACTCCAATCCCTGCATCGCCTACCTCATGGAGGAGAACACGCTGACGATGCAGGCCCTCGTGCTCGCCCACGCGGCCTACGGACACAACAGCTTCTTCAAGGGCAACTACCTGTTCCGCACCTGGACCAATGCCGACGCGATCATCGACTACCTGATCTTCGCGCGCAATTTCATCACCCAGTGCGAAGAGCGCTACGGCGAGGAAGAAGTCGAGCTACTGCTCGACTCGTGTCATGCACTGATGAACCTCGGCGTTGACCGCTATCGCCGGCCGCAGAAACTCTCGCTCGCGAAGGAACAGATGCGCCAGCGCGAGCGCGAGGAGTACCTGCAGAGCCAGGTCAACGAACTGTGGCGCACCCTGCCGCTCTCCGACGTTCGCCAGGACGAGGCTCCCCGCCGCAACTTCCCGCCCGAACCCGAGGAAAACCTGCTGTATTTCGTCGAGAAACACGCGCCGCTGCTCGAACCCTGGCAGCGCGAGGTCGTACGCATCGTTCGCAAGGTCTCGCAATACTTCTTTCCCCAGCGCCAGACCCAGGTCATGAACGAAGGCTGGGCAACCTTCTGGCACTACACGATCCTCAACCGCCTCTACGACGAGGGCCTGCTCGCGGACAGCTTCATGCTGGAGTTCCTCCAGTCGCACACCAACGTGGTCTGCCAGCCCGCCTACAAGGAACGCTGGTACACAGGCATCAACCCCTACGCGCTCGGCTTTGCGATGTGGCAGGACATCCGGCGCATCTGCGAGCACCCGACGGACGAGGACCGACGCTGGTTTCCGGACATCGCCGGAAGCGACTGGCGCGAAACCTTCGATTTTGCGATGAAGAACTTCAAGGACGAAAGCTTCATCGCCCAGTATCTCTCCCCGACCGTGATCCGGGCGTTCCGCCTGTTCTCGGTGGTCGACGACGAGCACGACTCGAAGCTTCGCGTCTCCGCCATCCACGAGGATTCCGGCTACCGCGCCATTCGCGAGATCCTGTCCGAGCAGTACAACCTGGGGAGCCGCGAGCCGAACATCCAGGTGTGGAACGTGGACTTGCGTGGAGACCGTTCGATCACACTTCGTCACCAACCCTATCGCCAGCGTCCGCTAGGCGATTCGGCGAACGAGGTGATGAAGCACTTCGCGCGGCTGTGGGGCTTCACGGTGCGCCTCGAATCGGTCGACGAGGACGGGGACGTCGAGCTGCTGCAGGAGACACGCATCGAGAAGCGCCGCGGCAACTCGGACGGCTGAAAGCCCGAACGCGTACAATCGCACTCTCGCATCCGTCCCCTGGAACCCCCATGAACGAACCGCTTCAGCCGATCTACACGGTCGCCGGCATCCGCGCCATCGAGGAAAAGGCCCTCCCCGAGGCCGATCCTCCGCTGATGGAACGCGCCGGTCGTGCCGCGGCCGAAGAGGCGTTTCGCCTGACGATGGATCGCAGCGGCCCCATCCTCATCGCCTGCGGACCGGGCAACAACGCCGGCGACGGCTTCGTCATGGCCCGGCGCCTGCTGCAGGCAAAACGCCAGGTCGTGGTCGCCTTCGCCGGCGACGCCAACGGGCTTCCGCCCGAAGCCCACGCCGCATTCGAAGCCTGGCGGGATGCCGGAGGCGAGATTACCGCCCACTTTCCCGCCACACCGGACGGCGGCTGGGCACTGGTTGCCGACGCCTTGTTCGGAATCGGTCTCCAGCGTCCGATCACCGGACGCTACGCGGAGTGGATCGCATCGCTCAACGCCCAGTCAGGTCCGCGCATGGCGATCGACATCCCCAGCGGCCTCGACGCAGACACCGGCCGCATCCTCGGCACGGCCTTCCGCGCGACGCACACGCTCACCTTCATCGGTCTCAAGCCCGGCCTGCTCACGCTGGACGGCCCCGACCATGCCGGCACGGTCATCGTACGCAACCTCGACATCGCCACCAATGGCGAGCAGCCTGCCGACGGGCACCGCGTCCAGCCCGAACTGTTCAGGGCGCACCTGAAGCCGCGCCTGCACAATACGCACAAGGGCAGCTACGGTGGTGTCGGCATCCTCGGGGGGGCCCCGGGAATGACCGGCGCGGCGATCCTCGCCGGTCGTGCCGCCCTCAAGCTCGGCGCAGGTAAGGTCTTTGTCGGCCTGATCGATAGCGACGTACCCACGCTCGACCCGGTGCAGCCCGAACTCATGCTCAAGGGTCCGGCGTCGATTCCCGCGATCGCCACGGTGCTGGCAGTCGGCCCCGGGCTCGGTAGCGGCCCAGCGGCGACAGCCTTGTTCGAACTCGCGGTCCAGGCGGAGCTGCCACTGGTCCTCGATGCCGACGCGCTCAACCTGCTCGCCGGCAGCACCCGATACCGCAAGCTCGTCGCCACCCGCACACAGGCCACCTTCCTGACACCACATCCGGCCGAAGCGGGCCGCCTGCTTGGCATCGATACGAATGCGATCCAGAACGACCGGGTCACCGCAGCCACCACCCTTGCCCAACGTTACGACGCACTGGTCGTCCTCAAGGGATGCGGAAGCGTGCTCGCCACACCGGACGGGCGCTGGTTCATCAACGGCACCGGGCACCCCGGGATGGCCACGGCCGGCATGGGCGACGTGCTGACCGGGCTGATCGCCAGCCTGCTGGCCCAGCGCTGGGAGCCCGAACCCGCACTGATCGCCGCGGTCCATCTGCACGGCGCCGCGGCCGACCGGCTTGCGCGCGAAGGCATCGGCCCACTCGGGCTGACGGCCAGCGAAGTCGTCGACGCCTCCCGTGGCGTATTCAACGGCTGGATGGTCGACGCCAACCGCAACGGTCACTGATGGGCCACGGGCAGGCTTGCCCGGCCTGTCACCGTAATCGACGCGGGGCGATCTCTCCCCTTGCACCACACCCACGGATGCAGTGCTCCCGACCTCGCGGCATCCCAAGTGCCAAAACGTCCCTGTTAGAATTGCAGTCCCCAACGTAACACATGGATCCGTCATGACCTTCCCGGAACAGCTTCGCATCGAGATCCAGCGCAACGTCGCCACCGCGCTCGCGGAAGACGTCGGAACGGGCGACCTGACGGCCCAGCTCATCCCGGAGAGCACCGACGCACGCGGTCGGGTCGTCACCCGGGAAGCTGCGATCGTCTGCGGCACCGAGTGGTTCGACGCGACCTTTTCCGCCCTGGATCCGACCGCCACGGTCCTGTGGCACGTGCGCGACGGCGAGCCGGTCGAACCCGGGCAGACGCTGTGCGACGTCGTCGCCGGTGCACGCCCCCTGCTCACCGCCGAGCGCACCGCCCTGAACTTCCTCCAGCTACTCTCGGCCACCGCAACGCTGACCCGGCTCTATGTCGAGGCCGTTGCCGGGACCCGCGCCAGGATCGTCGACACGCGCAAGACCTTGCCCGGCCTTCGTCTGGCCCAGAAGTATGCGGTCGCCACCGGTGGCGGCCTCAATCACCGCATCGGCCTGTACGACGGCATCCTGATCAAGGAAAACCACATCATTGCCGCCGGGGGTATCCGCAAGGTCGTCGAGCACGCCCGCCAGATCGCACCGTCCAATGTCTTCATCGAGGTCGAGGTCGAACGCCTCGACCAGCTCACCGAGGCGCTCGAGGCCGGCGCGACGATGATCCTGCTCGACAACATGGAACTGGAGACGATGCACGAAGCGGTCAAGATCGCCGCGGGCCGCGCCGAACTGGAAGCATCGGGCGGCGTCAATCTCGAACGCGTGCGGGCAATCGCCGAAACCGGCGTGGATCGGATTTCGATCGGCGGACTGACCAAGGACATCCGCGCGATCGACCTGTCCCTGCGACACGTCGAGGAATAAGCCGTTGCCCCTCGTCCTCGTAGAGGATCGGAAGCGTTGACGCCTCCGGTCAGTCCTCTACGTGGGCCGCAATGAACGCTTTGACCGCTTCGACGTCGGGCGCCATCACTTCCACCCGTTGCGGCAGCGTTTCGAGCCCTTCGAGTTCGGCCGGGCGCGGAGCCTTGCGGCCCAGGGCTTCGACGATGGTGTCCGCGAACTTGATCGGTTGCGCAGTTTCGAGCACGACCACCGGCCGCTCTCCCGAGGCTTTTTCCAGTGCGACCTTGACGCCGTCGGCCGTGTGGGTGTCGATCATGACGCCATGCGCCGACCAGATCTTGCGAATGGTCTCGAGTCGATCGGCGTGCGTACTACTGCCGGAAACGAAGCCGAATTCGGGCAGGCGCTCGAGGTACGGCGTACCGGCGAGGTCGAACGCGCCGCCTGCGTCGACCTGCTTCCAGAACCCGGCCACGACGCTGGCGTCGCGACCGACCAGGTCGAAGATGAAGCGTTCGAAATTCGACGCTTTCGAGATGTCCATCGAAGGGCTGGACGTGACGTGCGTTTCGGCGGCGCGGCGCGGACGGTAGACGCCGGTGCGGAAGAATTCGTCGAGCACGTTGTTCTCGTTTGTCGCCAGGATCAGCCGGCCGATCGGCAAGCCCATCATGCGTGCGATGTGACCGGCGCAAATGTTGCCGAAGTTGCCCGAGGGCACGCAGAAGTCCACCTGCTCGTCATTGCCGGCGGTCGCTCCGAAGTAGCCCTTGAAGTAATAGACGATCTGGGCGGCGACCCGCGCCCAGTTGATCGAGTTGACCGCGCCGATGCGATAGCGGGCCTTGAAGGCGGCGTCGTTCGACACGGCCTTCACGATGTCCTGTGCGTCGTCGAACATCCCGGTCACCGCGATGTTGAAGATGTTCGCATCCTGCAGCGAGTACATTTGCGCGCGCTGGAAGGCGCTCATGCGCCCATGCGGGGAGAGCATGAATACACGCACGCCGTGCTTGCCGCGCATCGCATACTCGGCGGCCGAGCCGGTATCGCCCGAGGTCGCACCGAGGATGTTGATCTGCTCGCCCCGGCGGTCCAGCACGTACTCGAACAGGTTGCCGAGCAATTGCATCGCCATGTCCTTGAACGCGAGCGTCGGGCCGTTGGAAAGCTCCAGCAAGGCGAGCCGGCCGGGTTCGAGCCAATGGACCGGCGTGATCCGGGCCGGGTCGCTCCCTTCTCGGGCAAAGCGGTAGACCTCGGCCGTGTAAGTCCGCTCGCAGATGCGCCGCAGGTCTTCGGCGGGAATGTCGGTGATGAACTTCGAGAGGATCGCGAACGCCAGTTCGGCGTAGGACATCGTGCGCCAGGCAACCAGCTCGGTCGCCGACACGCGGGGATAGGTCTCGGGCAGATACAGCCCGCCGTCGGGCGCGAGCCCCCCGAGCAGGATGTCGCTGAACTCGGCGTGTGCGGGATGGCCGCGGGTAGACAGGTACTTCACTCGGGATTCCTCTGGATTCGGGCGAACGGGTCGAATGGGCGCGATTATCCGGTTCGTGGCCGTTGCTGTCCAATCGGGCCTGAACGACCGCTCATTCCTGACCCGGATCGTCCCGACCGGGACGCATGCCGCACTGATCGAGCAAGGCTTGCCACGCGCGGGTGTGACGCTGGATCGCCCGATCGAAGGCGGACCACCATCCGTGCTCGTCGTCCCACACGACGTTCCGGAGGTAGTTCTCGACCTCGGGTGATGGTCCGGCACCGGGAATCTTCGCCAGGCCGCGCATCGGCGGCAGGAGGTCCTGCCGCGCACGCTGAACCTGTGCCAGATAGGGTTGCACGTGTCCTGCATAGACCGAGTGGAACATGCTCTGCATCGTATCCGCGCGCCTGTTGCGCATCCCCTTGTGGCACAGGGGGCGGTCGCCGAGTCGCGCCTCGATGAGCGTAGCCGCATCGTCCAGTCGCGTGCTCACGAGAATCGCGCTGGCGATCGTCTGGCCCATCAGCGGCTGTCTAAGCCAGCGCTGGTAGACCGCATCGAGCGCCGACACGTCAATCTCGAGTTCGCCCCGAACGACGCGATTCACGGTGTCGTCCATCCGCTGCAGCGCCTCTTGCATCTCGCTCACGGCATTGCGGTCGTGGCTCACGCGCAATGCACCACGTGAGCGCGTGAACAGGTGCTCGATCTCGCGCGTGCCCCACACCGCGTTCCACGCGGCATCGGGCAGCGTCTCGCGCTTCGATTCGACGAACCCAATGATCCGGTCCACCAGCCCTTCCCGCTCGATCCGCTCGATGCAATCGTCGGCGGCACGCAGGAAGCGCAGTTCGTAGTCCAGGCGGGCCGACGGATGCATCACGCGTCCCAGGCTGGAGTTACGTTCCGCCACGACATGCTGGAGTTCGCAGCCGTACAGGCCGAGAAAGTCGAGCATGCCGACATTGTGTTCGGGAATCGCACGCACACGTTCGCGCCGACGCGGCAGCTCCGGTGCAACGGGAACAGGGCTCAGATGCGGCTCGACGTCGAGCACCCGCCCCACCCGTTTTACGTACTCGTCCATCAGGGAATCCGGGCGTGCGAACGGATCGCATGCGGCCAGCAACAGCCCAAGCAGGACCGACGCGAACAACCGGGATACGGTACGAAGGGATTCAGATCGAATGCGCACGAGACAAGCGGGGGGATGCCCCGGATCCGCAAGAACGACGGGGAATACCGATTAGGACGTTCGACCCCGCGCTGGACGATTCGTGCGGATCAGCGGCCTGCCGTTCGACCCCGTCGCCGGAGTAGTCCATACTTGGGGCTAGTCACATCGTCGGATCGGACATGCACGCAAGACGCTGCGGAGGGCCGATCGGCCGACAGGAGGTGTCGAATGAAGGCAACCCGGTGTGCGGTAATCGGTGTGGGTCACATCGGCGCCCTGCACGCGCGCAAGTATGCCCAGGCCCCCGATGCGGAGCTGGTCGGTGTCGTCGACATCGACTCCTCGACCGCAGCGCGCATCGCAGGTGAAGTCGGTTGCGCGGCCGTGACCGATTACCGTCAACTGCTCGGGCAGGTCGAAGCAGCCAGTGTAGCCGTCCCGACTAAGGATCATTTCGAAGTGGCGCGTGCGTTCCTCGAATCGGGTACGAACGTATTGCTCGAGAAACCGATGGCGGCGACGATCGAGGAGGCAGCCCGGCTCAACCGCATCGCACGCGAGAACGACGTCCTGCTGCAGATCGGGCACATCGAACGCTTCAATCCGGCGCTTCAGGATCTGCTGCAACACGGGCATAGACCGTTGTTCATCGAGACCCATCGGCTTGCCCCATTCAAGCCCCGTTCCAACGACATCGACGTGGTGCTCGACCTCATGATCCACGACATCGACATCATCCTGGGCCTGGTCGATGCACCGATCCGCACTCTGGCCGCCAGCGGTGCACGCGTACTCTCGGATGGAATCGACATCGCCAATGCACGGATCGAGTTCGAGAATGGTTGCATCGCCAACGTCACCGCCAGCCGCGTAAGCAGGAAAACCGAACGGCGGATGCGGGTCTTTCTCGAGGATGCCTACGTGGCCGTCGACTTTCACGCGCGTCGGCAATCCGTCTACCGGCTTGGATCGGACGAACAGTATCCTGGTGTTCCCGAGATCGTCGCGGAGGAGCACAGCTATTCGGGCAACGATGCACTGAAAGCCGAGATCGCCTCCTTCCTCGCCGCCGTGCGTGGCGGCTCGCCCGTCACGGTGACCGGCGAGGACGGCCAGCAAGCCCTGGAGACGGCGATCCGGATCACCGATCTCGTGCGCGCCTCGGCGCCACGGCTTGGCGCCAACCCTGCGGCAAGCCGTCTTCCCGACGTTTCCCCAACGCATGAGAGACACGGATGACCCGCCCGATTCCGATGGTCGATCTCAAGGCTCAGCATGCTGCGCTCGGGCCGGAGATCGACGAGGTGATCGCCGCGGTGCTCGAAAGCACCCGGTTCGTGCTCGGGCCCAACGTGGAGGCATTCGAACGGGAAGCCGCCGAATACCTGGGCGTGGTCCATGCGATCGGC
Source organism: Rhodocyclaceae bacterium (assembly GCA_050486545.1). Classification (GTDB taxonomy): domain Bacteria; phylum Pseudomonadota; class Gammaproteobacteria; order Burkholderiales; family Rhodocyclaceae; genus DAOMNN01. The sequence goes on along the minus strand of JBJHDM010000034.1, from coordinate 15,154 downwards.
TGCGCCTCCGGTACCGATGCCCTGATGCTCGCACTCGCCGCGGCCGGAGTCGGACCCGGCGACGAAGTCATCACCACCGCCTTCACCTTCTTCGGCACCGCCGAGGCGATCTGCCTCGTTGGCGCCACCCCCGTGTTCGTCGACATCGATCCGCGCACCTTCAACCTTGATGTCGCACTCGTCGAAGCAGCCGTGACCCCGCGCACGGCCGCGATCATTCCGGTCCACCTGTTCGGCCAGCCCGCCGACATCGCGGGGGTGTGCGCACTGTGCGAGCGCCACGGCCTGCTGCTGGTCGAAGACTGCGCCCAGTCCTTCGGCGCCGGCCTGGACGGTACCAAGGCCGGGGCATTCGGAGACTTCGGGTGCTTCAGCTTCTTTCCGAGCAAGAACCTCGGCGGCTGTGGCGATGGCGGAATGGTTACCACACGTTCGGATGCCATGGCGCGGCGACTGCGCGCCCTGCGCAATCACGGCAGCCACGTGACCTACCGCCACGAACGGATCGGCTACAACAGTCGCCTCGACGAACTCCAGGCCGCGATCCTGCGCGTGAAGCTGCGTCATATCGACCGCTACAATGCCGAGCGCCGCCGGGTGGCCAGCCGCTACGACGCCCTGCTGCAAGGGCTGCCGCTGCAGACACCCTTCGAGGCCCGTGCGGGCACGCATGTCTATCACCAATACACGATCCTGAGCGATATGCGCGACGCGCTGGCCGCGTCCTTGAGAAACGAACACATCGCCTGCGCCATCCACTATCCGACTCCACTGCACCACCAGGAAGCATTCGCTGACCTAGTAGGCGTGGGTCCGCTGCCCGTCTCCAAATCGGTGAGCCAACAGTGCCTGTCCCTGCCGATGTACCCGGAACTCCCCGATCACGACATCGAGCGCATTGTCGAGGTGATCAAGTCGTCAGCCTGCGATACACGTCCGAGACCTTGAACGGAAGGCGCGCGACGTCATCCACGACGGTATAGCCGGCAGCGCCGTAGAGCCGCGGCAGATAATCGCGCGCTTCGCGGTCGATCGTGATGCAGTACGGATGAATGCCGTCGCGGCGGGCTTCGAGCAACGCGCGCCGGGTGTCCTCGATCCCGTAGGTTCCCCGGTAGCCGTCGTAATCGTCCGGCTTGCCGTCGGAAATCGTGATCAGCACGCGGGTGCGCGCCTCCACCCCGTTCAGGATGCGTGTCAGATGCCGGATCGCGAAGCCCATGCGCGTGTAGTCCTGTGGCCGGATGCCGCTGATGCGTGCCCGGACTTCCTCGTCGTACGCGTCCGCAAACCCCTTGATGCGGTAGATCTCGCAGCGCTTGCGCGCCATGCCCGAAAATCCGTAGATCGCGTAGCGGTCGCCGAGCGCCTCGAGGGCCTCGGCAAGCAACAGGAGCGACTCACGCTCCGCATCGTTGATCCAGCCCTTCGTCGAGCCGCTCATATCGACCATGAACACTACGGCGATATTGCGCTCGGTACGGTGGAGGCGGGTCAGGACGCGATCCGACATCTCCGCACCGTCGTGCGAATCCGCCAACGCCTGGACAAGGGCCTCCAGATCGATGTCGTCTCCCTCGGCCTGACGCTTGAGCAGGCGCTCCTCATCGCGCATCGCCTCGAAGGCCCGGCGCAGTTGGCCGACCAGCGGGCCGTACTTGATCAGCGTGTTGGCACAGAAATCGTCCCACACCGGCGGTACGCTCTTCTCCCGGACCGCGCACCATTGCTTGCGATAGTGCTGGCGGCGGTAGTCCCATTCGTCGACCAGGGATGCACCGATCTCGTGATAGACGCCCTGCCAGACTTCGTCCGGATCGGGCGGGTTGCCGTGGAACAGCGCCGGATCGTACTCGCCCGGACCAGCCGGGACAAGATAGTCGTCCGGAAGGGTCCCGAGATCCTGCACGATCGAGCGCGCCAGTGCCCGCGCATGCTCCGGAACCGGAACGGGCGCACCGTCAAACGTCAGCTGCAACGCATCCGGATCGGGTTCATCCCCGCCCACTTCAGCACGGAGCCCGAATCGACCTTCTTCCATGCGCAGGCCGTCCGCCTCGCCGGCCAGGTTGTCCAACAGTTCACGAAGTACGTTGCGAAACCGCGCCTTCTCCCGTTCGATACGGGCACGCATCACCTGCCGGACCTGGTCGGGGCGCAGGATTCCCTGAAAGCAAACCGCGGCCGGCAAGGCATTGCCGGCCGCATGCGCGCGTGCCATCGCGAGACTTGCATCGACCCCCGCGCCAGGCATTCGCAGCGACCACGTCCACTGCCGCCAGGTTTCGGGCTCGGCTTGACCGAGCACGCTGCGAAGATGGGTCATGTCGCGAAACAGTCCGGGCAGTTCCCGTGCGATGAGAGCCTCGAGCCGAACCGCCTCGAAAGCCCCGAAAGCCTGCAGGAGGGTTTCGGGATGCGCGCTTGCGGCCAGTGCGTCCCAGAACGGCGTCCCGAAGGTTCCGTAGCGGGTCTGGGCCCAAAGAAAGGCCACCATCGACTTGTAGGCCAGGAAGTTCTCCTGCGACGAAGGCAACACCGTCATGGCTGGGGGAAGGAAGATCGTTTCCGTATCGGTAAACCCCGCATCCCCGGTTTCGAGGCGCAAGGCCCGACCCGAAAGCCCATGTACGAATCGCAGCAGGATTCCCGAAACATCTCCGAACACGGCCCCGACCTTGCGTTCGTGGCTTCGCTGCACGAAATGATCCGCCGCACGGACGACGTCGAGAGCCGCCTTCAGGCCCGAGCGGTCGTAGGTGTCCATGGCGTGGAGGCCCCACTCCTCGATCGTCGACCGCTCCATTCGATCGAGCGCTGCAACCGCCTCGGAGATAAAGGCGTAGGCCAGTTGCACGTTGATGCTGGCGACCCGTCCCGTCCAGTCGAGGAGGAACTCCTGCTCGACACGCGACCGTGTGGCGATCGACGGTGCGATCCGTTCCGTTTTCAGGAACGAAAACTCGACCTCCAGGGCGACGTCGAGGCGGGAGACAAGCTGCCCGAGCGTGAGCGGCGGGCGATTCACGGTCAGAACAAGGACGAGGACAGCTCGCGGACCGCCGCGAGCATCTCGGCATCGTCGGTCAGCGCCTCGTCGATTGCGGTACGGCAGGCCACCACCGCCGGAACCCCCTCGACCATGAGCCGGGCGGCGTGAACCAGCAGCCGCGTGCTGGCGCCTTCGTCCAGTCCGCTGCCCTTGAGGTTGCGCGTCATGTGCGCGAACTTCACGAGCTTGTCCGCAATCTCGCGAGGAACACCGGTTTCCCGGACGACGATGCTCGCCTCGAGATCCGGAGCGGGATAGTCGAAACCGAGCGCGACGAACCGCTGGCGCGTGCTCTGCTTGAGGTTCTTGAGCACGCTCTGGTAGCCGGGGTTGTAGGAGATCGCCAGGCAGAAGCCTTCGCCTGCCCGCAACAGCTCGCCACGCTTCTCGATCGGCAGCACGCGCCGGTCGTCGGCCAGCGGGTGGATCACGACCATCGTGTCCTTGCGTGCCTCGACGATCTCGTCCAGATAGCAGATGCCGCCGACGCGCACCGCGCGGGTGAGCGGCCCGTCCACCCAGGTGGTTTCGCCGCCCTTGATCAGGTAGCGCCCGACCAGATCGGAGGCGGTCAGGTCGTCATGGCAGGAAACGGTGATCAGCGGCCGTTTCAGCCGCCACGCCATGTACTCCATGAAGCGCGTCTTGCCGCAACCGGTCGGCCCTTTGAGCAGCACCGGGAGCGACTGCCGCCAGGCGGCCTCGAACACCTCGATCTCGTCGCCGACCGGCTGGTAGAACGGTTCGGCCTCGACGAAATACTCTTCCGGCCGGATGATCTCTGCACCCATGTCCGCTCCGTATGCTGTCCTGACCAAGGGGTCCCGAACGCACGGCGCGGCCTCGAGGGCCGGTACGTCGTTCAGCTTCCGAAACGCTGACCCGGTTGGAATCCGAACGCCTGGTCGAGCGCGAGTTCCCGGATCAGGCCGTCGACCGCCTCCTGGCCGTGTTCGCGCATGACCTCGGCCAGGATCAGCCGCGCCCCGTTGCGGGTATAGCCGCTACTCATCTGCGCCTGTACGCGCAGCAGTTCGCGGGCGCGGTCCAGGGTCACGACTGCAGGCTTTCCATGCGAATCCGCGTCACCGGTCCGCGCACGACGGGCAACGCCTCGATCAGACGCAGCGCAGCGTTCATGTTGCGCTCGACGGTGCGGTGCGTGAGCATGATGATGTCGGTCCGCGACTCGCCTTCGGCCGCTTCGCGCTGGATCATCGCCTCGATCGAGATGTCGCTGTCGGCCAGGATGCGGGTGATGTCTGCGAGCACCCCTGGCTTGTCGTCGACGCGCATGCGCAGATAGTAGGAGGTGATGACGTCCTCGATCGGCAGCACCATCAGGTCGCGAACCTGGTCCGGCTGGAACGCGAGGTGCGGGACGCGATGTTCCGGATCCGCGGTGTGCAGGCGCGTGACGTCGACGAGATCCGCGATCACGGCACTGGCCGTCGGCTCGGCACCCGCCCCCTTGCCGTAGTACAGCGTCGCCCCGACGGCATCGCCCTGCACCAGCACCGCATTCATCGCACCTTCGACGTTCGCGATCAGGCGCTTTTCCGGCACCAGGGTCGGGTGCACCCGCAGTTCCACCCCCTCTTCGCGCATCTTCGCAATGCCGAGCAGCTTGATGCGGTAGCCGAGTTGCCCGGCGTAGGCGATGTCGGCTGCCTCGAGCTTCGTGATGCCTTCGACGTGGGCGGCACCGAACTGCATCGGAATGCCGAATGCGATCGCGCTCATGATCGTGACCTTGTGGGCGGCATCGACCCCTTCGATGTCGAAGGTCGGGTCGGCTTCGGCGTAGCCCAGCGCCTGCGCTTCCTTGAGCACGTCGGCAAAGGGCAGGCCCTTGTCGCGCATCTCGGACAGGATGAAATTGGTCGTGCCGTTGATGATGCCGGCGAGCCACTCGATGCGGTTCGCCGTGAGGCCTTCGCGCAAGGCCTTGATGATCGGGATGCCGCCGGCCACGGCCGCTTCGAACGCCACCATGACGCCGCGCTTCTGCGCGGCCTCGAAGATCTCGTTGCCGTGCATCGCCAGCAGGGCCTTGTTCGCGGTGACGACATGCTTGCCGTTGTCGATGGCGTTGAGCACGAGTTCTCGGGCCACCCCGTAGCCACCGATCAGTTCGACGACGATGTCGACCTCGGGGTCGGCGACCACGGCAAAGGCATCGTCGGTGATCCGTACGCCCTCGCCGGCCACGCTGCGCGCAAGCGCGAGGTTCTTGTCCGCAACCGTCGTGATGCGAATCGGCCGTCCCGCGCGGCGGGTAATCTCTTCTTCGTTGCGCTTGAGGACGTTGAAAGTACCGCCACCGACGGTACCGATGCCGAGAAGGCCTACGTTGATTGGTTTCATGATCTGAGCTTGCATCGAAGTTGCGGATTGAAAATGGAAAGCCCGCAGGCGCCCTGCCCCGGTTCGGCCGGGGCAGGACACGCCGCCTGGCCGCCGCAGCGGTCAGGCGTGGCGCCGACGGTAATGATCTAGAAAGCGTGCGATGCGTCCGACGGCGTCCTCGAGATCGTCCTCATGCGGCAGGAACACCATGCGGAAATGGTCCGGCTGCTTCCAGTTGAAGCCGGTGCCCTGGACGAGCAGCACGCGCTCCTCCTCGAGCAGTTCGAGTACGAAGCGCTGGTCATCGTCGATGGGGTACATCTTCGGGTCCAGCCTCGGGAACATGTAGAGGGCCGCGGAGGGTTTGACGCAGGTCACGCCGGGAATGTCGGTCAGCAGCTTCCAGGCGAGATTGCGCTGCCGGGTGAGGCGGCCGTCCGGCGCGATCAGCTCCTCGATGCTCTGGTAGCCGCCCAGCGCGGTCTGGATCGCCCACTGTCCGGGCACGTTCGAACACAAGCGCATCGAGGAAAGAATGGTCAACCCCTCGATGTAGTCCTGCGCGTGTCGTTTCTCGCCAGAAACCACCATCCAGCCCGCACGATAACCACAGGCACGGTAGTTCTTGGACAACCCGTTCATCGTCACGAACAGCACGTCGTCGGCCAGCGAGGCGATCGAGGTGTGGGTCGCACCGTCATAGAGCATCTTGTCGTAGATCTCGTCGGCGAACACGATCAGCTGGTGCTGGCGCGCAATTTCCACGAGCTCGCGCAGGAACGATTCCGGATACAGCGCACCGGTCGGGTTGTTCGGGTTGATGACTACGATGGCCCGCGTCGACGGACGGATCTTGCTGCGGATGTCGTCGAGATCGGGTAGCCAGCCGGCCTGCTCGTCGCAGATGTAGTGCTGGGCATGCCCGCCCGAAAGCGTCACCGCGGCGGTCCACAACGGATAGTCGGGTGCGGGAACGAGGACTTCGTCACCGTTGTTGAGCAGCGCCTGCATCGCCATGACGATCAGCTCGGACGCCCCGTTGCCGAGGTAGATGTCCTCCATCCCGACCCCGGCGATGCGCTTCTGTTGCGTGTAGTGCATGACCGCCTTGCGCGCAGCGAAGAGGCCCTTGGATTCGGAGTAGCCGGACGCCTCGCGCAGGTTGTGGATGACGTCGACGACGATCTCTTCGGGTGCTTCGAAACCGAAGGGCGCGAGATTGCCGATGTTGAGCTTGATGATGCGGTGACCCTCGTCCTCCATCTGCTTCGCACGTGCGAGCACCGGCCCCCGGATGTCGTAGCAGACATCGGCCAGCTTCATCGACTTTCGCACCGGACGCATCGAATCGATTCCTTCCGGAATTTCCGGCTTCGGCGCGGCCGGAGCCAGTTGCAGTTTGCTTGTCACGCTCATGTCACGCGATTCCTCATCATCCAGATTGCCCTTGGACACCAACCCCCGCCGGGCAACGCATGCCCGCCTCGTGCCGTGGCGATTCCATAGGGTAAAGCATCCCCCCGCACCGCACAATCGCAGCGCGCATTGCAGAAGAAAAACGGGTAATCTTGGCGGACCGTAGCCCGTGCGACGAGTTTTCACAGGGCACCGGGCGGACCCGCTCCGTTCGCCGATCTGCACCGCACCACCCTTCAAGATGAAACTGACGCTCGACCACCCTCCCGATCTCAACCTCGTGACCGGCTACGGCGCAAATCACCTGATGATCAACAAAGTGCGCCACGAGGGCAACCTCATGCTCGGCACCTCATGCATCGTCCCGAACTGGGCACCCGGCGGATTCGAGGGACTACGGATCGAAGACATCGCCGCGATTGTCGAACTCCGGCCCGAAATCGTGATCATCGGCACCGGAAGCCGGCAGCGCTTTCCGAAACATGCTCTGCTGAGACCATTGATCGAAGCAGGCACCGGCTTCGAGATCATGGATCTGGCCGCTGCGTGTCGCACCTACAACATCCTTGCCAGCGAAGGTCGTGCGGTCGTCGCCGCGATGATGTTCGACCCGACCTGAACACCTACCAGAACACCCAGAACAGGAACAGCCCGAGCAGGATGCGGTAGATCACGTACGGCAGCATTCCGGTGCGCGACAGCAGGCGAATGAAGAAGTGGATGCAGGCATAGGCGCTGACCCCTGCCACGACGGTCCCCAACGCCAGACCGGTCCAGTCGACCACCTCTGGCTCGCGGATCAGATCCCGACCGATCAGCACATTGGCGGCGATCAGGGTCGGGATCGACAACAGGAAGGAGAAACGCGCAGCGGCTTCCCGCGTCAGCCCCAGCATCAGCCCTGCCGTGATCGTTATCCCGGATCTCGAAGTGCCCGGAATCAGCGCAATAGCCTGAGCGATACCGACGAACAGGGCGGCGCGCCAGCCGATGCTGTGCTCGTCGCGCTGCCGTCGCCCGGTCCGGTCGGCCCACCATAGCAACAGGCCGAACAGGATCGCGGTACTGGCGATCACCAAAGGCCCCCGCAGCAGCTCCTCGATCAGGCGCTTTCCCAGCAGCCCTGCAATCACGACCGGCACCGTGCCCAGCACCACCGCCCAGGCCAGCTTCGCGTCGGGACTCCATCGACCTGCCAGGGATCCCACGCCCGCGACGGTCATCCGCACCAGCTCGTGGCGAAAATACACGATGACCGCCACCAGCGAGCCAGCATGCACGGCCACGTCGAAGCTCAGCCCCTGGTCGCTCCACCCCGTGAGCACCGGCACCAGGATCAGGTGTGCGGAACTCGAGATCGGCAGGAACTCGGTGATGCCCTGGACCAGGGCGAGGACGGTGATCTGGAAGAAATCCACGCTTCGAATCCCGATACACGCTCGAAAGCGGGGCATGATAACCGATCGGGCTGCAACGGTCTCGGCGCTCCCGAACCGGTCCGGGCAACCCCCTTGCGCGATCGACTGTCAAAGTCGTCGAATCTCCGCTACGCTCCGATCCGGAACCGAACAAGAACGAGGATGCCCGAATGCGCCCCGGCGAACGTCCCCCTGCCCCCGATTTCACCCTGCCCGCCACCGACGACCGGACGGTGAGTCTGTCCGCACTGCGCGGCACCCGTGTGGTTCTTTACTTCTATCCCAAGGACAACACGCCGGGCTGCACCAACGAAACCACGGCTTTCCGCGACCACTACCAGGCCTTCCGCAACGCCGGGTGCGAGGTATTCGGGCTTTCGCGTGACAGCCTGAAGTCGCACGGCAATTTCAAGGCCAAGCTCGACCTGCCCTTCGACCTCGTCTCCGACCCCGAGGAAGTCGCCTGCTCGGCCTTCGATGTCATCAAGATGAAAAACATGTATGGCAAACAGGTGCGCGGCATCGAACGCAGCACTTTCGTCCTCGACGAGCAAGGCCGGATCGCACGCGAATGGCGCGGCGTGAAGGTGCCCGGACATGTCGAGGAAGTCCTGTCCTTCGTCCGCAGTCTCTGACCCTTTCCTTCGGGAGCCCGCCCCAGAATGCCCAAACGCGCCGCACGCCGCCCTGAAAGCAAGCTCTTCGTCCTCGACACCAACGTGCTGATGCACGACCCCACGAGCCTGTTCCGCTTCGAGGAGCACGATCTCTTCGTTCCGATCATGACCCTTGAGGAACTGGACGCAAACAAGAAGGGCATGTCCGAAGTCGCGCGCAACGCCCGGCAAGCCAGCCGTACGATGGACGACATCGTCACCTCCAGCACGGCCGGGATCAAGGAAGGCATCCCGCTTGACCAGCCTTCGCACGGGATGGCCACTGGCAAGCTGTTCCTGCAGGCCGAGGCGATCCACGTCGACCTTCCCGAGGCGCTTCCGACGGTCAAGGGCGACAACCAGATCCTTGGCGTCGTCATGCACCTGGCAGAGCACTTCCCGGGTCGCCCGGTGATCCTGGTCACCAAGGACATCAACATGCGCATCAAGGCCCGCGCTCTGGGGCTGGAGGCGCAGGACTACTTCAACGACAAGGTGCTCGAGGACAGCGACCTGCTGTACACCGGGTCGCGCCAGATCGACGAAGCGTTCTGGGAATCCCATGGCAAGTCCATGGAGTCGTGGAAGGAAGAAATCCGCACTTACTACCGCATCGAAGGTCCGCTGTCCGCCGATCTCCTGCTCAATGAATTCCTCTACCAGGACGGTCCCAACCCGCTGCAGGCCTGGGTGCGCGAGAAACGGGGCAAGACCGTCCTGCTCGAAACGCTCACCGACTACGGCCATACCAAGAACGGCGTGTGGGGCATCACCGCCCGCAATCGCGAGCAGAACTTCGCGATGAACCTGCTGATGAACCCGGAGATCGATTTCGTCACGCTGCTTGGCCAGGCGGGCACCGGCAAGACGCTGCTGACGCTCGCGGCGGCACTGACCCAGGTCCTGGAAACCAAGCGCTACTCCGAGATCATCATGACTCGCGTGACCGTGCCGGTCGGAGAGGACATCGGCTTCCTGCCCGGCACCGAGGAAGAGAAGATGGCGCCGTGGATGGGGGCGCTGGAGGACAACCTCGACGTGCTCAACGGCACCACCGGGGAAGGCGGCGAATGGGGCCGTGCCGCCACGCGCGACCTGATCCGCTCGCGCATCAAGATCAAGAGCCTCAACTTCATGCGCGGGCGCACCTTCATCAACAAGTTCCTCATCATCGACGAGGCGCAGAACCTCACGCCCAAGCAGATGAAGACGCTGATCACGCGCGCCGGCCCCGGCACCAAGGTGGTCTGCCTTGGCAACATCGCCCAGATCGACACACCCTACCTCACCGAGGGCAGCTCGGGCCTGACCTTCGTCGTCGACCGCTTCAAGGGCTGGGCCCACTCGGGCCACGTCACGCTGCAGCGCGGAGAACGCTCGCGCCTGGCCGACCACGCGGCGGAAGTGCTCTGATCCAGAATCGTTGATCACTCAGGGATAACGGCGCTCCCGTCGCTTCCGTGTGACACCGCACTGTTCGACCCCGGAGCGACAGTTTCCCTGAATCAGGTTCGATTCACGTCCTTTCCGGCATCGCGGGCTACATGCAGCGCCCATGGCTTGATCTTTCCGAGCTCGGGGCCAAGCATTCTTTCGGCGATCTCGGTATCGTAAGCAGCCTGCGCACGAAGCCAATATCCGTTGGACAGACCGAAAAAACGGCAGAGGCGCAGATCCGTATCGGCTGTGACCGCACGCTTGCCGTGCACGATATCGCCGATACGTTGTGCAGGAACACCGATTTCCTTAGCCAGCCGGTATTGGCTAAGGCCCATGGGCTTTAGGAAATCTTCCAGAAGGAGTTCGCCAGGAAGAACGGGCTTGAGCTTGCTCATTTCTCACTCTCTCAGTGGTAATCCACGATCTCGACATCTTCGGCGCCTGCCTCGGTCCAGCAGAAGCAGACGCGCCACTGATCATTGATGCGGATACTGTGCCGGCCAGCTCGATCCCCCTTGAGAGCTTCAAGCCTGTTCCCAGGCGGCACCCGCAAGTCGTCCAAACGGCCGGCGATCTGTAGCTGCCTGAGCTTTCGTCGAGCCACATCGGCGATGTTTGCGAATCGCCGGACCCGCTCGCCTCTGGACAGCGCTTCGGTGTCGGCACACTTGAAGGACCTGATCATGCTGAATAATAACGCATCGCATTAATAACGTAAATCGTGATTACCGAGTCCGACAGCCAGCCCGAGGAACCAGCTCCCGGTCACAGGCCCGATTCACTTCCCTTGCGGCATTGCAGACGAATGGTGACCGCCGATCAGCCACTGCGCACCATCCCAGCGGTAGGTGAAGGTGTAGCGCGCATGGGCCACGGCGCCTGTCCTCGCGAACGTGAACGTGTAGAGGCCGGCATCGACCGCGCGGTTGCAGCCGATCTCGATTCTGCGCAAATCGATCCGCCCCGCAGGCCTATCCTCCAGGAAATGCCGGAAATAGTCTTCCTTCTCCTCCGGAGTCAGGCGTGGCTTGTCGGATAGCGTGGGCAGGAGAATCGACTCCCCGGCATAGTTCTCCACGACCCTGTGCGGCATGCCCGTCTGCAGCGAAGCATTCCACCGGTCGAACAACGCCGCGATCTCCTGCTCCGAGGTTGCCCGGCAGACTTCAACATACGCCCCCTCACCCGCCGAGCCGGGGGAATGGTAGGCCGTGCAACCTGCGAGCACCGCGGCGAACGCGGCGACAACGAACTTGCCTGGGTTCATGAAACGTCCTTATTGCGAAGAAAGCATGGAAACCTCACGAGAACGCACCAGAAACGAACTCGAACGGCAAACCATTCTGACACGATCGCCGGCTTGCGACGCAGTTTGGAAGGAGCACGACAATCGGGACAGAACCAGCCGTCCAGCAATCGGTCGGCTGGGCAAAAGCGTGACTGAGGGGAGGCGAACGCGTCTCGTTGGTGCCGAGCAGCACTCCGGTGGATATAATCGGTCCTGCATTCCATCGACGCCCCGCCATGACCGAGACAGCCCCGGAAATGCTTGCCGGCGCGAACGCTGCGTTTCTCAAGCGTTTTTCGCCGTTCAACCGGATCGAGCCGGAGGCGCTGGCGTTCCTGTCGGCCAAGGTCGAGCTGGCCTTCCATGTGCGGGGCAGCGAACTCCTCGGCCCGGAGATGGGGCCGCCGCACTACCTGTACATCGTCCAGCAAGGCAGGATCCAGGCGCGCCAGGCCGGGGTGACCGCGGTGATGGACTACGCCACGATTCCGCTCGGTCCCGGCGAATGCTTTCCGATCGGCTCGCTCGCTGCGCAGCGGGCCTCGACGAACTGCTACGTCGCCGTCGAAGACAGCTACGTGTTCCAGTTGCCGGCGGACGATTTCCTGGAGCTGATGCGAATCAGCCCGGAATTCCACCTCTACTGCACGCGATACATCGCCAGCCTGCTGAACCAGTCCCGCCAGCAGCTCCAGGCCACCTTCTCGCAACGGGCCGCGGAGCAACAGACGATGACCGCCTCGCTCGGTCAGTTGCTCAAGCGCGGGCCGGTGTGCGTGCAGCCCGACACGCCGACCCGCCAGGCCCTCGCCACGATGGCCGAGCTGCGCATCGGCTGCATGATCGTCACCGAAGCCGACGGAACGCCCGCGGGCATCCTCACCCAGAGCGACATCCTGCACCGGATCGTGCTCCCCGGTTTCGACCTCGAACGACCCATCCGCGACGTCATGACACCGCAGCCGCATGCGATGCCGGCCTCGGCCTCGGCCTATGATGCGGCGCTCGAGATGGCCACGCATGCCGTGCGCCACCTGCTGGTCGTCGACGGCCAGGGAAGTGTCAAGGGGGTGATCTCCGAACGCGACCTTTTCTCGCTCCAGCGCATCGGCCTGCGACAGATCCGTGCAAGCATCGAAGGCGCCAACGACATCGAGGCCCTGCAGCGTGCAAGCAAGGACATCCGCGCCCTGGCGCTGAGCCTCGTCACCCAGGGCATCGGGGCTGAACAGCTGACCCAGTTCATTTCGGCCCTCAACGACGCACTCACGCGGCGGATCATCAAGCTGGAACTGGACCGGCACGACCTGCACGACCTGGATTACGCCTGGCTCGCCTTCGGCTCGGAAGGCCGGCACGAGCAGACACTGTCCACCGACCAGGACAACGGCCTGATCTTCGTGTGTCCCGATTCCGAACCGCCCGAGCCCTTCCGCGAACGCCTGCTCGCCTTCGCCTCGGACGTCAACCAATCCCTTGCGGCCTGCGGCTTTCCGCTGTGCCGGGGCAACATCATGGCCGGCAACCCCGAGCTGTGCCTGACGCTCGAAGAATGGCAAACACGCTTCGGCTCTTGGATTCGCGAACCCGACCCACAGGCCCTGCTCAACGCAACGATCTTCTTCGACTACCGGGTGCTGTGCGGCAACGAGAAACTCGGCGACCTCCTGCATGAATGGCTGAGCGTGGCCGCGCGCAGCGACTCGATCTTCCTGCGGATGATGGCGGCCAACGCGCTCCAGTCCGCACCACCGATCGGGCGCATCCGCGACTTCCTGGTCGAGGACGATGGAACGATCGACCTCAAGAAATCCGGCAGCCGCCTGTTCGTCGACGCGGCCAGGATCCTGGCCCTGCGCACCGGCATCTCGTCGAGCAGCACCGTGCAGCGACTGCGCCAGGCCGGCGCGAAACTCGGCATGCAGGCCGAAGAACTCGCCGCGATCATCGACGGCTTCCACTTCATCCAGTTGCTGCGACTGCGCTCCCAGCACATCGAAACCGAGCACGAAGCTCCTGGCGACAACCGGGTCAAGCCCGAAGAGCTCAACGAACTGGATCGCCGGATCCTGCGCGAAGCCTTCCGTCAGGCCCGCAAGCTGCAGACCCGGATCAAGCTCGACTACCAGCTATGAACTGGCTCTCCCGATTGCTTTCGACCCGCCCGACAACGGAAACTCTCGATTCGGAGCTGCGCGAGGCCCTGGCGGACTGGCAGAAGCAGCCGCGACCCGATTCGGGAAAGCCCCATTTCGAGACCCGCTACGTAATCCTGAATACCGGGGCATCCGAGGCCGATCCGGCCAATGCCCGCCTGCTGGCCGTCGCGGCCATCGCGCTCGAGGGCAGTACGCTGCGGCCCGAGAAGAGCTTTCACGCGGTACTGGACCAGCAGCCCGTCGAGGCACTGAGTCGATTGCTCGAATTCACCGCACAAGGGCCGGTTGTGGTATATAACGCCAGCCTCAACCGCGTGCTCCTCGAAAACGCATTCGAGCAGCACCTGGGCGTGGAGCCCGACTGGCTGTGGCTCGATCTCTACTGGCTGTTGCCTGCACTGTTCGACGAGCGCATGAAGCAGCCGACGAAGCTCGCCAGCTGGCTCGCTGTGTTCGGCATCGACACCTTCCGCCGTCAGCACGCGCTGGGCGATGCCTATGCGATCGCACTGCTGATGCTGGCGGTCCAGGCGCGCGCGCTCCGGCGCGGCCTGGTTTCCGCCCGGAATCTGATCGAACTGGAACGAACCCGCCGACATTTGAGCGGTCGATGATGCCCGAAATCGTGCAACGACGATGACACCGAAAGCGATCCGAACCGTCCTGAACGCCCTGCTCGCCGCACTCCTGGTCGGACATGCGAGCCAGGTCATGGCCAACGACACCTCTCGTTTCGTTCGCGAGGGTGCCGTTCGTGCACTGGAGTCCGCAGCGGACCAGGCGGAAGAACTCATCGATTACGGCCTGCGCTATCTTGGCGTGCGCTACCGTCGAGGAGGCACTTCTCCCGAAACCGGCTTCGACTGCAGTGGGCTGGTGCAGCGCGTGTTCCGCGCCGCAGCGGGACTGGAGTTGCCGCGAACGACCGGCGACATGGCCCGACTCGGCGAACGGGTCGACCGCAACGAACTGCGCCCGGGCGATCTGGTCTTCTTCAACACGATGCGACGCACCTTTTCCCACGTCGGCATCTATCTGGGTGACGGGCGCTTTCTCCATGCTCCATCCAGCGGTGGTGTGGTTCGCGTCGACGAAATGTCCGGCCGCTACTGGACCACTCGCTTCAACGGCGCACGACGCCTGATCCCGGAAGACCGGGGCTGAGCCGAACCCCTGTCCGCCGCACGGCAATCCCGTACGCAGAACGCGTAGGGCGGCTTCGCGAAGCAAGCCGCCAATCGGCGCTACATCCCGCACATCGGTGGATTGCGCCTTCGGCGCGAATCCACCCTTGTATTATTCACTCACTCCCGCTGAAGTCGCTCTTCGGTGGGAGTGAGTCGCCGGACGCCGTATCCACCCTTGGTCCTGGAGGC
>JBJHDM010000033.1:0-35243 GCA_050486545.1 Rhodocyclaceae bacterium | reverse complement strand
GAACCGGGCGTCCGGGCATGAAAATGCCGGCACGTCGGCCGGCATGGAAACTGGAGCGGGTGAAGGGAATCGAACCCTCGTATGCAGCTTGGGAAGCTGCCGTTCTACCATTGAACTACACCCGCAGTATGCACGTCTTGCTTGCGCAAGGGGTGTCATTCTAATCACGGCGAGGGCTGTGCGCAATTGTCTCGACGCGTGCCTGCGATCGCTCTGGAGGGGTGCTCACAGCCGCGAAGCGGCGTGCTGTGGGCCTGTGCAGTCATGCTACACTTTTCGCGTCCCATGCGAATTCGATCCACCATGCTTCAGGTCACGATCAACGGTCATTCGGAACGGCTCCAGGAAGGTCTGACGGTGCGGGCGTTGCTCGAGGCGAGGCAACTGGCCGGCAAGCGCGTCGCCGTCGAGCGCAACGGCGAGATCGTACCCAAGGGCCGTCATGCCGATACCGTGCTCGGCGACGGTGACCGGCTCGAAATCGTCGTCGCCGTCGGTGGCGGCTGAACGGCACCACGGGGCGGTCCCCGTCCCTCAACCCGAATCCTGACAGGTCAAGAATGAACGATTCCCTGGTCATTGCAGGCAAGTCCTATGGTTCCCGCCTGCTCGTGGGGACCGGCAAGTACAAGGACTTTGCCGAAACCCGTGCCGCGATCGATGCCAGCGGGGCGCAGATCGTCACCGTCGCCATCCGTCGGACCAACATCGGGCAGAACGCCGACGAGCCCAACCTGCTCGACGTGCTGCCGCCCGACCGCTTCACGATCCTGCCGAATACCGCAGGCTGCTATACCGCCGACGATGCGGTGCGCACGCTGCGTCTGGCGCGCGAGTTGCTCGACGGTCACGCGCTGGTCAAGCTCGAGGTGCTGGGCGATCCGGAGACGCTGTTCCCGAACATGCCGGAAACCCTCCGCGCGGCCGAGGTGCTGGTCCGCGACGGGTTCGAGGTCATGGTGTACTGCTCCGACGACCCGATCCAGACGAAGATGCTCGAAGAGATCGGGTGCGTCGCGGTCATGCCGCTGGCATCGCTGATCGGTTCGGGCATGGGCATCCTGAATCCGTGGAACCTTCGCCTGATCCTCGACCAGGCGAAGGTGCCGGTACTGGTCGATGCCGGCGTCGGAACGGCATCGGATGCGGCGATCGCGATGGAACTGGGCTGCGACGGCGTGCTGATGAACACCGCGATCGCCAAGGCCGGCGATCCCGTGCTCATGGCCAGCGCCATGCGCAAGGCCGTCGAGGCCGGGCGCGAGGCTTACGTGGCGGGGCGCATGCCGCGCAAGCACTACAGCGCCGACCCCAGCTCGCCGACGAGCGGGCTCATCGGGTCCTGAACGGGCGTGACCGTTCGTCCATGAGCACGATGGAACCCGCGTCGCAAGAGCCCTCGGCCGGCGTGATGCCGGACGATCCGGAGGGGCGCTTTTCGAGCCGCTCCATCCGCAGCTTCGTGCTGCGCCAAGGCCGGATGTCGGCAGCCCAGCAGCGCTATCTGGACGAGATGATGCCGAGGATCGGCATGCCCTACCGCGTCGCGCGCCTGGACCTCGACGCGGCTTTCGGTCGGGTCGCGCCGAAGGTCGTCGAGATCGGGTGCGGCATGGGCGAGACCACCGCGCGGATCGCCGCGGCGATGCCGGACATCGATTTCCTCGGGATCGAGGTCCATGGCCCCGGAGTCGGCAACCTGTGCAAGCTGGTCGCCGAAGGTGGGCTGACGAACCTGCGCATCATGCAGCACGATGCGGTCGAGGTGCTGCGCGACATGATCGCGGAGGATTCGCTGGCCGGGGTCCATGTGTTCTTTCCCGATCCGTGGCACAAGAAGCGGCATCACAAGCGCCGGATCGTGCAGCCGGAGTTCGCTGCGCTCGTTGCGAGCCGGCTCGCGCCGGGGGGGTATCTGCACTGTGCGACCGACTGGCAGGAGTACGCGGACTGGATGCTCGAGGTGTTGTCGAACGAGCCGTTGCTCGAGAATACCGCGCCCGGTTTCGCTCCCCGGCCCGACTACCGGCCGCTGACGAAGTTCGAGAACCGCGGACTGAAGCTCGGTCACGGCGTCTGGGACCTGGTGTTCCGGCGCCGCGGCTGAGTGCGCGGTGACCCGCATTAGACAATCGGGGTAAGGCGCTGCAGCCGGCCCCGTGGAGAGACTGATCATGCTCCTGGCCCCGTTTCGATTCATCGGCCGTTTGTTCCAGTACGTCTGGCGCTGGCTGGATGCGGTCCGGCGGACCTTCTTCAACCTGGTGTTCCTGCTCCTGATCGGGGTCGTGATCGCACTCGTATGGCGTCCCACGCCGGGCCTGCCCGATTCGGCAGCGCTGGTGATCCGGCCTGCGGGTGCGCTGGTCGAGCAGACCCGCCTGGAAGAGCCGCTGGAACTGCTGCGGCCGGGAGGAGCGCGGGTGTCGCAGACGGCGCTGCGCAACCTGCTCGAGGCCATCGGAGCGGCGCGGGACGACGCACGGATTACCGGGCTGGTGATCGAGACCGACGGGTTGACGCAGAGCGGCCTGTCCAAGCTGTCCGAACTGCGTGCCGCCATCGAGGCGTTCAAGGCCAGTGGCAAACCGGTGCTGGCCCGTGGCGAACGCTTCAGCCAGGGGCAGTACTACGTCGCCAGCGTGGCCGACGAAATTCACCTGTCGACCGACGGGTTCGTCCTGCTGCGCGGGCTTGCCCGCTATGGGAGTTACTTCGGCAACGCGCTGGAGAAACTCGGCGTGAAGGTGCACATCTTCCGGGTCGGGGAGTACAAGTCCTTCAGCGAACCCTTTACCCGCGCCGACATGTCGGAAGCCGACCGCGAGAGCACGCGGGACCTCCTGGAAGGCCTGTGGAACGCGTTTCGCGAGGATGTCGCCAGCGGCCGCGGCGTGGATCCGGCCGTCCTGGACGACTACATCCTCGACTACGGGGCCGCGCTCTCCTCGAGCGGGGGCGATGCGGCACTCGCGGCACGCAGTGCCGGGCTGGTCGACCGTTTGAGTACGCGCGACGAATGGCGGGCGCTGCTTCGGGAGCGTTTCGGCAGCGATGAAGATGGGGACGGTTTCCGGGAAGTCGGCGTGTCGCGCTACCTGTCCGCGATCCGTTCCGAGCGGGGTAGCGAACCGGACCAGGTCGCCGTG
Organism: Rhodocyclaceae bacterium; assembly: GCA_050486545.1. Classification (GTDB taxonomy): domain Bacteria; phylum Pseudomonadota; class Gammaproteobacteria; order Burkholderiales; family Rhodocyclaceae; genus DAOMNN01. The sequence continues at coordinate 32,094 of JBJHDM010000033.1, read as the reverse complement.
CTCGTGGCGCAGGGGTCGATCGTCGATGGGACCGGGGCGCCGGGGTCGGTGGGTGGCGACACCCTCGCGCGCCTGATTCGCGAGGCGCGCGAGGACGACAACGTGCGTGCGCTCGTTCTGCGCATCGACAGCCCGGGCGGTAGCGCCTGGGCGTCGGAAGTGATCCGGCGCGAACTGGAGATCACCCGGGCGGCCGGCAAACCGGTTGTGGCGTCGATGAGTTCGACTGCAGCGTCCGGCGGCTACTGGATCGCGGCGGGTGCCGATGAGATCTGGGCGCATCCGTCCACGCTGACCGGTTCGATCGGAATCTTTGCGATGTTCCCCGAGTTCTCCGAACCGCTCGAGCGCCTCGGGGTTACGGTCGACGGCGTGGCGACGGGTCCATTGGCCGGTGCCTTCGACCCGCGCCGCCCGCTCGACCCGATGGCGGCCGAGGCGATGCAGATCGCGATCGAACACGGCTACCGGCGTTTCATCGGGACCGTTGCCGAAGCGCGCGACATGTCTGCGGCGGAGGTCGAACTCGTCGCACAGGGGCGGGTATGGACGGGTGAGGCGGCCTACAAGCTCGGGCTGGTCGACCGGCTCGGCGGGCTCGGCGAGGCGATCGCCGCAGCGGCCGAACAGGCTGGATTGCGCCACTACGAGATCGTGTGGCCCGAGTCGCGTCTGTCTCCCCGGGATCTGCTCCTGCGGCGTCTGGCCGATCTGACCGGCAAGGCGCTCGCGCCGGCAGCGGTGCCGGCGACGCCGTCCGCGCTCGCGCAACTGCTGCAATCGGTGGTGGATGAGACCGAGTCGCTGCTGCAATGGAACGATCCGCTCCACCTCTACACCCACTGCCTGTGCGAGGGACCCTGACCGAGGCACCCTGACGCAGCGCTCAGCGCTCGTCCAGGAACAGCGCCAGCAGGTCGTTGAGGAAGCGCCGCCCCATCGTGGTGGGGCGCAGGTGACCCGGGTCGGGGGCGAGCAGGTCGCGACGCCGGGCTTCTTCGAGCATCCCGGCGATCGTTGCGACCGGCAGGCCGGTGCGGGCTTCGAACAAGGCGATCGGCACCCCGCCGTTCAGGCGCAGGGCGTTCATCATGAATTCGAAGGGCAGGTCGGCGACCCCGACCTCGCGGCGCTCCTGCACGAAATCCCTTGTCCGTGCGCCCTGCAGGTAGCGTGTGGGATGCTTGTGCCGCATCTCGCGCACGATCCCCTCGTGGCTCGACAGCTTTCCGTGCGCGCCGGCACCTACACCGAGGTAGTCGCCGAAGGTCCAGTAGTTGAGATTGTGGCGGCAACGGCCGCCGGCGCGGGCGAACGCGGAAGTTTCGTAGTGTTCGAAGCCGGCCTCGCCAAGCCGGGCCTCGATCGCATCCTGCATGTCCGAGGCCGTGTCGGCATCGGGCAGTCGGGGCGGATGCCGGTGGAAGGGCGTATTGGGCTCCAGGGTGAGGTGGTAGCACGACAGATGCTCCACGCCATGGGCGAGGGCGCGCTCCAGATCCTTCAGGGCTTCTTCGGGCCGCTGGTCCGGAAGCGCGTACATGAGGTCGACATTCACGCGTTCGAAGGCGCCCAGGGCCGTCTCGATCGCGGCATCCGCCTCGCGGGATCCGTGGATGCGTCCGAGCCGAGCAAGTTGCAGGTCGTCGAAGCTCTGCACGCCGATCGACAGGCGATTGACCCCCGCGTTGCGATAGTCCCGGAACCGGCCCGCTTCGACGGTGCCGGGGTTGGCTTCGAGGGTGATCTCCGCGAGGGGATCGAGCGGCAGCAGCGTGCGGATCGCGGTGAGCAGGCGCTCGACCGATGCAGACGACATCAGGCTGGGCGTGCCGCCGCCGATGAAGACAGAATGCACGCGGCGGCCCCATACCTGCGGCAGGGCGGTTTCGATGTCGGCGATCAGTGCCTCGACGTATGCATGCTCCTGGGCCTCCTGTTCGGCTCCGTCCCGCAGCGAGTGCGAGTTGAAATCGCAGTACGGGCACTTGCGTACGCACCACGGAAAATGGACGTAGAGGGCAAGCGGTGGCGGGGCGGCGAGGTGGGGGTGCTGGGGAAGGCGCGTCTGCGGCGATCGGGGGGTGAGCCGGATGACTTTGCGTTCGCTCACGGCTGGAGGATCTGCAATCGCTGGAGCAGGTGGCGCATCGCGGCACCCCGGTGGCTGAGCGTGTTCTTCAGGGCCGGTTCGAGTTCCGCCGCGGTCTGTTCCATCTCCGGAAGATAGAACAGCGGGTCGTAGCCGAAACCGCCTTCGCCGCGGGGGGCGGTGAGAATCTGGCCGTGCCATTCGCCGTCCGCAAGGATCGGGCAGGGGTCGTCGGCCCGTCGTACGAGTGCCACCGTGCAATAGAAGTACGCACTGCGCTCCTCGATGCCGTTCAGGCGTTCGATCAGCAACGCATTGTTGCGTGCGTCCGAGCGCGGTTCGCCGGCAAACCGCGCGGAGTGCACACCGGGCGCACCCGCCAGGGCGGTCACGCACAGGCCCGAATCGTCCGCAATCGCCGGCAGTCCGGTATGGGCGGCCGCATGGCGGGCCTTCGCGAGCGCGTTTTCGACGAAAGTCGGGTGCGGTTCTTCCGCCTCGGGCACCTCGAAGGCCGATTGCGACAGGACCTCGATGCCGAGCGGCGAGAGCAGGGCCGCCATTTCGGCGGCCTTCTTGGCGTTGTTGCTGGCGAGGACGAGGCGCTCGATCATTTCTTCACTCCGTGGCCAGACCCAGTGAGCTTCGCTGCAATTGGACAAGTTCTCCGATCCCGTGTTCGGCCAGCGCGATCAGGGCGTCGAGCTCGAGCCGGCTGAATGCCGCGCCTTCGGCCGTTCCCTGGATCTCGACGAAACCGCCGGAGGCGGTCATGACGACGTTCATGTCGGTTTCGCACGAGGCATCTTCCTCGTAGTCGAGGTCGAGGGCCGGCATGCCGTTGACGATCCCGACCGAGACCGCGGCGACGAGCTCGCGCATCGGATGCGCCGCCAGCTTCCCGCTCGTGACGAGATGGGAAAGCGCGTCATGGACGGCGACGCAGGCGCCGGTGATCGATGCCGTACGGGTGCCGCCGTCGGCCTGGAGGACGTCGCAATCGACGACGATCTGCCGTTCGCCAAGCGCACCCAGGTCGACCACGGCGCGCAAACTGCGCCCGATCAGCCGCTGGATCTCGAGGGTGCGCCCGCTTTGCTTGCCGCGGGCGGCTTCGCGTGCGCTGCGGGTATGGGTCGAACGGGGCAGCATGCCGTACTCGGCCGTGAGCCAGCCCTGACCCTTGCCGCGCAGGAAGGACGGAACCGATTCGTCCACGCTGGCCGTGCATAGGACCTGCGTGTCGCCGAACTCGACAAGGACCGAACCTTCGGCATGGCGGGTGAACCCGCGCGTGATGCGGACCGGGCGCAACTCGCCGGCCTGTCTCTTGCTGTGTCGCATGGCGATCCTATTTGCTGAACTTCTGGATGGCGGAATTGATCTCGGCGATCGCACGCTCGATCTCGTCTTCGGTGAGGTCGAAGTCACTCACGGGCGAACGCGTGGTCTCGAAGCTTTCAAGCTGGGTGGTGAACTTGTCCAGCGCCATGGTACGGGTCGAGATCGCGTCCGGGCGCATGGCGCCCATCTCGTCCTGCCAGCACATCGCGATCAGGGAAAGGTTGTCGCAACCGGGCCCGGCGGCGGCTTCCGCCTGGTCGAGCATCCTGGGTACGGCCTCCATCACGCCTTGCCCGTTCAGCCCGAGCAATACCCCTTCGTCGCCGAGCGGCCCCCACAGGCCGTCGGTGCACAGGGCGATGGTATCGCCGTCGCGCAGGGCGAAGCGTTTCGAGAACTCGATCTGGGGCGGGTGGTTGCCGCCCAGGCAGCTGTAGATGCGGTTGCGGTTGGGGTGGTGCGCCGCTTCCTCCGCATTGATCAGGCCCTGGTCGAGCATCAGCTGGACCCGGGAGTGATCGCGGGTCTGGGTGGCGATCCGCCCGTGACGCAGCAGATACAGGCGCGAATCGCCGGCATGGGCCCAGTAGGCGAATCCCTCCTGCACGACGCAGGCGACGATCGTCGTGCGCGGCGCCTCGGGGAGGTGCTTGTCGCAGGCGTAGTCGAGGATCGCATTGTGTGCGTTGGTGAGTGCCCGCGACAGGAAGAAGACCGGATCGCCGAGCGTGGGCTTGGCATGCTGCTGGAAGGCCTGGGTAATGAACTGGACCGCAATCTGGGCGGCCACCTCGCCGTGCAGATGACCACCCATGCCGTCGGCAATGACCATGAGCAGCGCATCGCGCGAATAGCAGTAGGCGTTGCGGTCCTGGTTCGCCTTGCGCTGGCCGATGCGGCTTTCCTGGAAGATCGTGAATTTCAAGATCGTGCCCTCATGAGCGTCCGATGAAGGATTTGAGGCGGGCGCCGATGTCGGTAAACCAGGTGGCGGGCATCGCTTCTCCGGCCTCCTTGCGCATCAGTGCCTTCTGCAGCGAATACACGCTCTGTGGTCGCTCGAGCGGGTCCAGCCGCAGGCACCAGTCGATGGTTTCGAGCAACTGCTCGGAGTAGCGGTTGGCATGGGTCTTGGTCACGGGCTGCAAAGTGTCGTTCTTGCTGCGCTCGTCCGACCGTTGCGGTGCAGAGCCTACGACGCATGCGTACAGGCTCGCCCCGACGCTGTAGATGTCGCTCCACGGGCCGAGTGCTTCGCGGTTCTGGTACTGTTCGGGGGAGGCGAAGCCAGGAGTGTACATCGGCTTGAGCATCGGCTGGTCGGTCATCAGGGTCTGTCGCGCGGCGCCGAAATCGAGCAGTACCGGGGTGCCGTCGGTGCGCAGGTAGATGTTCGACGGCTTGATGTCGAGATGCAGCAGCTTGTGCGAATGAACTTCCCGCAAGCCGTTGAGCATGCGCGTGAACACGGCGCGGATGAAGCGCTCGCGGACTTCGCCGCGGTGGCGGTGGATATACTCGTTGAGCGTACTGCCCTTCTCGAACTGCATCACCATGTAGACCGTGCCGTTGGCGCGGAAGAAATTCAGCACGCGGACCACGTTGGGGTGCATCAGCTTGGCCAGCGAACGGCCTTCCTCGAAGAAGCACTTCATGCCATAGCGGAACGCGGGCTGGTTCTCGCTCGGGACCTGCGGTGCGATCAGCCCCTCCTTGCGCAGTGCGAGCGAGTTCGGCAGGTATTCCTTGATCGCGACCGGCACCCCTTCCTCGTCGTAGGCAAGGTAGACGATGGAAAAACCGCCGAGCGACAATTGACGCTCGATCCGGTACTGATCGAGCTGAAAACCGGCCGGTAGGGGGCTGTTCGCTTGAGACGGCATCAGGGTGAGGGGTAGGATTCAGCTTCCTGGTCTGCAGCGCAGGCCGATTGTCATTTTCTTTAGCGGGTCCTGCAGTGTAAAGGATTGCAGCGGGTTCCCGGAGGCCACGATCGATGATCCATAGTATGACCGGCTTCGCGGTTCAGGCGCGCGAACTCGACGGCGTCAGCCTGCATCTCGAGTTGCGCAGCGTCAATTCGCGTTATCTCGACCTCTTTTTCCGCATCGCCGACGAACTGCGCCAGGCCGAGCCGGCCGTGCGCGAGCGGTTGTCGGCGCGGCTCTCACGCGGCAAGGTCGAATGTCGCCTGAGTTTGCAGGGCAGCGGTGCGGCTACCCGCGGGCTTGCCCTCAATGCCGGTCTGCTCGGGCAGTTGCGCGAGGCCGAGGCGAGCATACGCGAGCAGTTTCCGAATGCCAATGGGCTGAGTGTCGGCGAAGTCCTGCGCTGGCCCGGCATGCTGGCCGACGACGGGGTGAGCTTCGAGCAGATGCAGCCGGTGATCGTCGAAGTGGTCGAGCGGGCACTCGATGATCTGGTGGCGACCCGCAAACGCGAGGGTGCCAAACTTGCCGCCATGCTGCACGAACGCCTCCAGGCCATGCGCGAGCTGGTCGACCGGGTGCTGCCGCGGATGCCCGAGATCGTCGCCGACTATCAGGAGCGGCTCGGCGCCCGCCTGCGCGAAGCCGCCGCCACCCTCGACGAAGACCGGATCCGCCAGGAAGTCGCCCTGTTCGCGCAGCGCGTCGACGTGGCCGAAGAACTGAATCGGCTGGTCGCCCACATGGACGAAACCGAGCGCGTGATCGCCAAGGGCGGTACGGCCGGAAAGCGCCTCGATTTCCTGATGCAGGAACTCAACCGCGAAGCCAACACGCTGGCGTCCAAGTCGGCCGCCACCGACGTGTCGGGCATCGCGATGGAGATGAAGGTGCTGATCGAGCAGATGCGAGAGCAGGTGCAGAATATCGAGTAAGTGCGTATCCGCAACGATCCGCATCGCCGGGGAGAATTCATGCCAGGAACACTGACCATCATCACCGCGCCGTCGGGCGCGGGCAAGACGACGCTCGTGCGCGGCCTGCTCGCGCGCGACCCGCAGGTGCGGCTGTCGATCTCGTACACGACGCGCGCGCCGCGGCCCGGGGAGGAGGACGGGCGCGAATACCATTTCGTGGACGTGGCGACGTTTCGTACCCTGCGGGACCGGGGGGAATTCCTCGAATGGGCGGAGGTCCACGGAAATTACTACGGGACCTCGAAGGTCTGGCTGCGGGAGCAGATCGCGGCCGGTCACGACATCCTGCTCGAGATCGACTGGCAGGGCGCCCAGCAGGTGCGCAAGACCTTCCGTGATGCGGTCGGCGTGTTCGTGCTGCCGCCGTCTCTGGACGTGCTCGAGGAGCGGTTGCGCGGGCGAGCGACCGACAGCGACGATGTCATTGCGCGCCGCTTGCTTGCCGCGCGCAGCGAGATGCGCCACGTGGGCGAGTTCGATTACGTTATACTGAACAATACGTTGCAGGAGGCCGTCGACGATCTCGTGGCGGTGGTGCGCGCCGCGAGGCTGCGCTACGCGAAGCAGCATGCGCGCCATCTGCAGTATTTCGATTTTCTGGAACAGGACTGAATCATGGCAAGAATCACGGTCGAAGACTGTCTGCAAAGGATCCCCAACCGTTTCCAGCTTACGCTGGCGGCGACCTATCGTGCCCGTCAGATCACGATCGGCTCCGCGCCGCTGATCGATGCGGATCGGCACGGCAAGGAGAAGCCGACCGTGATCGCGCTGCGCGAGATCGCCGAAGGAAAGGTTGGACTCGAGGTCCTGAACCGCGGTCAGGCGTGACCGGCGGGTGGCGGGAGCGGACGCGATGGATGCCTCCGCCGCGGCCCCGCCGCCAGTCGAACCCTTCCGGCCACCGGTCTCGAGCGTCCTTTCGCTCGATTTCGCCCGTCTAAAGGCGAAGCTCGATGGCTACATGCGCCCGGAGGACGTCGGGCGCATCGAAGCAGCCTATCATTTTTCGGCGCGCGCGCACGAGGGGCAGTTCCGCATCAGCGGCGAGCCCTACATCTCGCATCCGGTAGCGGTCGCCGACATCATCGCCGACTGGCGTCTGGACCCCCAGGCGCTCATCGCAGCCCTCCTTCACGACGTGATGGAGGATACCCACATTTCCAAGCAGGAGATCGCCGAGCGTTTCGGCAAGATCTCCGCGGAGCTCGTCGACGGGCTGTCCAAGCTCGACAAGATCGAGTTCCGTTCCCATGAGGAGGCCCAGGCGGAGAACTTCCGCAAGATGCTGCTCGCGATGGCGACCGACTTGCGGGTCATCCTGATCAAGCTTGCCGACCGCCTCCACAACATGCGCACGCTCGAATGCGTGCGCCCGGCCAAGCGTCGGCGCATCGCCACCGAGACGCTCGACATCTATGCGCCGATCGCCAACCGGCTCGGGCTCAACACGCTGTATCGCGAGTTGCAGGAGCTGTCGTTCGAACACAAGTTTCCGATGCGCTATCGGGCGCTCTCGCGCGCGATTCGTGCGGCCCGCGGGAATCGCCGCGAGGTGGTCGGCAAGGTGCTCAAGGCGATCGAGGAGCGCCTGCCACAATGGGGCATTGCCGCCGAAGTCCAGGGGCGAGAGAAGCACTTGTTCTCGATCTACCGCAAGATGCTGGAGAAGCGGCTGTCGTTCTCGCAGGTCCTCGACATCTACGGCTTTCGCGTCATCGTGCGCGACGTGGCGACCTGCTATCTGGCGATCGGCGCCCTGCATTCGATGTACAAGCCGGTTCCGGGAAAGTTCAAGGACTACATCGCGATTCCCAAGGCGAACGGCTACCAGTCGCTGCACACGACGCTGATCGGACCGTTCGGCACGCCGGTCGAGATCCAGGTGCGAACCGCCGAGATGCACCACATCGCCGAGAGCGGGGTGGCCTCGCACTGGCTGTACAAGGACGACGAGAAGACCCTCACCGAACTGCAGCAGCGGACCCATTCCTGGCTGCAGTCGTTGCTGGAGCTGCAATCCACTTCAGGCGAGGCCACCGAGTTCCTCGAACACGTCAAGGTCGACCTGTTCCCGGGCGAGGTGTATGTGTTCACGCCCCAGGGCAAGATCCTCTCGTTGCCGCGCGGATCCACTCCGGTCGATTTCGCCTACGCGGTGCATACCGACATCGGTAATCGCTGCGTCGCCTGCCGGGTCAACGGGGACCTGATGCCGCTGCGCACCGAGCTGCAGAACGGCGACCAGGTCGAGATCATCTCGGCCGCCCATGCGAACCCCAACCCGGCCTGGCTCTCCTACGTGCGCACCGGCAAGGCGCGTGCGCAGATCCGCCATTTCCTGAAGAACGCCCAGCACGAGGAATCCGTGACCCTGGGCGAGCGGCTGCTCAACCAGGCGCTGCGTCCGCACGGGTTGACCCTTGGCCAGATCAGCGCCTTCGCATGGGACCGTTTCCTGCGTGACCGCGGTGTGCGGAGCAAGAAGGAGATTTTCTCGGACATTGGCCTGGGCAAGCGCCTGCCCGTCATCGTTGCGCGCCGCCTGTCGCAGGCCCAGGACCAGGAGTCCGGACGTCCGGATGTGGTCAAGCCCAAGCCTGCGGGGGCGATCCACATCAGCGGCAGCGAAGGGATCGCCGTGCAGCTCGGACGCTGTTGTCAGCCGATTCCGGGAGATCCGATCATCGGCATCATCCGCAAGGGCCGTGGCCTCGAGGTGCATCGGCACGACTGCAACTCGGTCGCGAAGCTGCGCGGCGACCGCGGACGCTGGGTCGATGTCGAATGGGAGCCCACGCAGGACCGCATGTTCGACGTGACCATCCGGGTGCTGACCAAGGACTCCCGCGGGGTGCTCGCCCGGGTGGCCAGTGCGGTCTCGGAAGAGGACTGCAACATCCAGAACGTCACGATGGACAACGAACAGGGCATCTACACGGCGCTCAACCTCACCATCCAGGTGCGCGACCGCATGCATCTGGCTTCGGTCATGCGCGCGGTGCGCCGTGTGCCCGAAGTCATGCGCATCGGCCGGGCGAGAAGCGACGGGCGGGTGGCCTGATCCGGCAGCGCTCGTCGGCTGCGGGCACATGTCCCGCAATTCCGGTCGGTGGTTACGGGATGACCATGAGCGGAAAGCGGTTTCCGATCTCGCGTTGCCCGCCGCAAGGCAGGCATCCATATTGTCGCATCAGTGGAAAGATTCTTTCCGTCTGACGCGCTGATTCGCAGCGCGGCATCACGGACGAAGCCGTTGTGCCGATGGTGTTCAGGCGGTACGGGGCTTCCTGGCACGGTTTCTGCGAGTGGCGCGGGCCATGAAAACCTGTGCCATCGACCCCGGCCGAGCGGGCCTGACGCGAATGCGTGATCGCGATCCGCGCGTTAACATGGAGGCACGACGGTGCCGGCCGTGCCGGTCGGCCGCTCGCAGGGCGCTCCGGCGCCGATGGTTTTCTGGAGCTGGATGGAGTGCGCGGATGAACGTGGTGGCGCCCCTTCGAATCGAGGCCCGTTGGGAGGGTGGATGCGTGACCGGCGTGACCGTTCGCAATCCGCGCCCGCAGGCGGCCAGGGTGCTGGTCGGCCGTTCGGCGGCCGAGGCGATCGACCTGGTTCCGGCTCTTTTCAGCGTCTGTCGCCAGGCACAGAGGCTGGCCGCATCGGCGGCGTTTGTCGCAGCCGGTGCTCCCGGCGTGAGCCGCGAGGATGCGGCACTGGAAGAGCGCAGCATCGCCGCGGAAAGTGCGCAGGAGCACCTTTGGCGCCTGATGCTCGACTGGCCGGTCCTGTTCGGGCATACGCCACGGCGTGAACGTTTTGCCAACCTGTACCGGCGGCTTGCCCTGTCGAACGACGCGAAGGCTGCCTACGATCTGGGAGGCGATCTGCTCGATATCGTCGCGGTCGAGCTGCTCGGCGGCTTCTTTCGTGCGATTCGCGAGCCGCAGGGGCTCACGGAGTTCGTCGAGCGCGCGCGCAGTGGCGGCACCATCGGCGATACGCTGGCCGACCTGATCGAGATGGGGTCTTCCACGCCCGAGGCTGAAGCCGTTCCACTGCTGCCCTGCATGCCCGCGGCCGGGTGGGCCGAGACGCTTGGCGCCGTGCCGCCCGAGGACTTCTGTGCCGCGCCCGTGTTCGAGGGTCGTGCGCACGAAACCGGCACGTTGTCCCGGCATGCGCAGTCCCTGCTTGTCCGCACCCTGCTGTCGCGCGGTCATCGGACCGCGGCGCGACTGTTCGCACGGGCGATCGATCTGGCCGATTGTGCGAGCCGCTTGCGTCACCCCATGGCCGGCGACATGCCGCTGCTCGTGGATGCGGCCTCTCCGGAGCCGGGCACCGGCATCGCCTGCGTGGAGACTGCCCGCGGCCTGCTGCTGCATGCGACCCGGCTCGACGGTGATCGGGTGGCCGCCTACGGGATCGTGGCCCCGACGGAGTGGAACTTTCATCCGGAAGGCGCGTTCGTGCGCGAGGCCGTGGGTTGGGCCGCGCCTTCGCGCGATGCGGCCTTGCTGCGTTTGCGCGCGCTGGTGCTGGGGCTCGATCCCTGTATCGCCCATGAAGTCGTGCTGCAGGAGCCCGGGGATGCATGAGATGGCGCTGGCCGAAGGCGTGCGCGGCATCGTCGAGGACGCCGTCGACGGGCGGGAATTGAATCGCGTCAAGGCGGTGATCCTCGAGATCGGCGAGCTTTCGTCGGTCGAGGTCGAGGCCTTGAGCTTCTGCCTCGAGGTGGTGCTGCGCGGCACGGTGGCCGAAGGTGCGCGGATCGGCATCGAGACGGTGGCGGGGACCGGCTGGTGCATGAACTGCAGGCAGTCGGTCCCGATCGCGCGCCTGTACGAGGCCTGTCCGAACTGCGGGAGCTACCAGGTGCAGGCGACGGGCGGAACCGAAATGCGGGTCCGGGAACTCGAGATCGAATAGTCGAAGGACGCGATCCACGCGGGGGCGGGAGAACGAAGATGTGTACGGTATGCGGTTGCGGAAGCGGTGAAGTCACGATCGGCGGCATGCGCCGGCCGTCCGGGAAGCCCGGGGCAGGGCGCACGCTGTCGTGGAAGCCGGCGGGACACATGCACGAGCACGTGCATCCGGATGGGACACGCCACAGCCACCCGCACCGGCATCCGCACGACCATGTGCATCCGGGCGCGGACGATGGAGCCGCGGGTGCTCTCGGGGATTCGGAGGTGGCGCACGTACGTTCCGAGGGTGATGCGATGCATTTCGGTTCGGGGCCGGCGCATGCACACGCTCCCGGGCTGTCGCAGGCGCAGATGTTGCGGATCGAGCGCGATATCCTGGGCAAGAACGACGCGATCGCGGCGGCGAACCGGCGCGCGCTCGAAGCGCGCGGGATCTTCGCGCTGAACCTGGTCTCGAGTCCGGGGTCGGGCAAGACCTCGTTGCTCGTCCGCACGATCCGGGAGCTTGCAGGCCGCGTCCCGGTGGCGGTGATCGAGGGCGACCAGCAGACCGAATTCGACGCCGAACGCATCCGCGAGACCGGTGCGCCCGCGTTGCAGATCAATACCGGCAAGGGGTGCCACCTCGATGCCGACATGGTCGGGCGTGCGCTCGACAGGCTCGCTCCGCCCGAGCGGAGCCTCCTGTTGATCGAGAACGTCGGAAACCTGGTGTGTCCGGCGGCCTTCGACCTCGGTGAAGCGCACAAGGTCGCGATCCTGTCGGTGACCGAGGGCGAAGACAAGCCGCTCAAGTATCCCGACATGTTCGCCGCCGCGGACCTGATGCTGCTCAACAAGATCGACCTGCTTCCGCACCTCGCCTTCGATGTCGAGCGCGCGATCGACTACGCGCGCCGCGTCAATCCGCGCCTGGAGGTGATCCGCAGCTCGGCGACGTCGGGCGAAGGCATGGCCGAATGGCTGGCGTGGATCGAGCGCGGTATGGCAGCGCTGCAGGCGCGCGGCGCCCGGACGGGGTGAGCGCTTGAACCCCGCGATCCTTGCCGAGGCTGCTGCAGTCCGGGCCGGCATCGGCTTTCGCGCACCGATTCCGGTCTCGACGGCGGGGCCCGATGTGCTTGCCTTCGGTGCCTGGTTCAAGAATGCGCCGTGCCTCGTGCACGACGGCCGTGCTTGGCTGACCGAACCGCTCGGCGACCTCGACGATCCCGACGTCTGCCGCCTTGCCGAATCGGCCGCGCAGGCCTTGCGGCAGCGCGACGGGGTCGCGATCGACATCGTCGCGCACGACCTGCATCCCGATTTCCACTCGACCCGGCTGGCCTGCGCGATGGCCGCCGAACTCGGTGTGCCGGCCGTTGCCGTCCAGCACCATCATGCCCACGTGGCCGCCGTGCTCGCCGAGCACGGTCATGCGGGCCCGGCGCTCGGCCTGGCCCTGGACGGCGTCGGCCTGGGGACGGACGGAACGGCTTGGGGTGGGGAGTTGCTCCGGGTCGACGGCGACCGGTTCGTGCGGCTCGGCCATCTGCGCCCGCTACCGCTGCCCGGCGGCGACCGTGCCGCACGCGAACCCTGGCGCATGGCGGCGGCCGGACTGCACGCATTGGGCCGGGAGGAACGGATCGCGACGCGGTTCGCGCATCGAAGGGAGGCGGCAACGCTGGTGCAGGTGCTCGCGCGCCCGTCGCTGTGCCCGATGACGACCAGCCTGGGGCGCTGGTTCGATGCGGTGTCCGGCCTGCTCGGGGTGTGCGAGGTGATGCGTTTCGAAGCCGAGGCTGCGATGGCGCTCGAACGCCTGGCGACGGCGCATGGCCCGGTCGAGCCCGATCGCGATGGATGGACGATCGGCACAGACGGTGTGCTGGACCTGTTGCCGGTGTTCGAGTGCCTGACGGCCGAACGGGACCCGGCCCGGGGTGCGGCACGTTTCCATGCGACGCTGGTCGCCGCGATGCGCGAATGGGTGCGCCGGGCGCACGTGCGCGAAGCGGTCGACACCGTCGTGCTGTCGGGCGGCTGTTTCCACAATCGCCTCCTGTCGGACGGACTCGCCCGAGGCCTGCGTGCCGACGGTCTGTGCGTGCTCGAGGCCCGTGTCCTGTCGCCCGGCGATGCCGGGATCGCGCTGGGACAGGCCTGGGTGGCGCTGCAATCCTTTCATCGGAGGACTTGACTCATGTGTCTGGCGATTCCCGCCCGGATCGTGGAACTGCTCGATGGCGACGCCTGCCGGGTCGATCTCGGCGGCGTGCGCAAGGAGATTTCGCTTGCGCTGGTCGAGGATGTCGGGATCGGCGACTACGTGATCGTGCATGTCGGTTATGCGCTGACCAGGCTCGATCCGGAGGAGGCCGCGCGCACGCTGGCGCTGTTTGCAGAGGCCGGGCTCGACGTGGTCGCAGCCGGGGAGGAATTGTCCGGGTGAAATACGTCGACGAGTTCCGCGACGGTGCGCTGGCGCGTACGCTGGCCGGCGCGATCCGCCGCGAGGCCGCAACCGGTCGCACGTATGCGTTCATGGAGTTCTGTGGCGGCCATACGCACGCGATCTCGCGCTACGGCGTCACCGACCTGCTGCCCGGCAACGTGCGCATGATCCACGGGCCCGGCTGCCCGGTCTGCGTACTGCCGATCGGCCGGATCGACATGGCGATCCGACTTGCGCTGTCGCGCCCCGAAGTCATCCTGTGCACCTACGGCGACTGCCTGCGGGTGCCGGCCTCGGACGGGCTGTCGCTGCTCCGGGCCAAGGCCCGCGGGGCCGATGTCCGCATGGTGTATTCGGCAGCCGACGCCCTGCGGCTGGCCGACGAGCATCCGCAGCGCGAAGTCGTGTTCTTCGCGATCGGTTTCGAGACGACCACGCCGCCGACGGCCCTGCTGATCCGCCAGGCGCGGGAGCGGAAGGTGACGAACTTCAGCGTCCTGTGCAACCACGTGCTGACGCCGTCGGCGATCTCGACGATCCTCGAGTCGCCCGAAGTGCGCCGCTACGGCACCGTGCCGCTGGATGGCTTCATCGGGCCAGCGCATGTCTCGACGGTCATCGGCAGCCGGCCCTACGCGTTCTTTGCCGAGGAATACCGCAAGCCGGTGGTCATCGCCGGCTTCGAGCCGCTGGACGTGATGCAGGCGATCCGCATGCTGATCCGCCAGGTCAACGAATGCCGCGCCGAGGTCGAGAACGAGTTTTCCCGGGCCGTGACACCCGAGGGCAATCTCAAGGCCCAGGCACTGGTGAGCGAAGTCTTCGAACTGCGGCGCAGCTTCGAATGGCGAGGACTGGGCGAGGTGCCGTATTCGGCGCTTCGCATCCGCTCCGCGTTCGCACCCTGGGACGCGGAGGCGAAGTTCGACCTGTCCTTCGTCAGCGTGCCCGACAATCGGGCCTGCGAATGCGGCGCGATCCTGCGTGGCGTGAAGATCCCGACCGACTGCAAGCTCTTCGGCACGGTGTGCACGCCGGAGAATCCGGTCGGGTCGTGCATGGTCTCGTCCGAGGGCGCGTGCGCGGCGCATTACAACTACGGGCGGTTCCGGGATGTCGCGATCCAGGCAACCGGGGGAAGAACGGAAGTGCTCACAGGAGCCAGGCACGGATGAGTGCAGTGCAGAAGGGCCACGTGCGCCCGCTGGATCTCAAGAACGGACGTATCGACCTGGGACACGGGGCAGGGGGGCGCGCGATGGCGCAACTCGTCTCCGAACTGTTCGCCAGGGCCTTTTCGAACGACTGGCTCGGGCGTGGCGACGATGCCGCGGTGCTGCCCGCCCCGCAGGGCGGCGAGCGCCTCGTCCTGGCGACCGACTCGCATGTCGTCAGTCCCCTGTTCTTTCCGGGCGGGGACATCGGCAGCCTGTCCGTGCATGGCACGATCAACGATCTCGCGGTGATGGGTGCCCGCCCGCTCTATCTGGCGGCGGGATTCGTGCTCGAAGAGGGTTTTCCGCTGTCGGAGCTTGCGCGCATCGTCGATTCGATGGCCGCCGCCTCGCGTGCGGCCGGCGTGCCGGTCGTCACCGGCGATACGAAGGTCGTCGAGCAGGGCAAGGGCGACGGCGTATTCATCACGACCACCGGGGTCGGCGCCTTGCCCGCGGGGCGCGAGATCGGTGGCGCCAACGCACGTCCGGGGGATGTGATCCTCGTCTCCGGAACGCTCGGGGACCACGGGATGGCGATCATGGCGCAGCGCGAGTCGCTCGCCTTCGATTCCGAGATCGTTTCCGATTCCGCGGCGCTGCACGGGCTCGTGGAAGCGCTGCTCGAAGCCGTCCCGGGGGTCCGCGTGCTGCGCGATCCGACGCGCGGCGGACTGGCGACCACGCTCAACGAGATCGCGCTGCAATCCGGGGTCGGCATGGAACTGGAGGAGTCGGCGATTCCGGTGCGCGCGCAGGTCCATGCCGCCTGCGAACTGCTCGGGCTGGATCCGCTGTATGTCGCCAACGAAGGCAAGCTGGTGGTGATCTGCGACGCGGACGCGGCCGACCGGGCACTCGCAGCGATGCGCGCCCATCCGCTCGGGGCACAGGCCGCACGCATCGGGACGGTGACCGATGATCCGCACGGTTTCGTGCAGATCCGCACCGGTTTCGGCGGGCGTCGCATGGTCGACTGGCTCTCCGGCGAGCAGTTGCCGCGGATCTGCTGAGGAGCGATACGACGATGCGCATCCTGCTGCTGACCCACAGCTTCAACAGCCTGACCCAGCGTCTGTACGCCGAGTTGTGTGCGGACGGCCACGAATTGTCGGTCGAATTCGACATCGCCGACTCGGTGGCCGAGGAAGCCGTCGCGCTGTATCGGCCCGAACTCATCCTCGCGCCCTTCCTCAAGCGCGCCGTGCCCGAATCGATCTGGTCCCGGCACCTGACGCTGATCGTGCATCCGGGCATCGTCGGCGACCGCGGTCCGTCGGCGCTTGACTGGGCGATCCACGACGGTGTCCGCGAATGGGGCGTGACGGTGCTGCAGGCCGAGGCCGAGATGGACGCCGGGCCGGTCTGGGCCAGCGCCCGTTTCCCGATGCGCGAGGCGGCCAAGGCCGGAATCTATCGCAGCGAGGTCACCACCGCCGCACTCGCGGCGGTGCGCGAAGCACTCGCCCACCTGCCCGCCTGGCGCGAAGGGACCTGGGCACCGATGCCGCTGGCGCGACTGCTCGGTGAGCAAGACGGCGGGGCTCCGCCCGGTACGCTGCGTCCGCTGATGAGGCAGGCGGATCGGGCGATCGACTGGATGCGCGACGATACCGCGGCGGTCCTGCGCAGGATCCGTGCCGCCGACGGTTTTCCCGGGGTCGCCGATTCGCTGTTCGGCGAGCCCTGCCACCTGTTCGATGCGCACCGCGGCGTGCTGCCGCACGGCGTGACGGTGGTGCCCGGGGAGGTTGTCGCGCGCCGCGACGGTGCGGTGCTGCGTGCGACCCGCGACGGGGCCGTGTGGATCGGGCACGTCCGGCGTGCCGAGGCGGCACACCGCTTCAAGCTGCCCGCGACGCTCGCCTTCGGTGCCGAGGCGGGGCGGCTGCCCGAGTGGCCGGCGCCCTGGATGCGCGACGACGCCGAGTCCGCCGCCGACTGGAGCGAGGTGCGCTACCGCGAAACCGACGACGGCCGGATCGGTTTCCTCGCCTTCGACTTCTACAATGGGGCGATGTCGACCGTGCAGTGCGAACGTCTCACGGTAGCGATCGGGTTCGCGCGGACGCGCCCGACCCGGGTGCTGGTGCTCGAGGGCGGCCGCGACTTCTGGTCCAACGGCATCCACCTCAACACGATCGAGGCGGCGGCCTCTCCGGCCGACGAGTCGTGGCGCAACATCAACGCGATGAACGACGTGTGTCTCGCACTGCTCTCGCTGACCGACCGGATCACCGTCGCGACACTGCGCGGCAATGCCGGCGCCGGGGGCTGCTTCCTGGCGTTGGCGGCCGACGAGGTGTGGGCGCGCGACGGCGTGATCCTGAACCCGCACTACAAGAACATGGGCAACCTGTTCGGTTCGGAGTACTGGACCTACCTGCTGCCCCGGCGGGTCGATGCGGAGGCCGGGCGGCGCATCATGAACGACCGCCTGCCCTTGCTTGCGCGTGATGCGGCCGCGTGCGGTTTCGTCGATGCCTGCCTCGATGCCGAACCCGACGCGTTCGCCCGCAGCGTGCTTGCGCGTGTGGCGGCAATCGCCGCCGACCCGGCGCTGGCGGGGAGGATTGCAGCCAAGGCCGAGCGCCGCGCCGCGGACGAGGCCCAACGCCCCCTGGCGGCCTACCGCGCCGACGAACTGGCCCACATGCAGCGCAACTTCTACGGTTTCGATCCGAGCTACCACGTCGCACGCTATCATTTCGTGATGAAAAGTCCCCATTCCTGGACGCCGCGCCATCTCGCCCGTCACCGCGACCTGGGCTGGGCCGTTCCGGGGGACGTCGGCACCGAAACAGAGGCCGCCTGACGATGAGAACGCTTCCGACCGTCCTGATCGTCGACGACGAGGTCCGCTCCCAGGAAGCGCTGCGGCGCACGCTGGACGAGGATTTCGAAGTCTTCACCGCATCGTCCGCCGCCGAAGCGCTGGGGATCATGGAGCGCGAGTGGATCCAGATCGTGCTCTCCGACCAACGCATGCCCGGCACATCGGGCGTGCAGTTCCTGCGCGAGGTGCGCGAACGCTGGCCCGATGCCGTACGCATCATCATCTCCGGCTACACCGACTCCGAAGACATCATCGCCGGGATCAACGATGGCGGCATCTACCAGTACCTGCTCAAGCCCTGGCAACCCGAGCAGTTGCTGCTGACCCTGCGTGCGGCGGCCGAGATGCATCGGCTGCAGGCCGAGAACCAGCGCCTGTCGCTCGAACTGAAGGTCGATGCCCCGGCCCTGAGGCAGCGCGTGATGGCGAACAAGGAAGCGGCGCGCAGGCGTTTTGCGGCCGATTCCATCCTGCGCGCGCCCGATTCGCCGATGAATGCACTGTGCGAACTGCTCGAAAAGGTCGCCGCGTTCGACATTCCTGTGCTGCTCACCGGCGAGTCGGGCACCGGAAAGGAGTTGCTCGCCCGTGCCCTGCACTACGGCAGCGCGCGCGCGCGCAAGTCCTTCGTCGTCGAGAACTGTGGTGCGGTGCCCGACTCGCTGCTCGAATCGGAGCTGTTCGGCGCCCGGCGCGGGGCGTTCACCGGCGCGCACGAAGACCGCGAAGGCTTGTTCCGGCAGGCCGACGGCGGCTCGATCCTGCTCGACGAGATCGGTGAGACCTCGCCGGCCTTCCAGGTGAAACTGCTGCGCGTGCTGCAGGAAGGCGAGGTCCGGCCGATCGGGGCACCCCGGCCCGTCGCCGTGGACGTGCGGGTCATCGCCGCCACCAACCGGGACCTGGAGCAGGAGGTCGGGCAGGGGCGTTTCCGCGAGGACCTGTATTACCGGCTTGCGGCGATCACGCTGGCCGTGCCGCCCTTGCGCGAGCGGCCGATGGACATTCCGCTGATCGCGCAGCAGTACGTCGATGGCCTGACCGCATCGGTCGGTCGAGGGTTCGAGCCGCTGGATGCGGATGTCCTGGCCTGCCTGTGCGCCTACCGCTGGCCCGGAAACGTGCGCGAACTGCGCAACGAGATCCTGCGCATGGTGGCGCTCTCCGACGGACCGGTCCTGTCGGCCGGCCACCTTTCGCCGCGCGTGCTGCGAGCGGCCGAAGATCACGAGGAACCCGATCTCAACCTGCTTGCCGGCCTCGACGGGGATCTGAAGAGCCGGCTCGAGGCGCTCGAGGCCCGCATCGTGCGCGAGAGCCTGATCCGCCATCGCTGGAACAAGACCCGCGCCGCTCAGGAACTGGGCCTGTCGCGCGTCGGCTTGCGCAACAAGCTCAACCGCTACGGCCTGGAGAAGGCGTGATGAATCTGCTGTGGCTGCAATCCGGGGCCTGCGGAGGGTGCACGATGTCCCTCCTGTGCCACGAGTCGGGCGACGTCGTCACGACCCTGCGCGAGGGTGGAATCGATACGATCTGGAACCCGACGCTGTCGGAGCAGAGCGGGGCCGAAGCGCTTGCGCTGCTGCAGGCGTGCGCGAGCGGCGAGCATCCGCTCGACATCCTGTGCATCGAGGGGGCCTCGCTGCGGGGTCCGAACGGCACGGGGCGCTTCCACGTGCTCTCGGGTACCGGACGGCCGATGATCGACTGGGTGCGCACACTCGCTTCCCGGGCGCGCTATACGGTGGCGGTCGGCACCTGTGCGGCCTACGGCGGCATGTGTACGGCCGGGGTGAACCCGGCCGATGCCTGCGGCCTGCAATTCGACGGCGATCGTCTCGGCGGGCTGCTGGGTCCGGACTACCGGGCCGGGAGCGGCCTGCCGGTGATCAACATCGCCGGGTGTCCCGCGCATCCGGGCTGGATCGTCGAAACGCTGCTGGCGCTCGAGATGGGCGAATTCTCGGTTGCGGATCTCGATGCGCTGGGGCGGCCGCGCTTCTATGCCGAGGAACTCGTCCACCACGGCTGCAGCCGCAACGAGTACTACGAATTCAAGGCCAGTGCGGAAAAGCCTTCGGATCTCGGCTGCCTGATGGAGCACATGGGCTGCAAGGGCACGCAGGCCCATGCGGACTGCAACGTGCGCGCCTGGAACGGTGGCGGTTCGTGCACCGAAGGCGGCTTCGCCTGCATCAGCTGCACCGAGCCCGGATTCGAGGAGCCTGGCCACCCGTTCGTGCAGACGCCCAAGGTGGCCGGCATTCCGATCGGGCTGCCGTCGGACATGCCCAAGGCCTGGTTCGTCGCGCTCGCCGCGCTGTCCAAGTCGGCCACACCGAAGCGGGTGCGGGTCAACGCGGTGTCCGATCATCCGGTCGTCCCGCCCGCGATCCGCAAGACGGGACTCAAGTCCTGATGGCGACGCAGCCCGTCCAACGGCTGGTGGTGGGGCCGTTCAACCGCGTCGAGGGCGATCTCGAGGTCACGCTCGACGTCGCCGGCGGACGTGTGGCGTCGGCACGGGTCAGCTCCCCGCTGTACCGCGGATTCGAACAGATCCTGCAGGGACGGGCGCCGCTCGATGCGCTGGCGGTGGTGCCGCGCATCTGCGGCATCTGTTCGGTGTCGCAGTCTTCGGCGGCGGTGGCCGCCCTGCGCGACGCGATGGGCGTGGTGCCCGCGCCCAACGGCGAACGGGTTGCGAACCTCGTGCTTGCGACCGAGAACCTCGCCGATCACCTGACCCATTTCTACCTCTTCTTCATGCCCGATTTCGCGCGCGATGCCTATGCCGGTCGTGTCTGGTTCGAAGGCATCCGGGGTCGCTTCAAGGCCGTCGAGGGGCGTGCCACGGGCGAGGTACTGCCGGTGCGCGGCGCCTTGCTGCAGATCATGGGACTGCTCGCGGGGAAATGGCCGCATACGCTCGCGCTGCAGCCGGGCGGGGTGACGCGCGCGGTGAGTGCGAACGAAAAGGTGCGCCTGCTCACGATGCTGCGTGCGTTTCGAAACTGGCTCGAGCGCAGCCTCTTCGGCGATCGGTTGGAGACCGTCGCAGGACTCGAGACCGAAGCGCAGTTGCGGCAGTGGCGGGACGGGCGTCCCGAGACGGCTTCGGATTTCTCGCGCTTCCTGATGCTGGCCGACGATCTCGCGCTGCATCGGCTCGGCCGGGCGACCGACGTATTCCTCAGCCATGGGGCGTATGCGGCGGGCGATGGTCATCTGTTCGCACGCGGGGTGTGGCGTGCGGAGGTGCGCGCGCGCTCCGGATTCGATCATCGTGCCGTGACCGAAGATCCTTCGCACGCCTGGCTGGCGGGTGCCGAAGCGGTGCACCCGTTCTCGGGGCGGACCGATCCGCTCGTCGACAAGGACGAGGCATACACCTGGTGCAAGGCCCCTCGCCTTGCCGGTGAGGTGGTCGAGTGCGGGGCACTCGCCCGGCAGTGCGTGGACGGCCACCCGCTGCTGGTCGACCTGGTCGGCCGGCATGGGGGCAACGTCCGCGATCGCGTCGTCGCGCGCCTGCTCGAATTGGCGAGGGTGGTGCCGGCAATGGAAGAATGGGTACGCGCGATCGCCCCGGGCGAGCCGTTCTGCGTGCACGGGGCGGTACCCGAGGAAGCCGAAGGGGTCGGACTGGTCGAGGCGGCACGCGGTGCGCTCGGCCACTGGGTGACCGTGCGCCGTTCGCGTATCGCCGGCTATCAGATCGTCGCGCCCACGACCTGGAACTTCTCGCCCCGCGATGCGGGCGGAACGCCGGGTGCGCTCGAGCAGGCCCTGGTCGGCGCCTTGGTGGACGAGAAGGAGGCCGTGCCGCTGGCGGTGCAGCACATCGTACGTTCCTTCGATCCGTGCATGGTGTGCACGGTGCATTGACCCGTGCAGTTCCCGATATGACCGAACGTTCCCGTACCCCACCTTCCGCAGTTGCCGCGCGGCGGCCGGCAGAGCTGGCCGATCTCGGCGAGGATGTCTGGCTCGAAGTCATCCACAAGATGGACGAGGTGTATTCCGACCTGCTGCAGTACGAGGTCGCGCTGGAGCAGAAGAACGCGAAGCTCGAGGAATCCCAGCAGTTCATCCTGTCGGTGTTGACCTCGATGTCCGACATCATGGTGGTGTGCGACCGGGCCGGCATCATCGAGGACGTGAACAGCTCGCTGGAGGAATTCTGCGGACGCGATGCCGGGGCGCTGCGCGGCAGCAGCATCTTCGACCTGTTTGCCGACGAGGCTGCCCGCGTGCAGGCGCGTGCATTGTTCGCGACCGCCGGGGATCGCGGCCTTCACGACTGCGAGTTTTCGCTCCACGCGCGCGACGGATCGGCGGTACCGGTATCGCTGAACTGCACGCCGCGCTTCAGTGCCGTGGGCAAGTCCCTGGGCATGGTGGTGACCGGCCGCCCGGTGGGCGAGTTGCGCAAGGCCTATCAAGCCCTGCACCAGGCGCACGAGGATCTGAAGCGGACCCAGCAGCAGCTCCTGCACTCGGAGAAGATGGCGTCGCTCGGGCGGCTGGTGGCCGGCGTCGCGCACGAACTGAACAATCCGATCAGCTTCGTGCTGGGCAACGTGCATGTCCTGCGGCGCTACGCCGCGCGGCTCGAACGATATCTCGCCGCGATCCACGTCGAAGCGCAACCCGACGACGTACGGGCCTTGCGTACCGAACTGAAGATCGACCGCGTCCTGGCCGATCTGCCGCCCTTGATCGAAGGCACGATCGAGGGCGCCGAGCGAACGCGCGATATCGTCGACGGACTGAAACGCTTCTCCGCGATCGATCGCAACGAAGGCCAGGAATTCGCGCTCGGCGAGGTGCTGGAGCGGGCGGTCAGCTGGATCTGCCGTGCGACGCGCGAGAATTTTCGCGTCGAGGTCGATCTGCCCGGCGAACTCGTCGTGGTGGGATCGCCAGGCCAGATGCAGCAGGTCTTCATGAACCTGATCGAGAATGCGTGGGATGCGACGGCCGAGTGCGGGATTCCCGGTCTGCGGATCACGGGACGGGTCGACGGAACCGATGCGGTGCTGGCATTTCACGACAATGGCCCCGGGATCGGCGAAGCGCGCCTGCCGCACGTCTTCGATCCATTCTTTACGACCAAGGAGGTCGGAAAGGGGACCGGGCTCGGCCTCGCGATCAGCTACGGCATTGTCGAGCGCCACGGCGGCAGCCTGACCGTGGTCGACCATCCGGATGGCGGTGCCGTCTTCACGGTGCGCCTGCCCCTGGCGGGTGAAGACGCATCCGATCACTCGCGGGAATGACGGAAGGAGAAGGAGAACCCAACCATGGAACGGATCACGATTTCCCTGGACGAGACCCTGGCCTCGGCATTCGATGCCCTGATTGCCGAGCGCGGCTATCGCAGCCGCTCCGAGGCGATGCGGGATCTGCTCCGGCGCGAGGTCGAACTGGCCCGTCAGCATCGAGACGACGAGAGCGGGCAATGCATCGCCAGTCTGAGCTACATGTTCAACCACCACGAGCGCGAACTGTCCGAACGGCTCACCGGGCTGCAGCACGATCACCACGACCTGACGATCTCGACGATGCATGCCCATCTCGATCACGATCACTGCATCGAATGCGCGATTCTGCGAGGGCCGGTCAAGGCCGTGCGCAAGTTCGCCGAATCGATCATGGCCGAGAGCGGCGTTCGGCACGGCAACCTCAACCTCGTGACCGTCGATGTGACCCGTACGAAGTCCGCACACGGGCACGATCATGCCCACCCCCACGCGCCGGGGCACGTGCACTACCGTCCGCGAAGCTGAACCCGATCGACGCCCGGGGGAAACGGGTCAGTCGCGTGCCGGGGGGTGTGCCGAACAGCTTCGGCACATGGCGCTGATCTCGATCTCGGGGCCGGCCAGCGTATGGCCGGCCGATTCGAGCGTGGAGGACAGCGCGGCCACGGCGGCTTCGTCGTGCAGTTCGGTGACGCGGCCGCATTGCGGGCAGACGAGGAACAGTCCCGCGACGTCGTGGCAGTCGTGATTGCATGCGACGAACTGGTTGGTGCGTCCGATCTTGTGGGCGAGACCTTGTTCGATCAGAAAATCGAGGGCGCGATAGACCGTCGGGGGGGAGACCGACGGGTGGGCCACCTTGATCCTTTCGAGCAGGTCGTACGCCTTCAGTCCCCCGGCCTGCCTGCGCAGCAGGGCGAGCACCTGGCGGCGGATCGGGGTCAGGCTGGCGCCGCGCTGCCGGCAGTGCAGGGCGGCTTCGTCGAGGAAGGTCTGTTCGTCCGAAGCGTGGGAAGAGGCGGTGGCAGGCATGGGCTCGAGCAGCGTGTGAACGATTTTCGTCCCGGGGGATCGGGAAAACTTCCGGGGGTCTGCTCATGATAATCCGGTTCGGCAGGTCGTGCAGCCGAAGCCGGGTGTGCGGACACGGCAATCGCACACATAGACGTCATGGCGATCGCTGCAATAGCACAGGCGGCGGCTCAGCGCCGAATGGCGGCTTGCTGCGCCAAGCCGCCCTACGCCGGTCGCATGATCCGTCGTGGATTCCCTGCGTAGGGTGGATTCGCGCCAAAGGCGCAATCCACCGATGTGCGGGATGTAGCGCCGAATGGCGGCCCGCCCTGCGTGTCTTGCGTACGAGACGGCCCTGGGTGTGCGGACCGGGAAAGCCGACAGGGGCGCCGGTTTCGTGTATCTTCCCGGCCGACACGTTCATGCCACGGAGGAAGCACGATGAGTACCGTCCAGACCAAGGCCGCCGCAACCCTGACCAAGGAGGCGCTGCTCGCTGCGCCGGAAGACGAGTACATGTCCGCCGCGCAACTGGAGTTTTTCCGCCAACTGCTGCTTGCCGAGAAGCAGGCCTTGATCGATGCGGCGCGGGAGACCACGATCCACCTCCAGGACAACGAGGCGACCCCCGACTGGACCGACCGTGCGACGGTCGAAGAGGAGCACGCGCTCGAACTGCGCGTGCGTGATCGCGAACGCAAGCTGATGAGGAAGATCGACGAAGCACTCGCGCGCATCGCCGACGGCAGCTACGGCTGGTGCGAGGAAACCGGCGATCCGATCGGCGTCGCCCGCCTGCTTGCCCGCCCGACCGCGACGCTGTCGATCGAGGCCCAGGAGCGTCACGAGGCGCTCGAGCGGGTGCAGCGAAGCTGACGCAGGAGCCCGTTTCCATGCACGATGCGGCTCAGCCTGAAGACGAGGATCGCCGGATCCCGGTGATCGTGCTCACCGGCTTTCTCGGCGCGGGCAAGACGACCTTGCTCAACCAGGTCGTCGGGCGCCCCGAGATGGCCGGGACGGCCGTGCTCATCAACGAGTTCGGCGAAATCGGCGTGGACCATCATCTGGTCGAGAAGATCGACGAGACCTTGATGGTGCTGGACTCGGGTTGTATCTGCTGCAGCGTGCAGGGCGACCTCGTCAAGGCGCTCAAGGGGTTGTTCCAGCGTGCCGGCCGGCGGGAGATCGCACCGGTCTCGCGCGTGCTGATCGAAACCACCGGCCTGGCCGATCCGGCCCCGGTGATCCATACCTTGATGGAAGATCCGTTCATTGCCCAGCGTTTTCGCTGCGACGGGGTGATCACGGCGGTGGACGCCCAGCATGCGAACGACCAGATCGACCGTCATCGCGAGGTGGTCCGGCAGGTCGCGATGGCCGACCGTATCCTCCTGACCAAGTGCGATCTGGTCGAGGAGACCGATCGTGCGCTGCTCCACGAGCGCATCGCGCGGCTCAATCCCGGTGCGCCCCGAATCGAGATCTTTCGCGGCCAGCCGCCACAAGGGGCGATCTCGGGCTGCGGACTCTACGACCCGGAAGGGAAGATCCCGGACGTGGCCTCCTGGCTCGGGGAGGAAGCCGCCCGCGCGCAGGCGGCCCGCAATGCCCCCATGGCCTGGCGCAAGCCCGGCACCGGGCCGGCGCACGCGGTGCAGAATGCCGCCGCCCGGCACGACGATGTTCGCAGCTACGTCCTGCGCTTTGACGAACCGCTCGACTGGCTGGGCTTCACGGACGGGCTGGGCCTGCTGCTGCAGGTCTATGGCGAGCGCATCCTGCGCGTCAAGGGGCTGCTGAACGTGGCGGGCGATCCCTTGCCGCGTGTGGTCCAGTGCGTGCAGCATGTGGCCTATCCGCCGTCGAGCCTGCCGGCCTGGCCGGCCGAGCCGCCCTACGACGACCGGCGCAGCCGGCTGGTGTTCATCGTGCGCGATCTGCCGCAGACGGAGATCGAGAACATCCTTGGCAGTCTGTGCGGACAGCGGCCGGTCGCTGTGCGGTCGGCCGACGACTGAGAGGCCCCTGGGGGAGGTCAGCCTTCGAGCTGTTCGGCCGCGAGGGTGCCGAGCGAAACCAGTGCGTGGATGTGCCGGTCCGAGAACGGGTGGCAGCCGGACAGGCGCACGTGCCGCCTGAATCGGCCCGACGGCGAATAGAGCTTGCCCGGCGTGATGCTGATCCCCTGGCGCCAGGCCGTGTCGAACAGACGGTCCGTGTCGCAGCCCTCGGGCAATTCCACCCACACGAGGAAGCCGCCCGTGGGTTCGGTCGCCCGTGTTCCCTTCGGGAATGCACTGTCGATCAGGCCGCGCAGGCGGTCGACCTGGCCGGCGTAGGCCCGGCGAAGCCGGCGCAGGTGCTGCGCATAGCCCCCGCTTTCCAGGTATGCACCCAGCACCTCGCCGAGCAAGGCCGGCTGCGAGACCGACGAGCAGAACTTCAGGTCCGCCAGCTCGCGCTGGAATCGTCCCGCCTCCATCCAGCCGACCCGGAATCCCGGTGCCAGGGTCTTGGTGTAGGAGGCGCACACGATGACCCAGCCGTCGCGGTCGAAGGCCTTGACCGCCGGTTGCAGCGGGGTCGCGTACTGGAGTTCCGCATAGAGGGCGTCCTCGATGACCGGTACGCGATACGTATTCGCGAGCTCGGCCAGACGCCGTTTTGCGGACACGGGCATGCTTGTGCCCAGCGGGTTATGCACGTTGGGCATCGCGACGACCGCCTGGATGCGATTTTCCGAAAGCAGGAGTTCGAGCGCGTCGAGCGACAGGCCATGCTCCGGATGCGTGGGCACCTCTATCGTGCGCAGGCCGAGGCGGTCGGCCAGCGGGATCAGGTTGAAATAGGTGGGCGACTCCAGCGCGACGGTGTCCCCGGGCCGCGTCACGCCGCGCAGCGCCAGTTGCAGGGCCTCCATGCATCCGTTGGTCAGCAGGATGTCTTCGGGAGCGAGCGTCATGCCCAGTTCCAGGGCATGGCGGCAGATTTCACGGCGCAGACGCAGCGGACCCGGCGGGAGGGAATAGTCGGTGAGCAGTGCGGGCCGGCGGCGGGCGTGCTCGGCGACGAGGCGGGCGAGCCGCTCGCCAGGATAGAAGTCGCTGCCCTTCGGGCACGCCAGTGACAGGTCGATCGTTTCCGGGTCGGCCTGTGCGGCCACCACCGTGGCGATGCGGTCGAGTACGGCGGTCTCTGCCGGACGGGCCTTCGCCGGGCGCCTCGCGACCTGCGGGGGCGGTGGCGAAGGCAGGCGCGAGCGGACGAAGTATCCGGACTGTGGCCGCGCCTCGACCAGACCGCGGGCCTCGAGCTGACGGTAGGCGGCAAGGACGGTGTTGATGCTCAACCCTCGGCTGCGGGCGGCTTCCCGGACCGAGGGCAGGCGTGCACCGGCCGTCAGCCGGCCGTCGCTCATCGCACCGCGCAGTTCGTCGGCGAGGGATTGGTAGAGGGGAGCGTGGGTGGTTTGCATGGCGAAGAGCAGCGGTTGCGGGACGGGCTTCCTGGACGACTGTTTCCAGTATATGCCTCGTGTGGAGCTTCTGTAACCATATCGATGCGAGGACCGGAAGCGAGGCGCCTCGATTGCCCCTTCGCGGTGGCCGGCCGTACAATGCGGGCCTTCGACGAAGGAAGCGACATGGCGATCTACGAATCCGAACACACGAAGTTCATGCGCGAGTGGCTCGAGCGGCATCCGCAGGAAATCGAAGAGCAGAAGAAAGGGCGCGCACTGTGGTGGGACAAGCCGCAGGATCTCGAACAGCAGGCGCGCTGGTGTGACGCCGCGGTTCCGGTCAGGCCGTACTACTACGACCCGGAACACTGAATCCCCGCTCCGCCCGGCCCGTGCCGGAGCCGGACCTGGTGTTGCACGCGTGTCCCTGCCCGAATCCCTCGTCCTGGTCGACCTCGAAACGACCGGCGCCAATCCGGTCGAAGACCGCATCACCGAGATCGCGGTGCTGCGGGTCGAAGGCGGTGCCGTGGTCGAACGGTGGCAGAGCCTCGTCAATCCGGGTCGCCGCATCCCTGCGCTGATCCAGCGCATCATCGGCATCACCGACGAAATGGTCGCCGATGCCCCGTCCTTTGCCGAACTGGCCGACCCGGTCCGTGCGCTGCTCCGCGATGCCGTGCTGGTCGCGCACAATGCCCGCTTCGATTACGGATTCCTGCGCAACGAGTACCTGCGGATCGGTCAGGCGTTCGATGCGTCCGTGCTGTGCACGGTGAAGCTTTCGCGCGCGCTCTTTCCCCAGCACCACAAGCATGGGCTGGATGCATTGATCGAGCGCCACGGCTTCACCTGCGACGCACGACACCGGGCGATGGGCGACGCGGAAGTCCTGTGGCAGTTCCTGCAACTGGCGACGGCGACCTTCACGGCCGATTCGATCGCGCGTGCCTGCGATCGTGCGATGAAGCAGCCGGCGCGTCCGGCCGGATTGCCGGTCGGCGTGCTCGAGGGCGTCCCCGATGCCCCCGGTGTGTTCCGCTTCTACGGTGAACGCCCGCTGCCCCTGCACGTAGGACGCAGCACAAGCATGCGCGCGCGCGTGCTGGAGTTCTTCTCGACCGGTAAGACCCGGGGCAAGGATGCCGAACTCGTCCGGCAGGTACAGCGCGTGGAGTGGACCGAAACCGCCGGCGAGCTCGGGGCGATGCTGCTCGAGGCGCGCATGCTCGCCGAGCAACGCCCGATTTCGATGCGCGCACGTGCGAGCGGCGAGGCCGCCTTCGGGCTGCGTGTGGTTCCGGGGCGTCGGCGTCCCCCGATCCTCGAGCGCGTGCCCTTGCACGAGACCGACCCGGCCGACTGGGGCGAGGTCTTCGGGACATTTCGGACGCGCAAGGAGGCGGACAGCATGCTGGGCGAGCTCGCGGGGCTGTACGGCCTGTGTCCGCGGCGACTGGGGCTGGAGCCCGGCGGCACCGGCGGATGCGAGGCCTATCGGGCGAAGCGCTGCGCCGGCGTGTGCGCCGGTCGGGAAAGCCCGGCGGCCCATGATGCCCGGTTGGCGGGTGCGCTCGGCGCGGCGGCGCTGAAGCCCTGGCCCTGGGAGGGGGCGGTCGTCGTGCACGAACATTCCGTCCACACCGATGCCGATGCGTGGCATGTCTTCGATCGCTGGTGCCTGCTCGGCACGGTGGACTCGGCGGCGGCGTTCGAGGCCTTGCGTGCGGACCTGCCGCCCAGGCGTTTCGACCTCGACGTCTATCGCATCCTGCAGCGCTGGCTCGCCGCCGATGCGAACCGCGAGAAGGTGGATCCCTTGGCGGAGGCGGCGGTCGTCAGGCCGCCAGGCTCTGCAGCCCCGAAAGGTCCGTGAGCCGGATCGACTTGCGTCCGCGACAGAGGATGAAGCCTTCGCGGGTGAAGCGGTTGAGCACGCGCGAGAAGCTCTCCGGGGTCATGTTCAACTGCGATGCGATGGTCTGTTTGTTCGACGACAGCTTGACCTCGATCGCATCGTTGGCGCTGTCCGCATGCTGCACCAGGTAGTGGGCGACGCGCTGCGCGCTGTTGCGCTGCTCGCACAGTTCCATGTTCGCGATCAGCTCGCAGATACGTGAGGACATGCGGCGGATGACGGCACGCCCGAGTGCCGTATCGGATGCCATCGCATCCTGCAGTGCGCGATCGGTGACGTGCAGCACGACCGTTTCCCGGGTCGCCTGCGCCCACAGTGTCTGCGGGGTGTCGCCACTGATGCTCTCTTCGCAGAAGGAATCGCTGGCGCGTGCGAGGCGCAGGATGCGTTCCGCCCCGTTATTGGAGATCAGGTAGAGCTTGACCTCTCCGCGTGCGACGAGAAACATGCCTGCAGGCTGGTCTCCTCGGTGGACGACGATCTCCCCGGCTTCGAAGTGCCGCACCCGCGTGCCTTCCGCCAGGGCGGCCAGAGCCACCGGGTCGAGCGAGCGGAACAGGTCCGATCGCGAGAGCGTTTCTTCGATGAAATCCTGTGTTCTCGCTACCATGATGACTCATACTCCCTGCGAATTCCCAGTAGCCGCAGTCGAGTGTAGGTAGCCGACCGGAGAATATCCATTGGGTCTAAACCGGTGTCGTTCGTGCTAAGTACCTCCAAGGAGGTATGGGTGGTATTTCGTAATGCATTGATTTCAGTCAGTTCATGGGATGGCGGTGCCTCGTCATAGCCGTCTCGGGAATAAAGAGGTATCCCTATTGTTGTCAGGGATATCGGGAGGTTAGAGGTGAAACGCTCGTTTACGCAGGCCTTGCGCAGCTTCGTTGCCAGCCGGTCGATCCTGCTGCTGCTCGTGGCGGCCTTTCTCGCGGTGACCTTGATCAGCGTAGTCGGGATGAGTACTTCGGTGCTGGTGGCCGAGACGGTGCAGGGGAGCGGCAGTGCAATCAACGTCGCCGGAAGCCTGCGACGGCTCACCCACCGGGTCAGCGCCTTGGTCGTGGCCGAGGCGCTCGACGGGTCGATCGGCGCGGCCGAGATCGAGGATGCCGTCTGGCAGTTCGAGAGCAGCCTCGTGCATCCGGCGCTGCGCAACGTGATCCGGCGTGACCAGGGCAGCGTGGCAGCGGCGATCTATCGGGGGGTGGGTGGAAACTGGTACGAACATCTCAAGCCTCGCCTGCTGGAGCTGACCGAGCGCGGTGCGGGCGAAACGCTAGCGCCCCGGCAATACGAGGCGGTCCTGGAAGAGGTCGATACCTTCGTCGAACAGATCAACACGCTCGTGCTCGTGCTCGAGCACGATGCCGAAGCGAAGATCCAGCAACTGCGCCGGATCCTGGCGGTCGCGCTGGGTCTGACCGCCGCACTGGTGCTGGCGGCGATGGTCCTGCTGCATCGCCGCGTGTTCCTGCCGCTCGCGGGCTTGCGCGATGCGGCCGGGCGTATCGCGCGCCGGGATTTCACTGCGCGCAGCCGCTACACCGGTCCTGACGAACTCGGCCAGGTCGGCGAGGTGTTCAATACGATGGCTTCCGAGTTGTCTTCGGCGTATGGCGAACTCGAGCGGCGCGTCGAGGAGAAGACCGCCGACCTGTTGCGCAGCAACCGCTCGCTCGAGCTGCTCTATCATGTGATCACCCGGCTGTACCATGCCCCGGCGAGTGCGCACTCGTATGCCGAGACCCTCGTCGATATCGAGCGCATCCTCGACCTGAAGGGCAGCTTCGCCTGTGTTCAATCCAAGCATGGAGGGCCGGCCACGATCCTGTACTCGAACATGTCCGGCTGTGCACGTGCCGGCGGGGCTTCGGAAGAGGCCTGTCAGAGTTGCCCCGGAAAGATCGCACCCTGGACGTACCGGCGCGAGAACGGCGGGGACGTGCTAATGGTGCCCTTGCGCGATGCCGAGAATCTCTACGGCATGCTGCGCCTGGCGATGCCGCCGGGACGGCGACTGGTAGAGTGGCAGAGCACGCTGATCGAGGCGGTGTCGCGCCACATGGGGATCGCGCTGGGCATCTCCCGCCAGACCGAGCGCGAGCGCCTGATCGCGCTTCAGGAGGAACGCTCGATCATCGCACGTGAACTGCACGACTCGCTCGCGCAGTCCCTGTCGTACATGAAGATCCAGGTCAGCCTGCTCGCACCGGTACTGGCCGACCCGGAGCGCCGCGACCAGGCCCGTGAAGTGCTGGGCGACCTGCGCGAAGGGATCAACTCGGCCTACCGGCAGTTGCGCGAATTGCTCTCCAGTTTCCGGCTCAAGATGGAAGGAGACTTCACGACCCTGCTGCACGCGACGGTGGAGGAGTTCTCGGGGCGCAGCGGCATCCCGATCGATGTCGATGTGCGGCTCGGCCGCTGCAGTCTCGGCGCGAATCAGGAGATCCATGTGCTTCACATCATCCGTGAAGCCTTGTCGAACGCGACGCGCCACTCGGGAGGATCGCGAATCTCCGTGGCCCTTTCGGCCGACAGCCGTGACCAGGTGACGCTCGTGGTCGACGACGACGGGGCGGGGATCGGGCCGGTGCCGGTCAAGGAACTTCACCATTATGGTCTGACCATCATGGGAGAACGTGCGCGAGGCCTTGGCGG
>JBJHDM010000032.1:0-35711 GCA_050486545.1 Rhodocyclaceae bacterium | reverse complement strand
AAGTACGAGCCTGCACCGCGATCGATCAGCAGCGTATGCTTGCCCCGCCAGCCGGATCCGGCCCGGCGCGCGAGTTCGACCTCGAGCACGGGTGCGGAGTCGACGAAAACCCGGCAGGCGTGCGAGGTGGTCGTTCCGATCCGGTCCGCAAGCTTCTGCAGCCGGCTGCGCATCAGCTTGTGATAATCGCGCCCCAGCGCATAGCGCGACACGTAGGCCTTGCAGGGGTCGTCCAGCGTCCGGGTCGCATCGGCTGCATCGGGCAGGTAGTTCATCCGAACGGTGATCACGCGCAACGTCCCGGGCAACAGTTCGGCCGGGCGTGCCCGCTTCATGCCGTGTCGCGCCATATAATCCATCTCGCCGTGAAACCCTTCGGCCAGCCACCGGGCCAGGCCGGCTTCGGCGTCCGACAGGTCGACACCTGTCACCGAGACGGCATCGAAACCCAGTTCCCTGCCCCAGACGCGGAGGTCGCGCACCAACGCCGTCAGGGATTCGACGGACCGCGGATCCGAGGAGAGCGAAGCATGATCGAGCTTATTCACCCTGTAGATGATAGCGGCAGCGTGCTTGCCGCGCATCTCGACGACGAGCGGGACACCGAAGCGGCCGGAGCCGCGCTCGCCACGGCCCTGCACCCGGGGCTGGTGGTTTATCTGGTCGGCGACCTCGGCGCCGGCAAGACGACCCTCGTTCGGGGCGCGTTGCGCGCACTCGGTCACACCGAAAAAGTGAAAAGTCCGACGTATACCTTGATTGAACCTTACGTAGTTTCTAGATTAAACTTATATCACTTTGATTTTTATCGCTTCGCAGTTCCAGAGGAATACCTCGAAGCAGGGCTGGACGAATACTTCTCGGGCGACGGCGTTTGCCTGGTGGAATGGCCCGACAAGGCCGACCCGTTTCTGGCGCCGCCGGACCTCACGGCAAGCCTGAGAATCGACGGCACGGGGCGGCTGCTCGAGGTGTCCGCATCGACGGAGGCTGGACGAACATGCACAAGAACAATGACTTCGAAGCTGGCGAACCCAACGCCATAGAGACACTCCCGGCCGGCATCAGCCGGCGTACCCTGCTGCGCTTCGCCGGCGCATCGCTCGCCCTGCTGGTCAGTCCCGTCGGGTTCGCATCGGCCACCCGCCTCGTCGCGGTCCGCGTCTGGCCGGCCTCGGACTACACCCGGATCACCCTCGAGAGTTCCGAAGAAGTCCGCTTCACCTACATGACGCTCAAGGATCCCGAGCGGCTGGTGGTCGACCTCCACGGCATCGAGCTCAACAGCGTGCTCCAGTCGCTGCCCTCGCGCGTGCTCGATACCGATCCCGTGATCCAGCTGATCCGCGCAGCGCGCAACCGGCCCGGCGTGATCCGTGTCGTCGTCGAACTCAAGAACGAGATCACCCCGCAGATCTTCACCCTCAAGCCGATAGCGAGCTACGGCCACCGGCTCGTCCTGGACCTGTATCCCACCGAACCGCTCGATCCGCTGCTGGCACTGATCCGGAAGTCGACCCCGATGGATGCGGCCGCCGGCAACGACGGCAGGGTAAGCGAGGGCGAGGATGCCACCCGCGCGGTGGCTCGCCGCGACCATCCTCCGGCCCCGGAGGCCAACCGCCTGCTGACCATCGTCCTCGACCCGGGCCACGGCGGGGAGGACCCCGGGGCGGTCGGGCGTCGAGGCACCTACGAAAAGAACGTGACGTTGTCGATCGCCCGCCGGCTCAAGCGCAAGATCGACGCCGAGCCGAACATGCGTGCGGTGATGACGCGCAACGGCGACTACTTCGTGCCCCTGCAGCAGCGCGTGACGATGGCACGCAAGGTTCAGGCCGACCTGTTCGTTTCCATCCACGCCGACGCGTTCGTGCGCCCCGAGGCCCGCGGCAGCTCGGTCTATGTCCTGTCCGAACGGGGTGCGACCAGCTCGGCCGCACGCTGGCTCGCACAGCGCGAGAACGAGGCCGACCTGATCGGCGGCGTCAACCTCGCCCGCCAGGAAGGTCATCTTGCCCGCACGCTGCTCGACCTCTCGCAGACGGCGACGATCAACGACAGCCTCAAGCTCGGCGCGGCGGTGCTCAATGAATTGGGGGGCGTGAACCGTCTCCACAAGCCTCAGGTGGAGCAGGCCGGCTTCGCCGTGCTGCGCGCCCCGGACATCCCTTCGATCCTCGTCGAGACCGCCTTCATCAGCAATCCCGAAGAGGAGCGGCGCCTGAACGACAATGCGTATCAGGAGAAGATGGCCGACGCGATCCTGCGCGGCCTCAAGCGCTACTTCGACGCCAATCCACCGACGAACCGCACGACCATTGCACGACTCGGCTGATCGCATCACTACCCGGTTCCCGGTATAATTGGCGCTTTTTGCCTTCGGCGAAAAATCGTTCCCGGACGCGGTCATGCAGGTATTTCGAGGGGTACCCGAGCGTGCCCTGCAACCCTCGGTGCTCACGATCGGAAACTTCGACGGCGTGCACCGCGGCCATCAGGCGCTGCTCCAGCAACTCGTGCAGAGTGCACGTGCGCGCGGCATCGACGCGACGGTACTGACCTTCGAACCCCACCCGCGCGAGTACTTCGCCCCGGCGCAGGCCCCGGCGCGCCTCGCATCGCTGCGCGAGAAGCTTTTGCTGCTCGCCGCCAACGGGGTCGATCGTGTTCACGCCTGCCGCTTCGATGCGCGTCTGGCCGGAGTTTCGGCCGAGCGCTTCATCGAAGACATCCTCGTTCGGGGACTCGACGTACGCCACCTGATCATCGGCGACGACTTCCGCTTCGGCGCGCGGCGCCAGGGCGATTTCGACCTGTTGCAGGCGGCCGGACAAACGCATGGCTTCGAGGTCGAGGCCATGCACACCTACCAGCTCGGCGACGAGCGCATTTCCAGCTCGGCCGTGCGCGATGCACTGCAGGCGGGCGACCTGGCGCGCGCGGCACAGTTGCTCGGACGGCCGTACAGCATCGCCGGACGGGTCGTTTCCGGATCGCGCATCGGGCGCACGCTGGGTTTTCCGACCGCCAACATCCAGCTCAAGCACCGCAAGCCCGCGCTGTCCGGCGTGTTCGCGGTGAGCGTCGAAGGGCTGGGCTCCCGGCTGGTACCCGGCGTGGCGAACGTCGGCATCCGCCCGACGATCGACCGGGTTGCACGACCCAGTCTGGAGGTCCATCTTTTCGGTTGGGACCGGGATTGCTACGGCGCGCACTTGCGCGTGCACTTTCTCGCCAAGCAACGCGACGAGGCGAAGTTCGACTCCCTCGACGCACTTTCCAGACAGATTGCACGGGACGTTGCCCAGGCCCGCGCCTGGTTCGAAACGAACCCGCTCGACGAATGAGGCCGGAAGGAACCGAACATGGCTGACTACCGCAAGACCCTCAACCTGCCGGACACGCCGTTTCCGATGCGCGGCAACCTCGCCAAGCGCGAGCCCGGCTGGATCGCCCAATGGCAGGATCGGCAGCTCTACCGCAAGATCCGCGAGCGCTCGACCGGGCGCCCGAAGTTCGTCCTGCACGACGGGCCTCCATACGCCAATGGCGACATTCACATCGGGCATGCGGTCAACAAGATCCTGAAGGACATCATCGTCCGTTCCAAGACGCTGGCCGGTTTCGATGCGCCCTACATCCCGGGATGGGACTGCCACGGCCTGCCGATCGAGCACCAGATCGAGAAACAGCACGGCAAGCACCTGCCGGCCGATCGTGCGCGCGAACTGTGCCGCGATTACGCCGGTGAGCAGATCGAGCGGCAGAAACGCGATTTCATCCGGCTCGGGGTGCTCGGCGACTGGGACGCCCCCTATCGCACGATGCAGTTTTCCAACGAGGCCGACGAGATCCGCGCGCTGGGCGAGATGTTCCGCAAGGGATTCCTGTACAAGGGGTTGAAGCCGGTCAACTGGTGCTTCGACTGCGGATCGGCACTGGCCGAAGCGGAAGTCGAGTACCAGGACAAGAAGTCGCCCACGATCGATGTCGGCTTCCCGCTCGACGATGCGGACCGCGGAAAGCTGGCCTACGCCTTCGGACTCGACGCACTCCCTGACCGACCGGTCTTCGCGGTGATCTGGACGACCACGCCGTGGACGATCCCGTCGAACCAGGCGCTCAACGTCCACCCCGAGTTCGTCTACGAGCTCGTGGACACTTCGCGCGGCCTGCTCGTCCTCGCGGCCGAGTTGCGTCAGTCGGCGCTGGAGCGCTACGCGCTCGAGGGCCGTGTGATCGGTGCCGCGCAGGGGATCGCCCTCGACCGGATCAACTTCCGCCATCCCTTCTACGACCGTCCGTCACCGGTGCTGCTGGGCGACTACGTCGCGACCGACGCGGGTACCGGCATCGTGCATAGCGCCCCGGCCTACGGCATGGACGACTTCGTTTCCTGCACCCGCTACGGCATGCGCAACGAGGAGATCCTCACTCCGGTACAGGGCGACGGCACCTTCGCCGAGGACCTGCCTTTCTTCGGCGGCCTGAACGTATGGGACGCCAATCCGAAGATCGTCGCGAAGCTCGAGGAGGTCGGCGCACTCCTGGCCTCGGGCACGATCGTCCATAGCTACATGCACTGCTGGCGCCACAAGACGCCGGTGATCTACCGGGCCACGACGCAGTGGTTCGTCGGCATGGACCGGCTGGCCGAACGCGAGCACGTGGCGCCGGGCGCGCCGACGCTGCGCGAACTCGCCCTCAAGGCCGTCGAGGACACCCGCTTCTATCCCGCCTGGGGAAAGGCGCGCCTGCACGCGATGATCGCGAACCGCCCGGACTGGTGCGTCTCGCGCCAGCGCAACTGGGGCGTTCCGATCCCCTTCCTTCTCCACAAGGAGACGGGGGAGCCGCATCCGCGCACGCTGGAACTGCTCGAAGCGGTCGCCCTGCGCGTCGAACGCGAAGGGATCGACGCCTGGTTCAGGCTCGATGCCGGCGAGTTGCTGGGCGACGAGGCGCAACAGTACGAGAAGATGCGTGACACGCTCGACGTCTGGTTCGACTCGGGCACCACGCACTGGACCGTGTTGCGCGGATCGCACACGGACTCGTCGCGCTGGCCGGCGGACCTCTACCTCGAAGGCTCCGACCAGCACCGCGGGTGGTTCCACTCCTCGCTGCTCACCGGTTGTGCGCTTGACGGCCGTGCCCCCTACGAGGCCCTGCTGACGCACGGCTTCGTCGTGGACGGACAGGGCAAGAAGATGTCCAAGTCCAAGGGCAACGTGGTCGCGCCACAGGAAGTCTCGGACCGGCTCGGTGCCGAGATCCTGCGCCTCTGGGTGGCGGCGACGGACTATTCGGGCGAGCTGACGATCTCGAACGAGATCCTCGATCGCGTCGTCGAGGTCTACCGCCGCCTGCGCAACACCCTGCGCTTCCTGCTCGCCAACACGGCCGACTTCGACCCGCGCCAGCACGCGGTCCCGCTCGACCGGTGCCTGAGCATCGACCGCTACGCAATCGCCCTGACGCGCCGGCTCCAGCAACAGGTCGCGGGGGACTACGAGCGGTTCGAGTTCCACAAGGTCGTCCAGGCGTTGCAGAACTTTGCCGCCGAGGATCTCGGGGCCTTCTACCTTGACGTGCTCAAGGACCGGCTTTACACGACCGCCGAGGACTCGCCCGCACGCCGCTCGGCGCAGACCGTGCTCTGGCACGTCACTCAGGCGATCACGCGCCTGATGGCGCCAGTGCTGAGCTTCACCGCCGAGGAAATCTGGCAGATCATCGGCGAGGGCCCCGAGGACAGCGTGATGCTGCACACCTGGCACGAACTGCCCGAGCAATCCGGCGAAGAGGCCTTGCTGGCGCAGTGGAGCCTGATCCGCGAATCCAGGGCCGGCGCGCAGAAGGTACTCGAGGACCTGCGTACCGCCGGCGGCATCGGCGCGTCGCTGCAGGCGACTCTGCGGATCCGCGCGGCCGGGGCACGCTTCGACGCGCTGTCCGCGCTCGGCGACGACCTGCGCTTCGTGATGATCACCTCGGACGCCGAACTCGTCCGCGTGGATGACGAAGCTGCGGAGGGCGTCGACGCAGCACCGAGCACCCAGGCGAAGTGCGAGCGCTGCTGGCACTATCGCGAGGAGGTCGGGACCCTCCCCGAACACCCGACGCTGTGCGGTCGCTGCCACGACAACCTGTTCGGCCCCGGGGAAGTCCGCGTCCATGCCTAGGCTCATCGGCTGGCTGGGGGTTTCGGCCACGGTGATCGTGCTCGACCAGGCCACCAAGTGGCTGGTCCTGACGACCCTGCACTATGGCCAGGCGATTCCGGTCACGGGCTTCTTCCAGCTCGTCCTGCTGTTCAATCCGGGGGCGGCGTTCAGCTTTCTGGCCGACCAGCCCGGCTGGCAGCGCTGGTTCTTCGTGAGCCTCGCACTGGTCATCTGCACCTGGCTGTTCGCCATGCTGCGCCAGCATGCCTGCGAGCGCCTGCTCCCGCTGTCGTTCAGCCTGATCATCGGCGGCGCGATCGGCAATGTCATCGACCGCCTCGTCCATGGGGCGGTGGTCGATTTCCTGTACTTCCATGTCGGCCGCTTCGGGTGGCCGGCATTCAACGTCGCCGATTCGGCCATCTCGATCGGGGTCGCCCTGATGCTCTGGTCGCACTTTCGTCCCGGCCACAAGCCGCCCACAACGGAGAACCCCTCGTGACGCATACCGTCCAACCCGACAGCCTGGTGACCCTGCACTACCGCATCGCCCTCGAGAACGGCCAGCCGCTGATCAGCACCTTCGAGGGGACGCCGGCCACGCTGCAACTGGGCAACGGCGAGTTGCTGCCGAATCTCGAGCGCCTGCTCGCCGGCCTGGAGGCGGGGTCGCGTCACCAGTTCACGCTTGCGGCGGACCAGGCCTTCGGCGCCCACAAGCCGGAGCTGGTCGAGCGGGTGCGACGCGAGCACATGCCCGACGAGGAGATCGACGCCTTGAGCATCATGGAGTTTACCGCACCGGACGGATCCCGCTATTCCGGCCTGGTGCGCGAGATCGACGAACAATCGGCCTTGATCGACTTCAACCATCCCCTGGCCGGCAAGGCGATCCGTTTCGAGGTCGAGATCATCGGGATCATGTAAGCCGTACGGGAGAACAGCGATGAGCGACAACGAAATCCTGCTTGCCACGCCGCGGGGCTTCTGCGCCGGGGTGGAGCGTGCCATCGAGATCGTCGAGCGCGCACTCGAACGTTTCGGCGCCCCGATCTACGTGCGTCACGAAGTCGTCCACAACAAGTTCGTCGTCGAGAGCCTGCGTGCCAAGGGCGCGATCTTCGTCGAGGAACTCGATGAAGTTCCCGCCGGGAACACCGTGATCTTCAGCGCCCACGGGGTGTCGCGGGCCGTCCGTGACGAAGCGGATCGGCGCGGCCTGCGCGTGTTCGACGCGACCTGCCCGCTCGTGACCAAGGTGCATAACGAAGTGTCGCGCATGCACCAGCAAGGGTACGAAGTGATCATGATCGGACACCGCGGGCACCCGGAGGTCGAGGGAACGATGGGACAGCTCGACGGCGGGATCCACCTTGTCGAGTCTGCCGCCGACGTGGCCGCGCTGCAGGTCGCCAACCCGGCGCAACTGGGATACGTGACCCAGACGACGCTGTCGATGGACGATGCGCAAAGCGTCATCGACGCACTCCGTGCGCGCTTCCCGGCCATCGTCGGCCCCAGGAAAGACGACATCTGCTACGCGACCCAGAACCGCCAGGACGCGGTCAAGTTCATGACGCCCCAGGTCGATGCCGTGCTCGTGGTCGGCTCGGTCAACAGCTCGAATTCCAACCGTTTGCGCGAAGTGGCCGCCGTGCGTGGCGTGCCGGCGTGGCTCGTCGACAACGCGGAGGCGATCGATCCGGCATGGATCGAGGGCAAGCGACGCATCGGCGTGACGGCCGGCGCCTCCGCACCGGAAGTGCTCGTGGAAGCGGTGATCGAACGTCTTCGGCAACTCGGCGCCGGATCGGTGCGCCCCCTGGACGGCGTACCCGAGCGGGTGACCTTCCCGATTCCCCGAGAATTGCAGGGGTCCGACCGAACCTGACCCCCGGGTCGCTCTGCGATCAGAGGTGGGGGGCGAGGATGCTGCGGTAGAA
The DNA here is from genome assembly GCA_050486545.1 of Rhodocyclaceae bacterium. Classification (GTDB taxonomy): domain Bacteria; phylum Pseudomonadota; class Gammaproteobacteria; order Burkholderiales; family Rhodocyclaceae; genus DAOMNN01. Next base: position 27,598 of record JBJHDM010000032.1, on the reverse strand, counting down.
CTCGTGGAAGTGCTGCATGCCATCCTCGAACGGTGACTGATAGGGGCCGACCTCGTTGCGTCCTTCCCGGTACAGTGCCCAGCGGCCACGGTCCATGCGCTCTCCGATGTCGTCGTCCTCGATCGCGGTTTCCATGTACGCCGCCTGTTCCGCCTCGACGAATTCACGCTCGAATTCGACGATCTCCTCCGGATAGTAGAACTCGACCACATTGGTGGTGCGGTTCACGTCCCTTGGGATCAGCGTGCTCACCACCAGGACGTGGGGATACCATTCCACCATCACGTTCGGGTAGTAGGTCAGCCAGATCGCCCCGTGGGCCGGGCGGGTGTCGCCCTGGTAGTCGAGGAGGACCTCGTGCCACTTCCGGTAGGCCTCGGACCCGGGCCGTGCAAGCGAACGGATCCCGACCCGCTGTACGGAATACCACTCGCCGAACTGCCAGGTGAGGTCGTCGCAGGTGACGAAATTACCCAGCCCCGGATGAAAGGGCTCGACGTGGTAATCCTCGAGATAGACCTCGATGAAGGTCTTCCAGTTGTAGTTGCATTCGTGGATCTCGACGCGGTCGAGCTTGTAGCCGGAGAAATCGAATTCGGGGGCGACGGCCATCCCCGCAAGATCGTCGGCGGGACGGCGCGGACCCTTGAACAGCAGTCCCTGCCACTTTTCCAGCGTATCGCGTTGGAGATGCAGGCAAGGGTTGGTCGGAAAATGCGGTGCGCCCAACAGGGTGCCGGCCTGGTCGTAGGTCCAGCGATGGACGGGGCAGACGATGTGGTCCGTGGTTCCGGAGCCCTGCAGCATGATGGCCTGCCGATGACGGCAGACGTTCGACAGCTGATGAATGCCGTCGGCGGTGCGGAAAAGCAGTTTGGAATGATCGAGCCATTCGAGCGAGCGGTAGTTCCCGACCTCCGGCACCATCAACTCATGGCCGACATAGCCCGGGCCCGCATCGAAGAGCAAGCGCTTCTCGAGTTCGAAGACTTTTTCGTCGAAATACAGCGACACCGGGAGTTGCGATGCGCCGGCCGCCAGATGCGTTTTGGAAGCGATGTCGGACATGCCCGAACCTCCTCGATTGAGCCCAAGAAATCCGGAAGAAAAGCGGCCGGTCATTTTATTTGAAATGGCGTTTGACCACTAGTTGCACGATCGGTTATGTTCTTCGTTTTCCGCGCGCCGGCTATTGACCATGACGAGACCGGTCAGTTCTCCGAAATCCTTTGAAGCGGCCATTTCCGAACTCGAGACCATCGTCCAGGAAATGGAGGCAGGCACCATTTCGCTGGAACAGGCGCTGGAACGCTATCAGCGGGGCTCTGGCTTGCTGAAGTACTGCCAGGACACGCTGCAGGCAGCCGAACAGCGCGTACGGCAACTCGAAGGCGGCGAATTGGTCCCGTTCGAATCGGCATCAGACGAAAAGGGCGGAAAGTGACGAACGCGGAGTCCGACTTCCTGGCCTGGATGACGGCCATCCAGCAGCGCACGGAATCAGCCCTTTCCGCCCTGCTTCCGGACAGTTCGATCGCCCCCGAACGCCTTCACGACGCGATGCGCTATGCGGTCCTGGGCGGTGGAAAGCGGGTTCGCGCCCTGCTCGTCCATGCCGCCGGGGAGCTGAGCGGCGCGCAGGCGTCGTGCCTGGACCGGGCCGCCTGCGCCGTCGAACTCATCCATGCCTATTCGCTCGTTCACGACGACATGCCGTGCATGGACGACGACGTGCTGCGCCGCGGGAAGCCGACCGTACATGTCGAGTACGACGAAGCGACCGCGCTCCTGACCGGCGATGCCCTGCAGACCCTGGCATTCCAGGTCCTTGCCGAACAGCCGATGACCGCCGAACCGGCCGACCAGCTCGAGATGCTCGCCCTGCTCGCGAAGGCTTCCGGGTCGAGGGGGATGGCCGGGGGCCAGGCGATCGATCTCGCTGCGGTCGGCAAGGCGATCTCACGCGCCGAACTGGAGTTCATGCACATTCACAAGACGGGCGCGCTGATCCGCGCGTCGGTGCTGCTGGGCGCCCGTTGCGGGGCGGGCTGCGAACCCGGCCTGCTCGCCGCACTCGATCGCTACGGCAAGCTTGTCGGACTCCTGTTCCAGGTCGTCGACGACATCCTGGACACCCAGTCCGACACCGCCACGCTGGGCAAGACCGCCGGCAAGGATGCCGAACACGACAAACCCACCTACGTAAGCCTCCTGGGGCTGAACGAGGCCCGCGAACTCGCCCACGCCCTGCTGTCGCAAGCACGGCAAGTGCTCGACCCCCTGGGCGCGCGCTCGGGACGACTCGACGAACTGGCCGGCTTCATCGTTCACCGAAGGTTCTGATCGCCGTCGAATCCGCCGAAATGTCCTCGTACGCCCTGCTCCAGAGCATCGACTCGCCCGCCGACCTTCGCAAGCTCGACCGCCATGAACTGCCGGAACTGGCCAGACAGCTGCGAGCCTTTCTGATCGAGTCGGTATCGCGTACGGGCGGCCACCTGTCCTCGAACCTGGGCACCGTCGAACTGAGCATCGCCCTGCATTACGTCTTCGACACGCCGGAGGATCGCATCGTCTGGGATGTCGGGCACCAGACCTACGCCCACAAGGTCCTGACCGGTCGGCGCGAGGCGATGAGCGGGTTGCGCCACTTCGGCGGGATCTCGGGTTTTCCGCGCCGTTGCGAAAGCCCCTACGACACGTTCGGCACGGCCCATTCCTCGACCTCGATCTCGGCCGCGCTCGGCATGGCGGTGGCAGCCCGCGACCGCGGCGAGGATCGCCGCGCGATCGCGGTCATCGGGGACGGCGCGATGTCCGCCGGCATGGCATTCGAGGCGCTGAACAACGCCGGCGACATGCGCGACACCAACCTGCTCGTCATCCTCAACGACAACGAGATGTCGATCTCGCCGCCGGTCGGTGCGCTGACCCGGATTCTGGCACGCATGTTCTCGGGCCGGACCTACAATGCCGCGAGGCGCGCGGGCGAGAAGGTACTGGGCATGGCGCCACCGGTGCTCGATTTCGCCCGCAAGGTCGAGGAACACGTCAAGGGCCTGATCACGCCGGGCACGCTGTTCGAGGAATTCGGTTTCCACTACTACGGCCCGATCGACGGGCACGATCTCGATGCCCTGCTCCCGACCCTGCAGAACCTGAGCAAACTGAAGGGCCCGCATTTCCTTCACATCATCACGCGAAAGGGGCGCGGCTACAAACTGGCCGAGGCGGACCCGATCCTGTACCACGGGGTCTCCAAGTTCGACCACAATTCCGGAATCGAATCCGGGAAAGGCGGTGGGAAGCCCACGTACACCCAGGTGTTCGGGGACTGGCTGTGCGACATCGCGGCGGCCGACGACAAGGTGATCGGCATCACCCCGGCGATGCGCGAAGGCTCCGGAATGGTGCGCTTCGCGCAGACCTTTCCGGAGCGCTTCCACGATGTCGGCATCGCCGAGCAGCATGCCCTCACGTTCGCGGCCGGGCTCGCCTGCGAGGGCCTGAAGCCGGTGGTCGCGATCTACTCGACCTTCCTCCAGCGCGCCTACGACCAGCTCATCCACGACATCGCCCTGCAGAACCTTCCGGTCGTCTTCGCAATCGACCGTGCCGGGCTGGCCGGCGCGGACGGGGCGACGCACCATGGCGCCTTCGATCTTTCCTACCTTGCCTGCATCCCGAACCTGGTCGTGATGGCCCCCTCGGACGAGAACGAATGCCGCCAGATGCTCTACACTGCATATTGCCATGAAGGACCGGCAGCGGTCCGCTATCCGCGCGGAAGCGGCCGGGGCGTGGTACCGGCACCGGAGATGGCCCGGATTCCGATCGGCAAGGCCGAGATCCGCCGCAGAGGTGTGAAGGTCGCGCTGCTGGCGTTCGGCAGCCTGTTCGATGCCGCTCTCGAGGCCGGCGAAGCGATCGACGCGACCGTCGTCAACATGCGCTTCGTCAAGCCGCTCGACGAAGCCTGCATTCTAGAACTGGCCGGCAAGCACGAACTGCTGGTCACGATCGAGGAGAATGCCGTGATCGGCGGTGCCGGCTCCGAAGTGGCCAGGGTCCTGGAGACCGCACCGGTACGGCCGCGACTGTTGCGTCTCGGACTGCCGGACCGCTTCATCGACCATGGAGACCAGGCCCTGCTGCTGCAATCGATCGGACTGGACAAGGCCGGAATCCTTACAGCCATTGAACGGCTCAATCACGACAATAGTTGAGTAGATTTGTCGGGCTTGTTAGCATCGGCCGGGAAATCGACCCCCACAGAGAACATCGCATGAACACCGTCACCCACAACATTCCCGACGTTCAGAGCGCCGAGGACATCCGTCGGCTCGCCATCAACAAGGTCGGGATCAAGTCGATTCGTCATCCCGTCAAGGTCAGCGACCGAAAGGGCGGCGTGCAGCACACCGTCGCGATGTTCAACATGTACGTCGGCCTGCCCCACAACTTCAAGGGCACCCACATGTCGCGCTTCGTCGAGATCCTCAACAGCAACGAGCGGGAGATCTCGGTAGAGTCCTTCGAGCCGATGCTGCGGGAGATGGTCAAGCGGCTGGAAGCGGAAACCGGTCACGTCGAGATGACGTTCCCGTACTTCATCAACAAGTCCGCTCCGGTTTCGGGCGTCCAGAGCCTGATGGATTACGAGGTCACCTTCACCGGCGAGATCCGCGAAGGCGGCCACTACGAGTTCACGATGAAAATCGTCGTCCCGGTCACCAGCCTGTGCCCCTGTTCCAAGAAGATCTCCGACTACGGCGCCCACAACCAGCGTTCGCACGTCACGGTCACCGCGACGCTGAACGACCACCTGTGGATCGAGGAGATCGTGCAACTCGTCGAAGGACAGGCGTCGTGCGAACTCTACGGTCTGCTCAAGCGCCCCGACGAGAAACACGTGACCGAGCGCGCCTACGACAACCCCAAGTTCGTCGAGGACATGGTACGAGACGTCGCCGGCCTGCTGGATGCGGAACCGCGGATCAGCGCGTTCGCGGTCGAATCCGAGAACTTCGAATCCATCCACAACCACTCGGCCTACGCAATCATCGAGCGCGACAAGCGCCAGCCGAGCTGAGCCCCCGGCATCCGCTTCAGGCGCCGGGGCTGCCGATCCAGCCTCGTGCCTGCATCCAGGCGTGATATTCCGGTGCCTGGAAGGCATCCCGGCCGAGCACGCGTTCGATCGCGTTCAGCGGTGACGAAGATGCCCCGCGGGCGGCCCGCAGCAGTGGCGCCACGGCATGGCCGCCGAGTTGCCAGACCCCGAGCGGATCGGCCGGCGTAACGACCACTTCGGCCTCATCGATGAAACCGGCACGGACCACCGGCATGGAGGCGATCCGGACGTCGGCGGGCGTGACTGCCGGATGGGCCGGCGCCGCATCCGGCCAGCCTGCTCGCCTGGACCAGAACGGCCGATCGGGCCACTGCCCTTCCATCACGCAGAAGTCCCGCCCGACTCGGGCAAAGCGCTGAAACAGCCCGACCACACGCTCGCGATGAAAGCGGATGGCCCGTTCGGCATGTTCGGGCCGACGCAGCAAGGTATTGACGACGGCAGGCGCCTGCATGGCCGAGGACAAGGCCTGGAAGATGCCGTTGCCCGACAGCGGGTCGACCGCCATGGCGGCATCCCCGATACGGATCCAGTCCCGCCCCGCCGGCTCACGACACAGGATCGGCGTGCTGGTGCGCGCATGCAGCAGTTCGCCGGGTTCGGAGTCTTCGAGGAACGGGCGCGCGCGCTCGAGCTGGGCCAGGCGGGCTTCGCAGAACGCACGCAGTGCGTGCTTCGGCGGCAGGCGGTGCTCGCGTGCATCGAACGTGAGCTGCAGGTAGCGGCGCCCGTCCCGGTCCGAAGCCATCCACGCCCAGCCATCCGCATGGCTCTGCACCGCCGAATGGGGGGCGCCGGGAGGCCCCCGTCGGTCGTGCACCACCGCGACCGTTTCGGGACCTCGTACGCGCGCCACACCGGCGACCGGCGCCATGCGACCGCGGGCTTCGACAAGGAATCGGGATTCGATGCGAAGAAGGCCCTTGTCGGTGACGACCTCGGCAACGAAGCCGCACTCGCATGCCGTACAACTGTGCACGCGTCCCCGCACCCGCGTCACGCCATGGCGTCCGAGATCGTGCCACAGGCTGCGGTCGAAATCGGCACGGCGGATCAGCCGTTCCCGGTTCGCCGCGCTGGTCACGCCGTTCCAGGTCACCGTGCGTGCCGACGCTTCGGGCAACGACGCCTCGAACGCTCTCAGGCCCGCTGCGTGCAAGGCCTCGACCACCCGCTCGGAGACGCCCTCGACCGCCCCGAAAGGCCGCTCCATGGCGACCACGCACACTTCATGACCGAGACGCTGCAACCCCAGTGCGGTCACGGCTGCCGCCGGCCCCGCACCCAGGATCAGGATCCCGCAACGCATGGACTCAACCGACGCGCCGTTCGGGCCCGTGGTAGGAAGCGCGGCCGATCAGGTGGTTGCGGACATGGATCGGAATCGCCGCCCCTCCATCGCCCAGGAAGCGTCCGATCTCACCGCTCAGATGGGCACAACCCGCACTCGCACCGACACCCGCCGGCCCGTTTCCGAGCGGCCGCACATGGGCACCGAAGTCCGCATACCGGGTCGCCAGATGGGAGATCTCGCCGCGGCGGCAACGCGCATCACCGGTCATGCGCAAGACGCCCGGGTAGGCGGCCGGATAGACCGCCTCGCCCCGCGCGGGACTCGACGCGCACACGATCACGCCGGCCGCCAAAGCACGCTCGCAGGCGCGGGCAAGCACGTCCCGGTCGTTGCGCAACCCCAGGCTGAGGTTGACGACCTGCGCACCCTGATCGACCACCCAGTCGAGCGCGGCCGCAACCTGTGCCGCCGAAGCCGCCAGGCGCTCGCGAAAGACCTGGGCAACGACGAACGTCGCGTCCGGCGCTCCCCAGGACACGAGGTCGAGGATCGCTCCGCCATGACCGAGGCGGTCCGCGATCGCGTCGGCCCTGGAGACCTCGTGCGCTCCGGCGACGAATCCGGCCGAGGCGCGGACCCTGGGGGCCTGATCGGGGCGGAAACCGCTGTCGATGATTCCGATGCGGACCGGTTCAAGCATGGGCAATCTCCTCCCGGGTGCCTTCCCTCGCTGCGACGAGCCGCCCTCCCTCGAGTTGCAGCAACCGGTCGCATCCGGACAATGTGGCAGAACGATGACTGATGAGGATCCGTGTCCGCCCCGCGAACAGTCGGTCGACGGCTGCGATGACCTCCGCTTCGGTGGCCTCGTCCACTGCCGACGTCGCCTCGTCGAGCACGATGACCCGCGGATCCTGCAGCAAGGCACGCGCGATCGCGATGCGTTGCCGCTGCCCACCGGACAACTGCTGGCCGCGCTCGCCGACAGGCGTCTCAAGCCCCTGGGGAAGCGTATCGGCCAGCTCGCCCAGTCGCGCATCCCGCGCAGCCTGCTCGACTTGCGCATCGGAGGCCTCCGGTCTCGCATAGCGGATGTTGTCGGCCAGCGATCCGCGAAACAGCACGATATCCTGGCTGACAATCGCCACCGCACGTCGCAACGCGAGCGGATCGAGTCGGCGGAGGTCGACGCCGTCGAGCACGATCCTGCCCTGCTGCGGATCGAAATGGCGGTGCAGCAGATCGACCAGCGTCGTCTTGCCGGCCCCGGATACGCCACCCAATCCGACCCGGCAACCGGCCGGGATGCGGACATCGACGCCGTTCAGGACCGGGTCGCGGCCGGGATACGCGAATACGACCGTCTCGAACCGGATCTCGCCGCCGGCATCGTCGGCGAGCGGCTGCGACACCACCGGTGCAGACACATCCGGACTGGCCTGCCGCAGTTCGTTGACGCGGGTAAGGCTCACGCTCATGCGCTGGACGGCGACATACAGGCCCAGCAAGCTGTTTACAGGCCCCACCGCCATGCCGAGGTAGGCCGAGAACGCGATCAGCGAGCCAAGTTGCCACTGTCCCTGGATGACCCACCAGCCTCCGATCAGGAAGGCGCTGGCCCGGGTCAGCGATGTCAGCGTGCCGGGCACGGCATGAGTGAAGAACTCCGTGACCTGCAGGCGGAGCAGATCCGACAGATAGCGGTGGTTCAGCCCGTCGAGCCGCTCGCCCTCGCGTCGCGTCTGACCGGACGACTGGATGAACTTCATGGCCGGCAGGGTTTCGACCAGGAAGCTCGAAAGATCCGCCGAACGCTCTCTCAACCGGCGCGTGCGCTGCTCGACCTTGCGCCGCATCCACCGCAGCCACAGAATCTCCAGGGGAATCAGCACGAGGACCAGCAGCGAGAGCTCCCAGGACAGGGCAACGAGCAGGAACAACGCCCCGATCAGTCCGAGGACGCTGCTGACCGCGGCGAACAGGCTGTCCAGGGCGAAGCGCTGGATCTCGGCGACATCCCCGTCGATCCGGCTCAGCAGGTCGCCGGTGCGACGTTGCGCGAAGAACACCGGCGACAGGGTCTGCAGATGACGGTAGACGTCGCTGCGCAAGGCGAACAGGATCTGCCCGGAAAGACGGGTGTGCAGATAGCGATTGATGCCGGCCAGCGCGGTCCCGAGTACGCCGACCCCCATCATCGCCACGGCAATCACGACCAGGGTGGGATAGTCCCCGGCCAGCAGGCCGTCATCGATCAGGAGCTTGACCAGCCAGGGCTGGGCGAGCACGAGCACCGAGGCGAGCACGGAAAGGGCCAGCAGGCCGACAATCGCGCGGCGTCGGGGCCGGATGTAGCCATACAGCCATTCCAGCCCCTGCCGCAGGGCCGGTCGGTCGTCGGAGTGGATGGCCCGTACCAGCCAGTTCAGCATCGCGCCCCTCCCGAATCGTCCGACGAGACGGATCGGACGCAAGGTGCCCGGCCGAATCGGCTCCAGGGGATCAAGTGCCGGAATCCGATGGGGCCGGATCCACAACCGATCGCCGCGCCGGACCCGATCCATCCGGTGCCGCAGCGGCGGCCTCGAACCGTTCGATCAGGTATCGCTGCACGGTTTTCAACGACGAGACGATCCGCTCGCAGGTCTCGTCCATGGCACGGAAGGCCTCCGACACCCGGGCACCCTGGCCGATCGACCCCGATGCGACGGCCTGCTCGCAGGTCTTCAGCAGCGTCTCGTACAGGGGGCCGATCTCCTTGAATTCCTTGCGCGCCCGGAACTCGAACTCGTTGTCGTCGCCGTCGAAGTACCACGCCGCAAAGTAGTTGTCGCGAGCGTCGGCACTCCAGGACGCATCGCCCTTGCCCTCGAGGCAGGCCTGCAGGACACGCGTACAGAGCGCATCGAACCACAGCATGCAGCACAGGATATGCCCGGAAGCCATGCTTCGGTAGGCGGAGCCCTGGAGAATGCCGATTTCCCGGGCCGTATGACCGGTCGTCCCGGCGACTTCCTCGGAGACCTCGCGCACCTCGTCGGCCCGTCTCGCAACACCCGAAATCAGCGCCCCGGCCCGGGCGGTGTTGTCTTCGATCTGGGTCACCAGCGCGGAGATATGCCTGGTGGTCTGTGCCGACTTCTCAGCCAGCGAACGGACTTCATCGGCGACCACGGCGAACCCGCGCCCGGATTCGCCGGCCCGTGCGGCCTCGATCGCGGCATTCAGGGCGAGCAGGTTGGTCTGCTTCGCGATCTCGTCGATGAGACCGACGAAATTGACGATCTCCGAAGCGGCCCTATCGAGATTGGGGACGACCTGCCGGTTCTCCCCCAGATGGCCGGACATCTCCTCGAGCATGGCCTTGAGCGACGCGATGGACTCCTCGCTCTTTTTCATGATGCGGCCGTTGCTGTAGGCCTTGGACATCGGCTCGAACAGCTCTTCCATCACCAGCATGGCCTCGCCATTGAGCCGGTTCAGCCGCCGGGTCATCATCGAAAGGTGGGGCGCAAAGGAGGAGGCCGGGGAGCCGTCGGCCGGAACCTGCCTGCGCTCCAGCTCCTCGATGCGCCGTGCCTGCTGCGCGTTCTGTTCCTCGAGCGCCCCGCAAGTGGATCTGGCACGCTCCAGCGCCTCAGCCAGCTCCTCCACCCGCTTCTTGTGCTTGTTCTGAAACATCGACGTTCGATCTCTCCGTTCTGGTCTCGGCGTATCCGGCCGCCCATGGCCCCAGCGATCAGGCGGGAAGGCCCCGATCGGAGCCTTCCCGCCTTCCCGGGGACGAACGCGGCGCGGATCTAGCGACGAATTCTCGCTACGCGCACATCCGCTGTCGACATATCGCCGGGCAGAGCGATTTCGCCCGTCTTCTTCAAGGTCTCGGCGTCGTGGATCGACACCACGCTCGCCGCACCCCCGACATACAGGGTCCGGCCGTCACCGGAGATGTTCACACTATAGTAAGTGTGCGGCAGGTCCTCGACCAGCAAGGTCTCCTTCTTGGAGATGTCGTGCTTCGACAAGGTGTTGAAGGCGCCGTAGAGGATGTTCCGGTCGTTCGGATCGGATACGAAGGTGAAGACGATGAACTCGAGCGGGATCATCTCGAGTTGCTCGGCCTCGCCCGTGTTGAGGTCGACCCGGCTCATGCCCCACCACCATTCGGCGGTTTCGAAGTCCCACTCTTCGCTGTCGAACTTCGCCGTCACGTACGGCATGATGTACTCATTGACGTGCTCGCCCTGCGAGTGCATCGCGAAGGCGTCCGGCGGCAGCCACAGCGGACCGCGATCCCAGTTCGCCAGTGCGGTCACCACACGCGTCGCACCCGTTCTGGGGTCGATCGCCTCCACGTCGGCACCCCCGAGAATGACCTCGCCCGTTGCCGTTGCAGCAATCTTGGTGATGCGACGGTTCACCGGGAAGGTCCGGACCGGCTTGGCATCGAGACCGTCCGCAATATTGAAGACCGCCAGCCGCGGCTCCAGGACTTCCATTCGATCGGGCAGATGGCGAACCGGGTTCTGAACCGTGTACAGCTCCTTGCCGTCGGCGCTGACCGCCACCGACTGGAAGCTCTTGACCTTCACGTCGGCCGTCGATTGCGCGGCCGAAAAGACGATCTCGCAGGTTTCGATGTCGAAGCCGTAGACGTCTTCCCACATGTTGCTGAGCACATAGGCCCGGCGCCCGTCGGGCGAAACGGCCATCGCACCCGAGCCGAATCGTCCCGGAATATCGCAACTGCGCACCAGCGTGTTGGTCGCCATGTCCATGACATGCAGCTGGCCCGGCCGCGTCACCGTCAGCAGGTATTCGTCGACAACACCGGCACTCGGCCCGCTTCCCATGCCGGCACAGCCGGTCGCAAGCAGAACGACTCCCGCCGCACCGGTCAGACCTGTCGTTCTCATAAGGCTCTTCAGAGTCATCTGCAGCGCTCCCCGTCAGTCGTTGTCTTCGAAGATGCCGTCGAGCTTGCGCCAGTCGCGCATGGCATCGTCCGCACCCTTGCCCCATTCGGGATAGCTGCTCATCGTGTCGGGCACCTGTGCGGGCCACCAGCACGAGTCGGCACAGCCATAAAGGTCGGCCTCCATCGGCTGGCACAGCGAGCCCATTCCGCCGAAGGGGTCGATCTCCCAGCCCGGATCGACCGTCGCGGTGCATCCGACCACGGTCTGCATCGCAACGACCTCCTCCAGCTCGGCCGGGCCGACCGCCTCCTCCATCAGCTTCGCCTTCTTGTTCAGGGATTTGAGATGTTTCATTCAGGCACTCCTCCTCGGAGAAACGTGTGCTGCAAAAAACGCCGGGTTCTCGGTGATGATCCGTGCATACACCTCGATTCCGAAATCGATCCAGTCGCGCAGCAGATCGCAATAGTGATAGGACGGATGCGTGGCATCGCCGTACTTCGCGTAGCTCTCGTGGTAGCAACCCCCCGAGCAGATGTTGCGGATCCGGCAGGTCTGGCATCCGGTGCCGCTTCGATCCATGCGCTTTTCGATGAATGCGGCCAGGCGTGGCCGATCGATCCCCTGGTCCACATCGCCGAACAAGGGCATGTTCGAGCCGGTGAAGCGATGACAAAGGTTGAGCCCGCCGTTGCCATCGACGGCCAGCAATCCCACTCCGGCCCCACAGGGCAGTTGCTTGCGATTGCCCTCGTGCATGTCGGTGAGCAACTGGTGCATGTTGCCGAAGCCGAAGTTGCGCCCTTGCAGGGCATGGTCGAGATAACGCATGCCGAGCCGCTTGAGGCCCGCGAACACCTCGGCCAGTTCGTCGGGCGGCAGGTTGAAGGTGTTGATCTCGCCCGAAGTGACCGGCCCGAACCCGACCTCGTGGAAGCCGATCTCGCCCTGCAGATGGTCGAAGATGCATTCCACATCGGTCACGCCCTGGGTCAGCGTCACCCGACAGCCGACCGGGCGAGCGGTATAGCGCGCAAGCAGCATCTCGACCTTGCGGCGGACGACATCGTAGGTACCGTGGCCGCCGACGGTAAGCCGGTTCCGGTCGTGCAGGGCCTTGGGTCCGTCCATCGACACGGTCAGGCCGAACCGGTGCGCGTTGAACCAATCGACCAGTTCCTCGTCCAGCAGCGTCGCGTTCGTAGTCAGCGTGAAATCGACCCGCGCGCCGTGTTGTTCGAAACGCGGCTCGCAGTAGGCCACCACTTCACGGATCAGGTCCATGCGGGTGAGCGGTTCGCCGCCGAAGAACACGACGTTGTAGCGCGGCTGGTCCGGCGACTCCTTGAGCAGCATCTCGATCGACTTGATCGCCGTGTCGTACGCCATCTTGCGGCCATTTGCCGGCGTCGCGAGGTCTTCCTTGTAGCAATAGGTGCAGCTCAGGTTGCAGCCCGTGTTGACGTTGAGCACCACCGTGGTCAAGGGAAAGCGCGTGATCGCTCCCGGCAACTGGTTGATCCGTGCGCTTGCGCCCGCCTCGACCACGACTTCCAGCGCACGCAACTCGTCGATCGCCTCCGTGATGGCCTCGGCCGGATACCGACCCCCGAGCCCTGCGCGGACCGTCTCGGGGGTCAGCACCTCGTGCCGATCGAAGAGCGCGAGCAGCTCACCCGTCAGGCCGTCGAGTTCGAACAGTCCGCTGCTCGGAACGTGAAACAGCATCTGCCGTGCATCGACATCGATGCGATGCAGGTTGGGTCTCACCAGCGTCATGTTCATGATCGACTCCAGAGGTCCGGTTGCACGGCTTCAGGCTGCACTCAGTCGAGTACCCGGCGCACGAAATCCGGGACCGCGACCAGCAGGTTGGCACGCCCCTCGACCGGTCCCGCGCCATCCGCGACGGTCGCGACCACCGCAAGCCGGCCGGTGTTGCCCCCCGACATGAAGCGCTGCGGGTTGGGACCTGCATCGCCCGGGGTGAAGACCCCGTTTGCATCGATGTTGCCGGCGTAGAGATGATCCTCTGCCTCCGCGGCGTACTCGTCGGCGGGCTCGATGCCCCAGCTGACCGGCAGGTAGCCCAGCCGCAGTTCGCTCTGCCCGTCGGGACCCGTCGCGTAGGCCACCGCACGATAGGCGACCCGGACCTTCTCCATCTGGGCATCCCCCGGCCCGCCGACCCGCGCCACTGCGTTCTCGGGCAGCACTTCGACCCGGTCGATGCGGTCATACACTGCCAGCAATCCGGCCCCACGCGCCTGTCCCACTGCAACGTCGCGCATTCCGGCCGCACCCGTGGCCCGCGCCCGTACCGTGATCCGGTCGGCACTGCGGGAGATTTCCTCGACGATCCGGACCCCCTCGCCCAGCGAAACCCTGCCGCCCAGCCGGTTGCCGACGATCGTGACCGTGCCGGTCTCACCCACGCGAAGGTGCGACGGCATGACCGCCAGGACACGGCTTCCGGCCCCTTCCTTCACGGCATTCAGGACGCCGCCGATCTCGCGCGCATCCCGCATGAACTGGCGACCGCTCATCTCGGCCCCGTCGGCCGATGCCGCCATGACCTGCCGCATGGACACACCGTCGAGGTCGAGACTGGCTCGCCACTCGTACCCCGTATAGACGGTCGCATTCCCTTCGCCACGCAGCGGGCTGCCATCGGCGTAGCGTCCCTCGACATTCAGACGGAAACGGTCGGGCGACGTACGTACCGCCGTCATCCGCGCATCGAACTCCCCCTTGCCCGGAACGTAGCCAAGCATCCGCCACTGCCCGCCCAGTTCCGGCTTCGCGGCATTCTTCCAGGACTTCCACGCCTCGCTGTCGAGTCCATAGTCGGCCGCGAGTTGCGGGACCGTCTCGGTCATCGCCAGATGCATCCAGGGCCGGTCGCGCGACAGCGCATGCAACTCCAGGGTGGGATACTGGCCGAGGTGGAAATGGACCAGCAACCGCCACTCCTCCTCGGTCCGCCGCTGCAGGCCGAATCGTGCTGCGGAATGGCAACGCGCGCACATTTCGACATAGGCTTCAGGCGTGTCCTCGATCAGGTTGGTATCCTGCTCCAGCAGATAGCGGTACGGTTGCGCCTCGGAAGGCGCCAGCCCCTGCGTATCCGCAAGATGCTTGATCACGGCCCGCTTGTCGGTCGGCGAAAGCTTGACCGCGCGCAGGTGTTCCATGCGGTTGAGCGTCATGTGCCAACCTTCGGGACTCTTGCGCTGGTCGCTGATCCGGGAGACCGCTCCGCCCTGCTCGGAATGACAGGCCAGGCAGGTTGTCCGGATGACTTCTGCGCCAGCACTCTGGGCAGCAATCGCGGGCGCGAAGAGCATGCCCGTCAGGGCCAGGGCACCCGCCCGGAAGATTCCGCGGATAGAGTTGTCGTTCATCAATGCCGTCACTCCTTCCCAAGATGAGATGCAGTACTGGCTCCGGGCAGCAAGCCCTTGAGCATGCTGGCCAACTTACAGGCGGCGTGTAAATGAAGTTGACTCGATTTGTGCGAAGTTGTGCTCAGATGTAACGGCTTCACCGAACTCCGCCGATCGGGCTAGGAAGAAAGCGGTACGACGAAAATTGGCGGTGCGGATGGTTGATCGATATCCAGCTTTTCGGACATGATTGTTACGTTTTCTTGCGCAGCAGTCCCTCGAGGGGGACCGACTTGGCCGCCTGCCGGAGATCTACGAGATGGCACGAGACCCGAATTGCACACCGCACATCATGATCGTCGAGGACGAGCCGACGTCGCGATCGCTACTGGTGGGCTATTTCGAACGGGAAGGGTATCGGGTCAGCGCATCCGAGCAGGCCGACGGCCTCCTGGAGCGCATCGAGCACGAGGGGATCGAACTCGTCCTCCTCGATATCAACCTCCCGGGCAAGGACGGCCTGACCCTCACACGGGAACTGCGCGCAGCCTCGAAGGTGGGCATCATCCTGGTCACGGCGAAAGGCGACGAGATCGACCGCATCGTCGGCCTGGAGCTCGGGGCGGACGATTACGTCACCAAGCCGTTCAATCCGCGCGAGCTGCTGGTGCGCGCGAAGAACCTGCTGTGGCGTGTCTCCGATTCCCGGCGCGCCGAGCTTCACGCCTCGGAGAACGCCTGCTGGCGCTTCGAAGGCTGGACACTGGACGCGCACAAGCGCCAGCTGACCGCTCCCGACGGTCGCTACGAGAGGCTCCCTCAGGGGGAATTCAAACTGCTCCAGGCCCTGGTCACCCACGCCGGACAGGTGCTCTCGCGTGACCAGTTGATGGACGCGATCCACGATCGCGAATGGACCCCGAACGATCGCTCGGTCGATGTACTGGTCGGACGCCTGCGGCGAAAGCTGAACGACAATCCGGCCAACCCGCGCTTCATCCTGACCGCCCACGGCGCTGGCTACTTCTTCGCCGGCGAGCCCGGCTGAGGACTGCAACACTGCCGATCCACGCGCAGCGGAACGAGGGAGCCGAACGATGACCGACCCCGGAGGTTTCCGCACCGTCAAGCGACTCCACCAGGGACGTGCCTGCACCGTCAGCCGGGCCATTCCGCCCGGAGGCGAAGCAACGGTCGTGGTCAAGCAGTTGCACCGCAAACGCTGCTCCGGCGAGGAGATCGGTCGCCTTCAGCACGAGTACGAGATCCTGCACCACACCGACATTTCCGGAGTGGCGCAGGCACTGGAGCTGATCGAGACCGAGCACGGCCCGGCCATCGTCATGACCGACCTCGGTGGCCGCCCCCTGCGGCAGTGGATCAAGGCAGGAGAGTATGACTGGCCCGAGTGGCTGGCCACGATGCTCCGGGTCACCGAATTGCTGGGTCGCCTGCACGAGGCCCGGATCACCCACCGCCAGATCAATCCGGACCATATCCTGATCCATCCGGAGACCGGTGAAGCGCAGCTCGTGGACTTTTCATTCAGCACGCGCCTGAGCCGCGAGCAGGCGAGCTGGAACACGCCGCTGCTCGCAGCCAAGAACCTGCCCTACATCGCCCCGGAACAGACCGGGCGGATCAATCGCTCCATCGACTACCGCACCGACTACTACGGGCTCGGTGCGACGCTGTATGAGCTGCTGACCGGACACCCGCCGTTTTCGGGCCAGGAACAGCTGGACGTCGTGCACTGCCACATCGCGAAACAGCCCGAAGCCCCGCACCGGATCAACCGCACCTTGCCACCGATGGTGTCGGAGATCGTCCTCAAGCTGCTCGCCAAGGACGCTTCCCAGCGCTACCAGTCGGCCGGCGGACTCGCTCACGATCTCGGGCGATGCCTGGAACAGTGGAAGCGAAGCGGGACGGTGACGCCTTTCCAGGTCGGCACGCAGGACGTCTCGGCACGCTTTCAGGTCCCGCAACGTCTCTATGGCCGAGAACGCATGCTGAGACAGCTTGCCGAGGGCTACAGCACGTGTGCGGCAGGCGGGCAGGCGCTGGTGCTCATCAGCGGCTATACCGGGGTCGGCAAGTCCAGCGTGGTGCATGAGCTGCGCCAAACCATCAACGAGCACGGAGGGCACTTCAGCAGCGGGAAGTTCGACCAGTTTCGGCGCAACCGGCCGTACTTTGCCGTACTCCAGGCCTTGCAGTCGCTCGTCCGCCAGCTGCTCGCAGAACCCGAAGAACGGATCTCGGAGTGGCGCACGCTCCTGCGCGAACGACTCGGCAGCGGCACACCGACCCTTCTCCGGCTGATTCCCGAGCTGCGCCTGATCCTCGGCCCGGAATCCGACGAAGCCGGTGCCTCTCCGTTGGACGAACAGAGCCGTTACCTGCTCTTCAGCCAATTGCTGGGCGTATTCTCCAGCGCGGAACGTCCCCTGGTTCTCTTTCTCGACGATCTGCAATGGGCCGACCTCGCATCGCTGCAACTGCTCGAAGCCCTGGCGCAGACACCGAGCCTGCCGCATCTGCTGCTCATCGGGGCCTATCGCCACCAGGAGCTTCATTCCGGGCACCCGCTGCTGCCGACCCTGGAGCGGCTGCGCAACAGCCCGCTGACATTGCAGGAACATCAGCTCCAGCCGCTGAGCCCCCTTGAAGCCGGTCGCTTGATCGCCGACACGCTTCACTGCGAGGAACACGATTGCCGCAGGCTGGCGCTGATCTGCCACGAAAAGACCCAGGGCAATCCCTTCTTCCTCAACCAGTTCCTCTACTCGCTGTACGAGGAAGGGCTGATCCGTTTTCGCGATCAGCGCTGGCAATGGGACGAGACCGCGATCCGCGCCCGCGAAATGACCGACGACGTGATTTCACTGATGGTCGGCAAGATCCAGCGCCTGCCGGCCCGCACCCAGCGCGTGCTGCCGCTGGCTGCGTCTATCGGCAGCACCTTCAACCTGCGCACGCTGTCGGTTGTCAACCAGTCGGGCAGCCAGCAGACGGCAGACGACCTGTGGCCGGCCCTGAGCGAAGGGCTGGTCGCCCCCGTCGACGACAGCTACCGACTGTTCCAGCACTTCGATTCACGCCAGGCCCGCTACCGTTTCGTTCATGACCGGATCCAGCAGGCCGCCTACTCGCTCATCGACGAATCCGAACTCGAATCCCTGCATCTGCTGATCGGTCGCTTGCTGCGGCAAAGCCTCGACCCGGACGAACTCGGTCATCGCATCTTCGAGATCATCAACCACTTCAACCTCGCCCGGACGCGGATCACCGATCCGGCCGAGCGGCGGGCGCTGGCCGAACTGAATCTCAAGGCAGGGTTGCGGGCACGCGAATCCGCGGCGTTCGACTCCGCCCTGGACTATCTTCAGACCGGCCTCGACATGTTGCCGGCCGACCGCTGGACCGAATGCTACGACCTGTGCCTGGATCTGCACATCGCTGCAGCCGAGACGGCACATATCAAGGCCGAGTTTGCCCTGATGGATCGCCTGATCGGGGCAATCGACCGGCATGCCCATTCCCTGCTCGAGAAGGTCAGGGCCTACGAGATCCGCATTCAGTCCCAGGTCTCGCGCAACCGCTTCGGCGACGCTCTCGACACTGCCCTGGACGTCCTGTCGCTACTCGGCGTCTCACTGCCACGGCAACCCGGTCGCCTGCAGATCTGGTTCGAACTGCTGCGCACGCAACTGCTCGTGCGCGGCACCTCGGCGGAACGGATCCTGCGCAGCCCGGAGATGCGCTCGCCGAACATGCTCGCCGCCTTGCCGGTGCTGGCGAGCATGTTCGGCGTGGTCAAGTTCTCCAGTTCGTCGCTGCGTCCGTTGGTGATGGCACGCGAAGTCGAACTGACGATCCGTCATGGCCTCACCGATTCGGCCGCAATCGCCTTTGCCGGATACGGGGGAGTGCTGTGCGGAACCTTCGACTCGATCGACGAGGGCTACCGGCTGGGCCGGCTGGGGATGCAACTCGACGAGCAGCGCGGGGCACGCCTGTGCCGGCACAAGACGATGTCGCTGTACAACTGCTACGTACGCCATTACAAGGAACCGCTCTCGCGCTGTCTGGAGGCGCTGTTCCAGGCGCACCAGCTGGCACAGGACTGCGGCGACATGGAGTACGCGGCCTACAGCCTCGCAGCACATATCCAGTATGCGTTCCCGCTGACCCGGAGCTTCGCCGAACTGCAGCCGACCCTCGAGCGGCACGTCACCCGGCTACGCAGATCCGCCCAGAAGCAGTCGCTCCAGTACTCGGTGATGACCTTGCAGACGGTCGCGAACCTGCGTGGCCGCAGCGCAGACCCGCTCAGCCTGGACGGCGAGTTCTATGCCGAAGAAAGCATGCTCGCGGAGCACCATGCGGAGAACCACCGTACGGCCATCTGCCTGCATCATTTCTACAAGGGCCTGCTCGCGTTCATCTTCGGCGACCCGGACACGGCCACCCGGGAATGCCGGATCGGCATCGACTATCTTCCCTACGTCGCGGGAACCTTCACGAATGCATGGTTCCAGGCCTTGCACGCACTCGCGATGCTGCAGTCCTGCATGGAGGCCCCACTCCTCCAAAGGCATCTGACCCGCTTGCGCGCACACAGGATCCTGCGGAGAACGCGGCGATGGGCGCACCACTGCCCCGAAAACCATCGTCATCGACAGGAATTGATCCAGGCCGAGCTCCTGCGAACCCGCAAACGCTACGGGCAGGCGATGGACCTCTACGATCGCGCGATCGAACTGGCCGACCGCAACGGGTTCGTGCTCGAGGGTGCGATCGCCTGCGAACTGACGGCGCGCTTCTACCTGGAATGGAACAAGCCCGGCATTGCCCGGACCTATCTTGCCGAAACCCGACGCCGCTATGTCGCCCTGGGGGCCCCGGCCAAGGTGGAACAACTCGAGCGGCATTACGAGATGGGTATCGGGGACATGACCGAACCCGCACCGGACAGGGTCGTAATGGCCGCGTCGGACGATATCGTCCCGAGCAACCAGGCGTTCGACATCGCATCGGTGATCCAGGCCTCCCAGGCGATCTCCGACGAGATCGTGCTGGAGCAGCTGCTGGGCCGCCTCATGCACCTCGCGCTGGTCAATGCCGGTGCCCAGCGGGGCCTGATGGTCCTCAGCCGCAATCACCAGCTGTTCATCGAGGCCGAGGCGGGTCTCGACGACGCATTCCGGATACTGGACTCGCTTCCTCTCGAGAAGGGAGACGAGTTGCTGCCCGTAAGCATCGTGAACTATGTCGCCCGCACGCAGGATGCGGTCGTACTGGGCGATGCCACCGGACAGCAGATGTTCGTGCAGGACCGGTACATCCGCAGCCGCCAACCCCGCTCGCTGCTGTGCATGCCGATTCTCTATCATGGCGACCTGACTGCACTGCTCTATCTCGAGCACGCGCACGGCCGGGACATCTTCGACCGGCACCGCATGAAGACCCTGCAGATCCTTGCGGCGCAGGCGGCCATCTCGATCGAGAACGCGAAGCTCTACCAAAGCCTGCAACAGTCCGAACTGGAATACCGCTCCTTGTTCGAGAACGCGGTCGAGGGCATCTTCCGGGTCAATCCGTCCGGACGTTTCATCTCGGCGAATCCGGCACTCGTCGGGATGCTCGGCTATCCCTGTGCAGCCGAATTTCTCGACTCGGTGACCGACGTCAGCAGCGAGTGCTTCATCGACCAGGAAGACGTGCGTCGATTCCTCGGGCGGCTCAACATGAACGAACGCGTCATCAACTTCGAGACCCGCTGGCGGAGAATGGACGGCGATGCGGTCTTCGTGTCGATCTCGGCCCGCCGTGTCCTCGATCACGAAGGCACCCTGCTCTATTACGAGGGTTCGCTGACCGACATCAGCGAACGCAAGGCGAAGGAACAGGCCGAGCGCGCACGCGAAACCGCCGAGGCTGCGAGCGAAGCGAAAAGCAACTTCCTGGCCACGATGAGTCACGAGATCCGCACGCCGATGAACGGCATTCTCGGCATGGCGCAGCTCCTGATGCGATCGGAACTTTCCGCCCGACAGCATGAACAGGTCAATGCAATCTACCAGTCGGGGCGCACGCTGCTGTCGATTCTCAACGACGTACTCGATTTCACGAAGATCGAGGCCGGGCAGATCGACCTCGAGCGGCATCCGTTCTCGCCACACGACGTCATCGCGGAGCTCGAACCGATGCTGGCCTCGATCGCTCAGGAACGCGGGCTCGAACTGATCGTCCAGGCCGATCCTGCACTTCCGGCTTGCATCGGTGGAGACCGGCGTGCGCTCAATCAGGTCCTGCTCAACCTGTGTACCAACGCGTTCAAGTTCACCGATCGGGGATTCGTTGCATTGCGGGCAGGACCGGTGGAAACGGACGATCGACGGACGCGGTTGCGCTTCGAGGTCGAAGACAGCGGCATCGGCATTCCGGCCGAAGCCGGCGAGCGGATCTTCGAGCACTTCTGCCAGGCGGACAGCTCCATCACGCGACGCTACGGCGGCACCGGTCTCGGGCTGGCGATCTGCCGCCGACTCGTAGACCTTCAGAACGGGCGGATCGGGTATTCGAGCACACCGGGTCGGGGAAGCCTTTTCTGGTTCGAACTCGAGTACCCGCTGAACGCCGAATGCCCCGAGCCGGCCGGTGTCCACGCCGCCGCTCGGGACAGCATGTTGCGCATCCTGCTCGTCGAGGATACGGAGATCAACCAGCAGGTCACACAAGGCCTGCTGGAAAGCGACGGTCATACCGTCACCATTGCAGCGGACGGCTACGCTGCGCTCGAATTGCACGACACCCACAGCCACGACCTGATCCTGATGGACATCCATCTGCCGGGCATGGACGGAATCGAGACGAGTCGCCGCATCCGTCGCCACCCCGACCCGGAGAAGGCGGGGGTAAGGATTGTCGCCCTGACCGCCTCCGTCACGCAGGCGGAGATCGATACCTATCTCGATGCGGGCATCGACGCGGTACTCGGAAAACCGATTCAGTTCGACGAGCTACGAGGGCTTCTCCATCCTGCACGCCCGGCCCCCTCCCCGGCGGCCGCAGCACATCGAACCGATCCGCTCGATTTCGATCTGCTGCGCCAGCATCGCGAAATGCTCGGAGAGCACCGATTCGCGCAACTCGTCCAGACCTTGAGGACGCAGTGCGAAGAACTGCTCGAGGCCCTCCACCGTTGTGTCGATCGTAGTGAACAACGTGCGCTCATGCATCGACTTGCAGGCGCCTGCAGCAACTTCGGGCTGGTGAAGTCGGCCGAATCCTGCCGCACACTGGAATCCCGATTGTCCGGGGGTCGCGCAGAAGGCGCGCCACTCGCTGCCCTGCGCCAACATCTCTTCGATGATCTCGACGCACTGAAGGAATACTGTTCCGAGGCTCCGATCGCCGGCACCCCGGATCGACGGGCAGTGCGTGTCACACATCCGCTTTCCTGAGCCAGCAGATGGCACGCGGCGCCGGCTCGCTCAAACTGTATCGCCGTCGTTACAACTCCGCACAACTCGGCACATTAAGCGCAAAGCTGGTTTACACGCGCCCACTACATTCGGTCCCATCACCAAACCCGTGATCGCCCAAACAATTGGGTGATACGCACATAGGAAGGACGCCGATGACACTCCGAGCCCTTGGACGCAAATCCGGTTTCGCCCTGGCCAGTCTCACCGCAGCCCTGCTCGCGATGCCTGCCAGCGCCATCGAACTGTACAGCCAGGACGGCGATGAACTGCATTTCGACGGTCTGGGGATCTTCGGTGCCTTCCACAGCCGTCGCAATTACGACACGTTCGGAATCGGCCAGACCAAAGGCAGTTCGTCCTGGCGTGAAGGACTGCTGGATTTCGGCCTGAGCGGCACCAAGATGGTCGGCAATGGCGCCGCCCTCTACGGGCGCTTCAGCCTGCTCGCCTCGGGCACCTGGGGAGACGGCGATCCCGCGGGTCTGACCACCGGGAGCGAGCGCAAAATCAAGGTCGAGGACGCCTATCTCGGCTGGCGTTCCGGCAACCTGTTCCCGGCACTCGGGGAAGACGGGGTCGATTTCTCCTTCGGACGCCAGAACTTCATCATCGGTGACGGCTTCCTGATCAACGGCGACGCGCTGAACCTCGGCAAGGGGATCGATCGGGAATTCAACCGCGGTGGCGGCTACTGGCTGGCCGCCCGCAAGGCCTTCGACCAGACGGCCGTACTGCGCCTGGGCGGTGGAGAGGGTCTGCGATCCGATCTCTTCTGGCTGAAGTCGGACAACAAGGTGCAGGCCTATACCGAAATGGCCGGTGTAAACGTAGAGTACGTCACCGAAGCCGGCACCTTTGCGGCGATGTACCTCAAGGGCCTGGACGTCAAGAAGAAGTATGCAGAAATCTTCGGGCGTACCAACCGCGACGGTCAGCGAACCTGGAGTCTGCGCTACCAAGGCAACGCTGGCGTGGAGAATCTCTTCCTGTCCGCCGAGTACGCGCGACAACGCCAGGGCGATTCGACCATGCGCAACGCCAAGGCCTGGTATCTGGAAGGCGGCTGGACCTTTGCCGACGTCGCCTGGAGCCCCGAGGTGGCCTACCGCTATACCCGCTACGATCGCGACTTCGACCCGCTCTTCTTCGGTTTCAATCGCGGGTACGGGACCTGGTTCCAGGGTGAAGTGGCCGCCAACTTCGCCGGACCGTTCGGCAGCGATGCCAAGATCCACCATGTGCGCCTCGGCGCCGCTCCGCTGGAAAACCTGGAGATCGGTCTGAATTACTTCGAGTTCCGCAACGCATCGGTCTTCGGTGCCAATGCCAACGGGCGTGAAGTCGACATCTACGCGATGTGGGCGGTCCATGACAATCTGATCATCAGCCCGCTGGTCGGCTTCTACAAGCCGAAGAAGTCGGCGGCCGACGGCGGCACCCAGATTGGCAGCAAAGGGACCAATACCTACGCGCATATCCTGTTCATCGTGCCGTTCTGATCCACCTCACGCAACACGTTCCGGAACTCGCCGAGCTTCCTCCCCCGGCCCCTCTCCACCTCCCGGAGAGGGGGGAACCGGGGTTCGCCCGGTGTGGGCGAGCGCGCTCCGGCCTCCGGATCCCCGACACTCCCGAATCGAGAGGAACATCTCCCATGAGCAGAAAGTTTTCGCTGATCATCGACGGTCGGCCGGTTGCCGGCGATCGCGGCGCCTTCCCGGTGATCAACCCCGCCACCGAAGAAGTGTTCGCCGAATGTCCGACGGCATCGATCGAGCAACTCAACGACGCCGTCGCGGCTGCCGAACGGGCTTTCCAGAGCTGGCAGCACACCTCTGCCGACGAACGAAAGAACATGTTGAACGCGATCGCGGACCGCATCGAGCAGAATGCGCCGGAACTGGCCGAACTCGTGGTCAAGGAACAGGGCAAGCCCCTCGCGTTGGCACAGATGGAAGTGGGGGGTGCGGTCATCTGGACACGCGCAGCGGCAGGACTGGACCTGCCCGTCGAGGTCATCGAGGATTCGCCGGGCAAGCGCATCGAGCTGCATCGCAAGCCACTCGGTGTCGTGGGCTCCATCACGCCGTGGAACTGGCCGCTGATGATCGCCGTCTGGCATATCATGCCGGCCCTGCGCGCTGGCAATACGGTCGTGGTGAAGCCCTCGTCGTTCACCCCGTTCAACACGATCCGTCTCGTCGAGATCATCAATGAGGTGGTGCCGGCCGGCGTGGTCAATATCGTGACCGGGGGCGGCGGCCTGGGGCGTGAGATGTCACGCCACACGGGCATCCGCAAGATCGTTTTCACGGGTTCCACCCCGACCGGGCAGGACATCATGCGAAACGCCGCGGACAACCTCAAGCGGCTCACGCTCGAACTCGGCGGCAACGACGCCGGCATCGTCCTCCCGGACGTCGATGTCGACCAGGTCGCCGAAGGCATCTTCCAGACCGCTTTCCTGAACATGGGTCAGACCTGCGCGGCCCTCAAGCGCCTGTACGTGCATGATTCGATCCACGACGCGCTGTGCGACCGGCTTGCCAAGATCGCCGCTGCGCAGAAGCTGGGCGACGGCCTGCAAGCCGGGGTCACCTTCGGCCCCGTCCAGAATCGCGACCAGTATCAGCTGGTTTGCGAACTTGTCGAGGATGCGAAGGCCAACGGCGGGCGGATCCTTTCGGGAGGCGAACCGCTCCAGGGGCGCGGATACTTCTACCCGCCCACGATCGTGAGCAACGTCACCGACGGCATGCGCCTGGTCGACGAGGAACAGTTCGGACCGGTCCTTCCCGTGATCCGCTACAGTGACGTCGAAGATGCGATCGCTCGCGCGAATGCCAGCGAGAACGGTCTAGGCGGTTCCGTCTGGTCGAGCGATATCGACCAGGCACGCCAGGTCGCTTCGCGGCTCGAATGTGGCACTGTCTGGATCAACGGTCATGCCGAGGTCCTGCCCCACTGCCCCTTCGGCGGCTGCAAGATGTCCGGCTTCGGCGTCGAGTTCGGCCAGGAAGGCCTGCTCGAGTACACTGCACCGCAACTGATGAACATCAATCTGCCACAATCATGATGAAACCCGGTCGGCCGGAGCATCGCCCACCATCGGCAAACGCCGCAGGGATTCCGGTCGACCGTGCTTCCACCACATCGCGACGTTGCGCTTCGGTCTGCGGCGGGAGCCGGCTCTCGGAGGGAGCGTCTTGACGGTCGTAGAGTTCGCTGTTTCAGCGGTCGTACCGCCATCGCTCGAATGGATCGATGGCGACGAAGGCCTGCGAACCGGGCACTGGCTCGGACTGTTCGACGAACCGGGGCTGGCACGCTGGCTAGGTTCGCTCCGTCCGACTCATCTGTATCTGGGAAGCGAGTTCTGTGAACATCTGCTACCCACCCCCCGCACGCTGAAAAAGGCACTGCAAAGCGCGACGGCGGTCGGTCTCCGGACCACCTTGCTGACCCCCGTGGCGTCTCCCGACGTCATCCGCAAGCTGTCCGCATTACTGCCGCTCCTGCCCGAACAGGGCGAGGTCGTGATCAACGACTGGGGTGTCGCCGCCCTGGTTTCCGAGTCGTATCCCGAGCTTCGACCGATCGCGGGCAGGATCCTGTGCAGGATGATCAAGGATCCGCGCCTGCCCGGTCCGGACTGGGCCCCTCAGTGCGCGCCCGCCCTCGATTCCGGCTCGTTGTACTCCCTGTTCGGCCGCCTCGGGCTCGAGCGCATCGAACTCGACGTCCCGCTTTTCCCTGCAAAGGATTTCTTTGCACGACTCCCCTTCCCGAAAGGGGTCCATCTGCCGTATGTCTACGTGGCGAAAGGGCGCATGTGCCGCCCCGGATCGATGTCCCTTTGCGGACCGGATCGATTCGCCGTCGGTCGTGAATGCCGCAAGGAGTGCCTCACGCTGAGCTCGGTCAGCGAGCGCCCCGGGTCGGACGACGCGATGTCGACCATGCAGATCGGGAACACCGTTTTCTCCCGCCATACGCAGGAGATGCTGGATATCGTCATGGACGCATGCTTGAAGGGCGCAATCGAACGCCTGATCGTTCCGGGAGAACGCCCATGAAGATCGTCGCACCGATCAGCCGGGTCGAGGAAGTCGAAATTCTTGCGCAGACCGGTGCGGACGAACTGTATTGTGGCGTCCTGCCCCGGGAGTGGGTCGGCCGGTTCGGCATCGCCAACGCAAACCGACGCCCCACCGGCAACTTGCCCGGCTACGCCGAACTCGAGCGGGCCGTGCGGGACGCCCACCGGGCCGGCGCAACCCTGTCGCTGGTCATGAATGCGCAACAGTATGCGGGCGGCCAGATGGATGCCGCAGCCGAACTCGCGCGGCGGTTCGTGGACATGGGCGGAGACGCCTTGATCATGAGCGATCTGGGCCTGATTCACTCTCTTGCACAGGCTCTTCCCGACCTCCGGATCCACGTCAGTTCGGTCGCGACCTTTCGCAACACGCATGCGGCCCGCCTGGCCGGTACGCTCGGTGCCAGACGGGTGATCCTGCCGCGCGACGTCACGATCGCCGAAGCGTGCGAGATCGCGCATGGTGCCCCCGATATCGAGGTGGAAGCCTTCATCCTGAACGACGGCTGCGTCTTCGAGGAAGGCGCCTGTCACACCATTCACCTCCCCAATCAGCTCGGCGGCCCAATCTGCCTCGACCATTACCGCCACCGCTACCGACACCGTCATGGCAAGCGTATCGGTGCCGCAATGCGCACCCGGATCCTTGAAAACGACGAGGCTTACCAGAGATGGCTCTGGTACCGCTTCTCCTGCGGTTTCACGACCACCCCCGAGGGCATGCCGTTCGGGCCTTGCGGACTGTGCGCAATCCCGGCCTTGCTGCGCGGCGGTGTCGCGGCAGTGAAGATCGCCGGGAGGGAAGGCCCGACCGCCCGAAAACTGGCCAGTGTCCGAATGGTTCGACGGATTCTCGACGCCGCCGAAAGCGGCCAGTCCGACGAGGCAGTGATGGAAATCGCACGAGGCCTGAGGCCGTCACACGCGCACTGTGCGACCGGATTCATGTGCTACTACCCGGAAGTCGTGACCAGCCTGGATGGCGCAGAATATCCCCCTCTCGAGGATGCCGCCGCCGTCGAATGACGCGCATCGAAGCTTGTGTTCGGCCTACCCATCCGGTTTCTGTGTTTCTAGCGCCGTACACACGCCGACGCCGCCCATGGAGTATCTGGGCGGCGTTGTGCTGGCGTTGGAATGGGGTAGTCTGACGATGACCTACTTTCACACAGGTAATCTGCACTATCATCGGCGCGGTCTTGTTTCACGGTCCTGTTCGGGATGGGAAGGGGTGGGACCAAGACGCTATGCTCGTCAGACTTTGAAGGGG
>JBJHDM010000031.1:0-38563 GCA_050486545.1 Rhodocyclaceae bacterium | reverse complement strand
GGCGTCCGGCGACTCACTCCCACCGAAGAGCGACTTCAGCGGGAGTGAGTGAATAATACAAGGGTGGATTCGCGCCGAAGGCGCAATCCACCGATGTGCGGGACGTAGCGCCGATTGGCGGCTTGCTTCGCGAAGCCGCCCTACGTCGGTCGCATGAGCCGTCGCAGATACCCGGCGTAGGGTGGATTCGCGCCAAAGGCGCAATCCACCGATGTGCGGGACGTAGCGCCGACTGGCGGCTTGCTTCGCGAAGCCGCCCTACACGTTTTCCGTCCGCGATTGCCGTGACGCGCCAGTGATCCGGGATGCCAGATCCCGTCATTGCAGGTATCCTTGAGCGCCGACGGCGCATGCGGAGGACACCCGACCGTGCCGGCAAGGAACCAGACCAGCGCACGGAAACCCATGACAGGCAAGCATTACGACGAATCCTCGTTTCGCGTCCTCAAGGGACTCGAACCGGTGCGCGAACGGCCGGGGATGTATACCCGTACCGACTCGCCCGCCCACATCATCCAGGAAGTCATCGACAACGCGGCGGATGAAGCGCTCGGAGGCTTCGCACGACGCATCGACGTGACCCTGCACACCGACGGCTCGGTGACGGTCGCGGACGACGGACGGGGGATCCCCGTCGGCCTTCATCCGGAAGAAGGCGTACCGGTCGTCGTGCTCGCCTATACCCGCCTGCACGCGGGCGGCAAGTTCGACAAGCGCGAGGGCAACAGCGCCTATGCGTTCTCGGGTGGCCTGCATGGCGTCGGGGTCGCCGTCACCAATGCCTTGTCCATCCGCGTCGAGGTCGAGGTCAAGCGC
This sequence comes from Rhodocyclaceae bacterium, assembly GCA_050486545.1. GTDB lineage: Bacteria > Pseudomonadota > Gammaproteobacteria > Burkholderiales > Rhodocyclaceae > DAOMNN01. The sequence goes on along the minus strand of JBJHDM010000031.1, from coordinate 37,747 downwards.
GAGGGCAGGCTGCACCGCATCGACTTTTCCGGTGGCGGCGAACACATCGGCGAGATCCGCATCGAAGGCAGTTGTGGGCGCCAGACCGGAACTCGGGTCCGTGTCTGGCCGGATCCGCGCTATTTCGATTCTCCCCGCGTACCCTTGCACGAACTCGAGCGGCTGCTGCGCAGCAAGGCCGTCCTGCTGCCCGGCGTATCGGTTCGGCTGGATACGGAGCAAACCGACGGATCGTTCCTGACCAAGACCTGGACCTACCCGGAAGGCCTCGCCGGCTATTTGCGCGAAGTCGCCGGAGACCTGGAGCCGGTGGCACCCATCTATACCGCCGAGGGCCATGCCGGCCACGACGACCCCAACTTCGCTGCGGGCGAAGGCGCGGCCTGGGCGATCGGCTGGTTCGAAGGCACCGTGCCGAGCGAATCCTACGTGAACCTGATTCCCACCGTGGCGGGCGGGATGCACGAATCGGGCTTGCGCGCGGGCGTGTTCGACGCGATCAAATCCTTCATCGAGCATCACGCACTGCTGCCCAGAGGGGTGAAGCTGCAGCAGGAGGACGTCTGCGGCCGAATGAGCTTCGTGCTGTCGGCCCGCCTGCTCGACCCGCAGTTCCAGGGACAGGTCAAGGAAAAGCTCAATTCGCGCGAAGCGGTCAAGCTGGTCTCGAGCCAGATTCGCGACCCCTTCGAGATCTGGCTCAACAACCATGTGGAAGCCGGGCGTGCGATCGCCGAACTGTCGATCCGGCAGGCGATGGCACGCCAACGCAGCGCCCAGAAGGTCGAGAAGAAAAAGACCTCCGGCGTCGCCGTCCTGCCCGGAAAGCTCTCGGACTGCGAATCCGAGGACCTGTCCGAGAACGAACTGTTTCTCGTCGAGGGCGACTCGGCCGGCGGTTCGGCGAAAATGGCGCGCAACAAGGAAACCCAGGCGATCCTGCCGCTGCGCGGCAAGGTCCAGAACTCCTGGGAAGTCGACCCCGACCGCCTGCTTGCCAACGCAGAGATCCACGACATCGCGGTGGCCCTCGGGGTGGACGCCCACACGATGGACGGACCCGCCGACCTGTCGGGCCTTCGCTACGGCAAGATCATCATCATGTCGGATGCCGACGTCGACGGCGCTCACATCCAGACCCTGCTGCTCACGCTGTTCTTCCGGCATTTCCCGAAACTGATCGATGCTGGCCACGTGTTCGTGGCCCAGCCACCGCTCTATCGCATAGACGTCCCTGCACAGGGCAAGAAGCGGCCCGCACGTCGTCTGTACGCCCTCGATGACGGCGAGCTGACAGCGATCCGCGACCGGCTGGACCAGGAGGGTTTTCGCCCCGAGGCGATCGAGATCGGCCGGTTCAAGGGTCTGGGCGAGATGAACCCCGAGCAGCTGCGGGAAACCACGATGGATCCGGCGACCCGACGGGTGCTGCCCGTGCGGGTGCGCGCCGGGGCGCTGGAAGACACCCTTCAGATGTTCACCCTGCTCATGGGCAAGGGCGAAGCCGCCGGGCGCCGCGCATGGATGGAAGAAAAGGGCGACAGCGTCGAGGCGGACGTCTGAACGACACGGCCCGACCCTGAACGGCACAAGGAACCAAGGACGCTTCAGCATGGAAACCGGATCCCCCAGCGATTCCCTCGATCTGTTCGACGATCTCGCGCCACCCGCACCACCCGAACCACCCGAGCCACCCGAGCCACCCAGCGGCGAGGACGGCTTCGACGACGCCCTGCCCCTCGACCGCTTCGCCGAACAGGCCTATCTCGCATATGCGATGAGCGTGGTGCGCTCGCGCGCCCTGCCCCAGGTCGAAGACGGCCTCAAGCCCGTGCAGCGGCGCATCCTCCACGCGATGAACGAGATGCGCCTGTCGGCGACGTCCAAACACGTGAAATCGGCGCGCGTGGTCGGCGACGTCATCGGCAAGTACCATCCGCACGGCGACTCTTCCGTCTACGACGCGATGGTGCGCGTCGCGCAGGACTTCTCCTTGCGCTACCCGCTCGTCGACGGCCAGGGCAACTTCGGTTCGCGCGACGGCGATTCCGCCGCCGCGATGCGCTACACCGAATGCCGGCTCACGCCAATCGCCGAACTGCTGCTGTCCGAGATTCATCGCGGCACCGTCGACTTCATCCCGAACTACGACGGCGCCTTCGAGGAACCGCAGTTCCTGCCGGCGCGACTGCCCTTCGTACTCCTGAACGGCGCCTCGGGGATCGCCGTCGGGATGGCCACCGAGATTCCCCCGCACAATCTGCGCGAAGTCGCCGAAGCGGCCTGCCACCTCATCCGCAACCCGGATGCCGGGCTGGACGAGATCCTCCCGCTCCTGCCCGGACCGGATTTCCCCGGTGGCGGCCAGCTCATTTCCTCCCCCGAAGCGATTCGCGACGCCTACTCAAGCGGACGGGGTTCGCTGCGCCTGCGCGCCCGCTGGCACTTCGAGGAACTCGCCCGCGGTCAGTGGCGGGTCGTCGTCGACGAACTTCCCCATGGCGTATCCACCGCGCAGGTGCTGTCCGGCATCGAGGCGCTGACCAACCCGCAGCCGCGCGCCGGAAAAAAGGACGTCTCCCAGGAACAGAAGAACCTCAAGCAACTCGTCCTCGGCGTGCTCGATACGGTCCGCGACGAATCGAGCGACCAGTCCCCGGTGCGCCTCGTGCTCGAACCGCGATCCAGTCGCATCGGCCGCGACGAGTTCATGGCCGTGCTGCTCGCCCACACGGGCCTCGAGACCTCGACCTCGGTCAACATGACGATGATCGGCCGCAACGGCCGGCCGCAACAGAAGAACCTGGTCCAGGTGCTGCGCGAGTGGATCGACTTCCGCTTCGAAACGGTGGAACGCCGAACGCGCCACCGTCTCGGCGAAGTGGACCGGCGCATCCACATCCTCGAGGGCCGGATGATCGCGTTCCTTCACATCGAGGAGGTCATCCGCGTCATTCGCGAATCCGACGAGCCGAAGCCCGCACTGATGGACGCTTTCGATCTCACCGAACTGCAGGCGGAGGACATTCTCGAGATCCGGCTTCGCCAGCTTGCCCGGCTCGAGGGGTTCCGGATCGAGAAGGAACTGAACGAGCTGCGCGAGGAACGCGAAGGCCTGTTGCAATTGCTCGACCAGCGCTCCGCCATGACCCGGATGATCGTGAAGGAGATCCGCGACGATGCGAAACGCTTCGGCGATGCGCGACGGACCCGTATCGAAGCCGTCGCCGCGGTCGCACCGGCCGAGATCAGCGTCCCCGACGAACCGGTGACCGTGATCGTGTCGCGAAATGGATGGGTACGCGCCCGCCAGGGTCATGGCATCGACCCGGCGTCCATCGCCTACAAGGCCGGCGACCACGCCTTCGCGGTGATCGAGACCCGCACGGTCTGGCCCCTGGTGGTCATCGACACCAACGGGCGAGCCTATACCGTCAAGGTGTCCGAACTCCCCGGCGGGCGTGGAGACGGCGCCCCGATCACGACGCTGGTCGACTTTCAGGACGGCGGCAAGCTTTCCCGGGTCGTCTCTGCCGCACCGGACACGCACTGGTTCTTCAGCAACTCGGGCGGCTACGGCTTCATTTGCACGCTCGCCGACGCGACCACGCGCCAACGCGCCGGCAAGGCCTTCATGACGCTGGAAAAGAACGAGGCGCCCCTCCTCCCGGCGAAGGTCGAAGGCGAACTGATCGCCGCGGTATCGCAGAAAGGGCGGATCCTGGTCTTCGGCCGCAGTGAAATGAAGGTACAGGCCGGAGGCCGCGGCGTCATCGTGATGGCCCTCGATGCCGGCGAATCGCTCGTCGCGGTGGCTGTCCCGGCACCCGACGCCACCCTGACCGTGACCGGCGAGGGTCGCGGAGGCCGAGCCGTAGAGCTCGAGATCAAGCCGGCCCAGCGCGAGCCACTGCGGCATCGGCGCGCGCGCAAGGGCGCGCCGCTCGCCCGGAACATGAAGCCCATCGGACTGCGCTGAACCGGCCGGAGGCAAACTTACTACTAAAGGCAGGCTGCGAACGGTCGTCTACGATCTTGTACGGCCGAAAAAAGAAGGTGGCAGGATCATGAAATTCATTCTCGACAGCATGCGCAACAAGCTGCTCCTGATTACGGGCTTCGGGACGACCCTCGTACTGCTCGCCGCGGGTGTGGGCCTCTTCCTGCAGTGGCAGGCGATCCAGTCCTTCGCGACGGAAGTCCGGCAACTCGAGGAGGACCGCGCACAACTGATTGAATCGGAAGTCGCCTTCTCACAGCAGCAAGTCGAGTGGAAGAACACCTTGTTGCGGGGTGCGGACCATCATGAACTAGAGAAGTACTGGACGGCATTCGAGACGCACGAGCAAGCCGTGTCCCGAATCATGGCATCGCTCCTCGCAAGCACGCCCGACACACAAGTGCGCGACGCGATCGAGGCCTTCGTAAGCAGCCACCGGAACATGGGGGAACGCTATCGCGAGATCCTGGAGACCTACCAGCAGTACTTCGACATCATTCACGCCGACGAGCAGGCCGCCGGCCTGGAAACCGCCCCCCTGCAACAACTGGAACGGATCGTCACGCGCATGGAAGCCTCGATCGACGAACGCCGCGGCGAGATCCTGGCCGCAGCGCCCCAGGCGGTCACCCTCAGTGTCAGCCTGATGATCGCCGCGTGCGTGATTGCCTTCGTGGTCTTCATCTGGCTGCTCCAGACCCAGTTGATCCGGCCTGCACGCGAGCTCGAGGGCGGACTGCAACAGCTCGCACGGGGCGATTTCGGCACACCGATCGTCGCCCGCACAACCGACGAACTCGGCCGCATCGCGCGCAGCGCAGAGTCGACGCGAAACAATCTCGGCGAACTGATTCGAAGCGTCGCCGGCTCGGTCGAACGCGTCGACGGCGCGGCCGGTGAGCTCGCCGTGGAAACCCGCAAGGTCGAATCGGCGTCGGCGGATCAATCGGAAGCAGCCGCTTCAACGGCTGCGACGGTGGAAGAAGTGACGGTTTCGATCCAGGTCATCAGCGAGAATGCCGAACGGGTCAACGAACTGTCACGGGATGCCGCCAACGGATCGCAGAATGCCAGCCGTCGCCTCGCGGACCTTGCGACTGCGATCGAGCAGACGACATCGGTGATGCACAACGTCAGCGAGACGGCGACCGCCTTCATTCGGGACGCCCAGCAGATCTCGACGATGACCCGCCAGGTTCGGGAAATCGCCGACCAGACCAATCTGCTCGCGCTCAATGCGGCGATCGAGGCTGCCCGCGCCGGCGAACAGGGCCGTGGCTTTGCGGTCGTGGCCGACGAGGTGAGGAAGCTTGCCGAGAAGTCGGGCCAATCCGCCAGCGAGATCGATGCCATCACTTCGGCACTGGGCGCTCAGGCCGAAGCCCTCGAACAGGAACTGACGTTGGGTCTGAAAACCCTCGACTCAAGCCGTGCGAGCATGTCGGCAACGTCCGAGGCCGTGGAAGCGGCCAACGAGTCGGTCGGGCGGACCACCGAGGAAGTCGAGCAGATCAGCATCGCAGTGCGCGAGCAGAGCACGGCGAGCACCCAGATCAGCCGGCATGTCGAGCAGATCGCACAAATGGTGGAAGGCAGTCACGCCGCCCTCGGACGGATGAGCCGGACCGCGGAGCAACTGCACGAATTGGCGGACGAACTGAAGGGCTCTATCGGCAAGTTCCGGTTGTAGCCGCGTGCCGCGGAGGCCCGCGCCGAGGTTCGCGGACCCCGTTACGCCTTTTGCTTGGGAGGGCGACCGCGACGCGGGCTACCCGCAGGACGCGTCGTCGATGCCCCGCCCACCATTCGCGAGCGTAGCCGTGCGACCGCCTGGCTGTGAAGCTGGCACACGCGCGACTCGGTCACGCCGAGCACTTCGCCGATCTCGCGCAGGTTCAGCTCTTCGTCGTAGTACAGGCTCATGACCAGTTGCTCGCGTTCGGGCAGGTCCTCGATGGCCTGTACGAGCGAGGTACGCATGTTCGCATCTTCGAGCAGATCGAGCGGATTGGCGCTCTCGTCACCGAGGTGCCGTTCGAGGAAGTCGTCGTCCCCAGCCCCGCCGAAGTCCTCGAGATAGACCAGCTGGTGGCCTCTCGCATCCTGAAGCATGCGTTGATACGCGGTCAGCGGCATGTCGAGCGCTTCAGCCAGCTCGATCTCGGTCGGCTGCCGTCCGTTCTGCTGCTCGAGATCGTGGATTGCCGACTCGATCCTGCGCATGTCGCGCCGAAGGCTGCGCGGCACCCAGTCATCGTCGCGGAGGCCGTCGAGCATCGCACCGCGAATCCGCTGGACGGCGTAGGTCTCGAACTGCGCGCCGAGTCCATCCTCGTAGCGGTTGATGGCATCGAGCAATCCCATCATTCCGTTCTGGATGATGTCGTCGACCTGCACGCTGGCGGGCAGTTTGGCCATGAGATGGTAGGCAATGCGCTTGACAAGCGGCGCATAGGCCTCGATCAGATGAGTCTTGTCCAGGTTGCCGTCAGCGTCGTACATCCACTTTACCTGAATCTTCTTCCTGCGCCCCGTTCGCGCGACCGTACCATTATGCACGATCGCCGCGCCCCGTTGACCCGCGTCTGCAGGGCCTTTGCCGGGTGTATAGAACATGGCCATGGTACTCATCCGGCGCTGCGTGCGGAAGGCGCCAGGCGGGCACCCCCCAGCGCAGCGAGCCGTCGAAGAAACGCCGCCTCGGGTTCGCGCGGCGAGGACTCGGCCGCATCGCACGAAAGACCACGTGCAAGGTCGTCGCGCTCGACCTCGCCCAGCCAGGCGAGCGGCACACCGACGTGACGCCGCACGAGTGTATCGAGACTGGAGAAGAAGGCCGCGGCCTCCTCCCGGCTGCGCGCACGCGAGACGGCGACATGCAAGGACCCGGCACCGGCCGCAGCTAGGCGCTTGATGACCTGGTAGGCATCGGTCGCACCACTGCGGCTCGCTTCGGCGACGACGAGCCTTCGCGGCGCTGCGAAGATGAACGGCGACGGGTCGTCAGCCGATCGGCAGCTCGAATGAATCAACACGAAGCCTGCACGGCGGTGCAGACTGCGCAAGGCATCGACAAGCACGTGGCGCCGTTCGTCATCCAGCAGGGGCAGCGCAAGGGCCGCCGCACTGACCGGCACCCGCCCGATCAATCCGGGGATCGGCTGGACGAGTTCATGCGCCTCGATCCGACCACCGAGGACACTCAGCAGATCGGCGCCGGCCGGCACGTCGAGCACCCCCGACAATGCGCACTCTCCCGCCGCCTCGTCCAGCAGAAGGACGCGTTCGGCCTGCCCGGCGATCCGGTAGGCGGTCTGCACTGCGACGCCCGCGCGACTGCGCCCGGTTGCATAGAGGGCGACGACGGTTGGAGGGGAGCGACGAAACAGCCGCCGCAGCCCTGCCGCTTGATCTTCGCTTGGATCGATCATGTCAGCGCTCCGCACCGCAGGCGGCCATCATGAACGCAGCCTCGTCGTCCTGCAGCTTCCACGGGGAATCTTCACCGACCGGACGCAAGGCGCGATGCAGCAGATACGATCGATTGGGCAGGTGCAGATCCTCGGGCACACGCTGCCCGTTGGTGACATACAGCACTTCGAGTTCGTTGCCGATCGCCGCCCCGATCGCCGGGGCGAGCGAAGCCGCCTCGTCGACCTTCGTCAGCACGCAACCGGCCAGGTCCGGTCCCCGATAGGCCCGGATCACATCATCGAGCGTGTCGCCACGGCAGGTCGCGTTCAGGAGCAGCAGACGGCGTACTCTTCCGGCCCCTGCAAGCATCGCTGCCTGTTGAGCCACCATGCGGTCACGCTGACTCATGCCAACGGTATCGATCAGCACCATGTGCTTGCCCGACAACTCGGCCAGCGTCTGCCGCAGATCGGCGGCATCGCGCACCGGAAAGACCGGAACGCCCAGGATCCGCCCGTAGATCCGCAACTGTTCCTGCGCGCCGATCCGGTAGCCGTCGGTGGTGATCAGCGCAAGCTTCTCCGCTCCGTGGCGGACCACGCAACGCGCTGCGATCTTTGCGGTGGTGGTCGTCTTGCCCACGCCGGTCGGTCCGACCAGGGCATAGACTCCCCCTTCGTCGATCAGGTCGGCATCGGACGACATCGAACGAAGGTCCCGTGCGAGTGCCGCCTTGACCGCTTCACGCGCCTCGCTGATCGTCGCCGCATCCCCGACCGACTCGGCAAGCTTGCGCGCCAGCCGGCCCGAGAACCCCGCCTCGAGCAACTCGCCGACGATCTCGGCGCGCCCGGGAGCATTGCGCCGCGCATCGCCCCAGGCAAACCCGGCGAGTTGCCGCTCGATCATTCCGCGGATTCCGCTCAACTCGTTCATCAGTTTCGCATTCGCTTCCTGAAGGCTGCGGATGCGCTCGTCCTCCGGCACGGCATCCAACGCGACAGACCGTCTTGCAGGACTGCCCTGCTCTTCTACCGGGGCATGGACTGTCGGGGATCGCGTCGGCTCTTCGCGAGCGTTGGCAGGCTCGGCAAACCGCGCCACCGGTGCGGGCGGAGACTCCTGCAAATAGTCGTTTTCGTAGCCACGCTTGCGGATCAGGTAATCGGGCGTCTCCATCCGAGGCGGCGAGAACGGCCGGATCACCGGCGCGGGCGAAGCCGGCGGCGCCTTGCGGGCAGGCGGATGCGAAGCGCCCGGGGTGGCGGCCCGCCCCGAGAGGCTGATCCGGAAATCGCCATCGTCGAGATCCTCCGCCGGACGGGCCGGCATCGCCTGCGACCGCGGCATGTTCGCCGGACCCGCCGCAACGCGCGCAGCCGTCTGGGCACTGGCCTCGATCGCCCCTACGGCTTCGGCCGGCAGAGCGAGAATCTCGACGCCACCCTCGACGGCACGATTGGAGAGGACGATCGCATCCGGGCCCAGTTCGGCCTTGAGGGTACGGAGCGCCTCACGGGCGGTGTTGGCAAAGTAGCGCTTGACGTTCATCTGAGTTCTCCGGATCCGCGCATTTCTCGCGCAGCATGAATCGATTATGGCCCCACGCTTTTCGTTCGATAGAGCGGAATAAACGCGATTCCCCCCACCAATTCTTCAATAACGCGCCGCCGACCGGTCTCCGACGACGCTCTCGAGGCGGTCAGACCGCGGCGCCGCCGACCATCGCAGTGACACGAATCGTGCGCGATTCCGGCACCTCGGTATTCGCCACCACCTTGAGCGACGGAACCGAGCGGCGCAGGAAGCGCGACAGCAACCAGCGCAGTTGCGGCGGCACCAGCAGCACGGGAGGCAGACCGATGTCTTCCTGGCGCTGCGCGACGTCCGCGGTCTGCCGCAGCAGTCCGTCGGCAAGTCCGGGCTCGATCGCACCGCCATCGGAGGATCCGGATGCCATCGCCTGCATCAGGATCCGCTCCAGCGTCGGATCGAGCGCCATCACCTGCACCTCGCTGTTACCCGGGAACAGGCTCTGCAGGATCGCGCGTCCCAACGACTGTCGGACCCTGGACGTGAGTTCGAGCGGATCCTGGGTACGCGGTGCGTTCTCGGCCAGTACTTCGATGATGCTGCGCATGTCGCGAATGTTGACGCCCTCTTCGAGCAGATACTGCAGGACGCGCTGGACCACCGACACGGGGAGCACCCCCGGCACGAGGTCTTCGACCAGCTTGGGCGAATCCTTGGCGATGTGATCGAGCAGGGCCTGCGTTTCCTGGCGTCCGAGCAACTCCGCGGCATGCTGCAGGATCAGATGATTGAGGTGGGTCGCAACGACGGTGCTGGCATCGACCACCGTATAGCCCAGGGCGTGCGCCTGCTCGCGCTGACCGGATTCGATCCAGTACGCCGGCAGGTTGAAAGCGGGGTCGCGCGTCTCGCGCCCCGGAAGCGTGCCGCTGACCCGGCCGGGGTTGATCGCGAGAAACTGCCCCGGATAGGCTTCGCCACTGCCGATCTCCACGCCTTTGAGCGTGATCCGGTAGGCATTGGGCTTGAGTTCGAGGTTGTCCCGGATGTGCACCGGGGCGGCGAGAAATCCGACGTCCTGCGCGAACTTCTTGCGCAGCCCGCGGATACGCTTGAGCAATTCGCCGTCCTGCGCGCGGTCGACCATCGGAATCAACCGGTAGCCGACTTCGAGGCCCAGTACATCGACGGGCATCACGTCGTTCCAGCTCGCTTCGGCCAGATCCGCGGTTGGCTGCGCCTGTGCGCCGGCAGCCGCCTCGGTCTGTGCTGCGGCCACCTGCTCGGCGCGGCGGTCGAGCTGTTTTCGTCGATGCCAGGCCAGCGAGAACAGCGCACCAGCCAACAGGATGAAGACGAAGTTGGGCATCCCCGGAATGAGTCCGAGCACGCCGATGATGCCGCCGGCGAGGACCATTACCTGCGGGTTGGAGAACACCTGCTCGACCACCAGCCCGCCGACATCCCCTTCATCGCCGACGCGCGAGATCACCAGACCGGCCGCAACCGAGATGATCAGGGCCGGAATCTGCGCGACCAGACCGTCGCCGATGGTCAGCAGGGTATAGGTCTCGACCGCCTGGCCCATCGCCATGTTGTGCTGCACGGTGCCGACGATCAAACCCCCGAGGATGTTGATGAGCAGGATCAGGATGCCGGCGATCGCGTCGCCGCGAACGAACTTCGAGGCACCGTCCATCGCACCGTAGAAGTCGGACTCCTGCGCCACCTCCTTGCGTCGCCGCCGCGCCTCGGCCTCGTCGATCAGTCCCGCGTTCAGATCGGCATCGATCGCCATCTGCTTGCCGGGCATCGCGTCCAGGGTGAAGCGCGCGCTAACCTCGGCGATGCGTCCGGCACCCTTGGTGATGACGACGAAGTTGATCAGCACGAGGATGCCGAACACCACCAGACCGATCGCAGTGTTGCCGCCGACCAGGAAGTGGCCGAACGCCTCGATGACCTTCCCCGCCGCATCCGGCCCGGTATGGCCTTCGAGCAGGACGATCCGCGTCGACGCGACGTTCAGTGCAAGGCGCAGCAGGGTCGTGACGAGCAGGACCGTCGGGAACACCGAGAAATCGAGCGGCTTGCGCGTATACATCGCCACCAGCATGACCATGACCGCCAGCGCGATGTTGAACGTGAACAGCAGGTCGAGCACGAAGGGCGGCAGCGGCAGCACCATCATGGACAGGATCATGATGATGAAGATCGGCGCACCCAGCAGCACCAGGTTCGAGGGGGTCAGCAGGGCTCGAAGGTTCAGGGACTCTGGCATTCAACGACCTCTTTGCGGCATGTCTGGGTGCATCATGTTGCGGGCGCCCCCGGATCGAGTTCTCCGGGCACGGGAATCTTCGACGGCGCCACCGGCGGCAACCCGCCCTTGCTCATCCACTGGTTGAGCTGGTAGATGTAGGCCATCACCTCGGCCACGGCGGTGTAGAGCGCCGCCGGGACCGGCTGTTCGAGTTCGCAGTGGGCATGCAACGCCCGCGCCAGCGGCGGCGCTTCGAGCAGCGGCACGTTGTGTTCCTTCGCGATCTCGCGAATCTTCAAGGCCACCGGCCCACGCCCCTTTGCCACGACGACCGGCGCCCCCATCCGCTCGGGGTCGTAGCGCAGCGCGACCGAAAAGTGTGTCGGGTTGGTGACCACGACGTCGGCCTTGGGCACCTCGGACATCATCCTCCGGCGCGCCATCTCGCGCTGCACGCTGCGAATACGTGCCTTGACGTGCGGGTCGCCATCCTGCTCCTTGTTCTCGCGCTTGACCTCGTCCTTGGTCATGCGCAGCTTGCGCCGGTACTGCCAGAGCTGGAACGGAACGTCCATCACCGCGATCAGCGCAAGGCCGAGAATGATCAGCAGGGACGCGAACAGGATCATCTGTACGAAATCCGGCATGGCCGCCTCCAGCGGCTGGGTCGCCAGCGTGAAGACATCCTCCCGGTGCCACCAGACCGCGAACACCCCCATCGAACCGACGATGACGGCCTTCAGGATCGATTTCACCAGTTCGGCCAGACCGTGCACGGAGAACATGCGGCCCAGGCCCTTGATCGGATTCATGCGCTCGGGCTTCAGGGCCAGCACCGTGGTGGAGAAGACGAAGCCGCCGAGCATGATCGGCGCCGCCAGCGCGGCCACAACAAGGATGCCGAACAGTGGCAGCAAGGTCAGCACGACCTGCGTGAACAGGTCGCCGAACCCTTCGAGCATCAGCTTCGTGTCGAACGCCATCGACCGGTCGAACGAAAATCCCTGGCGCATGACGCTCAGGATGCGGCCGGAGAACCAGCCTCCCATCAGCCACAGGCTGGTGATCCCGGCGATCAGGACGAGAAAGGTCGACAACTCGCGCGACTGGGGAACCTGCCCTTCCTCCCGGGCTTTCTCCAGTCGCCGTGGTGTTGGTTGTTCGGTTTTTTCTAGATCGCTTTCCTCGGCCATTGCCGGCTCCTCGCTGTCTCGTCACCCAGAGTCGATGAACCCGGGACGAACGACGACGTGCGGCAATTATGTGCGGGAGCCGGCAAGATCTGCCGGTCGATAAGGCCGGGGATTTCCCCTCAATTCGAAGCTTGGAAGGCGGGCGACCGCCCGCCCGGGACGCTCAGCGAGGAGCGGGAAGGCGCTCGACGCCACGCACGAAGTGGCCCTCCGCCACGCCGCGCTGCCGGAACCATCCCTGGTTCATCTCGAGCGCGAACCGTGCCGGCCCGGCGGCGCAATGGCTCTGCTCGGTCAGCGGTTCCATGTCCTCGATGTTGAGAATGCGCCCCTCCCCGTCCATGAACGCGACTGACAGCGGGATCAGCGTATTGCGCATCCACATGCAATGGCGCGCGTCCTCGGTGAACACGAACACCATCCCGCGGTTCTCCGCCATCGTTTCACGATGCATGAGACCGACCTGACGCGCCTGTGGCGTATGCGCGACTTCAGCCTGAATCCGGTACATGCCGGCCGCAAGCTCGGCCACAGGCATCTCCGCCCGCACCGCCAGCATGGGCAGCAGTACTCCGAGCAGTATCAGCGGCCAACCACGCAAGAACGAACTCCGGGACATCCCGACCTCCTCCGATTCGCAGTGCCGATTCTATCAGGACAAACGATCGGCTCTGCCGACGCCGCGACCAAAGCCAGGCGACGCCGACACCGAACGCCAGGTCCCCGGTGCGAGCCCGTCCAGCCGCCAGGGGCCGATCGCGATGCGGATCAGGCGCAGGGTCGGGAAGCCGGTTCTAGCGGTCATGCGACGCACCTGCCGGTTCTTGCCTTCGCGCAGCACGATCTCCAGCCAGGAGGTCGGCACCGTCTTGCGAAAGCGTACGGGTGGGTCCCGTGGCCACAGCCATTCAGGTTCGGCAATGATGCGGGCCTCGCACGGACGGGTCACGAAATCCCCCAGATCGAGACCGCTGCGCAGCGGCCCGAGCGCCGCATCATCCACCGCCCCCTCGACCTGCACGAGATACGTCTTGGCCAGCTTGTGCCGCGGGTCGGCGATGCGGTGCTGAAGCCGTCCGTCGTCGGTCAGCAGCAGCAAGCCCTCGCTGTCGGTATCCAGCCGTCCGGCCGGATAGACACCAGGAACCGGCACATGGTCGCGCAAGGTCGGCCGCGTGCCGTCGCCCGAGAACTGGCAAAGGACCCCGAAGGGCTTGTTGAAGAGGATCAGTCGGGACAAATCGGTACGCTCGGTAGCGCTGGGTCGAGGGCCGGGCGTCGGCCAGTGCGCCCTTCCTGTCGTCGGGCGGACTAGAATCCCTTTTGTCGGCACGCACGTCAACACGGCCTTGGTTGGACAGGCCCGATGCGGCGTGACGAATTTTGCGGAGAACGCAAGGACTCCCGGCGATAATTGTTTTTTGTCCGGACAATGGATCGACATGCGCGTCCTGTACGTCGAAGACAACGCAACCGACGCCGAACTGGCACAGACGGTATTCGCCAATCAAGCGCCGGATATCCAGCTCGAGATCGCACCGACCCTCGAGCTGGCCAGGGCTGCGCTAGCAGCCGACCGCTTCGACCTCCTTCTCACCGATCTGCGGCTTCCCGATGGGAGCGGGCTGGATCTGCTCAATGCCGTCCGCTCCGATCAGGTCCCGCTTCCCGTCGTCCTGGTCACCGGGCAAGGTGATCTGCAATCCGCGGTCACGGCTTTGCGGGCGGGCGCCCACGACTACATCGTCAAGGGCGATGGCTATCTTCAGCGGCTTCCGGAGGTCATCCGCCGTCTGCACCAGGCGGTCCGACACCAGGAACTGCGCAGCCGACCCTTGCGGGTCTTGTATTGCGACCCGGAGAGTCAGCACGCCAAGCGGGTTCTGCGAGCGCTCATGGATTCGGCCCCACACCTTCAGTTCACGCTGGCGCCAAGCGAATCCGAATGCCGAAGATTGCTGACCACCGGAACTCAAGCAGGCGACGAAGGCACTTTCGATGTCGTTCTGATCCAGCACCGCCCGGGAAATCTCGATGGTCTCGATCTGGTGCGTGGGCTTCGGCGCGAAATGCGCCTGACCCTCCCCATCGTGCTGGCCGTTGCCGAAGCCGACGAGGAGTTCGCGGCACGGTCGCTGCATCTCGGCGTCGATGACTTTCTCGTGGAGTCGGAGGGCTTTCTTCACGCCCTGCCGCCAACACTGGAGAAGGTTCACCGGGAACGCCAGCTTCTGGACGAGAAGGCGGCCTTGCAGACCCTGTACGACCGCCATGTCCAGTTGCTCGCTTCCAGCCCCACGCTGACCTACCGGCTGCACATCGATGGCGACCGGCGGATTCCGGTATGGGTCAGCGAGAACATCGAGCGCATGCTCGGCTTTACTCCCTCCGAAGCCCTGCACCCGGACTGGTGGTGGACCCACGTATACGAGGACGATCGCGAACGGATCCTTGCGGCACAGGATGACGTGCTGGACAGCGGCGAACTCGAGCTGGAGTATCGATTCCGGAACAAGGCGGGAAACGTCGTGTGGATCCACGATCGCCAGAGGCTGGTGCGGAAACCGGGCAGCACTCCGGACGAGATCGTCGGCACCTGGAACGACGTCACCGCGGAAACGATCGCCACCCAGGTCCGCGCAGCGCGCATGGACCTGCGAGAGATGATGTATGGCGAGCAAGCGCTTGCGAGAATTCTCGAGCGGACCGTCGAGCACATCGAACACTGCTTTGCCGGATGTTCCGCGGCGATCCTGATCGCGGATGCCTCCGGCACACGCCTCGTCGGGGCCGCGGGAGCAGTGTGCGCTCGTTTCGGTGACCTGCTCGAACACAAGGGCTACGGACTCATGTCCGCACTCCAGACCATCGAGAACGGACAGGCTTTCGCGGCAGCCGCCGACCGCCATGGGGAGGCCCCGGCCGGCTGGGCGGCCCTGACCGCGGCATCCGGGCACCCCGAGGGCTGGTATCAGCCCCTTCCTGCCAGCAGCGGCAGAACCCCGGGCGTCCTGGCCGTCTTCGGTGGAAGCGCTTCGCCGCTCGACCTCCGCAACACGAAGTGGCTGCTGGAGTTCGCCCTGCTCGTTTCGATGGCCACCAAGCGCACCGAACAGGATCTGATCCAACGACAGGCCTTCGCGGCATTGGCCAACACGCAGGACGGGATCCTCATCACCGACCTCAAGCCGTCCATTCTTTGGGTGAACGAGGCCTGGACCGAGATCACCGGATATCCCAAGGAAGAATCCCTCGGGCGCAACCCGTCGATGCTGCAATCCGGCTTGCAGAATCCCATCGACCGCGAAACGATGTGGCGCACGCTGCACGAAACGGGCTACTGGCAAGGCGAGGTCTGGAACCGGCGCAAGAACGGAGAGATCTACCCGCAACTACTGAGGATCAAGACCGTTCGCGACCCATCCGGAACACCGACCCACTACGTGGGCGTAATGACGGACCTGAGCAAGTTGCGCCGTACCGAGGAAGAGAAGGAGCACCTGACCCACTACGATCCGCTCACGCAGCTTCCCAACCGCCTGCTGGCGCTGACCCGTATGCAACACGCCATCGAGGAAGCCCGCCGTCAGCATCACGGCATCGCGCTCCTGTACCTGGACCTGGACCACTTCAAGCGCATCAACGACAGCCTGGGGCACACCACGGGCGACCGGCTGCTTGCCGAACTGGCCCGGCGGTTCAAGACCCTGCTTCGCAACGACACCACCCTGGCCCGCCTCGGCGGGGACGAGTTCCTGCTCATCATCGAACACCTGGCGGTTCCTGACGATGCGGCCCGCCTGGCACAGCGCATCCTGGAGTGCCTGCGCTCACCGGTTTCGGTCGATTCGCAACAGGAGATCCACACGGGCGGCAGCATCGGCATCTGCATCTTCCCGGACGATGGAGATTCGCCCCAGGAACTGCTCCAGTGCTCGGAGACCGCGCTCTACGAGGCGAAGAACCGTGGTCGCAACCAGTACTGCTTCTACACCGAGGGACTGGGAGAGCGCGTCCAGCAACGTCTGCGGATCGAAACGCAGCTCCGTCTCGCGCTGGAACGTGAGGAGCTGTCCCTGCACTATCAACCCCAGGTGGACATCCGCAGCGGACTGGTCAATGGCATCGAAGCCCTGATGCGCTGGGAGAGCCCGGCACTGGGCTCCGTTCCACCCTCGGAGTTCATTCCGATCGCCGAACAAAGCGACCTGATCTTCCGCCTGGGGAGTTGGGCACTGGAGGAGGCCTGCCGCCAGAACAAACGCTGGCAGGACGCCGGACTGCCCCACCTGTGCATGGCGGTCAATGTTTCCGTACGCCAGTTCAAGGATCCGAACCTGGTTCCCTTGATCCGACAGGTGCTTGAACGGACCGGCCTTCCACCGCAATGCCTGGAGATCGAACTGACCGAAAGCGCCTTCGTCGATAACGTCGAAGCCGCGATCGCAACGAGCCGAGGCCTGCACGATCTCGGGGTCAAGCTGTCGCTCGACGACTTCGGCACCGGTTACTCTTCACTGGCCTATCTGTCGCGCTTCGAGTTCGACAAGATCAAGATCGACCAGTCGTTCGTCCGCGACATTACGTCCAACCCGACCAATGCCGCAATCGCGAACACGACAATCGCACTTGCGGACAGCCTGCACATTGTCGTGCTTGCCGAAGGGGTCGAAACGGAAAGCCAGCTCGACTTCCTGCGCCAGCGCGGTTGCGCCTCGATGCAGGGCTACCTGTTCAGCCGACCGCTTCCGGCCGACGAGTTCGGCGCCCTGCTGCACGAGGCACGGCGTCTGCCGCCCCCCGCCCATGCGGAGGATCTCCCGCGCACGCTACTGCTCATCGACGACGAACAGAACATCCTGCGTGCGCTGCAACGACTGTTGCGCCAGGACGGATACCGAATCCTGGCGACGACGGATCCATCCGAAGCCTTCGACCTCCTGGCCCAGAACCGGATACAGGTCGTCGTCTCGGACCAGCGCATGCCGCTGATGAGCGGAACGGAGTTTCTGTCCCGGGTAAAGGATCTGTATCCGGAAACGATCCGGATCGTGCTTTCCGGCTACTCGGAGGTCGATACGATCACGCAGGCGGTCAATCGCGGAGCCATCTACCGCTATTTCTCCAAACCCTGGGACGACGTGCAGCTGCGTGAAGAACTGCGGGACGCCTTCCGCGTCGCCGAACGGATGCAGCGCACGGCATCCCCTCAGGACGGCCGGGCGCTCCCCGCGCCGGACTGACCCGGAGGCTCCAGCGGGAGCCGCAACGTGAATCGGGACCCCTCGCCAGGGGTGCTGTCCACCCACAGGTCGCCACCGTGCCGCTTCACGATCTCGTAGGAGATCGACATGCCAAGCCCCGTGCCGGTGCCTGCCGGCTTGGTCGTGAAGAACGGTTCGAAAATGCGCTTGATCACCTCGGGCGGCATGCCCGTTCCGTTGTCTTCGATCACCAGTTCCACCCCGCCCTCGAGCGGACGGGTTTCCACCACGATGTGACCCGGCATTTGCCGGATCGCCTGTGCGGCATTGACCAGGATGTTCATGAAGACCTGACCGAGCTGGGCCGGCAGGCAGCGAATCGGGCGAAGATCCCCGTAGCGCCGTTCGACCTCGGCCTTGTACTTGAGCTCGTGGGCGACGACGTTCAGCGTGCTGTCGAGAATGTCATGCAGTTCGGCGACCTCCCACGCGGCCTCGTCCACGTGCGAGAACACCTTCATGTCCTGCACGATCTTCTTCACACGGTCGAGACCTTCGGTGGTTTCGACGAGCAGATCCCCCAGATCTTCCCGCAGGAACGTGAAGTCGGCCTGCTCCTTCAGGGCACGAATCTCGGCATCGAGCGACGCGGGTGAGGAAGGGCCGAGAGCGACCTGTTCCATGCCGTTGACGAGATCGAGAAGTCGGGCCACGTATTGCTTCAAGCTGGCCAGGTTCGAACTGACGAAACCCACCGGATTGTTGATCTCATGGGCAATTCCGGCGGCAAGCTGGCCGATCGCGGACATCTTCTCGGACTGGAGCAGTTGCTCGCGCGTGCGCTCGACTTCGGCGAGCGCACCCTCCAGTGCCGCCGTGCGTTCTGCAACCCGCCGCTCGAGTTCGGCGTTCAAGGCGGCCAGCTCGTCACGGGCCGACGCCAGGGCAAGATTGCGTCGGGCCATGACCTGATACAGTCGCGTCAAGGCATCGACGAGGATGCGGGTCGCCCCCGCTTCGCGCTCCTGTTCCTCGCTCATTCTGCGCTCGGCGGGTTGCCCGGAGCGCACGCGCTCGAGCTGCTGGACCATCGACCGGTCCGAGCCCAGGACATGGAACGACAGCCACGTCGTGATAAAACCGGCAAGCAGCTCGAGGATATCCATCGGGGCATCGGAAGCGCCGTACTCCGTCCGGGCGATCCGGACCTGCTCGACGAAAAGCCGGTGCTGCTGCACGTGCACCTCGATGTGTCGTGGATCGCATCCGCCTTC
Source organism: Rhodocyclaceae bacterium (assembly GCA_050486545.1). Classification (GTDB taxonomy): domain Bacteria; phylum Pseudomonadota; class Gammaproteobacteria; order Burkholderiales; family Rhodocyclaceae; genus DAOMNN01. The sequence continues at coordinate 18,866 of JBJHDM010000031.1, read as the reverse complement.
GCGCATCAACCGCTCCTCATCGCCGAAGTGCTCGCCTGCATAAGCCTCCAGCCTTGCAAGCAGGTCATCGCACTCGGCCGGTTCCGCCTGCCGGTGGCCGACGACGATTTCGATCAGATCGTTGAGCAGATCCACCAGGCCCTTGTGCTGCTCGTCGATGTGCTCGATCCGGGTCTCGTAGCGCCGGTCCCATTCGAACGTAGACAGCATCATTTCCCCTCCCCCGACACCGGCCCGAGTACGCGCAGCGCTTCGGCCAGCGTCGTGTGTCCGGCATCGACCTTGCGGTAGGCATCATCGGCCAGGCTGCGCATGCCCGACTCGGCGGCCAGGCGGCCGATGTCGAGCAGGCTTCCGCCGCTACTGATCGCCTGGCGGATCCGGTCGTCCATGACCAGCAGCTCGTACAGCCCGACCCGCCCCTTGTAGCCGCTGCCATGACAGAGGTTGCAACCCCCGCCCACGAAGGACCGGGGGGGGTTGCGCTGGAACGGCCCGCCCAGTCTGGCCAGCAGGCCCGGGTCCGGCGTAGCCTCGGCCCGGCAGGCCGGACAGATCGATCGCACCAGACGCTGCGCGAGCACGGCTTCGAGTGCCGACGAGATCACATAGGGTTTCAATCCCAGGTCGAGCAGCCGTGCGATGGTCGCCACCGCGGAATTGGTATGCAAGGTCGAGAAAACCTGATGACCGGTCAGTGCGGCATGGAAGGCGACTTCGGCCGTGTCGAAATCGCGGATCTCGCCCAGCAGGATCACATCGGGGTCCTGCCGGAGCATGGCCCGGAGCACGGACGGGAACGTCAGTCCGATCTTCTCCTTGATCAGAACCTGCCCGGCCATGTCGAGGTAATACTCGACCGGATCCTCGATCGTGACGTAGTTCTTGCCCGCATCGGCATTGGCCTGCAGCAGGGAGTACAGCGTGGTCGTCTTGCCGCTGCCGGTCGGACCGGTCGCCAGAATGATGCCCTGAGGACGATCGATACAGGCCCGAAGCTTGGCAAGCTCCTCTTTGCCGAAGCCCAGCTCGTCCAGAGAAGGGACGGCCGCATTGCGGTCGAGCAGACGCATGACGATCTTCTCGCCGTTGATCGTCGGCAAGGTGGAGATGCGCAGGTCGACGACTTTCAGCGGCGTCTTGACGGTCAGGCGGCCGTCCTGGGGACGACGTCGCTCGGCGATGTCCAGCTCGGCCATGATCTTGAAGCGCGAAACCAGCGATCCGTGCAGATGATGGGGGATCTGGATCTTGTCCTGGAGCACGCCGTCGATGCGGTAGCGCACCACGACGGCCTTGGCACGGGGCTGCAGATGAATATCGGAAGCGCCCAGGCGAATTGCCTCCAGCACCACGGCATTGGCCAGGCGGATCGCCGGGGGCGCATCGCTTTCCGCAAGCAGCGTATCCAGGCCGACCAGATCCTCGTCCTCGATGACGATCTCGATGCCTTCATAGGGATCCACGCTGCCGATGATCGTCTCCAGATCGCGGAAGTCGACCGACTCGCCGTACAGGGCTGCGATCCGCTCGCGAATCGCGGATACGTCGGCCATGACCACGTTCAGTTCCAGGCCGGCAGTAAAACGGATTTCGTCGGTGAGCGCCGTGTCCATCGGGTCGGCCATGACCAGGGTCAGACGGCGCCCGTTGAGCTCCAGGGGCGCGATCAACTGCCGTTCGCACAGGCTGTGTGGGAGCAGGTCCGCCAGCGGTGGCTGCACGGGGATCTCCGCAAGCGCGACTTCTTCCATGAGCAATTCCTGCCGCAGGAAGGACCGGATCTGCTTCTCGGTCAGCCACGCCTTTTCGAGAAGAATCGCAATCAAGGGCTCGCGGCGCGCCTGGTGCAAGCGATGCAGTTCCTGAAGCTGGGCATCGGTGAGCAGGCCCTTCTTATTCAAAGCGATTCCGAGCCGGCTCGCCTGCCCGGCGGTGATCCGTCCCAGCGCCTCGATTTCCTTGCTCTTCTTGCTGTTCTCGTTGGTCAGGTCGCGGTTGCGCCGGACCAGATCGAACTGCTCGAGTGCCAGCGCGACCGTGACCCGCAGATCGTCGTCGTTCCACGGCTTGAGGATGAACTTGTAGACCGCCCCCTCGTTGATCGCCCCCATCACCGCCCCGGTATCGGCATGGCCGGTCAGCATGATCCGCAGGGTATCGGGGCTCAGGACCTTGACCTGCTTGAGGAACTCGGCCCCGTTCATGCCGGGCATCATGTAGTCGCTGATGACGAGGTGGATGGTCTGCTCGCCCAGACGCAGCAAGCCTTCCCGGGCGTCGGCCGCGGTCACCACCTCGTAGGCTTCCTGGCGGAAGACACGCGTGAGCGCCTTGAGCACACCCGGTTCGTCATCGACGAGAAGGAGGCGATACGGCTCCTTGCGCACCGCTTCCGGCGTCTCGCCCACGGTGGACTGGCCGGTAAAATATCGTCCGAACTGGCTCATCTCTCCCCTTCCAGTGGCAACATCATCTCGACCCGGGTCCCTTCGCCGGGCCGGCTGTGCAGTTCGATCCGCCCCCCTTGTGCCAGGATGACATCGCGGGCGAGCGTCAGCCCGAGGCCGATACCCCGGCCGACCGGTCGTGTCGTGAAGAAGGGATCGAACACCTTCGCAACCTGCTCCGGTTCGATTCCGCAACCGTCGTCGATGACCTCGATCACCTGCAGGTCGCCGTTGAAACCGCAGCGGATCGTCACGCTCCCTCCCGGCCCGATGGCGCGGATCGCATTGTCCAGCACATTGAACAGGGCCTGCTGGAGAGGGCCGGGGCGGCACCTGAACTGGCGCGAAGCCTCGCCCGTACGGTCGAGTCGCGCCTCCTTCGGAAGCTGCGACGCAAGCAAGCGGCACAATTCGTCCAGACTGGCCTGAAGGTCGATGACCGCGACCTCGTCCCGGTCGACGCTGGAGAACCCCTTCAGGTCACGCACGATCGCCGCGACGCGATCGACGCCGTCGATGCAGTCCTGCAGCAGTTCGGAAAAATCGCCGAGCAGGAACGTCGCATCGATCCGCTTCCAGACCTCGCCGTCTCCTTCCTGAGCGGTTTGCAGCGCCGAGGCGAACTGTTTCAGATAGCCGCGCGCGGAATTCAGATTGCTGCGCACGAACCCGATCGGATTGTTGATTTCGTGCGCCATGCCGGCGGCCAGCTGACCGACACTGGCCAGGCGCTCGGTCTGGTACAGCTGGCGCTGACGCGTCTCGATGATCTGGACCTGCTCGCGGACCCGGGCTTCGAGTTGGGCTGCCAGATCCCGATAGCGTGCTTCCGACGCCTCCAGGGCGTGGTGCTGTTCGAGCAAGGCGAGATAATCTTCCCGCACGCTCTCGACGTGCAGGGCCGAGGCCATCTGATAGCGCTGCCGGGCTACGAGGAGGCGGCGAAGCAGTCGTGCCGCGGCCTCGACCGCTTCCCTTCGATTCTCCGGGCCGCAAAGCCAGCCCAAGGGCTCGATATCGAGTTGCAGGGGCGCCGCATGGGAGCCGTCTGCGGGCGGCGCCACCGCCCCCACGATCAGGCGCACGGATTCCCCGACCAGCGACGCGAGGGTCTGCTCCAGCTCCGCGCGCTCTTGGGCCGACAGCAACTCCTCCAGCGTCCATTCACGGTCGAATGACGCCCCGCGATCCAGCTTTCCGGCCAACGCGTCGTCCGGCAGGGTCATCGCGGACCTCCCAATGCACCCTGGACGAAGCCTTCCTGCGTCAATCCGTGCCGGACCGATAGTTCATAGACCGGATCCACTCGACGATAAAGACTTTGAAGCAGCGCCGTGAAGGTCTCCATGACACCCTGCCCGACCAGCGCACTCGCAAGCATCATCGGCCAGGGCGCACCCTGCCACCGTTCCCCGATCTCCTCGACGGAGAGAATGTCGGAAAGGTCGCGCTTGTTGAACTGGACCACGAGCGGCAAGGTGTCGAAATCGATCCCGACGCGCGCGGCATTGTCAGCGAGGTTCTCGAACGATGCCCCATTGTTCACGGCCTGGGAGCGCAGGGAGTCGGCTACGAAGACCACGCCGTCGGCTCGGGAAAGCACCGCCTTGCGGGTGCCGTCATGCGCGACCTGGCCGGGAACGGTAAACAGCTTGAACTTGATCAGCAAGTCCGAGGGCGCCCGAAAACCCAGTGGCAGCAAATCGAAGAACAAGGTGCGATCGTTGTGTGTTTCCAGCGTCATGATCTCCCCCTTCAGCTCCGGACGCAGCAGGTCGTGAAGACGCATCAGGTTCGTCGTCTTCCCGCTTGCCGCCGGTCCGTAATAGACCAGCTTGAGGGTCAACCGCCCTGCGGCGGTCGATGGGTCGTACTCAGCCATGCGGATTACGTCGCTCGTACTCTGCCTGAAGGTCGGGGTCGAGGATCACCGATCCGTCCGCGCCCCAGCGGACCCGGGTGATCCCCGGCTCTTCCGCCTCCAGTTGCTTGCGTGCGATCTCCTCGGGGCTCGCCAGTTTGCTTTCGAGCCGCTTCTCGTCGGCGAGGCGTTCGGTCTCGACCTGAAGCGCCCGATAGGCGAGCCCTTGTCCGACGGCTGCAACCAGCTCGTAGTCATTCCAGGGCTTTCCGATGAAGCGGCTGATCTGCGCCTCGTTGATCGCACCGACCAGCGCCTCGAGGTCGGCGTAGCCGGACAGGATGAAGCGTACTGCGTGCGGCTGGATCCCGCGCACCGCCTTCAGGAACTGAACGCCGTCCATGCCCGGCATGCGGTAGTCCGAAATCACCAGTTCGTACGCCACCCGTTCGACAGCCTGAAGGGCCTCTTCCGGGTCGCTGAAGACATCGACCTGCAGATCGAACTGCCGCCCGTCGAACGTGCACGGCGTCAGGACGAGCAACCTCCTGAGCGCCTTGAGGACGCCGATCTCGTCGTCCACCAGAAGGATGCGATGCTTCATGTGTGCTCCTCGTGCTTAGAGATGCCGGCCTCGACCGCCGGCGCCGCCACGGGCGTGATCGGCAAGACGACCCGGAACGACGTCCCGACCCCGACATCGCTTTGGACATCGATGCGGCCGCCGTGCTTTCGGACGATCGAGAATGCAAGGGACAGGCCGAGCCCGGTCCCCTTGCCGATCGGCTTGGTGGTAAAGAACGGATCGAACAGCTTGCCCATGTGTTCGGGCGCGATCCCGCAGCCCGTATCCCGGATCTCCACCCAGACCTGCTCCGCCTCGGCGCCGGTGCTCACGGTGATCACGCCGTGCCCCGAGATCGCATGGGCGGCATTGACCAACAGGTTCAGGAACACCTGGTTCAACTGCGACGGCAGGCAGAGAATGCGTGGCAGGTCGCCGTAACACTTCTCCAGGGTCGCCGTGTACTTGATCTCGTTCCAGACGATGTTCAGCGTACTGTCGAGCCCCTGGTGGAGATCCGCCCACTGCCAGTCGGATTCGCCGACGCGCGAGAAGTCCTTCAGGTCCTGGACGATCTTGCGGACACGCGCGATCCCGTCCTTCGATTCCTCGAGAAGAGCGGGAGCATCCTCGCGGATATAGTCGAACTCGAGCTGGCTCAGGCAGTCGGCGAATGCGCGATCGCTTCCAAAGTGCTCGCGCGCATGCTCGACCGCGGCCAGCAGACCGGCCAGGTAGCGTTCCAGCACACCGAGATTGGAACTCACGAATCCGACCGGGTTGTTGATCTCGTGTGCGACCCCGGCCGCAAGCTGTCCGATCGAGGCCATCTTCTCGGACTGGACGAGCTGGTTCCGGGTTTCTTCGAGACGCTCATTGAGCTCGATCTGGTCGTCCAGAGCCTGGCCAAGCTGGGCCTCGCGATCCTTCAGAAAAGTGATGTCCTCGACGATCAGGACCAGGAAATCGATCGTCCCCGCGGAGTCTCGTAGCGCACGCATCGCCACCGAGCCCCAGGTGATCCCGCCGTGGGCATCCACAAACCGCAAGGTCAGGTGGTAGTCGTTGCGCTTGCCCGAGAGGATCTCGCCAAACAGGGCCGCCTCGCCTTCCCGGTCTTCCGGATGAACCAGATCGGTCCAGTCGCGTGCAAGCAGCTCTTCCCGTTCGAGATGAAGGATGTCGCACAGGGCCGGGTTCACTTCCAGCCACCGCCGATCGGGCGCGATCTGGGCCAGCCCCACCATAGCCAGCTCGAAGAATCCCCGGAAACGCGCCTCGCTGTGTGCCAGCGCACGGGCCGCCGCTTCACGGCTGCTGACATCGCGAATGATGCTCTGGCGATATTTCGTCCCGCCATGATCGAAGACGCCCGAACTCACCTCGACCGGAAAAACGCTCCCATCCTTCTTTTGATGCAGGGTGGTGAACGTGGTGCCTTCCGGCGAGTCGGAGGCCGACAGCTGCGCTGCGAACTCGCCCCGCGATTCCGGCGACCTGAGCTGCGAGACGTTCATCCCGATCAACTCGTCGTACGTATACCCGTAAACCCGGGTCGCCATCTCATTGGCTTCGAGAATGTCTCCGCCATGGCTCATCAGCAGCACGATGTCCTTCGCGTAATGTACGAAGAAATCGAACTGCTTTTCCATCCGCGCCCGCTTGAGATCACTCGACAACTGCCGCAGATCGCCCTGGACCCGCGCATGACGGATGCCGGCCCACGACAGCAGGCCCAGCAGCACCACGACGAAGCCGAAGCGCCAGGCGATGGCCGAGAATTCGCGCATTGCCATAGCATGGACCGCATCGGCATCCACCTTGGTCGCGAGGATCCAGCCCATTTCCGGAAGTTCGTATACCACCCCGAGGATCGCGACACCGCGGTAGTCGACGCCATCTACGACCTCACCCGGCGTCACTGCACCCTTCAGCGCAAGCAAGTCCTGCTCCGGTCGCGGAATCTGGAGCGTCAGCGGATCCGGCGCGCCAGCCAGCGGATTGAGATAACGAACCGCCGCCCCTTCGCGCCTCGCCAGAAAGGTTTCGAGCGGCATGGAAGTCGGCTGGCCGCGTTGCAGCAGCGGGTAGAGGTCATGAGCCGGATCGATTTCGATGACCAGCGCTCCGGCAACGCGGGCGGCGTCTCCGCTACCGAGCAGGAGCGGCGTCACCGCTGCCAGTACGGCACGGCCGCGCTCATCCAGATAGAAATCCTCCACAAGGGTACGCTGCTCGCTCCACACCCGCTCGAGGACTTCCCGGGTCAGCGCCGGGAACGGCCGTTCGTCCAGGCCGACGACCGGATCGCCGCGCTCGTCGAGCAACCAAGCGGAACGGAACTCGTGCGAACGGGAAACGAGCCATTCTAGACGCTCGCGCAACATCATGAGATCGCGTTCCCGGCTATCCAGGATCTGTGCCAGCGATCCGTCGATAGGTCGCATGTTCATCACTTCGATCCTGCGCAGCCAGTCCTGCAACTCACCCTGTTTGATCTGAGCGAGCGCAAGCAGGGTCTTTCCGGTTTCCGTACGTCCTTGTCGCAGCAACTGGTCCCGCACACCCAGACCAGCGAGGACGATCAGCCCTACGACCACGGCGACGCCCGCCAGGTAGATCCAACCCAACCTCGATCGCTTTGCGACCTGCTCGCGCCCGGCCACGTCAAGATCTCCGACGACGCACGTACAAGGTCAGACGGGCCCCCTCGCTTTGCTCGTACGCCTGGATCTGGCGGATCAGGTTGTCATCGAGCATGTAGTCTGCCGCGAGGAGCAGCGCCCCTTCCGCACTGATCAGGTCGCGCGCCAGGAACATTCCCGGCCGGAGATCGGCGGGTCGCACCGCGATCTCGTCGCTCGGCGGCTCCGGCGGCTTGCCGAACAATGCGACGAAGGCCTCCACGACCGCCGGATCGTATCGCTTGCCCGCCCCCTGTACGATCAGGCGTCGGGCTTCGATCGGCTCGAGGCGCTTTCCCGTCAAGGTGCCCTGTACATGCCCGTCGTACTCGTTGGCCAGGATCAGGATATGTGCACCCACGGGAATGAGGTCGGCCGCCAGGCCGTCGGGATAACCGTGCCCGTCAAAACGCTCGTGATGACTGCGAATCAACCGGGCCGCACCGCGCAGTTCGTCGAGTGCCATGAGCGCCTGCTCCCCCTTGATCGGGTGCTTGCGCAGAATCCCCAGTTCATCGATGGTCATCTTGTTGGGGGGCTTGGAAAGCAGCTCGTCGGGCAGTCCGATCTTTCCGATGTCGTGAAGCAGTCCCGCAAGGAAGACGTCCTGGCAGGTTCGTCCGTCCAGGCCCATCTGCGCAGCGACCTTGCGCGCCAGGTCCGCAACCCGGCGCGAATGCCCGGCGACGTTTCCCGCGCGCAACTCGATGAGGTTCGCGAACACCTGGATCGAAGTCAGGAAGCCGCGCTTGAGCTTTTCGTGCGCCTCGCGCAAGGCTTCGGTGCGTTCACGCACCTTCTCTTCGAGGTTCGCGTTGAGCTCACGCAACTCCTCGTTCTGGCGTGCGGTCAGCGCCTCGAGGCGTGCCTTCTCCCGCTCCAGCGCGAGCCTGTCGAGTGCCTCGCGTACGGTCGCGATCACTTCGGAATCGTTCCAGGGCTTGGCGATGTAGCGATAGATCTGGCCCTCGTTGATTGCGGCGATCGTCGAGTCGATATCGGCATAGCCGGTCAATAGCAAGCGCACCACGGCCGGCCAGCGATTGCGGACCTCCCCGAGGAAACGTGCCCCGTCCATGACCGGCATACGCATGTCCGAGATCACGAGTTCGACCCGACCGTCTTCCGCCTCCAGCAACGCGAGTGCCTCGGCCCCGCTTTCGGCCGTAAGCACCCGATAGCCGGTCGGCCGGAACAGCCGCCGCAACGCGGACAGGATGTTGGCTTCGTCATCCACGCAAAGGATCGTGACCATGTGCGGAGCGGTCGAAGTCTTCGGCACGGCTGTGGTCACTGGTCTTCTCCTGCGGAACCCTGGTGCACGGGCAGCGTGATGCGAAACGTGCTTCCCTCGCCGGGACGACTGGATACATCGATGTGCCCCCCATGCTTCTGGACGATTCCGTACGAAAGCGAAAGCCCGAGCCCCGTACCCTTGCCGATCGGTTTCGTCGTATAGAAGGGATCGAAGATACGGGGTATCTTGTCGGGGTCAATTCCGCAACCGGTATCGCTCACTTCCACCCAGACCTCGCCGTCGGCACTGCCGGAGCGCACGGTGATGGTGCCCCGTTCCTCCCCCATTGCGTGAGCCGCATTCACCAACAGGTTCATGAACACCTGATTCAGTTGCGAAGGCAGGCACTCGATCTCGGGCAACTCGCCGTATTCGCGCACCACATCGGCGCGGTACTTGATCTCGTTGTTGACGATGTTCAGAGTGCTTTCCAGTCCCTGGTGCAGGTCCGCCCATTCCCATTCCATCGAGGTGTCGATCCGCGAAAAATCCTTGAGATCAGCCACGATCTTGCGCACGCGGGAAACGCCTTCCCGCGATTCCGCCATGAGGGCGGGAACGTCGTCGCGGAGAAAATCCACGTCCTTGTCCATCCGGAGCCTTCTTGCAGCCAGCACGGCAGGATGGTCCTGGGGAAGCGCATCGACGACCGACTCGAAACCGGCAAGCACCTCGAAGAGATCGTGCAGGTAGTTCTCGAGCGTCCCGAGGTTCGACTGTACATAACCGATCGGGTTGTTGATCTCGTGCGCGACCCCGGCAGCGAGCTGACCGATCGAGGCCAGCCGCTCCGACTGCGCAAGCTGTTGCTGGGCCGCAACAAGCCGTTCATTGACTTCGGTCAGCTCGTTGTTCCGCCGCAGCAGTTCGGCTTCGGAAGCCCGGCGCTTGATGATGTCGGTCTCCAGGTCGGCCTTGGCCCGCGCCAACTCCTCGGTCCGTTCGCCGACGAGGCGTTCGAGGTCCGTCTGGGAGCGTTTCAGATGCTCTTCGGCCGCCTTGCGCTCGGTGATGTCCTGCAACGTTTCGATCGCACCGATAATGGAACCATCGTCGTCCCGCAGTGGGGCTGCAGTGAATGTAAGCCAGCGCCCGTCTTCGTCGAGATGGGGAAAGTACCCCTCGGCCTCGAAGGCGTCCGGAATGATCGGGCTTCGACGATACCGGCCGGGATAATAACGATCGAGCGCCTCGAGATGCCCATCGACGATCAGATCCGCCAGCGAGGGGCGCTCTTCGCCATAGAAGGCCGAGCCCGAGCGACGCGTCGAGATCACCGAAGCGGCGGAAATGCCGGTCAACATCTCGAGTGCGCGATTCCAGTAAATGACCTCGTGCCGCTCATTGATCACGAAGGTCGGAACCGGATCGCCCTGCACCATCTGCTCGAGCACGCCTTCCATCTTCCGGCGCGCCAGTTCCGCCTTCTTGCGTTCGGTCACGTCCAGACTCAAGCCAACGAAACAGGCCGCGCCTCCTTCTTCACCGATGAGCGGAGAGACCGTCAGCTCGGCCCACACGAGCTCACCGTCCTTGCGCCGATTGGAGATCTCCCCCTGCCAGATCCCGTCATCGCGAAGTGCCCGCCAGATTGCGGCATAGTAGGACGGGTCATGCAGGCCGGACTTGATCTTCCGGTAGTCATGTCCGACGAGCTCTCCGGCTTCATAGCCCACGGTGGCACAGAAGGCCTCGCTGGCGTAGAGGATCCTGCCCTGCAGATCGCTGACCGAAAGCTGTACGTGGCGTGACAACCCGGTTTTCTCCAGATTCTCCAACAGGGTCGTGATCGACGCAGGCAGGGTATGGTCAGGACAACAAAGCATTGCACGCCTCTTCAAACTGTTCCTCGAGTCCCGGCAGCATCGCCGCCAGGCCGTTGCGATCGAAACCCATCCTGCGCCCGGCGGCCGGATCCATTTCCGGCGCGATGCCACCCGACCGACCACCATGCTCGAGCATGTGCGCGAGCACGTCGCCCAGATGCACGAGGTCGGCACCCGGATGGTCCGCGGGAAAATGATGGCAGGCGATGTCCTGCTCGAGCGCTTCGGGGAGACCCCATGCACGGGCGAGGATTGCACCGACCCGCGCATGGTCGATCCCCAGCACCTCCCGTTCCGCATCGAGGTGCAGGCAATCCACGTGCTCCCGCCATTCGAGCGTCCGTTCATAGGCGTCCGGGAAGCAAACGGCCAGCACGTAACGTCCGATATCGTGAACCAGACCACCTGTGAACGCCGTCTCCGCGCTCCTTCGCCGAACCTTTGCAATCTCGCGCGCCGACACGGCCGTGGCCACGGCATGGCGCCAGAACGTAGCCGGCTGGAAACGCGGACAGGCCGCTTCCCTGAACGCCCCCGTGATCGCCACGCTGACCACCAGCGATCGAACCGTTCTGAAACCCAGCACGAGAATGGCGTCGTCGATGCTGACCACCCGGCCGGCAAGCCCGTAGAAGGATGAGTTGGCGATGCGCAGCATGCGCACGAGGAGGCCCTGGTCGGCGGCCACCCGCCTGGCCAGCGCGGGAACATCGAGGTTTTCCTGCTGGAAGCTCTCCAGCAGCTCCGACACCAATGGCGGAAGTCCGGGCAGCCCGGCCAGTTTGTCGCGGACCATCGCTTCCGTCACCGGACAGGAGGGCGTCTCCATACCGATCACCTTTGGGTGTCGCGCGACCATTCGGGACTGGCAGGGCTTCGGGGGAAACCCCGATCCATCCTCTCGAATCGTCGTGTTGAATCAGTCATTTCAGTCCGGCTCGCTCTGAAAGATGAAAAGCTGACCGTGCGCTTCGGAGTGGGGACCCAGCATCCTGCGGACTACCCGCCACTGTCGCCCATCCACCGAAAACACCGTTGTGCCGTCCGGATGCCCTGCGGTCGAGCGCAATACCTCGGCCGGAAGTACGTTACGGATGTCACAACCGAGCAAGGTGCCACGTGAACCGAACGCACGGTCCGCTTCCTCATTGGCCGCTGCGATCATTCCGGCTTCATCGACCCCCAGAAGCGGCCACGGCAGCAGTTGCAGGACTTCGTGCAGCACGTTCAGGGCGATCCGGTCGCGTACGATCTGGCCCTGCTGTTCTTTGAGCGTCGTCTCCAGGCAACGGTTCGCGTGTCGCAATTCGCGCGCCAACCGCACGTTCTCGTCGGCCAAACCCTTGTACTGGAAAGCTTCGGCAATGATTGCCCGAAGCTGGTCGTCATCCCACGGCTTGGTCAGGAACTTGAAGATCGCGCCTTCGTTGATCGCATTCGTGATCGATTCGAGCTCCGTATAACCGGAGAGCACCATGCGAATCGTATCGGGACGCATCGCCTTGGCCTGCCGGAGAAACTCGACACCGCTCATTCCCGGCATGCGCTGGTCGGACAGGATCACATCGACCGGCTGACGCTCGAGAACCTCGAGCCCTTCGGCCCCACTCCCGGCAGTGAGCAGCGTATAGCCATCCTGCCTCAACAAGCGCCGCAGGGCCGACAGGATGTTGGCTTCATCATCGACGAGCAGCAAGGTCCCTTCCGGACGAAGCTCCCCGACGGTCCTCGCGTCATATCGTTCGGGCATGGCATCTCGCCTCAAGCATCCGGCATTGCCTCGTCATCTCATTGTGGGCAAGGGTTGAGGTTCTGCCAAATCGATCTGCTCACGCAGACCGACTGGTGTCGAGACGGCCCATCGTCGGCCGAGGCGGAGCCGCCCGGATCTCACGGCCGTACTGCCGAGATGATACACCCCAGATTGGGGCGTCCTCGCGCCGGACGGCGGGCTACCGAATGCCCCGAGAGGATTTCGTCACGCTACGCCAAGAAAATTTGCACCGCCCAATGCCGGCCTTTACACCCAGGCGTCACCAAGCACTTCCGCCTGCCGGAGCACCAGATCGATGGCCTCTTCCTGCCGGTCCGGGGGGTACTTGTACTTGCGCAGAATGCGCTTGACCATCAGCCGCAGCGTGGCACGCACACTCTCGCGCCGTGACCAGTCGACGGTGATGCTCTTGCGCAGGTTCTCGGTCAGTTCGTGTGCGATCTTCTTCAGGGTCTCGTCGGTGAGCTCCCGCACTGCCGATTCGTTGTTTGCCAGCGCGTCGTAGAAACGGACCTCATCTTCGGACAGGCCCAGCTCCTCGCCCCGATGCGCGGCACTGCGGAACTTCTTCGCCATGTCGACCAGCTCTTCCATGACCTGGGCAGTCTCGATGCTGCGGTTCTGGTAGCGGGTGATCACCCCCGACAGCAGGTCGGAGAATTTCCGGCGCTGGACGACGTTGGTCGCGAACTTGCTCCGGATCTCGCCTTCGAGCAGGCGCTCGAGCAGCTCGACCGCCAGGTTGCGCTCCGGAATCCGCTGCACCTGGGCGAGAAACTCGTCATCGAGCAGGCCAATGTTGGGCTTCTCCAACCCGACCGCGTCGAAGATGTCGACCACCGAATCGCTCACCACCGCTTGGCCGATGATCTGCCGGATCGCCGCTTCGCGCTGCTCGTCGCTGCGCTTTTGCGCGCTCATCTCGCGCTTGGTCAGCAGCACCCTCACGGCCTGCATGAACGCTACTTCGTCGCGTACTGCCTTCGCCTCATCGAGCGTGCAGCACAGGCTGAAGGCCTTGCTCATCGCCAGCGACGTGTCGGCGAAGCGGCGCTTTCCGTCGCGTTTTCCCCCAGGCGACTCGGGCGGGATTCCGAGTACGTGGTTGGCCGCGCCCGCCAGCGTTCCGTGCCCGCCGGCCCTGAAGCCGGAGTAGTCGAAGCCGTGCAGCATCGCGCGCAGCACATCGAGCTTCTCGAGCAGGAGCGCCAGCGCCTCGTGCGAATCGACGGTGGGGCGTCCGCGGCCCTTGCTCGCGGTGTATTCCTTCATCGCCGCCTTCAGCTCGTGGCCGATGCCGATGTAGTCGACCACGAGCCCGCCCTGCTTGTCGCGGAACACCCGGTTCACCCGCGCGATGGCCTGCATCAGGTTGTGGCCCTTCATCGGCTTGTCGACATACATGGTGTGCACGCAGGGCGCGTCGAAGCCGGTCAGCCACATGTCGCGCACGATCACCATCCTGAGCGGGTCGGACGGGTCCTTGAAGCGCTTTTCCAGCCGCTTCCTGACCTGCGCGCCGTAGATGTGCGGCCGCAGCCGCGCCTTGTCGCTGGCGCTGCCGGTCATGACGACCTTGAGCGCGCCCTTCTCCGGGTCGGGGTCGTGCCATTCCGGGCGCAGCTTCACGATCGCGTCGTACAGATGCACGCAGATCTCGCGACTCATCGTCACCACCATCGCCTTGCCATCCTGCGCCCGGTTGCGCTCCTCGAAGTGCGCCACCAGGTCCTCCGCCAGGCTGGCGATGCGCGGTTCGGCCCCCACGACCTTCTCCAGCGCCGCCCACTTGGATTTCAACTGTGCCTGGACGCTCTCCTCCTCGTCCTCGGCCAGTTCGTCCACCTCGTCGTCGATGCGGGGGAGTTCGTCCTCGTTGAGCTTCAACCTCGCAAGCCGGCTCTCGTAGTAGATCGCGACGGTCGCACCATCCTCGCGGGCCTGCTGCATGTCGTAGATGTGGATGTAGTCCCCGAACACCGCGCGGGTGTCGCGGTCGGCGCTGCTCACCGGCGTGCCGGTGAATGCGACGAAGGTGGCGTTGGGCAAGGCATCGCGCAGATGCTGCGCATAGCCGACCTGGTAGCTCACCCGGTACTCGGGCGGCGCCAGCTCGGCGGTCAGGGCCTCGACGCTGCCCTCGCCGTCACCGCTCGCCAGCGCGGCGCCGTTTGTGGTCTTCTTCTGTCGCAGCTTCGCCTCGAAGCCGTACTGCGTGCGATGCGCCTCGTCCGCGATCACGACGATGTTGTGCCGCTCCGACAGCCGCGGAAACCCGTCCTCGTCCTCGCCGGGCATGAACTTCTGGATGGTCGCGAACACGATCCCGCCCGACGGACGCTTGTCCAGCAGCCGGCGCAACTCCTGCCGCGTGGTCGCCTGTACCGGCTCTTCGCGCAAGAGATCCTGCGCGAGCGAGAACACCCCGAACAACTGCCCGTCGAGGTCGTTGCGGTCGGTGATCACGACGAGGGTCGGGTTCTCCATCGCCGGCTCCTGCATCACCCGCGCCGCGAAGCAGGTCATCGTGATGCTCTTGCCGCTACCCTGGGTGTGCCACACCACCCCGCCCTTGCGCGAACCGCCGGGGCGCGAAGCCGCCACCACCTGACCGATCGCGGCACGCACCGCGTGGAACTGGTGGTAGCCGGAGATCTTCTTGACCAGCACGCCGTCGTCCTCGAACAGCACGAAGAAGCGCAGGTAGTCGAGCAGCACCGCCGGCGCGAGCACGCCGCGCACCAGCGTCTCGAGCTCGTTGAACGCGCCCAGTGGATCGAGCGTGACCCCGTCGATCGTGCGCCACTGCATGAAGCGCTCGGCGTCGGCCGACAGCGAGCCGAGCCGCGCATCGGTGCCGTCGGAGATCACCAGCACCTCGTTGTACTGGAAAATGTCCGGGGTCTGCGCCTTGTAGGTCTGGATCTGCTCGAACGCCTTCCAGATGTCGGCGTTCGCATCCGCCGGATTCTTCAGTTCGACCAGCCCCAGCGGCAGGCCATTGACGAAGAGCACGATGTCCGGCCGGCGCGTGTGCTGCGCACCGCGCACCGTAAACTGATTGACCGCCAGCCATTCGTTGGCGGCGGGATCCATCCAGTCGACCAGCCGTGCAAGATCGCCCCGGTTTTCGCCGTCCCGCACCACCTCCACCGGCACCCCGCTCACCAGCAGACGATGAAAGCGCCGGTTGGCCGCGAGCAGCGCCGGCACGCCCAGATCCAGCACCTGGCGCAACGCATCCTCGCGCGCCGCGGGCGGCAGATTGGGGTTCAGCCGCGCCAGCGCAACCCGCAGACGCTCGACCAGCACCACCTGCTGGTAGCTCTGCCGCTCGGCACGGGCGCCATCGGGCGCGAGATCCGGGCCATACAGCGGCGTGTAGCCGACCGCGGCCAGCCAGCCCAGCGCGTCGCGTTCGAGTTGGTCTTCGGTCACGGCATCCCTCCCGTCAGGATGCGGTGCAGCGCCACATTGATGTAGTAATTACTGCGGCCGACCTTGCGTTTCCGTACGAAACCGGCCGCATCCAGCGCATCCAGATACTTCGCCGCAGTCAGTCGCGACACCCCGAGATCGCGCTCGACAAACTCGATCTTGGTATAGGGGTGCATGAACAGGTTATTGATCAGATCCTGGCTGTAGAACTTGAACTGCCCGCGGATCCGGTGCTTGTAGTCGAACAGTGCGTCCTTGATCGCGCGGACGATCGTGATCGTCTGGCCGGAGGTCTCTTCGACGGCTTCGAGCATGTATTCCACCCAGGTCTCCCACGCATCCGTTTCGCGAACGGCTTGCAGCAGGCGGTAATAGTCGGCCTTGGTCTGCACGATATGGCGCGAGAGGTAGAGCACCGGCACGTCGAGCAAGCCTTCCCGAACGAGGTACAGCACGTTCAGGATGCGCCCGGTGCGGCCGTTGCCATCGTAGAAGGGGTGGATGCTCTCGAACTGGTGATGGATCAAGGCCATCTTGACCAGCGGGTCTGCGCCAAATCCTTCGCTATCGTTGATGAAGCGCTCCAGCGCATTCATCAGCACCACGATCTCGTCCGGATCCTGCGGCGGCGTGTAGACGGCAACGCCGAGCCCATTGCGCAGCGCGGTGCCCGGAAGCCTGCGAAAACCCGCAGTGTTACGCTCCAGCTCCGCCTGGATCTCGAGAATATGGCCCACGGTGATCAGGCCAGTGCCACGCACCCGCTCGAACCCCAGCCGCAGCGCCTGCCGATAGCGCAGCACTTCCTTCGCCGCCGCATTGGTGAAGGTGTCCGGCGAGACGTCGTCCTTGAAGAGTTCGTCGTGGGTGGTGACGATGTTCTCGATCTCGGAACTGTCCTTGGCCTCCTGCAGGCCCAGCGCGTTGATCAGAATGGCCTGGTTCGGAATCGCCGCAGCGATGCCCTTCAGCTCCGCCAGCTTGCGGCTCGCGCCGGCCAGCCGCTTGAGAATCGCGGGCGTATCGAAACGGCTGGCATCGAGGATATCGAGCGCGGCAATCGTCATGACAAGGCGCCTGAGGCGGTGGACGCGTATGGATATTCAAGTTTTCTTTACAGCTTACTCCTGATATGTATAGAAAACTCGATTTTTTATGCACATACCAAGAGCCCGGCTGGAAATACTCCGAGGAAACCTCCGAGTATTCGGAGCTGACTTCCGAACACGCGAACATCCATCCACGTTCAATGCTTCTTGTCGTCCAGCATCGCACGCCGTAGGAGTGCGTTGATCCGTGTTTGGTACCCCCTGCCCTGCGACTTCAACCACGCGACGACGTCCGCGTCGATTCGCACGGTCAACTGCTGCTTGATCGGCCGGTAGAACCGCCCGACCGTCGCGTCCTTCCAATCCTCAGCCGTCGTAGCCGGAATATCGGAGTGATCGATTTCTTCCTCCGGCATGGCCTCCAACGCTTTGAGCTCTTCGCGCTGCTTGGCGCTCAAGCCAGTCTTAGCCTTGCTCATAGACTCTCCGTTCGTTTCGATCAGCCTTGCGCGCCGAGATGATCCGAATGATCTCCTCCCCGTCCGCTTCGGTAATCGTGTGTGCCACCAGCAGAACGACCACGCCACCTACTGAACCCAGCGTCTGCCAGCGCAGTTCACCATTCTAGATGCGGTCACAGCGACATATATGGAGTGGATCGTCGAAAACCAGGCGAGCCGTCTCGAAGCTCACTCGATGCTTGCGCCGGTTGATCCGGTTCTTCGATTCATCCCAAACGAAGTACATTATAACGCCCATTTTGTAGGTACAACGCAGGCATTACAACGAAGCGAACAGAGGGGAATGTCTCCGACCAAAGACCCTGCCAACGCCCCGCGACATGAGTCAAACCTGCGTCGCGGCTTCCGCGCAAGAAGTAATGCCATAAGCATGGCGCAAGGGTAGCGCAGTCAGCTCGTTATCCACAAGACATTGCGTCTCGAGATCGAATGGCAGCACCCAGAGGCGCAGCGTGGGCGAATAGTCGAAAGGTTCCAGCGGTGCTGGAGATCGATCTATCGGCCGCACTGGAGGCCGCACGAAAGCGCATTGAGTGTGCTGATACGGTATTGACCTGACAGTTGACCATGTCAGGGGGTGGTCATACGGCCTCGAACCGGGTTATGAAACGGGTACCCCTACCTGTTCATGACCTGGAGGAAGTACGCATGACCACCGAAGAGAAAATAGCACGACGCAAGCAGAGTCTTCTGGAGCTGGCACAGGAGCTTCGCAACGTGAGCAAAGCGTGCAAGGTGATGGGCTACAGCCGGCAACAGTTCTACGAGATCCGGCGTAACTATCAGACCTACGGCTCGGCTGGCTTGCTCGACAAGCTGCCTGGATGCAAGGGACCACACCCGAATCGGGTGGGCGCAGAAATTGAGGAGGCGATCCTGGACTACTGCATGCAGCATCCGACTCATGGGCCGCTGCGCGTCTCGCAGGAACTGGCCCTGCGCGGCGTGATGGTCAGTTCGGGCGGCGTGCGCGGCGTGTGGAGCCGACATGATCTGCTCTCCAAGCATGACCGGCTGCTCCGTCTGGAGCGCGCGCAACGCGAACAGGCGCTGGAGCTCAATGCAGAACAGGTTCGCTTGCTCGAACGCTTCAGCCCCGAGTTTCGCGAGCGCCAGATCGAAGTGCATCACACCGGCGAGCTGGTGGCCATCGACACCTTCTTTGTCGGCGCACTCAAGGGCGTGGGCAAGGTCTATCTGCAGACAGTGCTCGATTGCTACAGCCGCTTCGCCTTCGGGCGGCTTTACACCAGCAAGTTGCCACTGACCGCCGTGCATGTACTCAACAACGATGTGCTCCCGCTGTCAGCGGTAATCCAATAATCCCCACTTGTGGTAATCGAATTTTCCCCACCCATCGACCTGAAGGAGTCAGAGATGGAAAGGGAATCGGTGGTGTTC
>JBJHDM010000030.1:0-39373 GCA_050486545.1 Rhodocyclaceae bacterium | reverse complement strand
GCCGCCGGCGCAGGAATCTACGACACGGCCTCCAGGACCAAGGGTGGATACGGCGTCCGGCGACTCACTCCCACCGAAGAGCGACTTCAGCGGGAGTGAGTGAATAATACAAGGGTGGATTCGCGCCAAAGGCGCAATCCACCAATGTGCGCAAGGAGAGCACGGCGGTCGAGCAGCGAACCGGCGAAGGCCGTCGAATTCCGGCGTTTGTCGGGTTTCAAGCACCGACTGGCGGCTTGCTTCGCGAAGCCGCCCTACGCCGGTCGCATGCTCCATCGCAGATACCCAGCGTAGGGTGGATTCGCGCCGAAGGCGCAATCCACCAATATGCGCGACGAAGCGCAAGGCGGCCGGGAAACGAACCGGCGAAGGCCGACGAATTCCGACGTTTGTCGGGTTTCAAGCACCGACTGGCGGCTTGCTTCGCGAAGCCGCCCTACGCTGGTCGCATGATCCGTCGCGGATACCCGGCGTCGGGATGGAGACCCCCGCCTTGCGGGTGGTCGCCGCATCTGCTATCCCTTTCAAGGTCGGCAACCCCTTTTCGGGAGGGTGATGATCGTGCTTCTCCGGCGGCTCCTGAAGCTGTCGCTCGTGATCGTCCTGATCGGTGCCGGGGTCGGCACCGTGGCG
This sequence comes from Rhodocyclaceae bacterium, assembly GCA_050486545.1. GTDB lineage: Bacteria > Pseudomonadota > Gammaproteobacteria > Burkholderiales > Rhodocyclaceae > DAOMNN01. The sequence continues at coordinate 38,740 of JBJHDM010000030.1, read as the reverse complement.
GCATCGGGTCAGGCCTTGCTGAATGCGATCGTCGACGGGCAGGTCCGGCGGGTGGCGATCCTGCTCGACCAGGGGGTGTCGCCCGAGGCAGCGACCCGTGGGGGTGAGAGCGAGGGCAAGACGGCGCTGATGTGGGCGGCCGAAACGGGGCAGGTTTCCGTCATCCGCCTGTTGCTGCAGTACGGCGCACAGGTCGATCGCAGCAATCCCAAGGGCGGCACCGCGCTGATGTATGCCGCGGTCGGTGGACACGTCGATGCGATCCGGACGCTCGTGGAGGCCGGCGCCGATCCCGATCATCGTGTGCGCCATGGCTGGTCGCCGCTCCTGCTCGCGACCGCAAAGGGGCACGTCGACAGCGTGCGTGCGCTGGTCGAGCTGGGTGCCGATCCAAAGCGTCGCGACGTCTACGGCTGGACCCTGCTCATGCATGCGGCCGATCGCGGCGACCGCGCGATGGCCGAGGCCCTGCTCGAACTCGGGTTGGACCCGCAGGCCACGGATGCCGCCGGTGTCACGGCGACCGTGCTCGCGCGCCGTGGCCACCATGCGGAACTGGTGCGCCTGCTCGAGCGCTGAACCGCCCCGGTCCGGTCAGCCGCCGTCAGCAGGAGACGACGTTGGCGCTGAAGTCCTCGATCCGCCGAACCACCACGTCGTCGGTGAGTGCCTGGTCCGGTTCGGCGTTCGGGTGCTCGATACGCAGGCGGGTTTCGAATTCGGCGAAGTAGCGCTGGAACATCTCTCCGCCGAGCGTGCCGACCGCATGCAGTTCGTCGCGCTCGGCATCGTGCTCGAGCAGGATCGTGGCCAGCGGCTGCGGGGCCGGTCCGTCAAGCACCAGCGCTCCTGCGAACGGGTCGTAGCGACTGTTCTCGGCACAGCAGCTGATGACGCCGGTTTCGGGTTCGTCCGGTTCGCGGGGGCCGCGATAGGTGATATAGCTGATCGTCCGCGTCGGGTGCGCCATCTTGTGCGCGCAGATCGCCGAGTACGCGACCACCGACCGCACGGGCCCGACGCCACCGGGCCAGTCGTAGCGTTCGCCGGCTTCGGTTGCGAGACCGGTTCGGCCGGCGACCGCGCGCCCGAGGTCGATCAGGAAGCAGGGCGTCGTGGCGTAGGGGTAGGGGAACACGTACGCCGCCCCGGGGTGCAGTGCGCCGATGCGCAAGGGCTCGCCGTGATCGTCGAGCAGGCGCACCCGGGCATAGCGGCGCGCGCTCGTCCCGGACGGCAAGGCCGGGACGGCGCCCGCGAGCAGGCCGGCGCCAACGGAGCAGGTACGGAAGAAGCTTCGGCGGTCCATGACGGCTGCGAACAGGCGGATCAAAGACCCGCGATGCGGTCGGCGACTCGTGCCGCTTCGCCGAGGCAGCGTGCGACGACGAAATCCGCGACCGTGTCCGGCGCATTGATGTCGAGCAGTGGGAGCGATCCGGTATCGAGCGTGGTCGAATCGGTCGCGACCGCGATGACGTACGGATCCCGCGGAAACAGCAGTGCTTCGCACGCGCCATCGCGAAAGCCCTCGCGGAAGACTTCGATCTTGGGGATCGGGGCCCGCTTGAAGCCTTCGACCAGTGCGATGTCGCATGGGGAAAGGTGCGCGAGCAGCGTATCGAGAGACGGCTCGGGTTCGTCGCGCAACTCGTGCATCAGCGTCCAGCGGTTGCGCGAGCCGACGATGACCTCGCGGCAGCCGGCCTGACGGTGCCGCCACGAATCCTTGCCGCGATGATCGACGTCGAAGGAGTGGTGCGCGTGCTTGACCAGCGACACCGCGATGCCGCGCCCGGTCAGGATGCGGATGACCTGCTCGACCAGCGTCGTCTTGCCGCTGCCCGACCAGCCCGCGAAACCGATCACTTCCATGGCCGTTCTCCCCCGCCATTGCGGATTCGGGACGATGCGATGCCATGAGGGCCGCGCGAGACGCACGCCTTGCGCGTGCTTCCGGCGTTCTTCGGCGCGCCGGTCGAGGCTGCGGCTCTCCGTCGAGTTGTCCGATAACTTACCGCAATTCGACGATGGTGTGCACGTCTGGCCCGTATTTCCATGTCGGTCCGAGGCGTCTTGCATCGATCCGGGAATCCGATTGCACGGCGGCGGTCTCGGGAGGGGAACTCGGTCGCCCGACCCGTATCTGACTTCGCTTTGATCGCACACGGATGTTAGCCGGACCCATACTCACGGGTTGGTTTCGTGTTGGAATAGCGCATGTACCTGGGTCTCGGCGAAGTAGTTCTCCTCACCAGCATCATCCAGTCTCTGGCGCTGGCGGTCTTTCTGTTGCTGCCGTCGAACGTCGGGCTGCTGAGCAACCGGTTGTTGTCCGCGACCGTTGTCTGTTTTGGTGCCTGGCTGGCCGAGATTTTTCTGTACGGGAGCGGCATGGCGCTGAAGCATCCGAACCTGGCCTATCTCGGCACGCTGTTCGGACTGCTGCAGGCGGGTGCGCTGTTCCTCTATGCCCGATCGCTGATGTACCGGGACTTCCGGCTGCGTGCAAAGCACGCGATTCACACCCTGCCTTTCTGGATCGTGTCGGCGATCTTCCTGGTCGAGTACTATCTTCAGCCGACTGATGTGAAGCTGAGGATCCTGATGGAGCGGGATCACCCCGGGGTGCTGACCTCGCCCCTGCTGGCCGTGGCGATCCACCTCGTGTTCCTCGGTTATCTGTATGCGACGATCCGTACCATCGGACGCTTCGGCCAGGCGGTACGCAAGGTGTTCTCCGAAGTGGAAACCAAGCAGCTCGCGTGGCTGCGGGTGCTGCTGATCGGCTATTCGGTGGTGTGGACGGTCAGCATGTTCTACTGTCTTTCCGCCCACGTCATCCGCAGCGATGCCGGGGCCGAGTGGGTGGTTGCGATCGGCGCGGCGACGGGTTTCCTGTTCATCAACGTCCTGCACCTCAATGCATTGCGTCAGCCGATGGTGTTTTCTGGACTGAGCAGCGAAGAGGCGGAACTCGCGGACGAGGACGGCGAGGCCGCCAGCGCGACGCCACCGGACGCCGGGCTGATCGAGCGACTCCGGCAGCACATGGTCGATGTGCGGCCGTATCTCAACCCCAATCTCACCGTGGACCAGCTTGCGCGGCAGTTGTCCGTGCCGGCGCGCGAACTTTCCCGGACGATCAACCTGGGGTTTGGGCAGAACTTCTTTGAGTTCGTCAGCGGTTATCGCGTGGAGGAGGCGAAGCGGCGCCTCGGCGATGCGACCAACGCCGCGAGTATTCTGGCCATCATGTACGACGCTGGATTCAACTCGAAATCGGTGTTCAACACGGCCTTCAAGAAGGCTACCGGCCAGACGCCGAGCCAGTACCGGGCCGCCCGATCCTGATTCCTCGGCGCATGACGGGTTCGACTTTCCGCACCACCGAAATCGAACCATCAAGCTGTTGATTCATAAGTGTTATGTCGGGCTTGGTCGACGGGTACGAGTTCCGTTTGTCGAACGACCGGCGACGTCCGGATCCCTAGCATTGAGGTCAAGGAAGCGCTTCCATTCCGGCGGGCTCCATCCCGCGGACGGGGGCACTTCCTGCAACCGTTCGACATACTTCAATGCAAGGAGCACTCCGATGAAACCGATGTTTCGCAAGAACCTGTACGCCCTGGCTGCTGTTGCCGCCCTCAATCTCGCCTGGATCGGCAATGCCGCGGCCCATTGCGATGCCCTCGACGGTCCGGTGATCGAGGAGGCACGCATCGCGCTGTCGCGCAATGACGTCACGCCATTGCTCAAGTGGGTCCCGCAGGCCGATGAAGATCGGATCCGCTCCACCTTCGACAAGGCGGTGCGTGTCCGCAAGCACGGCGGCGATGCCCAGGAGTTCGCGGATCTCCAGTTGTTCGCGACCCTTGTCGAGGTCCATCGCGCTGCCGAAGGCGCACCGTACACCGGCATCAAGCCCGCCGGCGGCATCGACCCGGCAGTCAAGGCCGCGGACGCGGCGCTGGAGACGGGAGACGTCGACGCCCTGGTGTCGAAGATCGCCCGCAAGTTCGCCGATACCGCCCACGAGCGCTTTGCCGTCGCAAAGGAAGCCAAGGCGCAAGCCGGAAACAGCGTTGCCGACGGTCGCGCGTTCGTGGATGCCTACGTCCAGTACGTTCACTACCTGGAGGGTGTCCACACCGCAATCTCGGCCTCCCATGCGCATGACCATGGAGGCCACGCGCACTGAACCCGGACCCGTTCCAACCAGCCTGCGTCTTCCCTGTCGCCCGCGGCGGCGGGGAAGACGGCCTGTAGAAGGGGTGTTCGGGGCCCGGCCGTCTTCCTTACGGCATGTCTAGGGCCGTGTGCGTGAAACCGCCCCGATCAGCGCGCCGACACGAGGATCCTTGGCGCGGCGGGCGATCTCGCGCAGTGTCGTACCGTCCTTCATCGTCGCCTCGGTCGACGCGCCGGCCTCCAGGAGTTGGCGGACGACGGGCAGGCGGCCGTTGGCGACGGCCTTGAGCAGGGGCGTGGAGCCGTCGCGAGCCGTGGCGTTGGGGTCTGCGCCATGCTCGAGCAACAGGGCGATGGTGTCCACGTGACCGCGGGCGGCGGCTTGCAGGAGTGGGGTGATGCCGGCATTGCTGGAGACATCGGCTGCGGCGCCCTTGGTCAGGAGCAGTTTCGTGACCTGACGGTAGCCGTTGTACGCCGCCCAGTGCATGGGCGCGTAGCCCGCGTGATCACAGGCCTCGATGTCGGCGCCATGGTGGATGAGTTCCAGTGCGAGGGTCTCGTGCCCGTTGAAGGCGGCCATCATCAGCGGTGTCCAGTGGCGGGCGTCGCGTGCGTCGATGTCGAATCCGGCACTGACGAACAGACCGCAGATCCTGCGGTCACCTGCTTCGGCGGCGCGTGTGAAGCCGGCCATCGTGAGAGGGATGCCGAGCCGGTCGAGTTCGCGGATTGCCCGTTCCCGTTCCCAGTGGTACGGATTGACCTCTCCGGGCGGGCCGTTGTTCGGCAGTCCGGGCCGGATCGGTCCGATCCGGTCGTATGCCATGCTGAGGGCGAAGATCTCGGACGCGACCTCCGCGGGGAATCCTTGCCGATTGGGCCGGCGCGGAACCATGAGGTCGGAGAAGCAGTCGGCGAGCGCGTCGGCGTCGTTCCAGAGTTCCTCCAGGCGTCTGGCGACGTGCGGGAATCGGGCGACGAGTTCGCGAGGATAGACCTCGCGGTGCTCATCGCTCAGCAGAAACGACAGGGGACCATTCGCTTCGGTCATGGCGATCAAGATAGCCGAGGCCTTCCCTCATTGCACGCGAGGGGCGCCGGACCGGGTTCGATGTGCTATTCGCTGTCGTAGCCGAGCAGCCGGCGCTCGATGATCTGGCGGGCGACGACTTCGGGCACGTCCTTCTCCCAGTTTCCGCGTCCGCCGCGCAGGCCGGCGAGCACTTCCGCGACGTCTATGTGCAACTGGTTCTCGTCGTAGTGCTCGATGCCGATCAGCTTGCGGTTCTCGGTCAGGTGCGCGTAGAGGTGGCGCAGGTGCGGGGGAACCTGGGCGTTGGCCAGGGTGACGAGCTCGGTCTCGCCGCGGCGGCGCGACGGGTAGGCGTAGACCTGCGTGTTGTCGGGGAAGAGCTTGCCGAAGGCCTCCAGGATGCCCCCTTCCATGCCCTCGTAGTATTTCTCGTCGAACAGGGTTTCGAAGTCGCGCACGCTCAGCACGATGCCGATCAGCTTCTGCGTGTAGCGGCGCAGGTAGGCGCGCAGGCGGAAGAAGCGCACGTAGTCGGAGATCATCACCGTGTAGCCGAGCGAGGCGAGCAGGTCGACGCGCGCTAGGAAATCGGCGTCATCGACGTTGTCGCCCGTAACCAGGGAGTTCATCGTGATCTCGGCGAGCGACACCATGCTGTTCTCGTCGACGCCCGAGAGCTGCGTGAACTGGCGCTGGCCGGCCAGCATCATGTCGACGTTGACGTTGGTGACCGGCTTGAAGCTGCCCCGGATCACCAGCACCGGCTTGCGGTGGAACAGCTCGCCCGGGACCACGACCTCGCCCGACGGGCTGAAGACGACCGCGCGGGTCAGCCAGCTACGGATCAGGTGCAGGTTCATCAGGCGGTTCTCGACCTCCTCGAAGTACGGGCCGGCGAAATGGATCACGTCGACCTCGATGCGGTCCGAGCCGAGTCCGTCGCTGAGGCACTCGACGATCCACTCCGGATGGGTGTGGTATTCGAACGCGCCGTGGATGAGATTGACGCCGAGAATGCCCAGGGCTTCGGCCTGCAGCGCGTTGTCGTTGTCGAGCATGCGCACGTGCAGGACGATGTCGCTGGGCGCCGCGTTCGGATGCAGCTGCAGGCGGATGCCGACCCAGCCATGGCACTCGTTCTGCTGCCGGAAGCTGCGCGCCGTGACGGTGGCCGCATAGGCGAAGAAGGTCGTGTTGCGCGAGCGCACGCCGGCGAGCCGATTGACGACCTGGTCGAACTCCTTGTCGAGCATCTGCATGAGCCGCGCACGGCTCACGTAGCGGTCGACGGGGCCGTAGATGTCGTCGCTGACGGCCATGTCGTAGGCCGACATCGTCTTGGCGATCGTGCCGGCGGCGGCGCCGACCTGAAAGAAGCGGCGCGCGACTTCCTGGCCCGCACCGATCTCGACGATGGAGCCGTACTTGTACTTGTCGAGGTTGACCGCCAGGGCCTTCTGGTCGGTGGTCAGGGTGGGTTCGCGCTTGGGCATGACGTTCGGTTTCCGGTTCTGGTCATGAAGGACGCCGGCCCCGGGGCCCGTGGGGTGTGAAGAGCCGGCATGCTGTGCAGGACCGAATGATATCGTGGACCGGGATGCGATACCGGCATGTGGCCCGCCGGAGCATGCGAGCGGGTAACATGGCGGTTCGCCCCCGCACGGTGCGCCATGCTCTCGCTCGCGTTCTCGAACCGCTACGAACTCCTGCTCGATACCTTGCTTGCACGGCTTGCCGAGGAGCGGCCCGGTCCGTTCGGAGTGCGCGAGATCCTCGTGCCAAGTACCGCCTTGCGCCGCAGCGTCGAACTGGCGGTGGCCGAGCGCGAGGGCGTTGCCGCGAACCTGCGCTTTTCATATCTCGCGCAGTGGCTGTGGCGCCAGATCGACCAGGTCGTGCCGGTCGGCGAGGAGTCCCCCTTCGCACCCTCACGGCTGGTGTGGCGCCTGTTCGAGAGCCTCGGCGAGTCCGGCTGGATCGCCGCCCATCCCCGGCTGGCGCGCTATCTCGAGCAGTCGGACGACGCGATGCGCTTCGAACTGGCCGCGCGGGTGGCGCGGCTGCTCGACCACTACCTTACGTACCGGCCCGGCTGGCTAGTGGCGTGGTCGGCAGGGCGCGCGGTGACCGAACTGCCCCCCGGGTGCCGCGAGGACGAGGCCTGGCAGGCCGAGCTGTGGCGTCGTGCGAGCCGCGCCGCCGGCGTGCACGGCGAGCATCCCGCGAGTGCCTTCTTCGCGGCAATCGATGCGTCCGGCCCGGGCGCTTTCCCGGCACTTGCGCGTTCCGTGCATGTGTTCTGCCTGCCCGCGCTGCCGCCCTTGTACCGCGACATCCTGCAACGGCTCGCCGAGCACGTGGAGGTTCGGCTCTACGTGCTCAATCCGTGCCGCGAATACTGGTTCGAGATCGTCGAGCCGCGGCGCCTGTCGTGGCTGATCGGGCAGCAGCGCGAGCTGTACCACGAGACCGGCAACCGCCTGCTCGCGGCCTGGGGGCGGCAGACGCAAGCGCACATCGACCTGTTGTTCGAAGGCGAAGCCGCCGCCGAGGTCGAGGATGGCCTGTTCGTGCCGGCCGAAGGCGAGCGTCTGCTCGCGCGCATCCAGAACGCCGTGCTCGACCTGGTCGAACTTGAACCGGGCAGCGCCGTGCTGGCCGAGGACGACCGCAGCATCGAGGTCCATGTGTGTCATTCGCTGACGCGCGAGCTGGAGGTGCTGCACGATCGCCTGCTCGGTCTGTTCGCGCAGCAGGATTCGCCACGACCGCAGGAGGTCCTCGTCGTGACGCCCGACCTGGAAAAGGCCGCGCCGCTGATCGAGGCCGTGTTCGGCACCGCGCCGGCCGGCCGCCGCATCCCGTTCCGGATCACCGGTCGCGGGCGCACGCGGGTCAATCCGGTCGCGCGCGTGCTCGATCTCGCCCTGTCGCTCGCCGCCGGCCGCCTGCCCGTGAGCGGTCTCTTCGAACTGCTCCGGCAGCCGCCCGTGGCGCAGCGTTTCGGACTCGACGCCGCGGACCTTGCCCGGGTGCACACCTGGCTCGATGCCGCAGGCGTGCGCTGGGGGCTCGATGCCGAGCATCGCAGCCGCCTCGGCTTGCCGGCCTTCGCCCGATATTCCCTGTCCGAGGGGCTGCACCGCCTGTTCCTCGCCCACGCCTGGGGCGAGGGGGAATCCGAACCCTTTGCCGGCCGGATCGGGGCCGGCCACCCGGAGGGCAGCGGTGCACTCGCGCTCGGGCGGTTGTGGCGGTTCGCCGAGACGCTGAAGACCTTGCAGGCCGCGTGCCGGCGCAAGCACGATCCCGACGGTTGGCGCGCGGTCCTGCTCGATACGCTGGAATCGCTGGTGCCGGCCACGGCGGAATGGGCCGACGACCTGCGCGAGGTCCGCGTGGCCGTGGGCGAGCTGCATGCCGACCAGGTCGCGGCGGAGGTTGCCACGCCGCTTTCGCTGGAGGTCGTGCAGGGCGCGCTGGCCGCACGGCTCGACGATCCGGCGCGTGGCGGCGTGCCGTCGGGCGTGGTGACGTTCTCCGCGCTGAGCAGCCTGCGCAGCCTGCCCTTCCGGGTGGTGTGCGCCATCGGCCTGGATGACGGCGCGTTCCCGGGCAGCGACCGGGCCGACGAGTTCGACCTGATGGCGCAGCGCCCCGCGCGCGGCGACCGCCAGCGTCGCGACGACGAGCGCAACCTCTTTCTCGACCTCGTGCTGTCGGCACGCGGCTGGCTGCACCTGTCGTATGCGGGGCGCAGCGTGCGCGACAACAGCGAGAAGCCGCCTTCGGTCCTCGTCGACGAGCTGCTCGACTACGTGGCGCGCGCCTGTGCGACCGATCCGGACGACCCGGCCGCGCTCGCCCGCGCGCGCGCGCGCCTGACGGTGATCCATCCCTTGCAGGCCTTTTCGACGGCGTACTTTGCCGACGAACCGGGCCGCGATCCGCGACTTGCGAGCCACGACGCGGAGATCTGCGCCGCACTGCGCGCTCAGCGCGAGCGGGCTGCCGGGGCGGCCGCGACGGCGGTTCGCGGCAGCGCCGAAATGGACGAGGAGGAGGTCGATGCCGATGCCGTCGACAATGCGGCGGATGCGTTGCACGTCCCCTTCTTCGGTGCCCCGCTGCCGCCACCGGACGAGACGTGGCGCGTGTGCGACGTGGAACGTCTCGCGGCTTTCTTCCGCAACCCGAGTCGCTTCCTGCTGCAGGAACGGCTTGGCCTGCGCCTGGCCGAAGGCGACGAGGAGCTGTGCGACGACGAGCCTTTCCTGCCCGGCTACGAAGAGCGCCGTCGCCTGGCCGACCGGCTGATGCCGGCATTGCTCGCCGGTGCGGACGCGCACACCCTGCAGGCACTCGCCGCGGCGACGGGCGAGTACCCGGCGGGTGCGCTCGGTGAGCGCTTTCTCGTGCGCGAACTGGAAACCCTGCGCGGCTTCGTGGATCGCCTGCGCGGCGCGCTGGCCCCCGAGCCGCCGCCCGCCCGGACGATCGGGCTCGACTTCGATCTCGGCGGCGAGCACTGGCGGCTTCAGGCCGGTTTCGGGGACCTGCGGCCAGAAGGTCTCGTGCGCCATCGCTACGACGACATGCGTGCGGGCGACTACCTGTCGGCGTGGATCGTCCATCTCGTGCTGTGTGCAGCCACGCCCGAGGGAGTGGCGCCGAACACGCAGTGGCATGCGCGCGATGGCGTGCGTCGTTTCGTTGCCTGCACGGAGGCTCGCGCGCGGCTTGCCGAACTTCTCGAGGTGTACCGTGCGGGATTGTGTCGGCCGCTGCCGTTCTTCCCGAAGAGCGCCTGGGCCTGGGTCGCCAACGATCAAAGTCGCGATGCGGCCCGGAAGAAATGGACCGGCGGCGGTCGGCCGGAATTCGGCGAACGGCGCGATCCCTGGATCCGGCTTGCGTTCCGCGGACCGGACGACCCCTTTGACGCGACTTTCTTCGATCTGGCCGAACGGATTCTCGCACCGCTCGTCGAGCACCTCGTGGAGCCGACATGAGCGCAGCCGAGATGCACGACCTCGACGTCTTTCACTGCCCGCTCGACGGCATCCACCTGATCGAGGCTTCGGCCGGTACGGGAAAGACCTGGAACCTGTGCGGGCTGTACCTGCGCCTGCTGCTCGAAGCCGGTTTCGAGGTGCAGCAGGTGCTCGTCGTGACCTTCACGCGTGCGGCGACCGCCGAGCTCAAGGCGCGCATCCGCGCGCGCATCGTCGAGGTGAAGAACCGCCTGGGCGGGGCCGCGGGCGGGTCCGATCCCTTCGTCGATCGCCTGCTCGCCGCGCTGGAGGCGCGGGGGCATGCGCCCGCCACGCTGCGGGCACGTCTGGACGTCGCGTTGCAGGCCTTCGACGAGGCGGCGATCTTCACGATCCACGGCTACTGCCAGCGCGCGCTGGCGGAGACGCCGTTTGCCGCGGGCCTGCCGTTCGCGCTCGAACTGGGCGAGGACGACCTCGAACTGCGCCTCGAAGTCACGCGCGATTTCTGGCGTCGGCAGATCGCCAGCGATCACTGTTCGGCCGAGCTCGGGGCCTTGCTGATCGCGCGCGGGGACAGTCCGGAACGCTGGGCGGAACTGCTGCGTCGCTGCCAGGCCCGCCCGATGGCCGAACGGCGCTGGCCCGACCCGGCCGCGGGCGGTTCGGCCGATCCGGCCGCGCTCGGCTCGGCGTTCGCCGAGGCCGTGCGGCAATGGGAATCGGGCGGTGAGGACGCGACCGGCCTGCTGCTGGACTCGCTCGGCCAGCTCAATGCCAACAGCTACAAGGCCGAGTCCGTGCAGGCCGCCGCACAGGCCTGGGGCGCCTACCTGCGCGGGGCCGATCCGCTCGTCCCGGTCAAGGGCCTCAGGCTGGAACTCTTCTCGGCGGCGACGCTCGAGGCGCGCACCAAGCGCAATGCCACGACGCCCCGCCATGCGTTCTACGATGCCGCCGGGCGCTTTCTCGACGTGCAGGCGGAAACGGTCGCGCAGCTCGAGCACGAACGCCTGTGCCTGCTCCGTCGGTTCATCGAGGAGAGTCTCGAGCGGCTGCGTACGCTCAAGCGCGAACGACGCACGATCGCGTTCGACGACATTTTGTTCAACGTGCATCGTGCGCTGGCCGGCGGGCGCAATCCCTGGCTGGCCGGGGAACTGCACCGTCGCTATCCGGCCGCGCTGATCGACGAGTTCCAGGATACCGATCCGCTGCAGTTCGACATCTTCCGCCGGATCTACGCCGAGGACGGGCGTCACGGCCACCTGTTCCTGGTGGGGGATCCGAAGCAGGCGATCTACAGTTTCCGCAACGCCGACCTGCAGACCTACCTCGACGCGCGGCGCCATGCCGACCGTGCGTGGACGCTGCGCGAGAACCAGCGCTCGGCCGCCGGGTTGATCCGTGCCTGCAACCGGCTGTTCGAGGCCAATCCGCAAGCCTTCGTCCTCGACGGACTGGAATTCGCCGCGGTGCGCGAGGGCGAGCGCCCGCGTCAGCGCTTCGTCGACGAGAGCGGCACGGGCGCCGCGCCGCTCAGCGTCTGGTGGCTTCCCGAAAACGAGGAAGGCGAGCCGCCGATGCGGGCCGATGCGCTCGCACGGGCCACCGCGGCGACTGCGTCCGAGATCGCACGCCTGCTGCGCGAGGGCGCTGCCGGACGCATCCGGCTCGACGATCGCGGCCTGCGTGCCGGCGACATCGCGGTGCTCGTGCGCAGCCACCGCCAGGGCACCCGCGTGCGCGAGGCGCTGGCCGCCCTCGGCGTGGGCAGCGTCGAGCTGTCGCAGGCGAGCGTGTTCCACAGCGCCGAGGCCGAGGAGCTGGAGCGCGTGCTGATCGCGATCGAGGAACCGTCGCGCCAACCGCTGCTGTTCGCGGCGCTGGCGACCACGCTGATGGGCTTCGAGGCGACGGCCCTCGATGCGCTCGCGGCCGACGACGGGGCACTGATGGAACGTCTCGGCGACTTCATGCGCTGGCGCGAGGCGTGGCAGGTGCGCGGCTGCGGCGTGATGCTGCGCGAGTGGATCGCCGACGCAGGCGTGATGCGACGCCTGCTGTCGTGGGCGGACGGCGAGCGCCGCCTGACCAACCTGCTGCACCTGGCCGAGTGCCTGCACGAGGCCGCGGCGACCCATCCGTCGCCCGATGCACTGCTGCGCTGGTTCGCGAGCCGGCGGGCCGAGCCGTCCGCGGGCGAGGCCGGCCTGCTGCGCCTGGAGTCCGACCGCAACCTGGTGCAGATCGTCACCGTGCATCGCGCCAAGGGGCTGGAGTACGGCATCGTGTTCTGTCCGTTCCTGTTCGACGGGTATCCGTCCCCCGGGGACGACGGCGAGGGGGCGGTCTACCATGACGAACCCGGTGATGCGGGGCAACCACGACTCGTCCTGGATTTTCGCCCCGAGGCGCGTGCGGACAAGGAGGTGAAGGCGCGGCAGCGACGCGAGCGCGACGCGGAGCAGTTGCGCCTGATCTACGTCGCACTCACGCGGGCGGTGCATCGCTGCGTCCTCGTCGCCGGCTGCTACCGGCGTGCGCACGGGCGCAACGTCTCCGCGACCGAGAGCGTGCGCAGCCTGCTCAACTGGCTGGTCGCCGGCCGCGACATGACCCATGCGCAGTGGACCGAAGCCAAGCCAGGACCCGACGACATCCGCAGCGCCTGGGAGCGCCTGCAGCAGGGCGCCTGTGCGGACATCTCGCTGGGGGAGCTGCCCGAACCGGTCGGCGAGCGCTTCGAACCGACGGCGCTGCCGGCCGATTCGCTGCAGGCGCTGCCGCCCCAGCGAGTACCTGCGGGCTGGCGGATCGGCAGTTTCAGCGCCCTGAGCCACGGCGCGACCCGGGAGGAAGCCGCCCGCGATCACGACGCGCGTGGCGACGGGGGTGGGACGCCGACGATCGACCCCCAGTTGTCGTTGCCGGAGGACGCACCGCCCGCCGACGACATCCTGCACTTTCCGCGCGGGCCGCTCGCGGGCGACTGCGTGCACGCGGTGTTCGAACGGGTCGATTTCGTCGATGCCGCGACCCGGGAACCGGCGATCGAGCGTGCGCTGGCCGAGCATCCCCAGCGGGCCGGCAACCTGGCCCCGGACGAGGCGCGGCAACGGCATCGCCGCATGCTCGGCGGCATGCTCGCGAACGTGCTGGCCACGCCCCTGCCCGACGGAATCGTGCTGAATACCGTGGCGCGTTCGCGCCGCCTCGTCGAACTGGGCTTTCACCTCCCGGTGCCGCAGCTCTCGTCCGAAGCGCTCAACGACTGGCTCGCACGGCACGGCTATGCGGGGCCGCGCCTGGGATTCGCGCCGCTTTCGGGCTACCTCAAGGGCTATATCGACCTGGTGTTCGAGCACGGGGGGCGCTTCTACCTCCTGGACTGGAAATCGAACCACCTGGGTTATGCCGCAGACGATTACGCGCCCGATCGGCTCGAGGCTGCCATGCGCGATCACGGCTACCATCTGCAGCATCTGCTCTACAGCGTCGCCTTGCACCGCCATCTCCGGCGCAGCCTGCCGGACTACGACTTCGAGACCCGGTTCGGCGGCGTGCTCTACCTGTTCGTGCGCGGGGTACGCCCGGCGTGGCAGGCGGGGGGACGGGCGACCGGGGTCTATTTCCATCGTGTCGAGGCAGAGGTGCTCGACGGACTCGACCGGCTCGTCGGCGACGGGGCCGCAGCCGGGGAGGGAGGGCGATGAGCGACAACGAACCGGCCTCCGGGGGGACGGCGGCACGCGATCTCGCACAGGGCCTGGCTGCGCATGTCCTTGCCTGGGCGCGGGAGTGCGGAGCGCCCGAGGCCTCGCTGGGCATGCTGCGCCGGGCGGTGCAGCGGGTGAGCCTCGCGAATGCGGAGGGACACGTCTGCGTGTCGCTCGACGAGATCGTCCACGACGGCGACGACATCCCCCAGCCGGTCGGCGCACTGCGCTCCGCGCTGCGCGACAGCCGGGTCGTCGGAACGCCGGCCGAACCCGCGTTTCCGCTGATTCTCGACGGCGACGACCGGCTGTACCTGCGCCGCCACTACGAATGGGAGCGGCGGCTCGCGGCCGCGCTGGTGCGACGCGCGAACGCCCCGGAGGCGGCGTATTCCGACGAGGCGGTCGAGCGAAGCCTCGCGGCGGTGTTCCCGCCGCTCCGCTCCAGGGCGGCGGACTGGCAGAAGCTGGCCGTCGCGCTGGCCCTGCGGCGCAGGCTGGTGGTGATCAGCGGGGGGCCGGGCACCGGCAAGACGACGACGGTCGCCGCGATGCTCGCCGGCTTGCTGGCCGTGCAGCCGGAGCTGCGCGTCGCACTGGCCGCGCCGACCGGCAAGGCAGCAGCGCGCATGCTCGATGCGCTGCGTGCCCGTGCCGCCGACCTGCCGTCGTCGCTGCGCGAATGCTTGCCGCACGAGTCCTTCACGATTCACCGCCTGCTCGGCGTCACGCCCCAGGCGGGCCGCTTTCGCCACGATGCAAACCATCCGCTGGCGTGCGACGTGCTCGTCGTCGACGAGGCGTCGATGCTCGATCTGGCGCTCGCCACCCGTCTCGTCGAGGCTCTTCCGGCCGATGCGCGCCTGATCCTGCTCGGCGACCAGGACCAGCTCGCGGCGGTCGAGGCCGGCGCGGTGTTCGCCGAACTGTGTGCCGATCCGTCCTTGTCCGATGCCTGCCGGGCGTGGCTGGCCGAACGCTGCGGGATGGCGGCCGAAGCGCTCCGCCCGCCGCCGCCTCGGCACCCGACGCCGCTGCGCGACAGTGTGGTGTGGCTCGTCGACAGCCACCGCTTTCCGGCCGGATCGGGGATCGGCCGGCTCGCGGCGGGCGTCAATGCCGGCGCGGGCGAGGATGTGCTGGCGTGGCTGCGCGGGGAAACCGAAGGTCCGGCACGTTGGATCGCCGATGACGGACCGGCCCCGTCGGAGGCGGTGTGGCGTGAGATCGAGCAGGGACAGGTCGCCTACGCCGAGGCGCTGGCCGGCTTCGATGGCGATCCCGCGCCGGTGTTCGCGGCGTTCGACCGTTTTCGCGTGCTGTGCGCGGTGCGCGAGGGATCGCGCGGTGTGGATGCGGTGAACGAGCGCCTCGCCCGGATGCTGCGCCAGCGGCTCGCGCACCGCCTGGATCCGGGGGCGGCCTCGCCCTGGTATCCAGGCCGCCCGGTGCTCGTGCTGCGCAACGACGCGCTCCTGCATCTGTACAACGGCGACGTCGGGATCTGCCTGCCCGACGATGCGGGTGCGTTGCGGGTGTTCTTCCCCGATCCGGCGGGTGGCTGGCGTACGCTGGCGCCGCCGCGCGTGCCGGTGCACGACACGGCGTTCGCGATGACCGTGCACAAGTCGCAGGGCTCGGAGTTCGGATATGTGCTGGTGTTGCTGCCGGCGAAGGCGGTCCGCGTGATGACGCGCGAACTCCTCTACACGGCGGTCACCCGGGCGATGCATGGCGTCACCGTGGCCGGCAGCGAAGCGGTGTTTGCTGCCGCGTGTGCGATGCCGACCCGGCGCAGTTCCGGGCTCGTGGCCCGGATGGAGGAAGCCTGAATGCGGGCTAGAGCACGACGCCGTGCTGCCGGGCGCGGCCCGGGACGTCGGTGGACAGTTCGATCGTGCGCTCTTCACCGTCCCACCAGTAGCGGATCGTTGCCGCCGTCCCGGCCGGCGTGCGGCGCACCAGTTCCAGGAATTCCATCGGCGTGCCGGGGACGCTGTCGTTCACCGACAGCACGAGGCTGCCCGGCTCGAGTCCCGAGAATGCGGCAAGACCCCGAGCGGCGGTGACGAGGACCCCCTCGCGCTCGGGCAGGGACAGCGCATCGCGCAGTTCCGGCGTCGCCTCGACGACGGTGATGCCCAGCGCCGTGACGACCTGTTCGTTCCCCAGTCCTTCGAACTCGAGATCGCGCCCCGCCTGGAGCACCGGGATCGATACGCGGATCTCCGAACCGGACCGGACCGCGAGCGCCAGCGCATCGCTGGGGCGTGCGTCGATCCGGACGATCCGGTCGTCGGGCTGCACGCGCACTTCGATCACGGCGTGATAGGTGTTGTTGCGCAGGTCGTCGACGACGACCCGTTCTACCGTCCCCGCGAGTTTGCCGATGACGTCGCGGAGGAGGTCGTGGGTCATCGGACGCGGCAGCTCGACGCCGCGCAGTGCGATCAGGATCGCGCGCGCCTCGGGGATGCCGATGAAGATCGGGATCACGTCACCGGATTCGGGTTCGCGCAGCAACACGACCGGTACGTCGGTGCCGGTGAGTACCGCGACGGTCGCCAGTTCGACCGGGATGAGCTGGTCCGGCGCGACGGCGAGTTCGCGCGCCGACGCCGCAGCGGACAGAAGCGCACCGGCCAGCAGCGGGATCAGGATCCGTAAGAGCGAAGAGGACATGATGGGTGCCTCCGGTTCGGGTGAGTACCGGATCGGAGTTCCCGTTGCGGGAAGGCATCCGGTAGCGGGCGGGACGATCATCGATTCTCGTACGTTAGCACCTCCCGCATCTGCGTGCCTTGGGTGACAAGCGTTCAGACCGGCACGGGACGGAATCCGTTCAGTCGATGAACCGATCCCGGCCATCGTCAGGCATGTCTGCCAAACCGTCAGAAATGGCAGGTTAGTTTGCCGAAATGGCAGTCATGGCGGCAGGCGAAGGGTGCGGCCGAACCCGTCATCTTGAGACAAGTCCATGAAAACACGCCACAACCAGGTGCCGATGCAGGAGGGTCGGAGATGGCACAAAACTTGATAAGGTAGACATCAAAGCGGGGACCATCTCCCCAACGACCGTTGCCGCGCAGTCCCCCTAACCCCAAGGGCCGGTCGGATAAATCGCACTGCTGTCGGTCCCCGCTTTCTTTTTCCGGCGCCTCGCGCCGGACTCCTTCCCTTTCCTCTTGCCCGTTTCCCGCATCGACATTTCGATCGCTTTCGTCCTGCGCCGGCGTGCGCGGAGTCGCGGGTGTGCCAGAATATGCGGGCAGCCGGGCCCGCAGGGCGCGCTGAAACGAACGCACTCCAGCCCCGGGGCCCATGAACTGGATCTTTCTCGGTATCGTCCTGATCGCCTTTGCCGCAGCCGCCTGGCGTGAGCTGGCGCATGTCGCGGTCGACGGCGTTCCGTCCCCGATGGAGGCCCTGTCCTCGGGAATGATCTCTTCGGCGGCGGGCGCGGTGGAACTCGCGCTCGGACTGGTCGGTGTCATGACGCTGTTCCTGGGGCTCATGAAGGTCGCCGAAGCGGGCGGCCTGCTGACCATCATCGCGCGGCTGATCCGACCGCTGATGACCCGCCTGTTTCCCGAGATTCCCCCGGACCATCCGGCGATGGGTGCGATGATCCTGAACATGTCGGCCAATGCTCTGGGGCTGGGCAACGCGGCCACGCCCTTCGGCATCCGCGCGATGCAGGAACTGGACAAGCTCAACACGCGCCCGGGTACCGCGACCAACTCGATGGCGCTGTTCCTCGCGATCAACACCTCCAGCATCACGTTGCTGCCGACCGGCGTCATTGCGATCCGCGCCGCCGCGGGCTCGGCCGATCCGGCCGCGATCCTGCCGACCACGCTGTTCGCGACGGTGTGCGCGACGATCGCGGCGATCACCGCGGCGATGGTCTACCGGCGCTTCGCCCCGCTGCCCGCACCCGATCCGGCGGCCGATGCGATGGACCGCCCGTGGGTGCGCGACGACCCCGATCGCGAGGCCCTTCCGCCCGATCCCGGCGGCTATCCGGTATGGGTGTCGATGCTCGCACTGGGCACCATCGTCGCGCTGATCCCGGCGACGATCTTCTGGGGGCGGGCGATCTCGCCGTGGATCATCCCGGTGCTGATGGTCGGTTTCCTGTTGTTCGGGGCGCTGCGCGGCGTGCGCATCTACGAGGTCTTCGTCGAAGGGGCCAAGGACGGCTTCCAGGTGGCGCTGCGCATCATCCCGTACCTTGTCGCGATCCTCGTCGCGGTCGGCATGTTCCGCGCGAGCGGCGCGATGGACGTCATGGTCGAGGTGCTGGGCGGGTTCACCGCGCGCTTCGGCCTGCCCGCCGAGGCCCTGCCGATGGCGCTGCTGCGCCCGCTGTCGGGCTCGGGCGCGTACGGCGTGATGGCTTCCATCATCAACGATCCGACGATCGGCCCGGACAGCTACGTCGGCATGCTGGTGACCACGCTGCAGGGCTCGACCGAGACCACCTTCTACGTGCTGGCGGTCTATTTCGGCGCGGTCCAGATCCGTCGCATCCGCCACACCCTGGCGGCCGCCCTGACCGCCGACATCGTCGCGGTGTTCGCGGCGGTCGCGATCTGCAGCTACCTGTTCCTGTAACCCCGCCAATCCACGGCTACACGAGCCGTACCGGGCCCGGGTATCGTGCGATGACGGTGTCCGAGGTCAGCAGCGTGATGCCCTCGACGGTCGCCTGCGCGACCAGCAGGCGGTCGAAAGGGTCTCGGTGGATCGGTGGCAGGCCGTCGACCGCCACCGCATGTTCGCTCAGGATGGGCAGTTCGCCATAGCCGTTGTCGAGCAGGCCGCGGCGCAGCACGCGGGCGTCGACGCGGAAGTCGCTCCGCCCGAGGCTGTGCTTGATGGCCATTTCCCAGAGACTTGCGGCGCTGAAGATCAGCGTGTTCTCTTCGGCTTCGATCAGCGCGCGCGCATCTTCCGACAGCCGTTCGGGCATGCCGGCCGCCCAGAGCAGCACGTGCGTATCAAGCAGCAGTTTCATCGCTGCCCGCGAACCACTGCTCGATTTCCTCGCCGCCCATCCGGTCGAAGTCGTCCGGAACCGCGATCTGGCCCGCCAGGAATCCGATCCGGCGGACTTGCCCGGCAACCGGTGTATCCAGCCGCGTCACCTTCACGAGCGGCTTGCCGGCCCGGGCGATGATGAACGGCTCGCCCTGCGCGGCCTGTTCGACCAGGCGCGACAGATGGGTTTTCGCTTCGTGGATGTTGACGGTGTGCATGGCGCTTCCATTGATCAAACCAATTGGACTTAGTCTAGTACGGGAAGGACCGATGTCGCAAGCGAACCGAAGCCGGTTCGACGGTCAGGCGCCCACCGACGGCACCGCTTTCGCCGTCAGCGAGCGCATGCCGCCCTCGAGCCCCTGTGAAGCGATTGCCTGCGACGCTTGACCGGTTATGTAGCAAGGTATATTTTGCAATGCGATGCCACCTCCACTACACAACGCCTCCTTCGTCTCGCCGATTGCGCTGCAGTTCGATGCCGGCGAGATCTCGCCGCGGCGGCTCGCGCTGCTCGATGCGATCGGGCGGCTGGGGTCGATCAACGCGGCGGCGAAGGAAGTCGGCATCACCTACAAGGGGGCCTGGGAAGCGGTCGAGGCGATGAACAATCTCGCCGGTGCCCGGCTGGTCGCCGCGCGCCATGGCGGGAGCGGGGGCGGCGGGGCCGAGCTGACCGATGCCGGCCATGAGATCGTCGCCGCGTGGACGCGGCTCGTGGCGCTGCAGGACGAATTCCTGCGCAGCTGCGCCGGCAATGCGGAAGACGTCGGCCTGCTTGCGCTGATCAGGAGACTCAACATGCGCACGAGCGCCCGCAATGCGCTGCACGGCACGGTCACGACCATCCGGGAAGGTGCGGTCAATGCCGAGGTGTCCCTGGAACTGGCCAGCGGCGATACGCTGCACGCGATCGTGACGATGGAAAGCCTGCGCGACATGGGTCTCGCACCGGGCATGCAGGCCTGGGCGCTGGTCAAGGCGTCGTGGGTGATCCTGTCCGACCCGGCCGAAGGCCTGCGGACCTCGGCGCGCAATCGCTTGTGCGGGCGCATCGTCCGTATCGAGCGCGGTGCGGTGAACGCCGAGGTCGTGCTGGAACTGGCCGGCGGGGCGACGCTGGCGGCGATCATCACCGAGGTCAGCGCGGACACGCTGGGCTTCGTGGTCGGCGACGAGGCGTGTGCGCTGATCAAGGCGTCGCATGTGATCCTCGGGGTCGATTGAGCCCGCAAGGCTTCGTCGAGGAGTCGATCATGAAACCGTGTCGCGCACTGCTGGCAGCCCTCGTTCTCGCCTTGTCGTCGATCACCGCCCATGCCGAGCGGTTCACGATCGCTGCCGCGTCGGACCTGCGCTATGCGCTCGACGACCTCATCGCCGAATACCGCGAGGTGCATCCGGACCACCGGCCGACGGTGATCTACGGGTCGTCGGGCAAGATCACGACGCAGATCCTGAACGGTGCCCCGTACGACCTCTTCTTCTCCGCCGACATCTCATTTCCGGAGCGGCTGAAGGAAGCGGGCCTCACGGCCACCGACCCGGCGGTCTATGCGATCGGCCGCATCGTGATCTGGAGCACCACGATCGATGCCTCGCGCCTGACGCTGCAGGATCTCGCCAAGGATTCGATCCGCCGCATCGCGATCGCGCAACCAGCGCATGCCCCCTACGGGATGCGGGCGCAGGAGGCGATGGAGGCGGCCGGAGTCTGGGAGCCGGTGCAGGGCAAGCTGGTGTTCGGCGAGAACATCGCCCACGCGGCGCAGATGGTCGAATCCGGCGCGGCCGAAGTCGGCATCATCGCGCTGTCGCTGGCAAGCTTTCCGGGTCTGGCCACGCACGGTCACCATCTCATCGACGACGCGTTGCACGAACCCCTGACGCAGGGCTACGTCGTCACGAAACGCGGGGGCTCCAGGCCGTCCGTGCTGAACTTCGCAAAGTTCATGGAGACCGACGTGGCGCACGGGATCATGGCGCGCTACGGATTCGAGAGGCCGTGATGAGTCCCGTGCCTTGCTCCGCCCGAAGCCTGGGGTCGACCTCTACACCAGGATTGCTCCCGGAGGCGGAGGCGACCCCATGCTAGGACTCGGCCCGGCGGACTGGCAGGCGATCGAAGTCACCTTCAGGCTGTGCCTGTACACGACGTTGATCCTGCTCGTGATCGCCACGCCGCTCGCGTGGTGGCTGTCGAGCGGGCGCTCGGCGGCGCGCGTCGCGGTCCAGGCCGTCGTCGCGCTGCCGTTGGTGCTGCCGCCGACGGTGCTCGGCTTCTACCTGCTGATCGTGCTCGGTCCGCGCGGCTTCGTCGGACAGACCCTGGAGAACATCGGCCTCACCCACCTCGCCTTCTCCTTCGAAGGCATCCTGGTGGCCTCCGTGCTGTACTCGATGCCCTTCGCCGTGCAACCGCTCAACGAGGCCTTCACGAACCTCGGGCGCCGCCACGTCGAGGTCGCCAGCGCGCTCGGCGCCGGCCTGCTCGACCGCTTCTTCACCGTGATCCTGCCGCTCACGCGCGGCGGCTTCGTCGTCGCGGCGACCCTGACCTTCGCGCACACACTGGGCGAGTTCGGCGTGATCCTGATGCTCGGCGGGAGCATCCCGGGCGAGACCAAGGTGCTGTCGGTGCTGATCTACGACCACGCCGAGGCGATGAACTACGAGGCCGCACACCGCTTGTCGCTGATGCTGCTCGTATTCGCGTTCCTGACCCTGTTCGTGGTCTACGGCATCAACCGCCGTTTCGAGATCGCGAAGCTATGAACTTGCGAGTCCGTGCCCGGTGGCGGCGCGAAGCGTTCGAGCTGGACGTCGACCTCGCCTTGCCACTTGCGGGCGTGACCGCCCTGTTCGGCCGCTCCGGCTGCGGCAAGACCAGCCTGCTGCGCGTCATCGCCGGGCTCGAGCGCGTGCGCGATGCGGAGGTCGTCCTCGGCGAGCGGATCTGGCAGCAGGGCCGGCACTTCGTGCCCCTGCACCGGCGGCGCATCGGCCTCGTCTTCCAGGAGCACAGCCTGCTGCCGCACCTGTCGGTGCGCGACAACCTGCTCTATGGCTACCGGCGCACGCCGGAGGCGGAGCGCCGCCTGCATCTGCAAGAAGTTACGGCGATGCTGGGCATCGGCGCGCTGCTCGACCGGTCGATCGACCGCCTCTCGGGCGGCCAGCGCCAGCGGGTGTCGCTGGGGCGGGCCCTGCTCACCAGCCCGCAGCTGCTGCTGCTCGATGAGCCGCTCGCGGCGCTCGACACCCAGACCAAGCGTGAGATCCTGCCCTTCCTCTCTCGCCTTGCGGGTGAAGCGGGTGTGCCGATGATCCTGGTCAGCCACGCGCCCGACGAGGTCGAACGCCTCGCCGACCGGGTAGTGTTCCTGCGCGACGGCCGTGTGGACGCCATCGATACGCTGCGCGACGCGCTGGCCCGCCCGGATTCTCCGCTGTTCGATGAGGAGGGACCGGCTTCGGTGCTCGAAGGCGATCTGGGCGTGCTTGCCGACAACGGTCTGCACCCGTTCGTCACGCCAGCAGCACGGCTGTGGCTGGCGGGTGCGTCTGCTCGCAGACCCGGCGCGGCGCGGCTGCGCATTCTTGCGCGCGACGTCGCGCTGGCGCTGGATGCGCCGGGGCGCGTGAGCATCCTCAACCAGCTCCCCGTGACCATCGAGCGCGTCGAGCCGGCGTCGGACGGGCGCGTGACGGTCGTGTGCCGGCTCGCCGACGGCCAGGTGCTGCTCGCCCAGATCACCGCCTGGTCGGCGCAAACCCTGGCGCTCGCCCCCGGTGTGGCCGTCTTCGCGCTGATCAAGTCGGTTGCGCTGGTGGACTGACGGGTGGGTGCCGGACGCGCTACCATGCGGCACCGGCTGCGCGTTCCCGCAGGCGGCCGGACCCGTATCGGAGAACATCGACCATGACCGTGCCTGGCCGCCCCACGCGTTGGCTGCTCGCGACGATCGCCGTGCTGTTCGCGGGACCGGCGGCCGCGGGGGCGATCCTCGTGGCCTCGACGACCTCGACCGAACAGTCCGGCCTGTTCGGCCACCTCCTGCCGGCCTTCACCCGGGCCACCGGGATCGAGGTCCGCGTCGTGGCGCTGGGTACCGGTCAGGCGCTGGACGTCGGGCGGCGGGGGGATGCCGACGTCGTGTTCGTCCACGACACAGCGGCCGAGGAGGCCTTCGTCGCGGAAGGCTTCGGTGTCGCGCGTCATCCCGTCATGGTCAACGACTTCGTGCTGATCGGACCCTCCGACGACCGGCTCGGCGTGCGCGGGCGGGACATCGTCGGGGCGCTGCGCACGCTCGCCGCGGCGAATGCGGCTTTCATCTCGCGGGGAGATCGCAGCGGCACCCATGCCGCCGAACTGGGCTACTGGAAGGAAGCCGGCATCGAGGCGGACAAGGGGCGCGGCTACCGGGAATGCGGCTGCGGCATGGGACCCGCGCTGAACATGGCGGCGTCGATGGGCGCTTACGTGCTCGCCGACCGCGGCACCTGGCTGAGCTTTCGCAATCGTGCCGGGCTCGCGGTGCTGGTCGAAGGCGACGAGCGCCTGTTCAACCAGTACGGCGTCATCGTCGTCGATCCGCAACGCCATCCCCACGTGAAGGCGGCCGAGGCGCAGCGCTTCGTCGACTGGCTGGTCTCGCCCGAAGGGCAGGACGCCATCGCAAGCTACACGATCGAGGGCGAACAGCTGTTCTTCCCGAACGCCGAACGATAGCGACTGCGGGGGGCCGCGCCGTGCGTGGCTGCACTTCGCTCCGGCTAGAGGGTACACTGCACGACTTGAGTCCCGATTAGTGCAGGTTCCGTCATGATCGATTGCCGCATCGTCCCCGTCACCCCCTTCGAGCAGAACTGCAGCATCGTCTGGTGCGAGAAGACCCGCAAGGCGGCCGTCGTCGATCCGGGTGGCGATCTCGACCGGATCACCGCGGCCGTCGCCCAGCTTGGCGTCACCGTCGAGAAGATCCTGATCACCCATGGACACATCGACCATGCGGGTGGAACCGCGGCGCTCGCACGCCAGCTCGGGGTTCCCGTCGAAGGGCCGCAGGTGGAGGACCGCTTCTGGATCGAGGGCATGCCCGAGCAGAGCCGGATGTTCGGCTTCCCCGGGGTCGAGGCTTTCGAGCCCGACCGCTGGCTCGAGGATGGCGATACCGTGACCGTCGGGGAAGAAATCCTCGAAGTCATCCATACGCCCGGCCATACGCCGGGCCATGTCGTGTTCTTCCATCCGGGGGCACGGCTGGCGATCGTCGGCGACGTGCTGTTCGCCGGCTCCATCGGCCGGACCGACTTTCCCCGCGGGGACCATGCCACGCTGATCCGCTCGATCCGGGAGAAGCTGTTCCCGCTCGGGGACGATGTGACCTTCCTGCCCGGCCATGGACCGACCTCGACCTTCGGCGAGGAGCGCGAAAGCAACCCCTTCGTCGGCAGCTACGCCTGACTCGTCAGGCGGCGAGCGTCCTTCAACGGGACGCATGGTTCCATCATAGGTCCCGGCATGCCGGCGGCTCGAGGAATTTCGCGATCCTCGTGCGCGGGCGGTCGTTCCGTGTGGAGACGGCCCCGGTACACGAGTGCAGATGACAGGAGGGTTGCGGGTCGTGCGCAGACACGTGCGTCATTTGCTGATTCTGTTCCTGCTGCTGTTCGGGATCCTTGCCGCGATCGTTGCGGCCTTCGCGTTCCATGGCGACCGGCTGCTGCGGCATGCCGCGGAGCGTGCGCTGCAGGCGTGGCTGGTGCCGGCCGTCACGGTCGCCGGCCCGGTCGAATGGCGGTTGCGGCCGACGCCGCGGTTCGCGCTCCACGGGCTGCGCCTGCGCGGCGAAGCCGACGAGAACCTGCTCGTGATGGAGCGGATCGTCGTCCATCTCGATGCGGAGGATCTGTTCGAGCGGCGCCCGATCGCCTCGGCGATCGAGCTGAACGGAGTCGAGTTGAATCTCCGTCGGGAGACGGACGGGAGCATCGATGCCCGGCACTGGCTCCGCCCGCGACCGTCAGCGGAGCCCCCTGCATCGGCCGCATGGGGGGTGACGGGCGAAATCCGCGTCGACGATGCGCGGGTGCGGATCGCGATGCCGGAAGGCGTGGTGGTCGTGGATGCGCTCTGGCTGCGGGCCGGTCCGGTCGCTTTGGACGCCCCGTTTCCCGTGCGCCTGGGCGCGAAGGTCGGTTTGACGGGATCGGTGCCGCGCAATGCCGCACTGGAGTTTTCGGCGACGTTGGGCCTTGTGACCGAAGCGGTGCGCCTCGATGAAGTCCTGCTGCGAGCGAGCGGGAAGTTCGGGGGCTGGACGCTCGAGGACGGTCGGATCGAGGTGCCGTCGCTGCAGCTTGCGACCTCCGGGCGGGCGCATCTGGAGGCGCCCCGGGTGGAACTGAGTGGGACCGGCGCGGACGGACGCTTCGATCTGCGGGTCGAGGCGGCCGTGATCGGGAGGGAGGGGATCGAATGGTCGGCCGACGACGTGCGCGTGGCCGGCCAGGCGGGTTTGACCGACCTGGCTGCCGGGGGGCGCGTTTCCGCTGCGCACGTCCGTTTTCACCGGGACGAATGGTGGCTCGACCAGGCGCGCGCGGACCTGGAGCTTGCAAGCGGGCAGGGCGAGGTGGGGCTCGTGCTGGATGGCGACCTGGCGGGGCGCTTCGCGGATGCGGACCGGACCGTGACCGCAGGGCTGCGCCGGTCGACCGCAACGCTCCCCCACCCTTCCGGGGCAGGTGAGCCACTGGTCGTGGAATTCGCCGGTTCGGCTCGCTTCGATCCGGTTACCGGGCAGGCGGCGGCCGAACTGTCGGGCGGCTTCGATGCGAGCCGTTTCGACGGGCGGATGTCCCGCGATCCCGCTGCCCGGCCGCCTTGGTCGGTGGCACTGGCGCTCGACCGGCTCGATCTCGACCGCTATGCGCCGCCGCAGGCGGGAGATACCGGTGCGGCGGACCTGGCGATCTGGCGGAGCTGGCGGAGCTGGCCCGTGGAAGGGGAGCTGCGTGTCGGCGAACTGAAGATGCGTGGCCTGCTCAGTCGGGACGCCCGTCTGGTCCTCGGACATTGATCGACTCGCCGCCACGATCCCCCGACCCGTTCAGGTTCTCGCGCCACAAGGCTTCGAACGCGTCGGCAGGCAGGGGTTTCGAAAAGAGGTAGCCCTGGATCTGCGTGCACCCGCTGCGCTGCAGGAACTCCCTCTGGAGCGGGGTTTCGACGCCTTCGGCGATGACGTTGAGCTTCATGTTGCGGGCCAGCCCGATGATCGCCGCGATGATCGCCGCGTCGTCCGGGTCGGTGGCGATGTCGCGCACGAAGGCCTGATCGATCTTGAGCTTGTCGATCGGCAGGCGCTTGAGGTACGAGAGCGAGGAGTAGCCGGTACCGAAATCGTCGATCGACACCCGTACGCCCATTTCCCGGATGAGATCGAGCGTCTCGATGTTGCGCTCGACGGCATCCATCATGATGCTCTCGGTCAGCTCGAGCTCCAGGCAATCGGCTGCCAGCGGGCACGCCTGGAGGACCTCCCGCACCGTTTCGACAAAGTGCGGCTGGCGGAACTGCAGGGCGGAGATGTTGACGGCGATCGGCAGCTTCGGAAGTCCGGCTTCCTGCCAAAGGCGGTTCTGCCGGCAGGCTTCGCCGAGGACCCAGGCCCCGATCGGGAGAATCAGTCCGGTGTCCTCGGCGACCGGGATGAAGCGGCCCGGCGAGACCAGCCCCTCCTGGGGATGATTCCAGCGCACGAGGGCCTCCATGCCGATGATGCGAGACGTGCCGGCATCGATCTGGGGTTGGTAGTGCAGTTCGAGCTCCTGGTTCTCGACCGCCAGGCGCAAGGCGTTCTCCAGCGACATGCGCTCCAGGACCCGTTCGTTCATCTCGGCGCGGAAGAAATGATAGGTGTTCCGCCCGCTGTCCTTGCTGTGATACATCGCCGTGTCGGCGTTGCGCATCAGCGTCGGAAGGTCGTCGCCGTCGTCCGGGAACAGCGTGATGCCGATGCTGGCCGTGATCGTGAGCTGGCGAGTGTCGATGACATACGGCTGTGCAAGCGCGTCGAGCAGTTTTTGCGAGATGCGCGCGGCGTCCTGGACGTCGTCGATACCGGGAAGCGTCAGACTGAACTCGTCGCCCCCCGGTCGGCTGACCGTGTCGCTCGCACGCACGCACTGCTGGATGCGCGTGGCGACGGCTTGCAGCAGGCGATCGCCGACATCGTGGCCGAGCGAATCGTTGATGTTCTTGAAGCGGTCGATGTCGAGGAACAGGAGGGCGACCTTGTGCCGTTCGCGGCGGGCGATCGCGATGGCCTGGGACAGGCGGTCATGGAACAGCATCCGGTTGGGCAGGCCGGTCAGGGTGTCGTGCTCGGCCAGGTAGCGGATCCGTTCCTCGTTGGCCTTGCGTTCGCTGATGTCCTCGATGAGCGTGACCGGGCCCTTCTCGGGGTGCTCGGGGTCGAGCAGGCGGCAATACAGGTTGGCCCAGAACACCCGTCCGTGGCGGTCCTTGAGGCGCTGTTCGATGCGCACGACGCGGCCGTCGGCAATGCCAGCGTAGATGCGCTGGCCGGTGTCTTCGAAGTCCTCCTTGCTGAGGTAGAACTGCTCGACCGAATGGCCGAGGACTTCGCCGAGCGGGTAGCCGAACATGCGTAGATAGGCGGGATTCGCGCGGGTCACGCGGCGGTTCTGGATGAGCGCGATCGCGATCGGGCTGGCGTCGAGGATCGATTGCAGCTCGGCCGCGCGCTCGATGCTTTCGCGGCGCGAACGGGCGAGCTCATCGAAGAGCCCGTAGAAGTCGCGCGCCACTTCTCCGATCTCGTCGTCGCCCGCCTTCAGGGTTTCGGCCAGTTCCGGGTTCGTGCGCAGTTTTCGGGCATTGTCCCGCAACTCGAGCAGGGGTCGCAGCAGGCTGTGCATCGCGGCCCACATCAACAGGCCAACCAGCGCTGATGCGATCAACAGCAGCACGATGGCGCGGCGTCGTGATTCCTCGATCGGCGCGAAGGCGATTTCGGCCGGGAGCATCGCACCCAGGATCCAGTCCGTCGTCTGCAAGGAGCGGAAGGCCATCAGCATCCGCCCCGAATGCCCACTGTCGCCGTCGATCGCGCCTTCCCAGCCGGACAGGGCCTTGTCGAACACCGCATTGCGTCCGGGAGGGGCATAGGGCTCGAGGATTCGTGCGGGGTCGTCGCTCACGATCGTGAGCCGGTCCCGGGTGGTGAGAACGAAATGGCCCCCGTCGTGCGCACGCGCGGCATTGAGCGATCCGAGAAAGTCGGAAGCGAGCAGGTCGAGCGTCCCCGACAGGATGGCGAGGAGGCGGCCGTCCTCGTCACTCACCGGCACCGAGATCGCGAGGGTCGGGCGTTTCGTGACCCGTCCGAGGAAGGGTTTCGAGATGACCGGCTCACCGGTGTCGAGCAACTGTCGCAGATGCTCGAGGCCGGATACGTCGGTTCCGATGCGACCGGTGAGCGGAGGCGCATCGGCGATCACGCGCAGTTCACGGCTGTTGACGACGATGAGGGCGTCGAAGGTTGCGAGAATCCCCGGTTTGTCGTGGAGAAACGCCTGGAGGGCGGTCTCGTCGGCAAGGAGTGCGGGCGAAATCCGGTCGGCGATGTTCTGCAAGCCCCTGCGGCTGACCCGCAGGCGGCTGTCGATCTCGTCGGCGACGCTCGAGACGAGGGTGAGCCGTTGGTTGGAGATGGCCTGCTTGAGCGAAGTCTGGATCAGGTAGTCCTGGACGAGGATGCCGATGCCGAACACCATGGTGAGCAGCACGGCGATGGCGAGGGACGATTTCGTCTTGAGGGTCAAGCAGCGTACCTCGTCTGGATCAAGTCAATCATCATAGCATTGCCCATCCTGGGGCGCCCTGAGCTACGACCGGCAACACGGCAATCGCGTAGGGCGGCTTCGCGCAGCAAGCCGCCAATCGGCGCTTGGAGTCCGGCATACATCGGAATTCGCCGGCCTTCACCGGTTCATTGCCCGGCCGCCGTGCGCTCATCGCGCACATTGGCGGATTGCACCTTCGGCGCGAATCCGCCCTACACCTTGAGCCGCCGCTAGTGCAATTGCGGCGACTGCAATGATGCCGATGTGTGCGATTATCGAGGACCGGCAAGATGTTTTGGGAAACGGGATCAGGGGCGTGCGGTGAACACCGGCAGGCGCCACTTGAACAGGATCGCGCCGAACCGGATGAGCAGCACCAGCGTGCCGCCCGCGATCGCCGCCCAACCGGTCGGAATGCCGGCGGCAACCAGTCCGACGAGCAGCAGGGCGCCTGCCCACGACGCCGTCGCGTAGAGTTCGCCGGTGAAGACCAGCGGGACCTCGTTGCACAGCATGTCGCGCAGGATGCCCCCGAATACGCCGGTGACCACGCCCATCAGGCTGGCCACGAGCCACGGGGCGCCCACCGACAGTGCCGCCTGGGTGCCGCTGACCGTGAACAGGGCGAGACCGATCGCATCCGGGAGCAGGAACAGGCGCGCCGGGAGCCTCACCAGCCGAACCAGTGCAAAGGTCGCGAGACCGGCAAGGATCGCCGCGATGAGGTAGGTCTGGTCAGCGATCCAGAACACCGTGCGATCGAGCAGCACGTCGCGCAGCGTGCCGCCGCCGAGCGCGGCGGCGAGCGCGACGACGACCATGCCGAACAGGTCGAACGGGCGGCGGCCCGCCTCCAGCACGCCGGAGGCGGCATTGACCGCCACGGCGGCCAGGGCGATCCCGTAGAGGAGTAGTTCGAGACTCATCGGTCGCGAGCATAGCAGAGCGTGGCGGCGCTGCCTTCGCCATCGATCGCGCGAGTAGAATCAAACGAACGTTTGAATTTCTGGCGCCCGATGGTACAGTGCGCCAGGATCCCATTCAAAGTAAGGAGAGCGCATGTCGATTCCCCACGTCTTCCAGGGCCGGATGCGGGTGCCGGCCATCGCCGCGCCGATGTTTCTCGTCTCCGGTCCCGATCTCGTCATCGGGGCATGCAAGGCGGGGGTCGCCGGAACCTTTCCGTCGCTCAACGCGCGCCCTGCCTCGCAACTCGACGAATGGCTCGGCCGCATCAACGCCGAACTGGCCGAGCATCGGGAGCGCTGTCCCGATGCGCCGTGTGCGCCCTACGGTGTCAACCTGATCCTCCATCCGAGCAATCCGCGCGTGCCCGAAGACCTTGCGCTGCTGGCCAAGCACAAGGTGCCGCTGGTGATCACCAGCCTCGGACATCCGGGCGAGGTCGTGAAGGTGGTCCACGACTACGGCGGCCTCGTCTTCTCCGACATCATTCACGCCTATCACGCGAAAAAGGCGATCGCGGCCGGGGTGGACGGGGTGATCGCGGTGGCCGGTGGCGCCGGCGGGCATGCCGGAACGCAGAGCCCGTTCAGCCTGATCAGCGAGATCCGGGAGTTCTGGGACGGCGCACTCGTGCTTGCCGGTGCGATCTCCGACGGCGCGAGCATCCGGGCCGCGGAGATCATGGGCGCCGATTTCGCCTACATGGGCACGCGCTTCATCGCCACGAAGGAGTCGATGGCGCAGGACGAATACAAGACGATGCTGGTCGACTGCCCGGTATCGGACATCGTCTATACCGACGCGATCTCGGGCACCAATGCGAACTTCATGTGGCCCAGCCTCGAGAAGGCCGGTTTTCGCCGCGAAGACCTGGCTGCCGGGGCCGGCAAGGGCAAACTGCACAGCATCGCCGACGAGGCGCGCGCCTGGCGTGATGTGTGGAGTGCCGGGCACGGCGTCGCGACGATTCACGACGTGCTGCCCGTCGCCGAACTCGTCGAGCGTCTGGCCGGGGAGTACGCGGCGGCCTGCGCCCTGCCTCCGAGTCCGGCCCTGGTACGGGCCTGAGTCGATCGCGGGGGCGATGACCGGTCGACCGGTGCGCAGCCGGACCCGGTCGCGACTTCAGGGTTCGCCCGATGGGGCAGGATGGCCGGATCGGCTATGCTTGCGCGTTTGGCAGCTTGTCCAAACGCACGGCGCATGCTCACTTTCGTCCAGGTCCTCGTCAGCGGCATCGCCACCGGTTGCATCTATGGTCTGGTGGCGCTTTCGTTCGTACTGATCTACAAGGCGACCGAGACCGTCAGCTTCATGCAGGGGGACCTGCTGATGGTTGGCGCGTTTGCCGTTCTGGCACTGGTCGTGGCCGGTGGCTGGCCGTTCTGGCTGGCAGCGCCGGCCGGCGTCGCCGTGATGTTCCTGCTCGGGGCGGTACTCGAGCGGGGCGTGTTGCGGCGCGCAATCGGCCAGCCTCACCTGACGGCCGTGCTGCTGACCTTCGGCCTGGGCATGATGATGCGCGGAACGGTGACGACCTTTCCGGCGGCCAGCCATTCCATTCATCGGCTGCCCTTTCCCTTCGCGGGTGAGCCGCTTCAACTGGGGCCGTTCGCGGTCGCATCGGAGCATCTGGCGGTCATTTTCGTGACCGCGCTGCTCGCGGTCCTCCTGACGCTGTTCTTCCGGCGTACCCGTGCCGGGCTGGCTTTGCGTGCGTGCTCGGAAAATCCGCAGGCGGCGTCGCTGATGGGGGTGTCGGTGGCAGGCATGCATACGCTGGCCTGGGCACTGGGTGCGGCGTTGGCGGCATGCGCCGGTCTGTTGCTCGCGCCCGTGACCTTCGTGCATCTGAACATGGGACTGATCGCGCTGAAGGCCTTTCCGGCGGCGGTACTGGGCGGCATGACGAGCCTGCCGGGAGCGCTCGTCGCCGGCATTTTTCTTGGCGTGGCCGAAGCCGTGGCTGGCCTGACCCTGCCCGAAGGGGCCAAGGACATCGTCCCGTACGCATTGCTGATGCTGGCCTTGCTGCTGTTTCCAGGCGGGATCGGCAGTGGTCTCGTGCTGAGGCGGCATTGAAGGCGATCGGACCCGGACGGCTCGTCACGCACGGACTGTTCCCCGCGGTCCTCGCGCTGCTGGCCTGGCGTACGCTCGGAGCCGACTACGCGCTGGGCCAGGCCGTGATCGTCGCCACCTATGCGATCGCGGGGCTGGGCGTGATCCTCATCGTCGGCCAGAGCGGACAGATTTCCCTGGGGCAGGGTGCATTGCTCGCGATCGGCGCCTATGTGCAGACGATCCTCGTGCTGTACGGTGTGCCGCCGCTGCTTGCGATCCCGGTCGCGGTCGGGTTGGCGGCCGCCGGCGGTTGGGTGGCCAGTCTGCCGGCCCGACGTCTGGGCGGGCTGTATTTCGCGATGAGTACGCTGGCGTTTGCGCTGATCGTGGAGGAAGTCGCTTCGCGCTGGGAATCGGTGACGCGTGGCGCCGCGGGGCTGTCGGTACCGGCCTTTTCGATCGGCGACTGGTCGGCGACCGGCACCCTGGCCCAGGCGCTCGTGAGCGTTTCGGCACTGGCGCTGGCGTGGTGGGCCTGCCGACGCTGGGTTGACTCCCGCCTTGGACGGGCATGGCGGGCCGTGCGCGAGGACGAACTGGCCGCCGCCACGTGCGGCGTCGACGTGGCCCGCGCGAAAAGCGCGGCTTTCGTCGTCGGTGGCGGGCTGTCCGGTCTGGCCGGGGCCTTGTACGCGCACTGGATCGGATTCGTCAGCCCGGAGCAGTTCGGTCTGCTGCTGTCCTTCGAGTTGCTGATGCTGGCGTTCATCGGCGGCGTGCGTCATCTTTCGGGTGCGCTTTGGGGTGCGCTCGTGATCGTCGCGATTCCCCAGGCGATCGCGCTGGGTCGCGATGTGCTGCCCGAGTCGATCGCCCGCTCCGCCGGGCTGGAAGCCGTCCTGTTCGGGGCGGTCATCGTCGCGGTGATCCTTTTCCGGCCGCAGGGGATTGCCGGCACGCGCGGCGCTTGAGGGAACCAGCCGGTTTGCGTGGCCGTCGGCGAAAGATCAGGGTCTCCCCGATGGTGGCATAATTATGAATTATTCAGACTTCCGGGCACTGCATTCATCCACGAGGAACGACCGATGCGTTTTGTCCGCAATCTGTGTGCATTTGCCTTTTCCTTTGCCGCCCTGACGGCCGGCGCCCAGGTGCCGGGGGTCAGCGACGACGAGATCGTCGTCGGAAGCATCCAGGACCTGTCAGGTCCGATCGCGATGCTGGGCGCGCCGGTTCGCGACGGCATGCTGCTGCGTTTCGAGGACGCGAATGCGGCCGGCGGGGTGCATGGGCGCAGGCTTCGCCTGGTGGCCGAGGATGCGGGCTACGATCCGAAACGGGCAGTCCTGGCCGCGCGCAAGCTGATCCAGCGCGATCGCGTGTTCGCGTTTCTCGCGAACCTGGGTACGCCGGTGGTGATGGCCACGATGCCGATCGTGCTCGAAGCGGGCCGGCCGCACCTGTTCCCGTTCTCGCCCCACGAATCGACCTATCTGCCCCTGCATCCGCTCAAGTTCCAGATGTTCGCGCCTTACCAGGACTACATGGACGCGGCCACGCGCCACATGATGACCACCGGGGGCTACGAGCGTGCCTGCCTGCTTTACCAGGACGACGATTACGGGCTCGAAGTGATGAAGGGCGTCGAGGCCGGCCTCGAGAAGCTCGGGGCTTCGCTGGCGGAGCGGACCAGTTACAAGCGGGGGGCGACAGATCTGTCGAGCCAGGTCGCACGGCTGCGCAACGCCGATTGCGACCTGGTGATCCTCGCCACGGTCGTACGCGAGACGGTGGCCGCAATGTCCGAGGCCCGCAAGCTGGGCTGGAGTGTCGACATGCTCGTCACCGCGTCGGGCTATTCGGCACAGACACACGAGCTGGGCGGCGAAGCGGTCGAAGGGTTGTATGGCGTCACCGTCCTGCCCCACCCGTATGCCGAGGGGGCGAGTCCAGAACTCGCGGCGTGGATCGAGCGGTACCGCGCGCGCTTCGGCACCGCGCCGAACGTCTGGAGCGCGATGGGCTACACGGTTGCCGATCTGTTCGTCCAGGCCGCCGAAGCCGCAGGGCCCGACCTGAGCGTGGAATCCTTCGTCGCGGCGATGGCGTCCCTGCAGACCGGACGCGACATCTTCGGCGGTCCGGAGTATCGTTTCAGTGTGGACGATCATCTCGGCAACCGTTTCGGACGGCTCGCGCAGGTGCGCGGGGGGCGCTGGGAGATCGTGACCGACTTTCTCGAATGAGCTGACCGCCGCAATCGGAGGCCAATGACCCAACCGCCGCGCACCGTCGCCGTCGCCTTGACCGGAGCCTCGGGCATGCCCTACGGGCTGCGGCTGGTCGAATGCCTGCTCGACGCCGGATGCGAGGTCTGGCTGCTGGTCTCCGCGGTGGCGCAGATCGTCGCCCGCCAGGAGATGGACGTGACGCTGCCGTCGCGTCCGGCCGACGCCGAGGCGATGTTGACCGAGCGGTTTTCCGCCCGCCCGGGGCAGTTGCGGGTGTTCGGTCGGGAGGAATGGTTCGCACCGCTGGCCTCGGGGTCGAATCCGGCCGATGCGATGGTGGTCTGTCCGTGCACGATGGGCACGCTGGCGTCGATCGCGACCGGCCTGTCGCAGAACCTCATTGAACGCGCGGCCGACGTCGCGATCAAGGAAGGCCGCAAGCTCGTGCTGGTGCCGCGAGAGACCCCGTTTTCCGCCATTCACCTGGAGAACATGCTCAAGCTGGCCCGTCTAGGCGTCGTGATTCTGCCGCCGAATCCGGGCTTCTACACCCGACCGCAGCAGGTCGCCGATCTCGTGGATTTCGTCGTGGCGCGCATTCTCGACCAACTGGGCGTGGCGCACGCGCTCATGGCCCGATGGGGCGAGGCGGACGACGCAGGGGGCGAAGCGCTTGCCCGAGACTGAAACCCCGCACGGCGAACCCGGTCGGTTGCCGATCTTTCCGTTGCAGACCGTCCTGTTTCCCGGAGGGGTGCTGCCCTTGCGCGTGTTCGAGGCACGCTACATGGACATGACGGCACGCTGCATGCGAGCGGACACGGTCTTCGGGGTCAATCTCATCGCGCGCGGTTCCGAGGTCGGGACGCCTGCGATCCCGCACTCGCTGGGCGTGAGTGCGCGCATCACGTCCTGGGAGATGACCGGGCCGGGAATGCTGCACCTCGTCACCAGGGGCGAACGCCGTTACCGTATACGCAGTACCGAGTGCGCGCCCGATGGCTTGCTGCTGGCCGAGGTCGATTGGCTCGAGGAGCCGCCCGGCCAGGAAGTGCCAGACGGTTTTGCCGGACTGGTGGCGCTGCTGAAGGCGATTACCGTGGATGCGGGGGCGACGCATTTTCCCGAACCGCACCATTTCGACGACGCGGGTTGGGTCGGAATGCGCCTGGCGGGCCTGCTGCCGATCCCGATGGCTGCGCGCCAGTTGCTGCTGGAACTCGACGATCCGGTCGGGCGGCTCGAGATCATCCGTGCCTATCTCGAGCAGCAGGGGGTCATGAACACCTGAGCAAGGCGTCCTTCGCCGGTCCTGCACCGGGCCAGGATGGGTTTCGCGGCATCCCGATCAGCCCCAGGAAGGCTTCGTATTCCCCGTGGGCGGCGGCCTGTGCGTGGCTGCGTACCGCATCGATGTCCCCATAATTCCCGATGAGGACGGACACCACGTTCGTGTCGACGATGTGGCGCTGCGCCATTTCCTGCAGGATCCTGGTCACCTCGTCCCGGCTACACGCTGCCCGGTACGGGCGCTCTTCCGACAGGGCCGTGAAAACGTCGGCCACGGCCAGGATGCGGGCGCCGAGCGGAATGCTGCAGCCCTTGCGACGCCCCGGGTAGCCGTAACCGTCAAGACGTTCGTGGTGCAGCGAGGCCCAGGCGATGATGTCGTGCAGCCCCTTCATCGGCGCCAGGATGCGGAAGGTGTGATAGACGTGGGTCTTGATGATGCGGAACTCCGCCTCGGTCAACGGGCCCGGCTTGTCGAGAAGCTCCGACGGAACCGCCAGCTTGCCGATGTCGTGCAGGTAGCCGGCGATCCGCATGTGCTGGCACTCGACCGAGGAAAAGCCCATGAGGCCAGCCAGCACGGCGGCCGTTGCGGCCACGCCGCTCGAATGGGTCGCCGTAAACGGGCTGCGGAAGTCGATCACGTGGGCGAGCAATTCCGCGAAATCGAGCAGATCGTCCGGATTCAGTTCCAGCACCAGTTCGCGGACCGAACCGGCGATCATCTGGTGCAGGGTCGGGGACTCCACATCCAGCCAGAAGGTCTCGCGGGTCGACAGTTTGACGAAGGCCGCGACCGCATCCGGACAGAACTGGGGGCCGGCGCCTTGCGTGATCGTGGCGACGATGTCTTCCACCTGACTGAGAATTGGGTGGTCCTTGTCGATGGTCACGTCCACGCGATCGGCCAGATGGAGCAGGTGTGCCGGATAGGGAATCTCGCAGCCTTCATGCCATCGGCCGTCCCCGTCATGCCAGGGCTGGTGATGATGGCGTACGAGTTCGGCGATGGCGCCGAAGTGACTGAACTTGCGCAAAAGCAGATAACCCACGTGGGCGTGCAGGTCGACGCCTTCGATTCCATCGAACTGCAGCAGGCGCGCCCGTTCCCCGAGCGAAAGCGCGCCGATGTCGTGCAGCAGCCCTGCCACGAGCACCTCCTGCCGCCGTGAGGCCGGCAGCCCCATCTCGCGGGCGATCGCCGAGGCGATGTAGGCGACGCGCTTGTGGTGATGGGCCATCTTCGGTGACATCAGGTCGATGGCGTTACCGATCGAGAGCACCAGGTCGAGCAGGTCGATCCGTGTGGTGGTCGGCATTGCATCGCTGAGGTTCACCGCTGTTGACTCCAGTCAAAAAACGGCAACAACATAGCATGGGAAATGAGGACTGTTTAGACTTGTTCTCGGTATTTGTGCCGGTGTCCGTGAAGCAGTTCCGGTCGTGGTGCAAACGCTGCTCGAGTGTCCCGAGATGGGCGTCAGCCGGGGTGTCCAGGCGTACGATCCGGAAGCTCGCTGGCATCCAGAGCGTCCAGGATGCGCCGTACCGGCGCGGGCAGCCCGGCCGCATCGAGCCGGTCCAGGGCCGTCCAGAGGTATCGGTCTTCGAGCGGTTGCAGCGGCTTGCCCGCGAGCCGGTACGACACCGGGTGGATATCGAGACGGAAGTGCGTGAATGCGTGCCGTACGGTCTCCAGCGGGATCCCGGCGGGGACTTCCACGCCGAGCCACCCGCGCAGCCAGTTCCGGTCGTCGGCGTGGTGCCCCGCCAATTCGGGCAAACCGAGCAGGCCGCCCCAGATGCCGTGCGGTGGACGTCGTTCCAGCAGAACCTCGCTCCTGGTACGGATGACCGCGACCCGCACGCTCCGCTGGGGCAGGACCTTGCGGGGGCGCGGGGCGGGGAGTTCCTCGACCCGTCCCTGCGCGAGCGCCTGGCATCCCGGTGCTTGGGCGAGCGGGCAGCGCTCGCAGTCGGGGCGGCTGCGGGTGCACACGGTTGCCCCCAGGTCCATCTGCGCCTGGATGTAGGATTCGATGTCCCGTTCGGGGACGAGCGATTCGGCCAGGGCCCACAGACCGGTTTCCACGCTGCGTTCCCCGGGATGACCCTCGACGCCGAAGGCCCGGCACAAGACCCGGCGGACGTTGCCGTCGAGAATCGCGCCACGCTCGCCGAATGCGAAGGCGGCAATGGCAGCGGCCGTCGACCGGCCGATTCCGGGCAAGGTTGCAATTTCGGTCGCCGTAGGAGGAAAGCGGCCGTCCCACCGCTCGACCAGAAGGCAGGCGGTCCGATGGAGGTTGCGCGCGCGTGCGTAGTAGCCCAGTCCGGACCAGAACGCGAGAACGTCGTCGAGCGGCGCAGCCGCCAGAGCGGCGAGATCCGGGAAGCGCGCGAGGAAGCGCGCGTAGTACGGGATCACGGTCTCGACCCGGGTCTGCTGCAGCATGATCTCGGACAGCCAGATCCGGTAGGGGTCGTGGGTATTCTGCCAAGGCAGGTCGTGCCGGCCGTGGCGCCGGTGCCAGGCAAGGAGCCGGGATGCGAAGTCGTTCATGTGCACACTGTCGCACGAACGCCGCTCCGGCGCTCGACGCACGCGGCGATCGCTGTGATAATCGGCCGATCGAACCAACAAGGCGGACGCCGCGAAGCGGCAGTCGGCCCCTCCTGCCCCCGACCCCAAGCCCATTCCATGTCACAAGCTCCGATCACCCACGAAGAATTCACCCGAGCCTTTCGCGATACGCTGGGCATGTTCGCGACCGGTATCGCGGTGGTCGCCACGCGTGCGGCCGACGGCGAACCGATCGGCCTGACCGTCAATTCCTTCAATTCGGTCTCGCTCGACCCGCCGCTGATCGTCTGGAGCATGGCCCGCCACCTTCCCAGCCTGCCTGTATTCGAGGCCTGCGAATACTACTCGGTGAATGTGTTGTCGGCGGACCAGGAAGCCTTGTCCCAGGTCTTCGCTTCGCGCTCGGACGACAAGTTCGCAGGGCTCGAGGTCGACGAGGGCCTGTATGGCGTGCCCCTGCTGCCGGGCTGCTGCGCGCGCTTCGAGTGCCGCAACATCACCCGCTATCCAGGCGGGGATCACGTCGTCTTCATCTCCGAAGTCGTGCGCTTCGACCGCGACGACCGTCCCCCGCTGATCTTCCACGGCGGCCTCTACCGCCGCCTCGCACCGCTCTGAACCGGGCGTCCGGGCATGAAAATGCCGGCACGTCGGCCGGCATGGAAACTGGAGCGGGTGAAGGGAATCGAACCCTCGTATGCAGCTTGGGAAGCTGCCGTTCTACCATTGAACTACACCCGCAG
>JBJHDM010000029.1:0-41310 GCA_050486545.1 Rhodocyclaceae bacterium | reverse complement strand
CGGATCAGCGTGCCCGACTCGACCATCTCGGCGCACAGGCGGTCGTACTCTTCCTGTGAGCCGTCGCACCAGACGACACGTTCCGGTTCGGTGAGCGCCGCGATCTGGGCGACCCACTGCTTCAGGCCTGCATGGCGTACATGGTTGGGGGCTGCGGCCAGGGCGGCCTCGGAAGCGCGTTGGTTCATTGTACTGAACTCTCCAGGTTGCAAAACTGGTGTCGACGAGCCGTCGGTTGGCGGATGGAAGGGGTTGAACCGGGCCGTGAATCGCTGGGATTGCGGAAAATACGGGTAAACAGCAGTCGTCGAAAGCCTAAGATTATGCCATGGACGGTGCATTGCGGAAAACCGGCTTGGTGGATTCGCGCAGGTAGCTTATCCTGCCATTCGGATCGGCTTATCACAATACGGAACAAAAGGCCCGCTCAAGCAGCGTAAACATCGGCGACGCGTCGCCGCACACTCGACGGCAGGAGAGACCATGGACGAACTCATTCGCGCTGCGGCGCTGGACTATCACCGCTATCCCCGCCCGGGCAAGATCTCGGTCACGCCGACCAAGGTGCTGACCAACCAACGCGATCTCTCGCTGGCCTATTCGCCCGGAGTGGCCGCCGCGTGCGATGCGATCGTCGAGAATCCGGGCGAGGCCGCCACGCTCACGGCGCGCTCGAACCTGATCGGCGTGGTCACCAACGGCACGGCAGTGCTCGGGCTGGGCAACATCGGCCCGCTGGCGGCCAAGCCGGTGATGGAAGGCAAAGGGGTGCTGTTCAAGAAGTTCGCCGGCATCGACGTCTTCGACCTCGAGATCGACGAGCCCGACGCGGACAAGCTGATCGACATGATCGCGGCGCTCGAGCCGACCTTCGGCGGCATCAACCTCGAGGACATCAAGGCGCCCGAGTGCTTCTACATCGAGCGCAAGCTGCGCGAGCGCATGAGCATTCCGGTGTTTCACGACGACCAGCACGGCACGGCGATCGTGGTCGGCGCGGCCGTGCTCAACGGGCTGCATCTCCAGGGCAAGGATCTCGCGCAGGTGAAGCTGGTGACATCCGGAGCCGGGGCGGCGGCGCTGGCCTGCCTGGAACTGCTGGTGATGCTCGGGATTCCGGTCGAGAACATC
This sequence comes from Rhodocyclaceae bacterium, assembly GCA_050486545.1. Lineage (GTDB taxonomy): Bacteria > Pseudomonadota > Gammaproteobacteria > Burkholderiales > Rhodocyclaceae > DAOMNN01. The sequence goes on along the minus strand of JBJHDM010000029.1, from coordinate 40,179 downwards.
TGGGTGACCGATATCGAGGGGGTCGTCTACGAAGGACGGACCGTGCTCATGGATCCGATCAAGGCGCGCTACGCGAAGAAGACCGACGCACGTACGCTTTCCGAGGTCATCGAGGGCGCAGACGTGTTCCTGGGCTTGTCAGCAGGAGGGGTGCTCAAGCAGGACATGGTCGCGAAGATGGCACCCAATCCGCTCGTGCTTGCGCTGGCCAATCCGCGCCCCGAGATCCTGCCTGACGAGGTCAAGGCGGTACGCGACGACGCGATCATCGCGACCGGGCGTTCGGACTATCCGAACCAGGTCAACAACGTGCTGTGCTTCCCGTTCATCTTCCGCGGCGCGCTGGACGTGGGGGCGACGACGATCACCGACGAGATGAAGCTGGCGGCGGTCAAGGCGATCGCCGAGCTGGCTCGCGTCGAGCAGAGCGACATCGTGGCCTCGGCCTACGGCGAGAAGGTTTCCGGCTTCGGCCCCGAGTACATCATTCCGCGCCCGTTCGACCCGCGCCTGATCCTCAAGATCGCACCGGCGGTGGCCGAGGCGGGGATGGCTTCGGGGGTGGCGACGCGGCCGATCGTCGATTGGGAGGCCTACCGCGGCCAGCTCAACAACCTGGTCTGGCATTCGGGCCTGATCATGAAACCGGTGTTCGCCGCCGCACGCAAGGCGCCGAAGCGGATCATCTTCGCCGAGGGCGAGTCCGAGAAGGTCCTGCGCGCGGTCCAGACCGTCGTCGACGAGGGGCTGGCGCGCCCGATCCTGATCGGACGCCCGGAAGTCGTCGACCACAACATCGAGCGGTTCGGCCTGCGCATGGCGGCCGAGCGGGACTTCGAACTGGTGAACCCGGATTCGGATCCGCGCTTCAAGGAGTTGTGGACCCACTACCATGGGCTGATGGAGCGGCGCGGTGTCTCGGTCGAGTACGCGAAGAAGGAGGTGCGCCGTCGCACCACGCTGATCGGCTCGCTGTTGCTGCATTTCGGCTACGGCGACGGCCTGATCTGCGGCACCTACGGCATGCACGCGATCCACCGCGAGTTCGTCGAGACGGTGATCGGGCTCAAGCAAGGGGTGAAGAACCTGTACACGGTGAACGTGCTGAACCTGCCGGGGCGCACTGTGTTCCTGGCCGACACCTATGTGAACTACGACCCGACGCCGGAGCAGATCGTCGAGATGACGGTGCTCGCAGCCGAGGAGATGCTGCGATTCGGGGTCGAGCCCAAGATCGCGTTGTTGTCGCATTCTTCCTTCGGCAGTGCCGACTCACCCACGGCCTGCAAGATGCAGCGTGCCCTGCAGATGCTCCACGCCCAGCATCCCGAACTTCAGGTCGAAGGCGAGATGCACGGTGATGCGGCGCTCGACGAGGAGTTGCGCATGCACATCTTCCCCAACGCGCGCATGCGCGAGGCGGCGAACCTGCTGATCTTCCCGACGCTGGATGCGGCCAACATCGCATTCAACCTGCTCAAGACGGCCGCAGGCGAAGGCATGACGATCGGCCCCATCCTGCTGGGCGCCGCCAAGCCCGTGCATATCCTGACCCCGTCGGCCACCGTGCGCCGGGTCATCAACATGACGGCGCTGGCGACGGTCGAGGCGGCCCAGCGCGACGAAGCGTAGGCGCGGATCCCCGGCGTAGGGCGGATTCGCGCCTAAGGCGCAATCCACCGATGTGCGGGACGTAGCGCCGACTGGCGGCTTGCTTCGCGAAGCCGCCCGACGCTGGTCGTATGATCCGTCGCGGATCCCCGGCGTAGGCGCAATCCGCCAATGTGCGGGGATGGCGGCTGCGCCTTTCCTGGACGGTTCGTGGCATGATTCGGGGAAACAAGTCGAAGGCGTGGACCGATCGGGGATGGAAGGGGGAAAGGCGGCACTGGTTCTGACGGGCGGCGGCGCCCGTGCGGCCTATCAGGTGGGCGTGCTGCTGGCCATTCGCGAGATTCGCGGACGGCGCCCGGGAAATCCCTTTCCGATCCTCTGCGGCACTTCGGCCGGCGGCATCAATGCCGCCGCGCTCGCCGTGTTCGCGTCCGATTTCAATGCCGGGGTGCGGAAGCTTGCCTGGATCTGGCGCAATTTCCACGTTCATCAAGTCTATCGGGCCGATGCCCGGGCACTGCTCGCGACCGGTGCGCGCTGGGGAGCGGCGCTGACCTTCGGTTGGCTCGTGCGGCAGACTCCGCGTTCGCTGCTCGACAACAGTCCCTTGCGCAGTCTGCTGACACGCGTGCTGGATTTTTCCGCGATCGACCGTGCGATTGCCGCCGGGCATCTCCATGCGCTCAGCCTGTCGGCCTCGGGCTATTCTTCGGGCGAGAGCCTGGCCTTCTTCCAGGGGGCGTCCGAACTGCGCCCCTGGCGGCGGGCGCAGCGGGTGGGCATGCGTACGCGCATCGGCGTACCCCATCTGCTGGCGACCAGCGCGATTCCGTTCGTTTTCCCGGCCGTGCGCATCCACCGGGAGTATTTCGGCGACGGATCGATGCGTCAGCTCGCGCCGATCAGCCCGGCGATCCACCTGGGCGCCGATCGCATTCTGGTCATCGGTTCGGGACGCCTGGCCGAGGAGGGGCGTCAGCGCAGCGATTCCTATCCCTCTCCGGCGCAGATCGCCGGTCATGCGATGTCGAGCATCTTCCTGGACGGGCTCGCCGTGGATCTGGAGCGCATGGAGCGCATCAACCAGACGCTGAATGCCTTCAGTCCCGAAGCGCGTGCGGCGGCGGGGCTGTGCCTGCGACCGCTCGAGACGCTGGTGATCTCGCCGTCGCAACGGCTCGATGCCATCGCGGGGCGTCAGCGGGGCGAATTGCCGCGGGCGCTGCGAACGGTGCTGCGCGGTGTCGGGGCGATGCGGCGCGAAGGCTCGACCCTGCTCTCCTACCTGTTGTTCGAGCCCGGCTACACGCGCGCGCTGATCGACCTCGGCCATCGGGACACGATGGCCAGGCGCGATGAGGTGGCGTACTTCCTGCGGATCGACGCCGCCGCGGGGGTGGAGTAGGGCGTCGTCGTGGGGGGAGTCTGCACGGGCTGAGTGCGAATTTTTTGGCGCAAAACTAGAATTTTGATCAAAAAGACTTGATATCCGCCTAATTTTGTTAAGAATATAGGCATGTGTTTCAAAAGTTGTCGCTGACGTTGGAAGGTACGCCATGATGGTTCGATCGATCGCCTTTATCGCCCTGGGTCTTGTATTGAGCCTCGCCGGAGCCGGCCATGCGCTTTCCAGCCCGGGTGCCGTGCGGGTCGATCTGGATCGCCAGGGCAATCCGGTGCTGGGATCCGCGTCCGTCGTGGTGGCCAGCCAGAACACCGGTGAAGTGCTCTTCGCAAAGGGTGCGGAGCGGGCCGTGCCGATTGCTTCGATCACCAAGCTCATGACGGCGATGGTCGTGCTCGATGCGCGCCAGGGTCTTTCAGAGGTGCTCACCGTGACGGCGGACGACATCGATCGTCTGAAGGGGACGGGATCGCGCCTGGCGGTGGGTACGCGCCTGACCCGCGAGGAAATGCTCAACCTCGCGCTGATGTCGTCGGAAAATCGTGCGGCGTCCGCGCTCGCCCGTCACTATCCGGGTGGGCGGCGCGCGTTCATCGAGGCGATGAACGTCAAGGCCCGCATGATCGGGCTGTCGGATACGCGTTTTGCCGACAGCACCGGTCTGGATCCGAACAATGTGTCGAGCGCACGGGATCTCGTGCGCCTGGTTTCGGCCGCTTCGGCCTATCCGCTGATCCGCGAGTTTTCGACGACCGACGAGCGTCACGTCCGCGTGGGCGGGCGGCTCGAGCGGTTCGGCAATTCGAATGCCCTCGTGCGCGACCCGGAATGGCGGGTCGGCGTCTCGAAGACGGGATACATCCGTGAGGCCGGACGGTGCCTGGTGATGCAGACGTGGATCGGCAACGAGCCGGTGATCATCGTGCTGCTGAATTCGGAAGGCCGCTATACCCGCACGGCCGATGCGAAGCGGGTCAAGCACTGGCTGCAGACCTCCGGCCAGCAGCGGATCGCCTCACTGGCAGGGCGCCAGGGCGGCTGACCGGTCCGGCCGCGTCAGACCTGGCGTTTCACGTAGCCCAGTGCTCGGGAGATCTCCGTCGCGGTGCTGCGCACCAGCGGCGCCCAGTCGGGATTGAAACGATCCGAAGGGGTCGATAGCGACAGGCACGCCACGAGTTCTCCGCTATCGTCGCGGATGCCCGCGGCGATGCAGCGTACCCCGGTTTCCACCTCATCGAGATCGAACGCGACGTCGTGGCGCCGGACCTTGTCGAGCTCCCGCTCCAGTGCTGCGAGGTCCGTGATCGAACTTGGCGTCGAGCCGGGCAGCCCGGTGCGACGTGCATAGTCGCGAACGGCTTCCACGCCATCCTCCACGAGAAACAGCTTGCCGGACGCGGTCGTGTGCAGCGGGGCGCGTGCGCCTACAATGTGCACCACGCGGACCGAGGAGCGGCCGCTGGACGTGCGTTCGACATAGACGATCTCGTCCCCGGCACGAATGCCGAGGTTGACGCTCTCGCCGGTGTCGGCATGGAGCTTGAGCATGTACGGCATGGCCGTGTCGCGCAGCGAAATGCGGGACTTGACCAGGCTGCCGAGTTCGAGGAGGCGGATGCCGAGACGGTAGGTGCCGCCGTCGCCACGCTCCACGAATCCGCTTTGTGCCATCGCCCCCAGGATGCGGTGCGCGGTCGAGGGGTGCAGGCCGCTTTCGAGTGCGATCTGCTTGAGCGGGGCCGGGTCGGGATGATTTGCGAGGACGTCGAGCAATGTCATCATGCGCTCGACGACCTGGATCGGATTTTTGGTCTCGGTGCGGGAAGTCACTTCTGCAGGGGTGGATTTCATGATGCGCGAAGTCTAACTGCCGGAATGGATTTCGCCTAGTGAAATATCGAACGCGGGTTTTCTTGGAGGTGCAGGGATGAAGGTAGGCCTGTTCGTGACCTGTCTGGTCGATCTGATGCGCCCGCGCATCGGCTTCGCGGCCTTGCGGCTGCTGGAGACCGCCGGGTGCGAGGTCGTCGTTCCGATGACGCAGACCTGCTGCGGGCAGCCGGCGTTCAACTCGGGCGATCGCCGCAGCGCACGCACGCTCGCCGCAAAGCTCATCGCCGAGTTCGAGGAGCTTGACTACGTGGTGGTGCCGTCCGGGTCCTGCGGCGGCATGATCCGCAAGCATTTTCCGGAAATGTTCGCGGATGACGCCGAGATGGCCCGGCGCGCCGAGTCGTTGGCCGGGCGTACCTTCGAACTGACCGAGTTCCTGGTCAACGTGCTGGCGATCGAGAGCGTGCCCGGTGATTTCCGCGGAACGGTGACCTATCACGACAGTTGCTCGGGCTTGCGCGAGCTGGGCGTGAAGGCGTCGCCGCGCGCGCTGCTGGGCCGGATGCCCGGCGTGACCCTGAAGGAGATGGCCGAGCCCGAGGCCTGTTGCGGCTTCGGCGGGCTGTTCGCGGTCAAGTACGGGGACGTGTCGGCACGCATCGCAGAGCGCAAGTGCGAGGATCTCGGCCGCGTGAACGCCGATGCGGTGGTGCTCGGCGACCTGGGCTGCATGCTCCAGCTCGAGGGCAGGCTGCGCCGGCTCGGCGACGAGCGCACACGCGTGCTCCACGTGGCCGAAGTGCTGGCCGGCGAGGATCTGTAGCATGCGCTCGCAGGCCATGTTCTTTCGCGCCCGGGCCGGCGAGAAGCTGGCGGACCGGCAGCTGCAGAACAACCTCGCGACCGTGCGCAACCGCTTCGTCGATGCGCGGGCCGCCGCGGTGGCGCGCTACGAGGGCGATTTCGAGGCCTTGCGCGATGCCGCCCGGACCCTCCGCGACCGGGTGCTGGCCGATCTCGACGTGTGGCTCGAGACCTTCGAGGAACGGGCGCGCGGGCGCGGCGCTGAGGTGCTGTACGCCCGCAACGGGGACGAGATCTGCCGCCTCGTGCTCGAGATCGCGCGCCGCCACGAGGTGCGGCGCGTGGTCAAGTCGAAGTCGATGCTGTCGGAGGAGGCCGACCTGAACGCGGCCCTGGAGGCGGCGGGCATCGAACCGGTCGAGACCGATCTGGGCGAATACATCCAGCAGATCGACGGAAACGAGCCGCCGTCGCACATCCTGGCTCCGGCCTTTCACAAGTCGAAGGACCAGATCGCGGCGCTGTTCGAAAGGACGCACGGCCGAGCCCGCAAGTCGGACATCGGCGAGCTCACCCGCGAGGCGCGCGAGGTGTTGCGCGAGAAGTTCCTGAGTGCCGACATGGGGATCTCGGGCGGCAATTTCCTCGTCGCCGAGACCGGCTCGGTCGCGCTCGTCACGAACGAGGGCAACGGGCGTATGGTCACCACCCTGCCCAGGGTCCACGTCGTGATCACCGGCATCGAGAAGCTCGTCGCCACGCTCGAGGACCTGAGCACGATGCTGCGGCTGCTGCCGCGCTCGGCTTCGGGGCAGGATATTTCCAACTACGTGTCGGTCCTGACCGGCGTGCGGGGCGAGGACGATCCGGACGGCCCGGACCACCTGTACTTCATTCTGGTGGACAACGGGCGGGCGGGACTGGTCGGAACGGAGTTTCAGGACATGCTGCGCTGCATCCGTTGCAGCGCCTGCCTGAACCACTGTCCGGTGTACCAGAGTGTGGGTGGGCACGCGTACGGCTGGGTCTATCCGGGGCCGATGGGGTCGGTGCTGACGCCATTGTACACCGGGATCGACCAGGCGCTCGACCTGCCGCAGGCCTCCACGCTGTGCAATCAGTGCGGCACGGTGTGTCCGGTCCGCATTCCGCTGCCGGATCTGCTGCGCCGACTGCGTGACCGCCAGGTCGAAGCGCGCCTGCGCCCCCGCGGCGAGCGGCTGGCGATGCGCTTGTGGGCTTGGGTCGCGGCCCGACCCATGCTATACCGGTTGGCAAGCCGGGTCGTCGTCCGCTATCTCGGCTGGCTGGCCGACGGGACCGATCGCATCCGGATCATGGGCATGGCGCCCGAATGGACCGCGCACAGGGATCTCCCGGCTCCGGAAGGACGTACCTTCCGGGAACTGTACAAGCACCGAAAAACCACTGGAGACGGACAATGAGCCTTCGCATCGTGCTGCTCGAAGCGGATTCCATCAAGGCGGACTTCCGCCCGCCCACGTTCGAGCACGAGTGGGTGGCCCACCCCGTGACCCGGCAGGATCAGGTCTGCGAGCGCCTGGTCGATGCCGACGTCGTGATCGTGAACAAGCTCAAGCTCAGGGCGAACGACCTGGCGAGGCTTCCCCGCCTGCGCATGGTCGCGGTGTCCGCGACCGGAGTCGACAACGTCGACGTGGCGGCGTGCGCCGAACGCGGCATCGTCGTCTCCAACGTGCGCGGCTATGCGGTCCATACCGTCCCCGAGCATGCCATCCTGCTGATGCTGGCGCTGCGTCGCAACCTGTTCCGGTATGACGCCGATGTGCACGAGGGACTGTGGAACCGGGCCGAAACCTTCTGCCTGTTCGACCATCCGGTGCGCGACCTGCATGGTTCCACGCTGGGGGTCTACGGGCGCGGGGGGCTGGGGCAGGGCGTGGCCAGGCTGGCCGAGGCCTTTGGCATGAGGGTGCTGTTCGCCGAGCACAAGGGCGCGGCGGCGGTGCGCGAAGGCTATACGGGCTTCGAGACGGTGGTGCGCGAAGCGGACGTCCATACCATGCATTGCCCGCTCAACGATGCGACCCGCGGGATGATCGGCGCGGAAGAGCTGAAGCGGATGAAGCCCCATGCGGTGCTGATCAACACCTCGCGCGGCGGGCTGATCGACGAGCAGGCGCTGGCCGATGCCTTGCGCCAGGGGGTGGTCGCGGGTGCCGGCATCGACGTGTTGTCCCAGGAGCCGCCTCGCGACGGCAACCCCCTGCTCGCGCCCGACATCCCGAACCTGATCGTGACGCCGCACATGGCCTGGGCGTCGGCCGGCGCGATGCAGGGGTTGGCCGACCAGGTTGTCGACAACATCGAGGCCTTCGTCGCGGGGGCACCGCGCAACCGGCTCGCCTGAATCATGAAGGATTCCGCACGGGACGACATTCTCGGGCGCGTGCGTGCCGCGCTCGGCCGCAACCCGGAGAACCGGGGCGTGGCGCTCGATACCGTCGACGCGGTGATCGCGGCGCAGACGCGCGGGCCGTGTCCGCCAGCGGCGACCGATCCGGCAGCTCGTTTCCGGGCCGAGGCCGCCCGCATGTCGAGCACGCTCGAGGAGGTCGATACGCTCGAGGAGGTGCCGGCGGCCGTTGCGCGCTACCTCGCGTCGCTCGACCTTCCCGGGCGGGCGGTGGTCTGGCCGGAGCTTGCCGCGCTGGACTGGCACGGGGCGGGGCTCGAAGTCACTGCGCGCAGCGCCACGGCCGACGATGCGGTCGGGATCACGGGATGCTTCTGCGCGATCGCCGAGACCGGAACCCTGATGCTGTGCTCGGGGCCACAGACGGCCGCCGTGACGAGCCTGCTGCCGGAAACCCATATCGCGGTGGTGCCCGTGTCCCGGATCGTTCCGGCCATGGAGGAGGCGTGGTCGCTGCTGCGTGCCGAAAGCGGCGCGATGTTACCGAGAGCGGTCAACTTCGTATCGGGACCGTCACGAACCGGTGACATCGAGATGACGATCGTGCTGGGTGCCCACGGCCCCTATCGGGTACATCTCTTGCTGGTGGGCAAGGCCTGAATCGCCATTGGGGATAGTGCGGAGTTTTCGATCCCGGGCGATCCAGTAGAATGAAAACATTGGTTTGAATGGACGCCCCGGTTTGCGCCGGGGCTTTGTTCGTCGGGGGGAAACCTCCGGGAAAATCTCCGAAACGACGCATCCCGGATACGCCGCATGAGCCTTGCCCTGATCGTGATGCTGCCCTTTCTCGGGGCGTTCCTGCCCGCGCTGATGATTCGCGCCGGCAGGAACGCTTGCGCGATCACGACCGGATCGGTCACCTTGCTGGCATTCGCGCTGCTGCTCACGCACGTGCCGGCGGTGCTGCGCGGGGAGGTTGTGCAGGTCGGCTGGGCATGGCTGCCCGACCTGGGGCTCAACGTCACGTTCTTCCTCGACGGCCTCGGCCTGCTGTTCGCCGGGCTGATCCTCGGCATCGGCCTGCTGATCATCGCCTATGCGCGCTTCTACCTGTCCAAGGAAGATCCGATGGGGGTGTTCTACACCTACCTGCTGCTCTTCCAGGGCGCGATGGTGGGCATCGTCCTCTCGGACAACGTGCTGCTGCTGCTGATCTTCTGGGAACTGACCAGCCTGTCGTCCTTCCTGCTGATCGGCTTCTGGCGGCATCTTCCCGAAGGGCGCCAGGGTGCGCGCATGGCGCTGGCGGTGACCGGGGCGGGAGGGCTGTCGATGATCGCCGGCATGCTGATCCTGGGCGGCATCGTCGGCTCCTACGACCTCACCGTGATCCTCCAGAACCGCGAACTGATCCAGGCGGACCCGCTGTATCTGCCGGCACTGGTGCTGATCCTGGGGGGGTGCTTCACAAAGAGCGCGCAGTTCCCGTTCCATTTCTGGCTGCCCCATGCGATGGCCGCCCCGACGCCGGTGTCGGCCTACCTGCACTCGGCGACGATGGTCAAGGCCGGGATCTTCCTGATGGCACGGATGTGGCCGGTGCTGGCCGGTACCGATGCATGGTTCTACCTGGTCACGACCGCAGGGCTCGCGACGATGGTGATCGCTGCGGGAATCGCGTTGTTCAAGGACGACCTCAAGGGCCTGCTGGCGTTTTCCACGGTCAGCCACCTCGGCCTGGTCACGATGCTGTTCGGCTTCGGAACGCCAATGGCCGCGGTCGCCGGCGTGTTTCACATCCTCAACCACGCCACCTTCAAGGCGGCCCTGTTCATGAACGCCGGCATCGTCGACCACGAGACGGGCACGCGCGACATCCAGCGCCTGGGCGGGCTGCTGATGCTGATGCCGATCACCGCGACGATGGCGATGGTGGCCGCGGCGTCGATGGCGGGCGTGCCGCCGTTCAACGGCTTCCTGTCCAAGGAGATGATGCTCGAGGAGGCGGCGCGTACCGCGTGGGCCGGCCAGGGCTGGATCTTGCCGCTGTTCGCGACCCTCGGCGCGGTGTTGTCGGTCGCGTATTCGTTCCGCTACATCGTCCAGGTGTACTTCGGCCCGCGTCGCGACGATTACCCGCGACCGCCGCACGATCCCCCGGCCGGGCTGTGGCTGCCGCCGGCGCTGCTGGTCGCGCTGGTGGTCCTCATCGGCGCGTTTCCGGAAACCTTCGCCGGTGCGCTCGTGCGTGCAACGGCTGCTGCGGTGATCGGCGGCGCGGTGCCCGAGTTCCATCTTTCGCTGTGGCACGGCTTCACCCCGGCGCTGTTCCTGTCGGCGGTCGCCCTGGCGGCGGGCCTGACGATGCTGTGGCGCTATGCGTTCGTGCGCCGGGTGTGGGCGGCGGGACCGCATCCGCAGGCCAAGGTCCTGTTCGACGCAGGCGTGGCCTCGCTCGTGGCTGCGAGCCGGCTGATCGCGCTGGGCCTGCACAACGGTTCGCTGCAGCGCTATCTGGCGTTCATGCTGGCCGCGGCGGTCGCCGCAGGGATGGTAGCGTTCTTCGGGGCGAGCCACCTGCCCGGGACCCGCGAGACGCTGCCGGCCGCACCCGTTGCGATCGTCGCGTGGGCGTTGCTGGTGGGTGCATGCCTGGTCGGTGTGGTCCTGCATCGCCACCGTTTCGTGGCGGTCATCGTCATCGGCGTGGTGGGTCTCATCGTGTCGATCGGATTCGTCTATCTGTCCGCCCCCGATCTGGCGCTGACGCAGATCTCGGTAGAGGTCGTCACGGTGATCCTGATCCTGCTGGCGCTGTACTTCCTGCCGAAGTACACGCCGGCCGAAAGCAGCCTGCCACGCAGGCTGCGCGACGGGGCAATCGCCCTCACCGGCGGGCTGGGAATCGGCGCGCTGGCCTGGGCGGCGATGACGCGGGACGCTGCGACGCTTTCCGGTTATTACCTCGCCCAGGCCAAGCCCGCCGGCGGCGGCACCAACGTGGTCAACGTGATCCTGGTCGACTTTCGCGGCTTCGACACCTTCGGCGAGATCATCGTGCTCGGCATCGCCGCGCTTGCGATCTTCGCGCTGCTCGACGGGGCATTGCGCGGCCAGGTCGCGCGCAAGCTCGCGACCTGGGTACCCGACCAGCCCCAGTCGGCCGACCGGCATCCGATGATGATGGTCGTGGCCACGCGCGTGATGCTTCCGCTCGCACTGATGGTGGGCGTCTACATCTTCCTGCGCGGCCATAATCAGCCCGGCGGTGGCTTCATCGCCGGCCTCGTGGTCGCGATCGCGCTGATCATGCAGTACATGGCCAGTGGATTCGGGTGGGCGGCCCAGCGCATGTGGGTCGGCTACCACGCGATGATCGGCTCGGGGGTACTGATTGCCGCGGCCACCGGGATTGCTGCGATGGTCATGGGCTATCCGTTCCTGACCAGCGCGTTCGACTATTTCCGCCTGCCCGTGGTCGGCGAGTTCGAGCTGACGAGCGCGATGCCTTTCGACGTCGGGGTGTTCCTGACCGTGGTCGGGGCAGTGATGCTCGCGCTGGCCAACCTCTCGAAGCTGGGGCGGCGCGCCGCCCACCTTCCGGTCAACGAGGGGCCGATGGATGTGAACCCGGCCGAACAGGCGGCCGGTGGACCGAAGGAGGCTTGAGATGGAATTCCTCGTTGCCAGCGCGATCGGGGTGATGACGGCTGCGGGCATCTACCTGGTGTTGCGCGGACGCACCTTTCCGGTCGTGCTCGGACTGGCGTTGCTGACCTACGCCGTGAACGTGTTCCTGTTCGCGATGGGGCGCCTGGCCATTCACTTGCCGCCGGTGATCGATCCGGCCGCTACCGGCTATGCCGATCCGCTGCCGCAGGCGCTCGTACTGACGGCCATCGTCATTTCCTTCGGCATGACCGCGGTGATCGTCGTGATGGCACTGAGAGCCTGGCTGGAGAGCGACGACGATCACGTGGATCTCGTCGGCCCGGGCGGGACCAGCGGGACCGGGAGCCGGAATCCGCCATGAACCACTGGATCATCCTCCCCCTGCTGCTGCCGGCCCTGGTGGCGCCGCTGATCGCGCTGGCGGTGCGCCACGACATCGTGCTCGCACGCACGTTCTCGGTGGCATCCACGGTGTTGATGCTGCTGCTCGGCGCAATCCTGATGGGCATGGCCGCGGACGGGGAGATCCGCATCTACGCTCTGGGCAACTGGCCGCCACCCTTCGGCATCGTGCTGGTGCTCGACCGGCTGGCGGCGCTCATGCTGGTGCTCACGGCCGTGCTCGGCCTGTTCGTCCTGCTCTATGCGATCAACGGGTGGGACCGTCGCGGGCAACACTTCCATCCCTTGTTCCAGTTCCAGCTCCTGGGCATCAACGGTGCGTTCCTGACCGGTGACCTGTTCAACCTGTTCGTCTTCTTCGAGGTCCTGCTGATCGCGTCCTACGGGCTCATGGTCCACGGCGGCGGGCGGCAGCGACTGCGCGCGGGGGTGCAGTACGTCGTCGTCAACCTGGTGGGGTCCGGGGTGTTCCTCGTGGCGGTGGGGCTGATCTACAGCGTGACCGGGACGCTCAACATGGCCGATCTGGCGGTGCGCGTGACCGAGGTCGCGCCCGCCGACCAGGCCTTGCTGCAGACCGGCGGCGTATTGCTGCTGCTCGTGTTCGCGGTCAAGGCCGCGCTCGTGCCGGTCCAGTTCTGGCTGCCCGGGACCTATGCGAACGCGCCCGCCCCGGTGGCCGCGCTGTTCGCGATCATGACCAAGGTGGGCGCCTATTCGATCATCCGGGTCTATACGCTGGCGTTCGGCGACGCGGCGGGCGAAGCGTCCTGGCTTGCGGCCCCGTGGCTGATGCCCACGGCGCTGGTCACGCTGGTGTTGGGCATGCTCGGCGTACTGGCCGCGCGCAGCCTCGGCCAGATGGTGAGCTTCGCAGTGGTCGGTTCGATGGGGACCCTGCTCGTGGCGGTGGCGGTGTTCACGCCGCAGGCAATGGCCGCGGCGCTCTACTACCTGCTGCATTCCACACTGGCGGCCGGCGCCCTGTTCCTGATCGTCGATCTGGTGGCCGAGCGGCGTCCCGGGCACGACGACGCCTTGAGCGTGGCGCCGCGGTTCGCACAGGGGGGGCTGATTGCCGGCGCCTTCTTCCTCGGGGCGATCGCGATGACAGGCATGCCGCCGCTGTCGGGTTTCGTCGGCAAGCTGCTGATCCTGGACGGCGTGCGCCAGTCCGGGGCGGTGGTCTGGATCTGGGCACTGATCCTGGCCACGTCGCTGGTCGCGATTCTCGGCTTCGCACGGGGTGGCAGCACCCTGTTCTGGAAGAGCGCTTCGGTCGAGGGGAGCTTCCGCACGCGTCGTAGGCCGGTGCATGCGCTGCCATTCGTCGCGGTCGGATTCCTGCTCGCCGGCACGGTCCTGTTGACCGTGTTCGCCGGCTTGGTGACGACCTATCTGGACCAGACGGTGGCCCAGCTCTTCGCGCCGGCCGGTTATCTCCAGGCGGTGCTGGGTGACGGGAGGGCGTACTGATGGCAGCCGCGAAGGACTCCCGCAGTTTCGTACAGCGCTGGCTGCCTCATCCGTTGCTGACCGTGGTGCTGATCCTGCTGTGGATGCTGCTGCTCAACAGCTTCACGATGGGCGGTCTGGTGATGGGTACCTTTCTGGGGGTGGTGATCCCGATCCTGACCAGCAACTTCTGGCCCGAGCGCCCGCCGATCCGTGCCTACGGCAAGGCCTTGTCCTATATGCTGCTGGTGGCATGGGACGTGCTTGTCGCGAATGTGCTGGTGGCGCGCCTGATCCTGTTCCGCCCGGCCGAGGCCCTGCGCACGCGCTGGGTCACGGTCCCGATCGAACTCGAATCGCCCGAGGCGATCACCGTGCTCGCGGGGACGATCACGATGACGCCGGGCACGGTGTCGAGCGATCTGTCGGCCGACGGTCGCAGCCTGCTCGTGCATTGCCTGGATGCACCGGACGCCGAAGAGGCGGTGCTGCAGATGAAGACGCGCTACGAGGCGCGACTGAAGGAGATCTTCCCATGATCGAATCGGCCTTGCTGTTCGGTTTCTTCGCGGTTTCGCTGGCCCTGTTGCTGAACCTGTGGCGGCTCGTGAGCGGTCCGACCGTCATGGACCGGGTGCTGGCGATCGATACGATGGTGATCAATACGATCGCGCTGATCATCCTGTTCGGGATCCAGCAGCGCACGACGGTGTATTTCGAGGCGGCCCTGCTGTTCGCGATGTTCGGGTTCATCTCGACCGTGGCCTACTGCCGCTTCGTGTTGCGCGGCGACGTGATCGAGTAGGGAGACCGGGATGCCATTCATGCTGGAACTGCTGATCTCGCTGTTGATCGTGACCGGGGGCGTGTTCGTCGTGGTCGGTTCGCTGGGCCTGATCAAGCTGCCCGACCTGATGACGCGGCTGCATGCGCCCACCAAGGCCACTACACTGGGAGTGGGTGGGGCCTTGATCGCATCGATGCTGTACTTTCTCGCGACCGAGGGGGAACTGTCGATCCATGAGGTGCTCATCACCGTCTTTCTGTTCCTGACCGCGCCGGTGACTGCGCATTTCATCGCCAAGGCGCATCTGCACCTGCAGGGGCGGGAGCGGTCGAGTCTGCCTGCGACCGGCCGCGATTGCGGGTGGAGCACCTTCGACGCCGCGCCGACGGTCGATGGGGGCGCGGGCAGAGCGGAAGCAGGCTACCGACAGGGGAAGGAATCTTGACCAGACGGACCTCCAGGAGGCTTCCGGAGACGCCGGAGCGAACACCCGATGCTCCACCCGTGACGGCACCGCCACGGCGTACGCTGGGGGTGAAAGCGAAAGCCCCGGCGGCCGAAGAGCACGCGCAGGGCGAGCCGGCCGGGCGTCGCAGGGGCGTTCGAAGCCGCTTTCTGCCGCACGTCGCGCCGACGCAGGCGCGCAAGGCCGCGGACGAGGCCGCCACCAGGCCCGAAAGCACGGACGAGCGCAAGGACACGCCTCGGCCCCGTTCTGCCGCGGTGCGGAGTGCGCCCGAGCAGGCGAGGCCTGCAGACCTGGAACAGGGCGTACGCCTGTCCAAGGTCATGGCCGAGCGCGGGCTGTGTTCCCGCCGCGAAGCCGATGCGATCATCGAGCGGGGATGGGTGTTCGTCGACGGATGCCGCGTCAGCGAACTGGGGACGCGAATCGACCCCGGCGCGCGGATCGAACTGGCTCCGGAAGCCAAGCGCCGCCAGGCCGGACAAGTGACGATCCTGTTGCACAAGCCGGTGGGCTATGTGTCGGGTCAGCCGGAACCCGGCTTCGAACCTGCGGTCAGCCTGATCGGTGCCGACAACCAGTACGATCGCAAGATCGCCCAGCGCTTCCATGCCTCGCATCTGCGGGGACTGGCTCCGGCCGGCCGGCTCGACATCGACTCGACCGGGCTGCTCGTGCTCACCCAGAACGGGCGCATCGCGCGCAAGCTGATCGGCGAGGATTCCAAGGTCGACAAGGAATACATCGTCCGGGTCGAAGGGCGGCTGGACGATCGTGGGCTTGAACTGCTCAACCATGGGCTCGAGCTGGACGGACGCAAGCTGCGACCGGCCAAGGTCGAATGGATCAATGCCGACCAGCTTCGCTTCGTGCTGCGCGAAGGGCGCAAGCGTCAGATCCGGCGAATGTGCGAGCTGGTCGGACTGAAGGTCGTCGGGTTGAAACGAACGCGTATCGGCAAGGTCAAGCTGGGGGACCTGCCGCTCGGGCAGTGGCGCTATCTGGGAGAGGACGAGGTCTTTTGACGGGAGGACGGACCATGCGAAAGTGGAACGTGGAAGGTCACGGCCGATGCTGAGTGCGGTATTCGCCATCGCGATCTCCGCATTTCTGGCCCCGATCCTGTCGGCGCGTATGGACGACCGCGCCGGCTGGTTTCTGGCGCTTGCGCCGCTGGGTGCGTTCGCCTGGTTCGTGAGCTGCATCCCCGTGATCGCGGGTGGCGACGTCGTGACCGCGTCGATCGCCTGGGTACCTGCGCTCGGAATCGACGTCGCGATGCGGCTCGACGGACTTTCGCTGCTGTTCGCGCTGCTCATCACCGGCATCGGCGCACTGATCGTGCTCTATGCCGGGGCCTACCTGTCGGATCACCACCACCTGGGGCGCTTCTACGCCTATCTGCTGCTGTTCATGATGGCGATGCTCGGCCTCGTGCTCGCCGACGACCTCATCGCGATGTTCGTGTTCTGGGAGCTGACCAGCGTCGCGTCCTTCCTGCTCATCGCGTTCCAGCACGAGAAGTCGGTCTCGCGCCGCGCGGCGCTGCAGGCGCTGCTCATCACCGGAGGCGGGGGGCTTGCCCTGCTTGCGGGGCTGGTCCTGCTCGGGATCGCGGGCGAGGCGTGGCGTTTTTCCGATCTCGACGTCGCGGCGGTCGAGGCACATGGGCTGTACTACGGGATCATGGTGCTTGTGCTGATCGGCTGCTTCACCAAGTCGGCGCAGATCCCGTTCCACCTTTGGCTCCCCAACGCAATGAATGCGCCCACGCCGGTGTCGGCCTACCTGCACTCTGCGACGATGGTCAAGGCCGGGGTGTATCTGCTCGCCCGCCTCAACCCGGTGATGGGCGGGGAGGCCGGCTGGAGCGACGTGCTCGTCTACGTCGGTGCGAGTACCGCGGTGGTCGGTGCCGTGCTGGCGATCCGCCAGACCGACCTGAAGCGGCTGCTGGCCTATACCACCGTGACCGTGCTCGGCCAGCTCACGATGCTGATCGGGACCAACACGACCTACGGCCTGCAGGCCTTCGTCCTCTTCCTGCTCGCGCATTCGCTCTACAAGGGCGCGCTGTTCATGGCGGTCGGCGCGGTCGATCATGCGACCGGCACCCGCGAATTGTCGCGGCTCGGCGGACTGATCCGCTACATGCCACTGACCGGGGCCGCGGTCGCATTGGCGGCCTTCTCGAATGCCGGCCTGCCGCCCTTCTTCGGCTTCATCGCCAAGGAATTCGCCTACGCCGGCCTGATCGAGATGGGCTTGACCGGGTGGATCGTCACCGCGGTGATGATCGGGACCAACGCGTTGCTGCTGGCCGCGGCCGGCCTCGTGTTCATCCGCACCTTCCTCGGAGCGCGCGGCCATTACCCGCGCGAGCCGCACGAAGTCGCGATGCCGATGTGGCTGGGGCCGATGCTGCTGGCGATCGGCGGTTTCGTGCTCGGGGCCTGGCACCACTGGCCCGAAACCTGGCTGATCAACGCCGCGGTGCAGGTCGTGTCGCGCGGCGCCGTCGACGTGAACCTCTACCTGTGGGGTGGGATGACGCCGGCGGTGGTCGCCAGTCTGCTCACCGTTGGCCTGGGTGTGCTGTTCTACGGGTTCCGTCACGCGGTGCGGCGGCATATCGCCCGCTGGCGCGTGTTCTGGGGCGTGTCGGGCGACCTGATCTGGGATCGCCTGCTCAAGAAACTGTTCCGTTTTGCGGGTATGCTCGCCAGCGGCTGGCAGCACGGTTCGCTGCGGCTGCATCTCACGCTGCTCAGCCTGGTGCTCAGTTCGACGGTGTTCGTCGCGCTTGCGGTCGGCGGGGAGAACCTGCTTGGTGGGGGCGAGTATTCGCCACTCAGCATCCCCGCGGTGGTCGGCTGCCTGCTCGCGCTGGCCGGCGCTGGGGCCGCTGCGGTGATGCGTGGGCGGCTCGCGCTGGTGGCGGCGCTCGGCGCGAGCGGACTGGGACTCGCGCTGTTCTTCCTCGCGTCCAATGCCCCGGACGTGGCCACGACACAGCTCATGGTCGAGACGTTGACCGTGGTCTTCCTCGCACTGGTACTGCGCAGCCTGCCGGCCATTCCAGGTGTTGCGCCGGAAGGGCGGCTGTCGCGCGTGACGCATGTCCTCGTTTCGGTCTTTTTCGGCGTGGCGGTGGCCGTGGCGCTGATCGTTGCGGTCAACCTGCCGCTGGCCGGGGACATTGCTGACTGGTACATGCAGAACAGTTATCCGGGTGGCAAGGGCGGCAACGTCGTCAACGTCGTCCTCGTCGACTTCCGGGCCTTCGACACGCTGGGCGAGATCGTCGTCGTCGCGCTGGCGGCACTGGCGGCAGCGACGCTGCTGGGCGGGGGTCAGCTTACCGAGATGACGCGCCGCGGCCAGCCCGAGTTCGATTCGGTGCTGCTGGGCCAGGCGGTGCGTCCGCTGGCCGGGCTGCTGGTGCTGGTGTCGCTGGTGCTGCTGTGGCGCGGCCACAACCTGCCCGGTGGGGGGTTCATCGGCGGGTTGGTGGCCGCCACCGGCTTCATCCTGGTGGTGCTCACCTTCGGCAACTACCAGGCGCGGGTCTTGATGTGGATGCGGCCGACGCTGCTCGTCGGCGTCGGTCTCGCCTGCGCGGTCGGTGCCGGGATCATCGGCCTGCTCGCGGGCGAACCCTTCCTGAAGGGGCTGTGGATCTTCCCGCTCGGCCTGCCGCTGGGCACCCCGCTGCTGTTCGACATCGGCGTGTTCCTGACCGTATTCGGCTCGGTGATGCACATGATGCAGCGTATCGCGGGGAGGGAGGCCTGATGGAACTCCTTGCCGCACTGACCGTGGGCGGGCTGGCCGGCATCGGCATGTGGCTGCTGCTCGACCGCAACCTGATCCGCGTCGTCCTCGGCGTTGCGATCATGGGCAACGCGATCAACCTCGGCGTGCTTACCGCCGGGCGCTTCGCCGGAGAAGTCGCAGCCTTCGTGACGCCGACGACGGTGCCAACCGATGCGGCCAATCCGCTACCGCAGGCGCTGGTGCTGACCGCGATCGTGATCGGCTTTGGTCTGTTCGCGTTCGCGCTGGCGGTGCTCAAGAGCGTGCGGGAGAGCCACGGCATCACCACGACGGACCGCGTCACCGAGGTCACCGAAGAGTCGGCACCGGACATCGAGGAGGTAGGGTTGCAGGTGCATCAGGACGATGCCGACATGCACCACGACGCGGAGGAGTCGCGATGAATACGCTCGTGGTCGCGCCGGTCGTCGTCCCCCTGCTCACTTTGCTGATCAGTATCGTGCTGCGTCCCCGTCACGAGCACGTCAAGGTCGTCAGCGTGATCGGCGCGGTGCTGCTCGTGCTCGTCGGCCTGAGGCTGGTCGTCCTCGCCGGCGACGACGTGCCGCTCGCGGTGCAACTGGGTGGCTGGCAGGCCCCGTACGGAATCACCGTCGTCATCGACCGGCTCTCCGCTGCGATGGTCGCGATCACAGGCGTGATCGGGCTGGCCACGGTGGTCTACGGACTCGTGCGCGAAGGCAACCCGGACGTGCTGCGCAACTTCCACCTCTTCGTGCACGGGCTGCTCGCGGGCGTGTGCGGTGCCTTCATCACCGGTGACGTGTTCAACCTCTACGTGTGGTTCGAAGTGTTGCTGATCGGCTCCTTCGCGCTGATCGCCCTCGGCGGCGGGCGGCGCCGGCTGGCCGGCACGATGACCTACCTGGTGCTCAACCTGCTCGCGACGCTGGTCTTCCTGCTGTCCGCCGGGCTCGTCTACAGCGCGACCGGGACGCTCAACATGGGTGAGCTGGGCCTGATCTTCCGCTCGGGCGAGGCGCCGCCTGCCGCCACGCTTGCGGTGGTGATGATGCTTTTGTCGTTCGCGATCAAGGCGGCACTGTTCCCGGTGTTCGGCTGGCTGCCGGCATCCTATCACGTCGCCTGGACGCCGGTTTCGGCGCTGTTTGCGGGGCTGCTGACCAAGGTCGGTGTCTATGCGCTGATCCGTCTGGTGACGCTGATGTGGCCCGAATACAGCGGCGTCCACGAGGTGTTGCTGTGGGTCGCATGCGCGACGATGCTGGTCGGCGTGCTGGGTGCGGCCGCACAGATCGAGGTACGGCGGATCCTGTCTTTCCATATCGTGAGCCAGGTCGGCTACATGATTCTCGGACTCGCGCTGGCCAGTCCGTTGGCGATCGCCGGCGCGGTGTTCTATTTGATCCACCACATCATCGTGAAGGCCAACCTCTTCTTCATCGGCGGACTGGCCGCAAGGTTGACCGGCTCGGAGCGTCTCGCAGCGATGGGGGGGCTGTACGCGAAGGCGCCGTGGCTGGCGATCCTGTTCGCGATCCCGGCGCTGTCGCTGGCGGGCATCCCGCCCTTGTCGGGTTTCTGGGCGAAGTTCGTGCTGGTCAAGGCGAGCCTCACGGACGGGTTCTGGTGGGCGGCCGGCGTGGCGCTGCTGACCGGGATTTTCACGCTGCTGTCGATGAGCAAGATCTGGAACGAGACCTTCCTGAAGGCGCACCCCCGGGGCGAGGCAGCGATTCGCCCGATTGAGGGTATGCGCGGCGCCTGGGCGGCCATCGTCGTGCTCGCGTTGATGACGGTGGCGATCGGCCTGGGTGCCGGGCCGGTGATGGAGTATGCGATCGCCGCGGCGGAGCAGCTTGCCGACCCGCAGATGCACTTCCAGGCGATCACGCATCCGGAGGGCCGCTGAATGCTTGGACTGCACATCCTGCTGGCCGTAGGCATTGCCGCTTTCGCCAATGCGCTCGATCCGATGGGGATCGTCGGCGCCTTCGTACTCGTCTATCTGGTATTGAAGCTGGGCGCCCGGCTGATCCGTGTCGGTGATTACGTGCAGCGGCTCGAACTGGGTACGCGCTTCGTGGCGTGGTTTGCGCTGGAGATCGTCAAGGCCAGCATCGGGGTCGCGCGTCTCGTGGTGGCCGGGCAGGTGCGCACCTCGCCCGCGATCGTGCGTGTCACGCTGGAGGATCGTCGCGAGGGCGTCGCGACGCTCGTCGGTCTCCTGCTCACCCTCACGCCGGGCACGATGGCGCTCGAGTATGAGCCGGATACCGGCGTGCTCTTCATCCATGCGCTCGATACCGACTCGGTCGAACGGGTCGAACACGGCGTGCGCGAGATCGAACGGCGGCTGCTCGACTGGATGCATCCGGAACGGCTCGTGCTGCGGGAGGGCGGAAGATGACGATGGAACTGGCCGGGGCGTACTGGGTCCTGCCGCTGGTCGTCGGGATGCTTGGCCTGAGCGGGCTGCTGATCGTCGTGCGGCTGCTGCTGGGCCCGACGGGTCCGGACAGGGTGGTCGCGATCGACGCTTTGACGCTGCTGGGCGTGGCAGCGGTCGCGCTCGGGGCGATGATCAGCGGGCAGATCGTGTTCCTCGACGTGGCCGTGGTGCTGGCGCTGGTTGCGTTTCTGGGAACCGTGGCGTTTGCACCGCTGTTCCGCAAGCATGACCGCGAGCGTGCCGCGCGCGAGGCGGCCGACGAGGAAAGGAGCGAGAAGCCATGAACGGATCCCTGTTGCCCTGGATCGCCTCGGCCCTGGTGCTGGCCGGCGGGGTGTTCTGCCTGCTCGGCGCGGTCGGGGTGCTGCGCCTGCCCGATTGCTACAGCCGCATGCACGCCGCGAGCAAGGCCGGCGCGCTCGGCGCGGTGCTCATCCTGGCCGGTGTCGCCACCGCAACCACGGGCGAAGCCGCGATGGAGGCGCTGTTCGCGATGTTGGTGGTGCTCGTCACCGCGCCGCTCGCCGCCCATGCGGTCAGCCGCGCAGCCTATCGCGGCGGCACCAAGCCGGTGATCGGGGCGTTGGGCGATGCGCTGGCCGAGCGTGCGCATGCACGCGATGCATCCACCACGCAGGACGGATCGGTGTAGGACGTTATTCCGCCCGCAAGGCTTCGACCGGATCCAGGCGCGCGGCCTTGCGCGCGGGCAGCACGCCGGCGACGAGGCCGATGAGGATGGCGGTGAGTTCGGCGGCCACGACGAAGTGCCACGGGGTGCTGACCGGCAGCGCCGGGGCGAGCAGCCCGACGAGTTGCGCGATGCCGATGCCGGCGGCCAGGCCAAGCAGACCGCCGAGTGCGGCGAGTACGACGGCTTCACCGAGGAACAATCCGAGTACGGTGCGGCGGCGCGCGCCGAGTGCGACGAACAGGCCGATTTCGTTGGTCCGCTCGGACACTGCGATGGTCATGATCGTCGCGATGCCGACGCCGCCGACCAGCAGCGAGATGCCGCCCAGCGCGCCCACCGCCGCGGTGAGGATGCCGAGGATGTTCGACAGCGCGGCGAGCATGTCTTCCTGGGTGCGGATCGTCACGTCGTCCTGGCCGTGGCGGGCGACGAGTACGCGCCGGGCTTCGGCGACGACGCGCGCGGCCGGGATGCCTTCCCGGTAGGTCAGGTTGATCTCCATCAGCCCGTCGCGCCGGTACAGCGCGAGCGCGCGCGCGGCGGGGATGTAGACCGTGTCGTCGAGGTCGACGCCGAGAAACTGCCCCTTCTCCTCCATGACGCCGATCACGCGGTAGCGCTCGCCGCCGATCGTGATCCGTTGGCCGAGTGGGTTGTCGTGGCCGAACAACTCACCGCGCAGCTTCGCGCCGACGACCGCGAAGGCCCGCGGGCTGGACGGGTCGTCGGCAGGCAGGAACTGGCCAGTGCGTACTTCCAGCGAGAACATCCGGTGCATGTCCGGCCCGACGCCATAGACCGTTGTCCGCCGCACGCGGGTGCCCGCCTGCACCTCCGAGTTGCCATAGACGATCGGGGTCACGCCGGTGACGTGGGGGACGCGTTCGAGTGCACGGGCGTCCTCGAGCGTGAGATCGCGCGCCGTGCTCGGGATGCCCGGCGGGCCGCCATGCACCGCCTCGCGTCCCGGGGTGATTTCGACGATGTTGGTGCCGAACTGGGTGAACTCCTTCAGCACGAACTGGTGCAGGCCCTCGGCGATGGAGGTGAGCAGGATGACGGCGGCGATGCCGACCGAGATGCCGAGCAAGGTCAGGAAGCTGCGCAACCGGTGGGCGACCAGCGAACTCAGGGCGAGGCGGAGGAAATCGTGCGCATGCATCGGTTCAGCGCCTTGCCAGCGCCTGGATCGGGTCGAGGCGTGCCGCCCGACGCGCCGGGATCACCCCGAACAGCACGCCCGTGGCCAGCGCCGTGCCGATTCCGGCCAGCACCGCCCAGTCCGGCGGCCATGCGGGCAGGTCCGGAAACGCGAGCCGCAGGCCCCACGCGCCGGCGTGGCCGAGCGCGAAACCGGCCAGTGCGCCGGCCAGCGACAGCAGACCGGCCTCGGCCAGAAAGGCCATGCGGATGCTGCCGCCCGTCGCGCCCAGCGCCTTGAGCAGACCGATCTCCGCCGTGCGTTGGGTGACCGCGACGAGCATCACGTTCATGACCAGAACGCCGGCCACCGCAAGGCTGATCGCGGCAATTCCGGCTACGCCCAGCGTGAGCGTGCCGAGGATGCGGTCGAAGGTGCCGAGCACGGCATCCTGGGTGATCAGCGTGACGTCCGGCTCGCCGCGGCGCGCGAGCAGGATTTCCTCGAGCTGGCGGCGGGTCGGCTCGAGTGCTTCGCGGCTGCGCGCCTCGACGAGAATGCGGAACAGGCTGTTGGTGTCGAACATCGCCTGGGCGGTGGCGACCGGCACGATCACCAGTTCGTCGGTGTTCATCCCCAGGCCGCGCCCCGAATGCTCCATGACGCCGATCACCCGCAATCTGCGGTCGCCGACCCGGATCATCCGTCCCACGGCCGGTTCGTTGCCGAACATCTCCGCGTACAGGGTCGCGCCGAGCACGGCGACGGCCGAGGCACGCGTGGGATCCTCGGCCGGCAGGAAGCGGCCGCGGGCGAGTTCGAAGCGGCGCAGTGCCATGAAGTCGGCATTGGTGCCAAGCACCACCACGTTGCGCAGCCGCCCGCCGAATGCGATTTCCGAGTTGCCGATCGCGATCGGCGCCACACGATCGGCGAAGGGTGCCCGGCGCAGGGCTTCCGCGTCGCGCACGGTGAGGTCGCGCGGCGTGCTGGTGATGAGGCTGGTGAGACCGATCCCGCCGGTCTCGGTGCGGCCGGGCAGCACGATGACCAGGTTGCTTCCCAGCGCGGTGAACTCGCCGACGACGTAGCGGCGGGCGCCGTCGCCCAGCGCGGTGAGCACGACCACCGCAGCCACGCCGATCGACATCGCCAGGACCATCAGCGCGGTGCGCAGCGGGTAGCCGGTCGCGGCCCGGGCCGCGAAGCGAAGCGTGTCGGCGGGGCTCATGGGGCTGCCGAGGCTGGTTCGCGGACGTCCTCGACGATGGCTCCGTCCTCCATACGGATGCGGCGTCGCGCGCGTTCGCCCATGAGCGGGTCGTGGGTGACCACGACGAGCGTCATGCCGCTCGCGTTGAGCGATTCGAGCAGGGTGGTCACTTCGTGTCCCGTGCTGCGATCGAGATTGCCAGTGGGTTCGTCGGCCAGCAGCACCGCCGGGCGCAGGATCGTCGCACGGGCGATCGCGACGCGCTGGCGCTGGCCACCCGACAGCTCCTCGGGGCGATGGTGGGCGCGTTCGGTCAGACCGAAGTCGGCCAGCGTGCGCGTGACGCGTTCACGCCGGTCGGTCGTATCGATGCCGGCGAGCATCAACGGCAGCGCAATGTTCTCCGCGGCCGTCAGGCGCGGTACGAGATGGAAGCTCTGGAAGATGAAGCCGATGCGGTGGCTCCGCACGGCCGCCTGCTCGTCGGCGGACAGCGTCGTCACGTCGCGTCCTTCGAGCTGGTAGCGTCCGGCATCGGGCCGGTCGAGCAGGCCGATGAGGTTGAGCAGCGTGGACTTGCCCGACCCCGAGGGCCCCATTACCGAGACGTACTCTCCCGCCTCGAGAGCGAGCGTCACGTTCTTCAGCGCGTGCACCGGCGTGTCACCCAACTGGAAGATGCGTTCGATCCCCGCGAGTTCGATCTGGGCCATGCCGATTCACTCGGGCTCGACCCGAACCCCCGCACGTGCGCCCTCGCGCTCGAGCGAAGAGACGATGCGGTCGCCCTCGTCCAGTCCGGCCACGACCTCGGTGAACTCCCAGTTGGACAGGCCTGTGGTCACGCGCCGCTCCTCCAGCGTGCGGTCGGATTCGCGGAAGCGCAGCACGCGATTGCCCTCGAGCAGCGTGGCGGTCGGGATGCGCAGCACGTCCTCGCGCACCTCGAGGAGGATCTCGACGTCGGCGCTGTAACCCACCAGCAGCCCGCGCGCGTCGTCCTGGCTCAGGAAATCGATATCTACGTCGACGGTGCGCGCCTGGCGCTCGACCGCACTGATGTAGGGGGCGACACGACGCACCCGTGCCTCGAAGCGCCGGTCCGGGATCGCGTCCAGCGACACGCGTACCGACTGGCCGACGCGGATGCGCGGTGCGTCGATCTCGTCCATCGGCGCCTTCACGTACAGGCACGAATCGTCGATGAGGTCGATCGCCGGAGGCGTGGGCACGCCCGGCGGTGACGGCGTGGAATATTCGCCCAGCTCGCCGGTAATGCGCGCGACGGTGCCGGCGAACGGAGCGACCAGCACCGTGCGGCTGCGGTCTGCGGCCGAGGCGGCGATCTGTGCTTGGGCGGTGTGGCTGTCCGCGTGTGCGGTCTCGCAGGCCGCACGGCGCGCGCGGGCTTCCGTGACCGCCTGCTCGGCTCGCGAGGCCGATACGAAGCCGCGTTCGAACAGTTCCTGCTGCCGGCGAGCTTCCCGATCCGCATTGTCGGCGATGGTGCAGGCTTCCTCGACCCGTCGGCGCGCAGTCTCGAGTTGCGCCTGATTGACGGCGATGCGGGCTTCCTGATCCTCGTTCCACAGGCGCAGCAGCACCTGCCCGGCCTCGACCCGGTCGCCTTCGCGGACACCGAGAAAATCGATGCGTCCGCCGATGATCGTCGACAGACGCGTGCGCTGGCAGGCCTCGATTTCGCCGGCCCGGGTGTTGGACAGCGTGGCCTCGACGGTGCCCCGCTCGACCTCGACGAGGCGGACCTCCACGACCGGCGGGCGGGTGAACCACCAGATCGCGGCAGCGATCGCCGCCATGCCGGCGAGCAGCAGGAGGAGTCGGCGCAAGGTCCGCATCATGTCGGTTCGAATGGCATATCGGGATGATCCACGGTTGCCCGAACCGACGCAATGCCTGTCAGGCCTGCGCTCGACTCCACGAGTCCTTGAGCGTCACGGTCCGGTTGAAGACCGGTTTGCCGTCGGTCGTATCGAAGCGGTCGGCGACGAAGTAGCCATGCCGCTCGAACTGGAAGCGCTCTTCGGCCCGGGCGTGGCGCAGGGCCGGCTCGAGCCAGGCTTCGATGACCCGCATCGAATCCGGGTTGAGATCGTCGATGAAGCTGCGCTCCAGCCCCTCGGGATCGCCCTCGCGCCGGGCGCCCGGATACGGATGGGCGAAGAGGCGGTCGTAGAGACGGACCTCGGCGCGGTAGCCGTGTGCAGCCGAAACCCAGTGCAGGTTGCCCTTGACCTTGTAGGCGTCGGCGCCGGGGGTGCCGCTCTTCGAGTCCGGTAAATACTCGGCATGGACGGCCACGACGTTGCCTTCGGCATCCTTCTCGCAGCCGGTGCATTCGACCACGTAGCCGTAGCGCAGCCGCACGCGGTTGCCCGGGAACAGGCGGCGGAAGCCCTTGACGGGCGCCTCCATGAAGTCCTCGCGCTCGATCCACAGCTCGCGGCCGAAGGGCATCGTGCGCTTGCCCAGTTCGGGCTTGAGCGGATGGTTGGCCGCTTCGCACTCCTCAGACCCGCCTTCCGGGTAGTTCGTGATGACGAGGCGCAGCGGGTCGAGCACCGCTACGCGACGCTCGGCGGTTTCGTTCAGGTGCTCGCGCATGCACTCCTCGAGCACGCCCATGTCGATCCACGAGTCGGCCTTGGAGACCCCGATGCGCTCGGCGAACCTCCGGAAGCCTTCCGGCGTGAAGCCGCGTCGTCGAGCGCCGATCAGGGTCGGCAGCCGCGGGTCGTCCCAGCCGGCGACGTGGCCCTCGTCGACGAGTTGGACCAGCTTGCGCTTGGATAGCACGACGTAGGTGAGGTTGAGGCGTGCGAACTCGATCTGCTGCGGCAGCGGGCGTGCGAACATGCCCGCGTCGGCGAGCGCGTCGAGCAGCCAGTCGTAGAAGGGGCGCTGGTCCTCGAACTCGAGCGTGCAGATCGAGTGCGTGATGTTCTCGATCGCATCCTCGATCGGGTGTGCGAAGGTGTAGAGGGGATAGACGCACCAGCGGTCGCCGGTACGGTGGTGCGGCACCCGGCGGATGCGGTAGATCACCGGGTCGCGCAGGTTGATGTTGGGGCTCGCCATGTCGATCTTCGCGCGGAGCACGTGGGTGCCTTCGTCGAACTCGCCGTCGCGCATGCGCCGGAACAGATCGAGGCTCTCGTCGACCCCGCGGGTGCGGAACGGGCTGTCGGTGCCCGCGTCGGTGAGCGTGCCGCGCAGCCGGCGCATCTCGTCCGCGGACAGCGAGTCCACGTAGGCCTTGCCGGAGCGGATCAGCGCGACCGCGCATTGGTACATGGTCTCGAAGTAGTCCGAGGCGAAGTACAGATGCTTGCCCCAGTCGAATCCGAGCCAGCTCACCGCCGCGATGATCGCGTCGACATACTCCTGCTCCTCCTTCTCGGGGTTGGTGTCGTCGAAGCGCAGGTGGCAGGTGCCGCCATAGTCGCGCGCCAGTCCGAAGTTCAGGCAGATCGACTTGGCGTGGCCGTAGTGGAGGTAACCGTTCGGTTCGGGCGGGAAACGGGTTTCCACCCGTCCGCTCCATTTCCCTGTCCGGAGGTCCTCGTCGAGGATGTTGCGGATGAAGTTGCTCACGGGCGCGGGAGCGCCGCCGTCTTGGGAGTGTTCGGACACTGCTTGCCTCGATCGAATCGCACGGATGCGCAAACCTCGAATTCTACCCCGGAGCGGAGTTCAGGAAGGCGCCACGGAAGCCTTATCGTCCGGTAAACTCGTGCCGGTCGATGACGATGGCGGGATACGATGGACAAGCATGGTTCGATCCGGGAGGACAGGGCATGACGAGCCAGGCCGGCTTTGCCGCGTTTGCCGCCGTCGGCTTCGGGGCCGCGATCGGGGCCTGGCTGCGCTGGGGCCTGGGCCTGCTGCTCAATCCGTATTTCCTGGTGGTGCCACTCGGCACGTTGGTCGCGAATCTTTCGGGCGGCTTCATGATGGGATGCGTGCTCGGCTACATTCACGCCGTGCCGGCGCTGTCTCCGGTCTTGAAGCTCTTCCTGACGACGGGTTTCCTCGGCGGGCTCACGACGTTTTCGACCTTTTCGGCCGAGGGCCTGCATCTCGTGCAACGGGGCGAGTGGGGTTGGCTGGCGCTGCACGCGGGCGCCCACCTGTTCGGCTCCCTGCTCATGGCCTGGGCCGGCTACACCGTGTTCAACGCCTGGAAGGGATGAGCCTTGGCACTTCCCGGAACCCGCCTCAGAAATCCTGGCCGGCCAGCCAGCGCGCGGCGCCCGATCCGGCTGCCCGGCCGGTGGCGAAGCAGGCCGTGAGCAGGTAGCCGCCTGTCGGCGCTTCCCAGTCGAGCATTTCGCCGCAGCAGAACACGCCGGGAAGTGCCCGCAGCATCAATCCGTCGTCGAGTTCCTCGAAGGGCACGCCGCCGGCCGAGCTGATCGCCTCGTCGATCGGCCGGGCGCGCGCGAGCGTCAACGGCAGGGCCTTGAGGATGTGGGCGAGCCGGTGCGGGTCGGCCAGTTCATCAGGCAGCGCGCACTCGCGCAGCAATCCGGCCTTGACGCCCGAGATGCCGGCCTTGCTCGCGAGGTGGGAAGAGAGCGAGCGCGTGCCGCGGGGGCGGGCCAAGTCCGCGCGCAGGCGCTCCAGGCTGCGACCGGGTGCGAGGTCCAGGAAGAGCGTGGCCGACCCCTGCGCCTCGATCGTGTCGCGCAGCGGCGCCGAAAGCGCATAGACGAGGCCGCCTTCGATGCCCGTGGCCGTGATCATGCATTCGCCCAGCCGGACATGGGTGACGCCCCGGTGGTCTTCGAGGCGTGCCGTCAGCGACTTCAGCGGTTGGCCGGCGAAGCGGCCGCGGAAGTGTTCGCTCCAGCCCTGTCCCTCGGGACCGAAGACCTCGAACCCGCAGTTGGCCGGTTTCAGTTCGGCGATATCGATCCCGCGTTCGCGCAGCCATGGCACCCAGGCTCCGTCCGAACCAAGCCGTGCCCAGCTTGCACCGCCGAGTGCGAGGACGACCGCATCTGCATCGACGAGGCGTTCGCCTTCCGGGGTCGCAAAGTACAGCGGCCCGGTCGGAGTGCTGTCGGGCGAGCGCCATCCCTGCCAGCGGTGCCGGGCATGGAGATGGACGCCGCTCGCGCGCAGGCGATGGAGCCAGGCACGCAGCAGCGGGGCGGCCTTCATCTCGCGTGGAAAGATCTTGCCGGAACTGCCGACGAAGGTTTCGATGCCCAGCAGGCGTGCCCACTCGCGAAGATCGTTTGCGCCGAAGGCTTCGAGCAGCGGTTCGAGATCCGGCCGGCGGCTGCCGTAGCGATCGAGAAAGGGTTCGCGTGCTTCCGAGTGCGTGAGGTTCAGCCCGCCGATGCCCGCGAGCAGGAACTTGCGCCCGGCCGACGGCATCGCGTCGTAGAGGTCGACGCGGTGGCCGGCCGCGGCAAGCGTTTCGGCCGCCATGAGCCCGGCCGGGCCGCCGCCGATGACCACGGCGTGACGGGGCGTGCTCATGCCAGCAGGGCCCTCCATGCGGCGAGCTTTTGCGGATAGGGGATGGATGCGTTTGCCGGGCTGGTCGACGGTAGTCGCGTCCGTCGCAGTGCGTCCGCTCCGGCGGGGAGACCGGAGAGGACGTGGCGGCAGAAGAGCCGTTCGGCCGCGGTGCCGTTGAAGAAAATGCGCCGGATGCCCGGATGGGTGGCGAGGAAGGGCGCGAATTCGTTGATCTCGATCGAACCGGGTTCGATGCGCGTATCGAGGCTGCCGGCCCGCCGGCAGGCGCGAAGGACGTCCCACAGCGCGAAGCCGTGGCCGGACAATTGCTCGATACGGGCGGCATAGGGCTGATCGATGTCGATCCCCAGCAGTTCGGCCATGAACGGCCAGAACAGGTTGCGCGGGTGGGCGTAATACTGCCCGGCCGCGAGCGATGCCACTCCCGGCATGCTGCCGAGGATCAGGGTATGGGCGTTGGCGCCGGAAAGGGGGGGGAATGCCTGGAGTCGTGCCATCGATGGTAATTCCGGACGGACGTTCGACGCCGCACCATAGCGCGGGCGGCACGGCGTATCAAGCGCGGGGTGCGTTTCTATAATGAAAAGGGGCGCCCCGGCTACCGGCGCCGCGACACGCGGCGTCCCGATGCCCCCGGAAGGCCCAGCATGGAGGTCGATCATGAATACGCACAATCTTCCCAAGATGCTCTACTCCTACTCCGAAGGGTGGCAGGACGTGATCCAGGTCCACCCGTCGGTGTCGAAGATGTTCGCCAGCTACGTCGTGCCGATGTCGCTCATTCCGTCGGTGATGTTCCTGTATTCGATGCTGGTCACCCCGGGTTCGGTGTTTCCGGCGCTGGTCCCCGAGATCAGTTTCCTGGAGGCGCTGGCGGTCGCGGGGACCTTCTTCTTCGTCCAGTTGGCCATGGTCGCCTTGATGGCTTCGGTCATCCAGCAGATGGGCGACGTCGTCGACGTCAAGCCGGGTTTCGAGGATGCCTACATGCTCGCAGCCATCGCACCGACGCCGTTGTGGCTGTCGTCGCTCGCGCTGTTCGTCCCCGTGATGTGGTTCAACGCCCTGATCGGCGCGGTGGCCTGGGTCGCCTCCGCTGCGTTGATCTTTCACGGTGTCGAGCCCTTGTTCAAGCTTGAGAACCACAGTAAATCGAGGCTGATGGCCAGCTTCATCCTGATGGCCGGCGTGATCGCCTGGGCGGCCCTGCTGGTCGTGTTGACGCTGCTGCTGAGCCTGGCGATCGGCTTGCGCTGAGGCCTCGAGCGCGGCGTGTTCCGGATCAGTCGATCCAGAACGCGCCGCGTTGGCGTTGCAGGGACCAGCGGCCGTTCGCGTCCTGGCAGGAGCCGAAACGGAAGGAAGGGGCCATGGACGGCAGCACGAAGCGAAGGTCGACGAACCACGCACAGCTTCGAGAAGCGTCCCGTTCGGTGCCGTCCAGGACGGGAAAGGCCGCGAAGCGACGGAAGTCGGCGAATGCGGGCTGTTGCCAGGCCTCACGGGCGAATGCGGTGTCGTCGGTGCCGAAACGGCTCATTGGCGTCCAGACGGCGGTGTCGAGCGGCCGATACGCCGCAGCCACCCCGGCGAGGGGCTTGGGGAGCGCGTCTGCGAACGGATAGGGGCGCGTATCCAGGCGCACGCGGGCGATGTCGTAGGCGTCGTCGATGCCGACCACGAGTTTCCAGTGCAGCGGGGAGAACGGCTGGGGCAGCACGTCTATCCTGGCGGGCGTGGTCGATTCGTGCAGCGCGGCGTGTGCCCGTGCGGCATCGAGCGCACGGTCGTGCTGGACCGAGAGAGCACCGACGTAGCCCGCGACCAGGATCAATGCCGCGATGGACGGGACCCTGCTACGGGGCAGGAGCCCTCCGCCCAGAAGCCCGGCGGCGAGGAAGACGGTGATCCACGGATCGATCACGAAGGCGAACGGCAGCGAGAACCGCCAGGTCGAGAACGGTGCGAACAGCATCAGGCCGTAGGCCGTGATGAGGTCGCCCGCGATGTGGATCGCGAGTCCCAGGCAGGCCGGGACGAAGAACGCCTGCCAACGGTAGCGTCCACGCCAAAGCCGTGCGAACAGGTGGGCGAGCAGGAACGCCCATACGGGAACCATCGGCAGCGAATGGGTCAGGCCCTGGTGCCAGTTCAGATAGGTGATCGTATCGATCAGGCGCAGCGCGAAATCGAGATCGGGGAAGGCTGCGGCGGCAAACGCCACGCCCATGCGGATGCGTAGCGGCAATGCGCCGGGCTGCGTGCGGGACGGCGCGGTGGCGCGCGCCAGTACGGCGCCGCTCAGCGCATGAGTGAGCGGATCCATCGTGGTCGGCGCTTCAGGTCGTGGGTTCTTGCGCGTCGGCGGGGGGGTGCGGGGTTCGGCTCTTGCACCGGAAGACGCGATGGTCCAGCCGTTCGGCAAACTGCAGCCTGCGTTCGAGGAATCGCCGGGTGCGTGCGGAGCCTTCCGACGCGTCCCGCATCCAGTAAAAGAAGGTGGCGAGGTAGATCGTCGTCAGCGCTGTCTCCTCCAGTGCCCGACGCAGGAAAGTGGCCTTTCTCCCCGCGGCTTCGCGCACCCACTGCACGGTGCGGCTCACGCGCATGAGGCCGGGAATCTGGATGTGGAGATGACCCGGCTCGAACTTGCCGGCGATCATCTGCCGCGTAACCTCGCGGTGGGGCGCGAGCGCGTCGAGCCAGGCCATGATCAGGCGGTGCAGGCGCTCGCGGCTGGGCAGGGCAGCGAATCCGGCCGTTTCCCCCTCGTGCAGCATCGCGGCGTCGGCACGGTCGAACCAGGCGTCGACCAGATCCTCCTTCTCGCGAACATGCTTGCGGAGGTCGTCCAGCGTGATGCCAAGTCGCGCAGCGACGTCATGCAGCCGCATGGCCTCCCAGGATTTCTCCTCCGCCACGGCGATGGCGGCGTCGACGATACGATGAAGCTCTTCGGCCAGAAGCCCGGGGTCCGACCCCGGGCCGTGATCACGCAGCGTGTCTTTCTTCGGCATGTCGGGACCTCCTGCTCGTACCATTATAGGCAGGGTTCGCCCGGCGTCCGGTGCGGGCGCGTCCCCGGTGCGAACGAGGCGAAGGTGTGTTCTGGCATAATCGCCCCTTTCGCACGCCGGCCGAACCCTCTCGCGCCACTTCTCGTCGTGCGGAGCGTGCCGACCGTCCGACCTTGAGCCGCCGTAACCGACCTCCCCCTTCCGCCCATGAAGGCGATTCCCTCGACGATTGCCTGAGTGCCGATCGGCCTCGCCTGCGCGCGTTGCGGCGCAAGCTTGGACGCGGGGGCGCGGAGGGCAGTGGGCGCGAACGCCTGCAGCGCGACTTCGACGACTTGCGGGCACGTTCGCGCGAAGCGCTGGAGCGCCGTCGCGCCGGCCTGCCCCGACCGGAATTCCCCGCCGAACTGCCGGTATCGGAGAAGCGCGAGGAGATCGCCGCAGCGATCGCCGCCCATCCGGTCGTCATCGTCTGCGGCGAGACCGGATCGGGCAAGACGACCCAGTTGCCCAAGATCTGTCTCGAACTGGGGCGCGGGGCGGCCGGGCTGATCGGCCACACCCAGCCGCGGCGACTGGCTGCACGGGCGACCGCAAGCCGCATCGCCCAGGAACTGAAAAGCGAGCTCGGGCAGGCGGTCGGCTACAAGATCCGGTTCACCGACCGGATCGGGGCATCGAGCTACGTCAAGCTGATGACCGACGGCATCCTGCTGGCCGAGACCCAGACCGATCCTCTGCTCTCGGCCTACGACACGATCATCATCGATGAGGCGCACGAACGCAGCCTCAACATCGATTTCCTGCTCGGCTACCTGAAGACCTTGCTGCCGAAACGGCCGGACCTGAGGGTGGTCGTGACCTCGGCCACCCTGGATGCCGAACGCTTCGCACGTCATTTCGGTACGCCGGATCGGCCTGCGCCGGTGATCGAGGTCTCCGGCAGGCTGTACCCGATCGAAGTGCGCTATCGGCCCGTTGCTGACGAGGACGAGGCGCCGGCACGGAGCGAAGCCGGCCGTCGCGCGGGGCCGAGCAAGGAGCGTGGGCGGGACCTCTACGATGCGATCGTCGACGCGGTCGACGAGGTGCAACGCTGCGGTCCCGGGGACGTGCTGGTGTTCCTGCCGGGGGAGCGCGAGATCCGCGAGGCCGCAGAGGCCCTGCGCAAGGCCCACCATGCCGCCGGCACCGAGATCCTGCCCTTGTTCGCGCGTCAGTCCGCGCAGGAGCAGGCGCGCGCGTTCGCCCCGTCGAAGGGGCGGCGGATCGTCCTCGCGACGAATGTGGCCGAGACCTCGCTGACGGTTCCGGGCATCCGTTACGTGGTCGATTCCGGGCTGGCTCGGGTCAAGCGCTATTCGCATCGCAACAAGGTCGAGCAGTTGCAGATCGAGAAGATCGCCCGTTCGGCGGCCGCGCAGCGCGCCGGACGCTGCGGGCGGGTGATGGACGGCGTGTGCATCCGCCTGTACGACGAGGAGGGGTTCGAGCGCCGGCCCGAGCACACCGATCCGGAGATCCTGCGCTCGTCGCTGGCCGGTGTGATCCTGCGCATGAAGGCCCTGCGGCTCGGGGCGGTGGAGGACTTTCCGTTCATCGATC
Source organism: Rhodocyclaceae bacterium (assembly GCA_050486545.1). GTDB lineage: Bacteria > Pseudomonadota > Gammaproteobacteria > Burkholderiales > Rhodocyclaceae > DAOMNN01. The sequence continues at coordinate 5,903 of JBJHDM010000029.1, read as the reverse complement.
CGCCGCTGCCGCGGATGATCGCCGATGGCTATCAATTGCTGATCGAGCTGGGTGCGATCGAAGAGGACTCCGGGGCCGGGGAGGGTGCCCCCGGTCGAGGGGAGACGGCCCGCGAAGCGCGTGGCCTGACGCCGGTCGGGCGCGAACTGGCCCGACTGCCCCTCGATCCGAAGATCGGTCGCATGCTGCTGGCGGCACGCGAGCACGGGTGCCTGGCCGAGATGCTCGTCATTGCGGCGGCCCTGTCCATCCAGGATCCGCGTGAACGGCCGCAGGACCAGAGCGGCGCGGCGGATCAGGCCCATGCCCGATTCCGGGGTGGCGAGCAGGACCAGCGTTCGGAGTTCCTGTGGTTCCGCAACCTGTGGAAGGCCTGGCAGGAGGTGGTGCGTCACGAGTCGGGCAACAAGCAGAAGACCTGGTGCCGCCAGCACTTCCTGTCGGGCTTGCGGATGCGCGAGTGGCGGGACGTGCACGGACAGATCCATACCCTGTGCGCCGAACATGGCTGGAAAGAGAACCAGTTGCCGGCGGGGTACGATGCGATCCACAAGGCCTTGCTCGCCGGCCTGCTCGGGCATGTCGGATGCCGGGCCGAAGAGGCGACGGGACCGCAGTCCGGAAGCTACCTCGGCGCACGGGGGATCCGGTTCTGGCCGCATCCGGGATCGGCTTTGGCGAAGAAGGCCGGGAAATGGGTGGTCTGTGCCGAACTCGTCGAGACCTCGCGATTGTTCGGCCGCTGCCTGGCACGCATCGAGCCGGAGTGGCTGGAGGCGGTCGGTGCCCATCTGGTCAAGCGCCACGTATTCGAGCCGCACTGGTCCAAGTCGGCCGGTGCGGTACGCGCGTGGGAGCGCGGCACGCTGCACGGCCTGGTGCTGTATGCGCGGCGCGGCGTCGGCTACCGTGACGTCGATCCGGCCCTGTGCCGGGACCTGCTGATCCGCGAAGGCCTGGTGGCCGGCGAGATCGCAGAGGGGGCGGCGCGGAACATGGCCTTCCTGCGGCATAACCGGCGCTTGGTCGCCGAAATCGAACGGCTCGAACACAAGTCCCGACGCCCCGACGTGCTCGTCGACGAAGACCTGATTGCCGCCTTCTACGACGCGAAGATTCCCGAAGAAATCGTCGATCTGGCCGGTTTCGAGGTCTGGCGAAGGAAGGCCGAGCAGTCCGAACCGAACCTGCTTTGTCTCACGCGCGAGCAGTTGATGCGTCACGATGCGGCGGGGATCACCACCGAGCGGTTTCCGGCGACCTTCGAAGTCTTCGGCCAGCGGCTGAAGCTCGAGTATCTTCACGAACCCGGTGCGCCGGACGACGGCGTCACGCTCACGGTGCCGCTGCCGATGCTGAACCAGATTCCTGCGGTGCGCTGCGAATGGCTGGTTCCGGGTTTGCTCGAGGAAAAGGTCGCTGCCCTGCTCAAGACCGTCCCGCAGAAGCACCGGCATCGGCTGCAGCCACTCGCGGCAAGTACCGCGGATTTCGTCGCGGAAGTCGAGGCCGGAGAATGCGACACCGCGGAGCCCTTGCTCCGTACACTGCAGCGTTTCGTCGAGGCGCGTGTCTCGCTGAAGCTCCCGCTGGAGTCGTTTCGCCCGGAGAACCTGAAGCCGCACTGCTTCATGAACTTCAGGGTCGTCGATGAACACGGACGCGTGCTCAGCCAGTCGCGCGATCTGGGCGATCTGCGCACCCGCTTCGGCCGCCAGGCCGCCGAACGGATCCGGATGGCGAAGATCGCCACGGACGAGGGCGGTTCGGGTGCGAAAGGGGCTGCTGTCCCGGAAGCCGAGGTCCCGGCTCCTGCGGACAGCGCGCAGCATGGGGCATCGCAGACCGGATTGACGGCGTGGACCTTCGGTGCCTTGCCCGAGTTGCTGGAACTGCAGGTCGGCGGGCGTCAAGTCGTCGGGTTCCCCGCTCTTCAAGACGACGGCGACAGCGTGTCGCTGCGGCCATTCGATACGCCCGAGGAGGCCCAGCGGGTGCATCGCAAGGGTCTGGCACGCCTGTTCGCGCTCGCGCTCAAGGACCAGGTCCGTGCGATCGAGCGGTTGCCGGGCATGCGCGAGCTGGCGCTGGCCTTCATCCCCTTCGGAACGGAGGCCGAACTCAAGGCGCAACTTGTAGCCGCGACGCTCGAGCGGGTCTGCCTGCTCGACCCGATGCCGGAGAATGCCGAAGCGTTCGCCACGCGCTGTAGCGAGGCCAAACCGCGGATGAGCCTCGTTGCACAGGAGTTCATGCGCCTGGCCAGGACGCTGGTCGCCGAGCATGCGGCGCTGCAGAAGCGCCTGTCGGGCCTGAAGGGGTTCCCGGAAGTGGCCGCAGACCTTCGCGATCAGCTCGATCGCCTGATGCCAAAGCGCTTTCTGACCGCGTTTCCCTGGGAGCGGCTGGCGCATTTTCCCCGCTATCTCAAGGCAGCCTCGGTGCGACTCGACAAGCTGCGCAACAACCCCGTACGGGATACGCAGCTCATGGCCGAATGGCGGGCACTGGCACAGCCGTTCGAGCGCGAGCGCAACCTGCGGCGCCAGGCCGGCACGGACGATGCCGCGCTCGAGGACTTCCGCTGGCTGCTCGAGGAGTTGCGCGTCGGCCTGTTCGCCCAGGAGCTGAAGACGCCGATGCCGGTCAGCGTCAAGCGGCTGGAGAAGATCTGGGCTGCACGGGCACGTTGAGCCGGAGTCGGCTTTTGATTTTCCAGTACATTCTGTTATGATTCCGCTCTTACCTTGCTCCACCGGACATCGCATGCCGGGGGGCTGTCATCAACCACAAGGAGCATGCATGCGACACTACGAAATCGTGTTCATCGTCCACCCGGACCAGTCCGAACAGGTCCCGGCGATGATCGAACGCTACAAGAGCATCGTCACCAGCCGCGAAGGGCAGATCCATCGCCTCGAGGACTGGGGGCGCCGTCAGCTCGCGTACCCGATCCAGAAGATGCACAAGGCGCACTACGTTCTCATGAACATCGAGTGTGACGGCGAAGCGCTGGCAGAACTCGAGCACTCGTTCAAGTTCAACGACGCGGTCCTGCGCCACCTGACCGTCAAGACGAAGGCCGCGGTCACCGCTCCTTCGCCGATGATGAAAGAAGAAAAATCGCGCTCCCTGACGCCGGCTTCCGAAGGCGAAGGCGAGAGCAAGACGGAAGAGCCGCAGTCTGCCTGATGTGGCGGACACGGGGCTGAACCAGGTCGTACTCGACGCCCGGCTGGAAGAACTGCAGCCGGTGCGCCGAACGCCCGCAGGAGTGCCGGTCGCGGGATGCAGTCTGTCGCATGAATCGAAGCAGGTCGAAGCAGGGCTTGTCAGGGACGTGGCGGTGGGATTGCAGGCGGTTGCGATCGGCGAGCTGGCGAATGTGCTGGCCACGGCAGCCCCGGGGATGAGGATACGGGTTTCCGGCTTTCTCGCAGCAAGGAGTCTTCGCAGTCGAGCGCCGGTATTGCACCTGAGCAAGATCGAATTTCTGGAAGGAAACGAAAATGGCTTTCAAGCCCAAATCAAAGTTCAAGAAGAAGGATGACCGCGGTGGTCGCGGCCTCTTCAAGCGCCGCAAGTTCTGCCGGTTCACGGCCGAGAAGATCGAAGAGATCGATTACAAGGACGTCGATCTGCTGAAGGACTTCGTCACCGAAACCGGCAAGGTCATGCCGGCGCGCATCACCGGTACCAAGGCAGGCTATCAGCGTCAGTTGTCGACCGCGATCAAGCGCGCTCGCTTCCTGGCCTTGCTGCCCTACACCGATCTGCACAAGTAAGAGGGGAGATCGGACATGCAAATCATTCTTCTCGAGAAAGTCGCCAACCTGGGTACGCTCGGCGACATCGTCAAGGTCAAGGACGGCTATGCCCGCAATTACCTGATCCCGCAAGGCAAGGCCAAGCGCGCCACCGAGGCGAGCAAGGCCGAGTTCGAGGCGCGTCGCGCCGAGCTGGAGCGGATTCAGGCCGAAAAGCTGGCCGCTGCGCAGGCGCTGGCCGCCAAGCTCGAAGGCCTCATGGTGCAGATCACGCGCAAGGCGGGCATGGACGGACGGCTGTTCGGCTCGGTGAGCACGGCCGACATCGCCGAGGCGCTGGAGACGCAGGGTTTCGAGATCGAGCGTAGTGCCATCCGCATGCCGGAAGGGCCGATCAAGCAGGTCGGCGACGTGCAGATCGATGTTGCGCTGCACTCGGATGTCGTCACCAACATCACCGTTTCGGTGCTCGGCGACCAGCAGTAGTAAGCCGATACCGAGATCGTGAAAAAGGGGCTGCGCCATGCAGCCCCTTTTCCTTTGGGGTCCCGGTAGAATCGAAACCTTGCGTTCCAACGAAAAAGACATGTCCGCTTCCAGCTCGAGCCGTGCCGGCACTTCCGGAGACCCCCAGATCGCATCGATCCGGCTCCCGCCGCATTCGATCGAAGCCGAGCAATCGCTCATCGGAGGCGTGCTGCTCGACAACGCGGCCTGGGAACGTATCGCCGACCTTGTGAGCGTCGACGATTTCTATCGGGACGACCATCGCCGCATCTATCGCCAGATTTCGCGTCTGATCGATTTCGGCAAGCCGGCCGATGTGGTGACCGTGTTCGAGGCCCTGGAGAAGAATGGCGAGGCCGAGCAGGTGGGCGGTCTGGCCTATCTCGCCGAGGTGGCCAACAGCACGCCGTCGGCCGCGAACATCCGCCGGTACGCCGAGATCGTGCGCGAGCGCGCGATCCTCAGAAAGATGGTGGCCGCCGGGGACGAGATCGCCGCAAGTGCCCTGAGTCCGGCGGGACGTGACGCGAAGACACTGCTCGATGAAGCCGAGGCACGCGTGTTCGAGATTGCCGAGGCGGGGGCGCGGCACGCCAGCGGCTTCGTATCGATCCAGCCCATCCTCAAGCAGGTCATCGATCGCGTTCAGGAGCTCTACGACCGGGACAATCCGCTCGATGTCACGGGCGTTCCCACGGGCCTGATCGACCTCGACGAGAAGACCTCCGGCCTGCAGCCGTCCGACATGATCGTGCTGGCCGGCCGCCCGGCCATGGGCAAGACGACGCTCGCGCTGAACATTGCCGAGCATGTCGCCGTGGACTGCCGCCTGCCGGTAGCGATCTTTTCGATGGAGATGCCGGGAACGCAGCTGGCAACGCGTTTCATTTCCTCGTTGGGCCGGATCGACCAGCATAAGCTTCGAACCGGACGGCTTGGCGACGAGGACTGGCAGCGGCTGACGATGGCGATGGGAAAGCTGTACGATGCCCCGCTGTTCATCGACGAGACGCCGGGATTGAACCCGATCGACCTGCGCGCCCGGGCCCGCAGGTTGGCACGGCAGTGCGGAAAGCTCGGGCTCATCGTGATCGACTACCTGCAGCTCATGACGAGTACGCGGGACAGCGACAACCGGGCCGCCGAGTTGTCCGAGATTTCCCGTTCGGTCAAGTCGCTTGCGAAGGAGCTGCACGTGCCGATCATCGCCCTTTCGCAGCTGAACCGTAGCCTGGAGCAGCGCCCCAACAAGCGACCGGTCATGTCGGATCTGCGCGAATCAGGGGCGATCGAACAGGATGCGGACATCATCATGTTCATCTACCGCGACGAGGTCTATAACCCCGACTCTCCCGACAAGGGGTCGGCGGAGCTGATCATCGGCAAGCATCGGAACGGACCGACCGGGATGGTGCGGATGACCTTCATCGGCGAGTGCACGCGGTTCGAGAACTTCGCCTCGAACCCGCAGGCGTACTGAGCCCGCCGCACCTTCGGGTTTCGCTTGACCGTCAGCTCTCTGCGGCTATAATTCGGCCTCTCTCGCGGGGCCTGGTTTGTTGTTTTGGGGCTTGCGGGGTTTTTGGAGGTGGATTTGCAAGGGGCTTGACGGGTAGTGAGGTCTTGTTC
>JBJHDM010000028.1:0-41350 GCA_050486545.1 Rhodocyclaceae bacterium | reverse complement strand
CGGATGCGGACGGGCTCACCGTCGCCTGGGGTGGCAGCCCGCTGCAACGGGCGAGCACGGCCTGGGTGGGACCCCTGTCGGTCTTGGTGATCGTCGTGGCGATGTACGGATTCACGACGATCGGTTTCGAGATGATGCAGTCGCTGCCGGTCACCGCTGCCGGTGGCGGCGGTCACTGACCGGAGGAACCTGGAATGAACGAAGATTTCTGGCTGATTGTCCCCGTAGCCGTCGTCTGGGCCGTACTCGCAGTCGCATACGCCGTGGCGCCATGGGGCGACATGATCGGCTACGCCTGGGTGTGGGGCTTCGGCTCGCTGCTGTTCGCCGGGCTGGCCGCGCTGCTCGCACGGGGACGGCTACGGACCGCACCCGACGCCACGGCTCCCGATACCCGACAACCTTGAACGGATACTCCCATGCACGACACCCATCGCCGACCGGAACGGACGCTGAAGATCGCCATCGCCATGGTTCTCGGCACCCTGTCGGCCGGCCTGGCCGCCCAGAACTGGCAACCGCCTCCGAAACCGAGCCCGGGACTGATGCCGAATCCGAACGTCGGCAAGCCGCTGTACGAGACCCACTGCGCCGCCTGCCACGGCGTCGATCTGAATGGCACGGAAGTCGGCCCACCGATGCTGCACCGGATCTACGAACCCTCTCACCATAGCGACGCGGCCTTCCAGATGGCGGTCGCACAGGGCGTACACGCCCATCACTGGCAGTTCGGCGACATGCCGCCGGTCGAAGGGCTCACGCCCGATGACGTCGCGCATATCACTGCATACATCCGCATGCATCAGCGCCGGGTCGGCATCCGCTGACGAATCGCTGTCGCCGTTCAGAGTACCGGCGCGGTCAGATAGGCCGCACGCGAGAGGACGCGAAACCACCACGGCTTGTCATCCAGTTTGGGAAGTGACTCACACAGGAACGCTATTTCCAGCAATCGATAATATCCGTTTGACTGCCGACATCTCGTCAGTGACCCGGCGCCGATCTTCTACGCAAGACAGCCACAGGCTCGGTGTCGCCGGCCCGGACTCTGATGATGTTAGCGGTGCAAGTCTAGCTCGCGGATATCGCATCGATACGGATGGAGACATCGGCTTGCCGCTACTATCGCTCCAGCCATATCGCCGTGCGCCCACCACGATGACCTGCTCACGAACGCTGCGAGCGAAACATGGAAGGGGGCCTACCCTAGCCCGCTCGTGATGGGTCGTGTTCGTCTTGTCGCTTGGCCCCTTCAGTTTCTGCTACGACGAGGGCGGACAGTGTTGCTTTACCGCAACATCCTATCTTCGGCGATTTCTTTTCTCTAACAAATCGGTCCTGACTTTGTCCGGCCTCTGTGTGCAGCAGGGGTTCGTTTCGACAATGGCCTCGACGACTCGCGGGATCGAGTCCGTCGGACCGGCGCTTCACGTCGGTTCCAACGTCAAATCGAGGAGAGATTCATGCAGAAGAAGCTGATTGCTCTGGCGGTGGCCAGCCTGCTTGCGGCACCGGTAATGGCGCAGTCGAACGTCACCGTCTATGGGGTGGCCGACGTTTATATGAAGAACACGTGGGGCGACGGCAAGCGTGTCACCGGTGTCGATTCCGGTGGTGAAAACGGCTCTCGCCTGGGCTTTCGGGGTACGGAGGATCTCGGCAATGGTCTGAAGGCGGTGTTTGATTTCCAATTCGGGACGATCGCCCTCGAAACCGGTGGCGGGCTCACGGGCACGCGCACCGCATTCGCAGGGCTTTCCGGTAACTTCGGAACACTCGTAGCCGGGCGGATCCAGCCGGCCGGTTACTTCCAGAGCTATTACTTCGATCCGGCGATGGCGCATTTCTTCAGCCCGTACCAACGCCTCACGAAGGGAATCGCAGCGCGGGGCGTAGGCGCGTCGATCAATACCGGCTGGAATCCGGCATCGCGCCAAAACAACGCAATCAACTACCGGTCGCCCACCTTTGGCGGATTCAAGGCCAACCTCACCTATGGCTTCGGCGAGCAGGACAGCAGCCCCCGCCAGGGCTTCGCATCAGTTGGGTTGGAGTACCAAAATGGTCCCCTGCGCGCAGGTTATGTCTTCCAGGAACTGTCGAATATCGGCGGGACCAGCGACGACCAGCGTGAACACTTCATTGGCGCGAGCTACAACTTCGGCATGGTCACCGTTCTGGGGTCCTGGCAGAACGCCCGTGTGAAGGGTAGTGCCTTCTCCACCGAAACCGACAAGGTCTGGAACGTCGGTGCCAAGGTCATGGTCGGGCCCGCGACGCACCTGATGCTCGGCTATGTGAAGGCCAATGTTGATGCTTCCGGCGGCGACGGCAAGGGCTATACGCTGGGGATCATGCATTCGCTGTCCAAGCGGACCCATCTTTACGGAGGATATGGCCGCGTGAAGAACGGCAAGGACACGTCCCGGTTCAACTGGCGCGAAGACTTCGCCATCGACAACGGCAGTTCGGTCAGTACCTTCGGGCTGGGGATCAGCCACCTGTTCTGATTCGTACCGCCGTACGCGCATTCCGCCTGGAAAAGGCGTGAAGCGCGTTCGTGCACGGGCGCATCTGCGCCCGTGCACATTGATGGAAGCATTAGGGAGAGCATGACATGAAACCCAGTACCCAACCGGCACGCGTGTCGGCGGCGGTCGCAGCCCTGTTCGTCGCGGGGGGGATGGCGCACGCGGCCGAGTCCTTTACCGAGGCACTCGTTTCGGGCAAACCTTCGCTCGACGCCCGATACCGTTTCGAGCACGTCGACCAGAAAAACCCGCTGAAGAACGCGGAGGCCTCGACGCTGCGTCTGCGCCTCGGCTACAAGACGCAGGAGTACCGCGGATTGTCCGCCCTGGTCGAGTTCAGCACGACGCAGGTCGTCGGTTCCGAGCGCTACAACAGCGGCCCCAGCGGCAACGGCAAGACGCGCTACTCGGTCGTTGCCGATCCGAAAGTCACGCGATTCAACCAGGCCACCCTCGGCTACACGGGCATCCCGGACACCACCGTCACGCTCGGGCGCCAGCGCGTCATCTTCGACAATGCCCGCCACGTGGGCAACGTCGGCTTCCGCCAGCAGGAGCAAACCTTCGATGCGCTTCGCATCGTCAACAAGACCGTGCCCGAGACGACCATCAATTACGTGTTCGTCGACCGCGTCAATCGCGTCTTCAAGGACATCGACGACAAGAATGTCGAGCACCATCTGCTCAACGTGAGCTACTCGGGGCTGCCGTTCGGCACCCTCACCGGCTATGGATACTTCCTGGACTACGGGCGCGATGCAGCGTCGTCGTCAACGCGAACCGCGGGCCTACGCCTTGTCGGCGGGCAGTCCCTCGACGGAGGCGCGAGGCTGCATTATGTGGCGGAACTCGCACGCCAACGGGATTACGCGAAGTTTCCGGGCCGCTATCGCGCCGATTACGGCTTCGTCGAACTGGGTGCGACGGTTCACGGCGTAACGGCGAAGGTCGGCCACGAGCGGCTGGGCAGCGACCGTCGCGTCGGCAAGGGGTTCGAGACGCGCCTGGCGACGCTGCATGCCCACAACGGCTGGGCCGACCAGTTCCTGGCCACCCCGGCCGATGGATTGCGGGACACCTCGGTTTCGGTGGGCGGGAAGGTCATGGGCGTCAACCTGCTGGCCGTCTATCACGACTATCGCGCGGACCGTGGTCGCAACAACTACGGTAGCGAAGTGGGATTGATGGCACGCAAATCGTTCGGCGAGCATTACGCGCTCGAGTTCAAGGTCGCCCGTTACGATGCCAAGGACGGCCCGTTCGTCGACGCCACCAAGATTTGGTTGACGGCCGAAGCCCGCTTCTGAGGCGCTGCCTCGCACCTGCATACGCCCCGCCCTCTCCGGCGGGGCGTGAGTGACACCCTGTCGTAGCCATTACGTGTACATGAAGTATCGGTAATGGCTACGTCACTTTCGCCTCGCTACTACCTACCCTGCGCTCGCCCAATTCCCACATCGCTGACGTGGCCTCAACTGTTTGCAGGAACTGATAGGGACGGATAATCCCGGACGGAAGCCCACGACTCCCGACGCACCCCGATTAGACGGCACTCGGGCACGGGGGCAAAGAAGATCGTGCCTGAGGGGCCGTGTCATTGTGCAAGCCCGACTTTCTTCCGCGCGGAAACAGCGCTGCGTCGATCTGGGCATGGCCAAACTGGCGGCACAGGAGGCGGAGTTTGAGGTAGTCGCTACGAAAATCGTTGGCTTCGGCGCCATCATGAGCTGGCTCTGGCAGTCGCCGCAGCGACGCCTTCGCTTCGTCGATCAACCTTCGCTGCCGCTCACTGTCGACCAGAACGATGCGCCGACGCAACGGGCGTCGCCCGGCGATCGATACAACGAAGCACTCACCAAGATCGCAATGCTCCGGCTCGATCGCCAGCAACTCGCGTGCGCTCAGCCCGAGTGCATAGCCAAGCTTCACGCGCGCACCGATCGCCGGATCCTTCCGCTCAGCAAGGCCAATAAGGATCGACCACGCGTTGCCATGAGCCAGAAAGCCCGGAGCGATCGGTCGAATTAGACGTGCGAGTTCGCGGGGTGCTGCTGCGAGCCCATACTTTGCGGCCGCGATCAGGAACTCGGCCGCAGCCGCATCGGGTGGGGCGCGGTCGATCTCGTCGGGCGTCGTGTACCCGCTGTCAATTGAACGCAGGAGTTCCTTGCCGGCCCGGAGGCAGGCCTCACCATGTCCGAATCGCGCCGCGCGAAACAGCCATCGCCGCGCACGGCGGTCGTCATAAGCGCTAGAGGCACGATGCCGGTATATCGTTGCAAGTAGGTAAGCGGCGCGCGGCGACCCTTGATCGGCAGCCGGCTCAAGCCACCGCGCAGCCTTCTTCAGGTCGCGGCGGTGTTCGGTCGAGCCGGTTGCCAAACGTAGGCCGAGTTGCTCACACGCTGCCGTATGCCCCTCCCGGGCAGCGTGCTCGAGCAACTGGTTTCCGGTCTGCCCAAGCCAGGTTTTCAGCGTACCGAGCCGGTAGCACATCTCAGCATCCCAAGGCTGCGGACAGCGTTCGTACCACGTGCGTGCCAGCGCAAGCTCACGCCGACTCCAGTACAGGTCCGCAAGGTCACGCGCCACTTCGTGCAACCCATGATCATAGGCACGTGTAAGCAATCGCAATGCGTGTTTGTCATCTACGCCGTTGTCCGGGCTCTCAATCATGAGTCTCCCCAGATCGCGACATGCCTCCGCATCGCCTGATACCGCGGCTTGTTCGAGCAAGGCTTTCGCACAGGCGCGTCCGCTCGGGTCGGACAAACCGAGAGCCGGATCAACAAGTAACTGCGCGAGCATACGCTTGGCTCGGAGCGAACCGCTCGTAGCGGCCATACGGTACCATCGTGCGAGTTGCCCGTCGCCGTCCGAATCAGTCGGCGAAATGCGTTCGCCGATCGTGCGCCAGGCTTGTTCCATTCCCTGAGCGGCGGCGCGGCTCAACCACATGTAGGCCGTCCGCGCATTCGCTGCAAGGCCTTCTCCGCCGTCCAGGTAGATGCAGCCGAGCCGATACTGGCACTCCGCATTGCCGCTTTGCGCGCGCCGTATTATCGGTAGAACGAACTTGCTCGCCATCGTGAGAGCCTCCTGATCTGTCTGAGTCTTGGAGCATGCGTCAGCGTATTGATCCGATTGTTTCAGAACGCAGAGAAAGAGGACTGTGTTCGACCGCAATCGATCCAGTCATGCCCGCCTGGAAATGACCGGGTAAGAGACATGCGAAATCGAAACGACCGGCGCGATTGAACGCCCACACGATCTCGGCTTGTTCGCCGGGTGAGACGTGCGCCATCGACGGATCGTCGTGCGCCATGCCAGGAAACTTCAGCATCAACTCCGCATGCTCGACAAGTTTTTCCGTAGTGCCGATCACCATTTCGTGCAGGACAGCCCCATCGTTGTGAATGATGAAGCGAACCGTTTCGTTTGCGCGAACGGTAATCCCGTCGGGCGAAAAGCGCATGTCATCGCTCATCCGGACGACGAACTCCCGCGTCACATGTTGGGGATCTCCCGCAATACCCCACTCCTGCTGCTCGGGGGGTGTCGTGCCCTCGAACGACGCCGCAGGGTGCGGTGTGCCGTGGCCCCACGCGGACATCACGAAGGTAAGCGCCGTGACGGCGGCAAGTGTCGAGACGGAGTTTGGGGGTTTTCTTTGGATCACTTCTCTCGGTCTCCACGCTATTGGGGCTCGTGTATGCAAGGTCTCCGAGCGTGCCGGCAATTCTGGATGCGAAATGTCGCGTATCAATAACGAAAGGCGAACGAAATTGAGTCAGCTCCACCTCGGTGCAGACGTATGAATTTGCTTGCATGTCAGTTCAATCCAGGGCTCGAATCGTCCTGAGCGTTCGAGGATGGGTGACATCCGCCGTTGGGATGCGAGTTCGTATCGGCAGAGAGGCTGGAGAGAGGCACCGCTGCACGCGTTCACCAATGCGACACGAAACCGTGAGATTTGCGCGAGTTCGCGACGGGAGAATTGACGTCATGTCGGACCACAGGAGGCGCAAATCGTGAATTTTTCTAGGAGTGCCCTATATCTGCATGACGGAAGGGTGAGTGGCGTCGAGATCGAAGGCCAGGTGTGGCATCTGGACGGTGTCTACTGGCACTGGTCGTGCCGGAGCCCGGACGTCTTGGAGGGTCTGGAGGCCTACGACTTAATCGCCATCGACGGGGAGGGCCTGCGTGGCGAGGTGGTTCCGCTTGTCCAGCGCCTTCGGTGGCAGGGATATAAGCGGCTCATCCTGGTCGTACGGTTTGGACGGTCCAAGCTGGAACGGGTACTTACGTGCGAAGCCGGCGCAAGCGAAGTCCGGACGGAAGGGCTATCTCCCGCAATGATCGAGCAGATGAGTGTTGAGCAATGGGGGGATGCAATCGAGGGTGGCCGAACACATTCCCTGCTGTCGGATAGCAGCGAGGTCGCGCCACTGCCACACATCGTCGGGCACCAGATGCTCGCCGATGCACCCACTGCATGGCTGGGATTACCGGATCGTAATCGGCCGTTCATCCTTCGGTAACTGCACCTTCACGATACTCGGCGTCATCCGGAAGGCTGGGTGAGGCTCTTGATTGTCGACGTATTCGGGCCTGACCGGACAAGACTTCTTTGGGACGGCATCCACACGCTCAACTTCGGAAGGACGGTTTTCCGCCTAGCTCAGTGACAAGTCTTTGAGATGAGTTTCTTCCGAAAGGAACCCTGTCGTGATGACGGAATACGCTTCACCACACCATTCACCCGGGCATCCCCCGTTTCGAGGGCAACGGCGGCCAGACGCCGAGCACCATCACGTGCAGGAAGACGAACATATCCTCGGTAACCAGATGTTGGGCGAACCCAATCGCGACGTACCGGAACGCAGAATTCTCGTCGTCGAGGATGCGGCAGATCTTGCTGCGCATCTGGCGACGGCCCTTCGGGATGTGGCGCGAGATATCCAGGTGTGCCACGACGGAAACATGGCCCTGGAGTCTGTTCGTCGGCAACCGCCGGACCTGATCATTCTCGATGTAGGGCTGCCCGGCATGTCGGGGCTGGATGTCTGCCGGATACTTCGCGGTGAAGGGATGAGCTTACCTATTCTCATGTTGTCTGGACGGTGTGGCGAGATCGATCGCATACTGGGGCTGGAACTTGGAGCCGATGACTACCTGGTCAAACCGTTCGGTGTACTTGAACTCCTGGCGCGGGTCCGCGCGCTGTTTCGTCGTGTTGCGCTCTCGCGCGAGTCCGACGCTCCTCGTCAGTTAAACGGACGAATCGCACTCGGCGATCTCGTTGTCGATCCGCAAGCACGACAGGTGGTCCGAAACGGGAGTCCGATCGAAGTGACCGAACGGGAGTTCGATCTGTTGCACCTTCTAGCGGCGAACCCGGGGCGGGTATACTCGCGCGGGCAGTTGCTCGACCTTGTATGGGGTCACGGAAGCGGTGTCTACGAGTACGCGGTGACGACCCATATCAACCGCCTGCGTCGCAAGATCGAGGCCAATCCGGAACGCCCCGAGTTGATCCAAACCGTGTGGGGTCTTGGGTACCGCCTCAACGCGCATCGGCGCCGGTCGTGAGGTGGGTTCCCCGCTCCCTGCTCGGGCGGCTGGTTCTCATACAGATCGTCCACGGCGCACTGATCGTGTTTGCCTTCGCATGGCTTGCCGAATATACGCATACGCGCTTCCACTACAAGGCGACACAGACCCAGGCCCGGGAGTGGGCCTCACACGTGCTTTCACGACACCCCGAACTTCGGAATGTGGAAACAGAACGGGCAGACGGATCGAATACAGCAGCCGTACTTGCGCAAATCGAGCGCGATGTCCCCGGCGCAACGTTCTATCTTGTCGATGAGAACGGTGGCATCGTTGCCGCATCCGCTGATCCGGAACGGATTCGTGAATCCGCGCTGGATATGGCGTCGATCAGCACGTGGTTCGAAGGAACGCGGGCCTTTCCGCTGATGGTAGCGGATCCGTTGCAGCCCGATCAACAGCGTGTATTCTCGGCAGCAATCGTGAAGACCGAGCCCACACTCTACCTGCTGATGATCTTGCATGGCCCTGACGTCAGGGGGTTACTCGTAGCGCATACCGACTTCCTCCTGTCCGATTCGATGAAGCTTGCCACCGCGGTAATGGTTCCAGCATTGGCAACGGCGATAGGACTTTTGTTCATGATCCTGCAGCCGATTGGTCGAATTCGGAAGACCCTTGCCGAACTTGCTCGGACCGGACTGGCAGCGGAAGTCGTCGATAACGAGCCGGTTCCGCAGGCTCGATACTCGGAACTGGACCAAGTCAGTCGCGACGTCGACGCGATGGCACGAAGGATCGCAGACCTACTGCGGCGACTGAAGGATGACGACCGAAACCTTCGTGACCTGTACGCAGATCTTTCCCACGACCTGCGTACACCGTTGATGATTGTCAAGAACAGCCTCGATGGACTCGGACAGGTCGGGTCGAACTCCCCGTCCGCAGAAGTGAAGGCAACCCTGCGATCGATGTCGGCCCAGGTGCACTCGCTCGAGCGCATGCTGGACGAGCAGTTCGAACTTGCCAACCTGCAGCGATCCGACTATTGCATTCAGGCAGAGCCCTTTCCGATTGCGGAACTCGTCCAGGACGTTGCGGACAAGTTTGCGGCGCGCGCGGCGGAGCATGGTGTAGCGGTAAGGTTCGAACGAGACATACAGGCTAATGAACTGTTCGCCGAGGCGGACGTGATGCTGATCGAGCGGGTCCTGGACAATCTCATCGACAATGCGATCCGGCATGCCGCAGGTGCCACGGAGGTGAGGCTGGAGGTCCGTGCCGCTGAGGATCGGATCGAAGTGCACGTAGGAGATAACGGCTGCGGACTGCCATCGAATGTGGCACAACGGCTCGAAGGCGATACGCTCGTGACCGAGCATGATGCGGACACCGGAAGACCGGGCGGCGGCCTTGGACTGCGGGTCGTCCGCCGTATCGTCGAGTTGCACCGGGGCATACTGTTGGTTGATCGCTGCCGGCCCAGCGGTACCCGGATCGGGTTTCGCCTGCGGTGTGTGGGGCGACTCTGAGGTTTAGGGGTGCGCCTGCTACATAATAGACCGCTTCGATACGGTTCGAGACAACATGACGGTCAAGCCGATGCCGACTGGCGGCTGATGCATGTGGGCATAGGTGGCAATATAGCCCCGATCCGAGAGCTGACGCCCGATGACGTCGCGCATATCACTGCATACATCCGCATGCATCAGCGCCGGGTCGGCATCCGCTGACGAATCGCTGTCGCCGTTCAGAGTACCGGCGCGGTCAGATAGGCCGCACGCGAGAGGACGCGAAACCACCACGGCTTGTCAACCAGCTCGGCGATCGTCATGGTGCGTGCATGGCCGAAGTCACGCCCGAACATCTCCTCCGCTTGCGCCGCGAATTGCTGGTCCATGACCCAGGCGGTGATCTCGAAGTTGAGCCTGAACGAGCGGTTGTCCAGATTCACGGTGCCGATACCGGTGGCTAGATCGTCCACGAGGAAGGCCTTGGCGTGAAGGAACCCGGCCTGGTAACGGTGGATCGAGACGCCGGCCTCGATCAGAGGGCCGACGAATGCATACGCCGCATAGTAGGTGAGAAGATTGTCGGGGCGCTCCGGAATCAGGATGCGGACATCCACCCCGCGCAGCGCGGCCAGCTTGAGCGCACTGATCACGCTTTCATCCGGGACGAAGTAGGGGCTGGAGATCCATAGCCGCCGGTGTGCTGAACTGATGACATGCTGTACCATCAGACTGGCGGTTTCGAAACGATCGGCCGGGCCGCTCGGCAGTACCAGGACCGGAACACTGGTTTCGGCAAGCGCCGGTGTCCATTCAAGGTCCGGCACCTCGTCCGTGGCCCAATGCCAATCCTCGACGAAGGAGAGCTGCAGGCACAGGGTTGCCGGCCCGAACATCCGCAGGTGTGTGTCACGCCAGGCGCCGATCCGCTGGTCACGCCCCAGATACTCGTCGCCGACGTTCAACCCGCCCAGCCAACCGGTGTGGCCATCGACGATCACGATCTTGCGGTGATTGCGGAAGTTGAGCTGCAAACGGTTGCCGGTGCCCCGGGTCGAGTGAAATCGACGCACCTGAACGCCGGCCCCGGCCAGGTCCGCGAGAAAACTCGCCGGAAGCTGGTAGCTGCCGATCTCGTCGTACAGGAAGAACACCCGCACCCCTTCGCGCGCCTTGACCATCATCGCCTGCTGGAAGGCGCGGCCAACCTCGTCGTTGCGAAAGATGTAGTACTGCACCAGCACGTAGTCGCGTGCCTGTGCGATGCCCTGCAGGATGCTGTCGAAAGTGGCCTGGCCATCGATCAGCAGTTCCACCTCGTTGCCCCCCACGATCGGCATCTTGGCCAGGCGTTCGATCGCTCCGACATGCCGCTCCCCTGGCGGCAGGGCCACCCGATAGGGGTGGACCAGCGACATCATTTCCTCGAGTTCGTGATGGAGCCGGCTGTCCTCATCGCGCCGTCCGACGACGTAACCCTGAAACTTCGTCCGCCCGAAGATCCAGTATGCCGGCACCGCAACGAAGGGCGCAGCATTGAGCGACACCATCCAGGCCACCGTGCCCTGAGCGGTGCGGACCGACATCAATGCGTCAAGCGACGACAGAAAACCGAACAATTGGGCAATTGCGAGGAAGGTAATGAGACGACGGCGCTTCTTTCGCGGCCGCTGCCCGGATGCATCCAGCTGATCCGTATTCATCTCGCCTCCGAGGGCCAGGGAAACTCACCCGGAGTTTAGCGCGCACTTCGGAACCGCGAAGATGTCTTGTTCGTCATGTTGCTGACGCCGATGTAATGGGCCCTTCAGGCTGTCGTCATGGGTGGCTCCCTATCATGGACCCAGTGATGCACACAACGCGTTACTTCCACTGATACACAAGGAGCAACACCATGACGATCAAGAAGACCCTCATCGCCCTTTCTTTCGGCATCTTCGCCGTTCCGTTCGCAAGCGCCGACAATGGCACGACCTGGGTCGGCGGCGAGGTCGGCTACGAGTTCCACGTGATGCCCTCGACCAAGAGCCGCGCCGAGGTGCTGCAGGAGTTGCGTGCATTCAAGGAAAATCCGGTGGCTGCGGACGGCTGGCGGTTCGAGAGCGCCACGGTTGGATGGGTTCCGCCAGCGCATGAGTACGTGTTCGAGAACGGCCGCCTGGAACACGTCGGGAACATGGGGCATAACTCGCCGCGGCCCTCGCTGCAGATGACGGAGGAGGAGCGCCGCTGGCATGAGGAACTCTACTCGGGCAACTAAGCGCAGGATCGATGCATTTCATAATGAATCGCGGATTACTTTTTTGTAATCCGCGATTCAGCCTCCGGTAAGGAACAAGACAGCATGATCGGTTTTCAGGGCTCGGGAGCGCATATGCGACGGGCCCGGCTTACCACGCACGAACAAGCGTGGACGCATCCAACGAGAGACAAGGAGTCAGAACTTGATCCGCAAACGCCATCTGGCGGGATTGCTTGCGGTCGGGATGTTGCCGATGGCCGCTCAGTCCGTACCGCCTTACGAACCGGCTGCGCCGGTTCCCCCACCACGATACGCTCCGCTCCCCCTGCTCGGCACGATTCCGCAACTGGGCGAGACCGATTGGCGTCAGGCCAACGAAACGGTCGGGCAGTTCACCCGTGGACATATCGACATTTTGCGCTGGGAGGGCGAGAAGCCCGTCACCGGGCGGATTGAGGCGACCCCGGACGGGACGCTGCTGAGTGCCTCGCAGGCATTGCGCCTGGCCCTGTCCGCGCGGCCCGACCTGTTGGCGACCCCTCACATGAGCCGTGCCGAGCGGGCGCACACTGATATTGACGTAGCCGCTTTCTCCCGCGATGTGCTGCGTGCCTGGGTGAGCGCGGTGGCCGCCGAAGCAGCGCTGGAGAATGCCGGCAAAGCCTATGGAGCGGCCGAGACCGGCGCGGAACTCGCGGCCAGGATGACCCGTGTCGGCAACTGGGGTCAGGACCGGCTGCTGGGTGAACAACTCTCTCTCAAAGACGCCGGCATTGGCCTGATCGCGGCACGACAGGAGGTAACTCGTGCGCGCGAAGCGCTGGCACGGATGACCGGCTTGTGGGGAGAGGCGGTGCAGTTCACGCTGCCGACGAGTCTGCCGGCCTTGCCGGCCGACGCCATCGACGGTTCCGGTCTGGAAGCGTTGGCCCTGTCGCGTCATCCGATGTTGCCCATGGTGGCGCTAGAGGCCGAGCTTGTGCGAAGCAGCTTAGGGACAATCACGCAGGCACGATGGCGAGCACTCGGTGCCGAAGCGGTCGAGCAAGTGCTAGGCGAGTTCGATGATGACGCCGCCGTCTTGATCCGTCCACCTGCTGCGGCAGCCTTGGTTGACCTTCGACGCGCGGCAGTGGGTCGAGATGCACCCCATGCTTTCCGCACGGTCGCCGATGCCGAAAGCCTGGCGGTGAGCGTGAGATCTCAGGTGCGCGAAGCCTACATCAACTACCGCATCGCCCACGATCTCGCCGGCCAGGCAGCCAGCCGCAAGGATATGCAGACCGCGAAGCAGGAAGAAGTGCTGCTGCGCTACAACGGCATGTTGAAGAGCACCTGGGATCTGCTCGATGCTGCCCGCGAGCGGCTCGCCGCCGACACCGCGGCGTCACAGGCGTTACGTGACTTCTGGCTCGCGCATGTGAATCTTCAGGCCGTGCTCGCAGGCGCAGACTATCCGGGCGCCGACGCGGTCTCGCAACCGGCCGGCAAGAAAGCCGCGGGAGGCCATTGAGCATGGACAGAAGACGATTCATCGCCGGTGCCGCCATCGGGGCGGTCGCCGCCGCCAGCGTGAGCAAGGTCGCCCTGGCCTCCCTGCCCGAGCCGGTCATCCAGACCTCGGCCGACACCGCGCCGCCGCTGATGCCGTCGACCGGTCGGCCATACAACCCGGTGGTCACGCTCAACGGCTGGACCGCACCCTGGCGCATGAACAATGGCGTCAAGGAGTTCCATCTGGTCGCCGAACCGGTCGAGCGCGAGATTGCCCCCGGCATGCTCGCGCGACTGTGGGGCTACAACGGGCAGAGTCCCGGCCCGACCATCGAGGTGGTCGAGGGCGACCGGGTGCGATTGTTCGTGACCAACCGGCTGCCGGAATCGACCTCGATCCACTGGCACGGCCAGCGCCTGCCCAACGGCATGGACGGCGTGGTCGGGCTCAACCAGCGGGCGATCCCGGTCGGCAAGACCTATGTGTACGAGTTCATCGCTCGACGGCCCGGCACGTTCATGTATCACCCCCATGCCGACGAGATGGTGCAGATGGCGATGGGCATGATGGGCTTCTGGGTCACGCATCCGCGCACCCGTCACCCGCTGATCAACGAGGTGCAACGCGACTTCTGCTTCCTGCTCAACGCCTACGACATCGATCCGGGCAGTCTGGTGCCGAAGATCAACACCATGCTGGATTTCAACCTGTGGACCTTCAACAGCCGCGCGTTTCCCGGCATCGACTCGATGAACGTGCGGCTGGGCGACCGGGTACGCATCCGGGTCGGCAACCTGACCATGACCAACCACCCGATCCACCTCCACGGCCATGAGTTCGAAGTCACCGGCACCGACGGCGGCCCCACACCGCCGGGTTCGCGCTGGCCGGAGGTCACCACCGACATCGCAGTCGGACAGATGCGCCAGGTCGAGTTCATCGCCGACGAAGAGGGTGACTGGGCCTTTCACTGCCACAAGAGCCATCACACCATGAACCCGATGGGGCATGACGTTCCGACCATGATCGGCATCGACCACCGCGGGTTGGTCGGGCGCATCCAGCAAGTGGAGCCCGAGTACATGATAATGGGCGAACGCGGCATGGCCGACATGAAGGAGATGCCCATGATGCTGCCCGAGCAGACCCTGGCGATGATGGCCGGTTTTGGCCCGCACGGTCCGATCGGCATGGGCGGCATGTTCACCACCTTCAAGGTGCGTCGTGACCAGAAGCCGGGTGATTACTCCGACCCCGGCTGGTACACCCAACCGCCTGGCACCCAGGCTTTCGAGTGGCAAGGGGATCTACCGGAACCGGCGCGTTTCAGCGCCGAGCGCCTGAATACCGGCGAGGTCCCGGGGCTACGGCGCTCCGCGCTCGAGATGCAGGTTCGCAAACCGGGCAGCGGTACCCACTCGCACTGATCAACCGTTTTCCAAAGCACGCCCTGGCCGCCATCAAGCGGTCATGTCGAGTGTTGTTTCAACCCCTATGGAGTTTGACCAAGAAAATGAAGAATCGCATCCTCGCTCTGACGCTTGCCACGCTGATGCTGGGCATGACCAGCCTGGGCCTCCATGCCCATGGCACCAAGGAGCACACGCCACGCCAGCATGTCGTGAAGGAACAGACCGGATGGGGTATTGCCGGCGATCCCGATCAGGCGAACCGCACGCTGGAGGTGGTGATGACCGACGACATGCGCTTCGACCCGTCCACGGTTCAGGTGAGCGAAGGCGAAACCCTGCGCATCGTGGTGCACAATGCCGGCCAGATCATGCACGAACTGGTCATCGGCGACCGTGAGGCACTGCTAGAGCACGCCGAACTGATGCTGCGCTTTCCCGACATGGAGCATGACGAACCCTACATGGCCCATGTGCCCCCGGGCGAGACCGCCGAGATCGTCTGGACCTTCAATCGTGCAGGGGAGTTCGAGTTCGCCTGCCTGCTGCCGGGTCATTATCAGGCCGGCATGCTCGCGAGCGTGAAGGTCGAAGCGCAGCGGATGGCGAGCACCACGCCGGACGCATCACGCTCGATGCAGTAACCGGAGGGTCAAGGAAAATGTGGAAGATGGCAGGCAAGGCGGCCACCGCCATGCTGGCGGCCGGCCTGACCAGCGCCGCTTCGTTCGCGGACGGGCACTTGCCCGAGGTCGAGGCCGAGGTGCGTCGTATCGATCAGAATTCCGGCAAGATCACGCTCCGGCACGGCAACATTCCCAACCTCGACATGCCGCCGATGACCATGGTGTTCGTGGTGGAGAAGCAGGCATTGCTGGATGGGCTCGAAACCGGCGATCGGGTCCTGGTCACGGTCGAGCAGATCGACGGCGCGTATGTGGTGAAGTCGATCAGGATGAATGCCACACCTTGATCGATGAACTGATCGTGTGCCGCGCCGGGCCGCTGCATGTGATTTCATCGGCAAGGCTCGCTCGCTGATGCTGTCGGTGGCCTACCTCGCCCTCTTCCTGAGCGCATTCGGCGCAGCCACCTTGCTGCCAATGCAGTCCGAAGCGGTGCTGGTCGGGCTGCTGCTCAACGGTGCGCATCCAGCCTGGTCGCTGCTCGTCGTCGCCACGTTCGGGAACGTCCTGGGTTCGATGGTGAACTGGGTGCTCGGACGCTATCTGGAACACTGGCGCGAACGGCGCTGGTTTCCGGTGCGCCCCAAGCAACTCGACAAGGCACAGGCCCACTACCACCGCTATGGCCGCTGGTCGCTGCTGCTGAGCTGGGTGCCGATCATCGGTGATCCGCTCACCATGGTGGCCGGCGTCATGCGCGAACCGTTGTGGAGTTTCGTGTTGATCGTCACCGTCGCCAAGGCAGGGCGCTATCTGGTGTTGGCGGGCATTACGCTGGGCGTGCCGGGATAGCGCTCGAGGTGTCCGGACAGTACGGTGGTGGCGGTGGATGTCCGGGTCGTATGGATGCTGGTGCGTCAGCGACGGCCCGCTGACTGGCGGGGCACTCATTCCTGCGCGTCCGCCTCGAGCACATAGCCCATGCCGCGCACGGTACGGATCATCTTGGGCTCGAAGGGATCGTCCACCTTGGCCCGTAGCCGACGCACTGCGACTTCGATCACGTTGGTGTCGCTGTCGAAGTTCATGTCCCACACTTGAGAGGCGATCAGCGAGCGAGGCAGGACCTCGCCCTGTCGGCGCAACAGCAGTTCGAGCAGGCCGAACTCCTTGGCGGTCAGGTCGATGCGTATGCCGCCACGCGTGACCCGGCGCCGCATCAGGTCGAGCTCCAGGTCGGCCGCGCGCAGCACCTCGGGCTCCTTGTTCTTGCCCCGGCGCAACAGCGTGCGAACCCGGGCGAGCAATTCAGAGAAGGCGAAGGGTTTGACGAGGTAGTCATCGGCACCGAGTTCAAGCCCCCGCACCCGGTCCTCGACCGTATCTCGAGCTGTCAGGAACAGCACCGGCACTTCGATCCCCGCGCGGCACACCGCCTGGAGGATGGTCCAGCCATCGACGCCGGGCAGCATTACATCGAGCACGAGCAGATCGTAATCGGCCGTCAGCGCGAGATGCATGCCATCCAGGCCATCCCGCGCCAGATCGGTGACGAACCCGGCCTCGCCCAGTCCCTGGCACAGATAGTCCCCGGTCTTCGGTTCGTCCTCGACGATCAGAATCTTCACTGCGATGTTCCATTTGTTGCGCTGAGCGGATTCTGCCAGTGCTCTCCGAGGACGGCGTGCAGATTACAAAGTTGTAATCCGGGTGTCAGCTTGCTGTTCGGATCTCCCTCGCATCATGCATGGGTCCATAGGCTGTACGCCCCGTCATTACAGGGGCAGGCTGCCTCGCTCCATCCCCACCCGCTCAGGAGAACTGCCATGAAAACCCTGTCATCCCCTTCGCTTCCCCGAGTCTTCGTCGCTTCGATTGCGCTCGCCGGCGCGCTCGGCCTGAGTGCCGGTCAGGTGCTGGCGCAGGCCGGCCATGCCGGCCACCACCGTGGTCATGCCCCGGCCGCTGCCAACAGCGAGGCCGCCGCGAACGGCTTGTCGGAAGGCACGGTCCGTCGCATCAATGCCGACGCCGGTACCGTGACGATCGCGCACGGACCGCTCGCGAACCTGGACATGCCGCCGATGACGATGACCTTCCGGCTGAGCGGTGAAGCGTCGCTCGACGGACTGGCCAACGGCGACAAGATCCGCTTCGCCGCGGACAAGGACGGTGACGAGTTCGTCGTGACCGAGATCGAGAAACAGGGCGACTGACCGGTCGGGGCCGCCGGATCATCAGGCGGCCCCGATGCCTTTCGTACGCCGACCACGCGAAATCGACGTCCCCGCCATGACCCCGATGACATTCTTCATCTCCCCCCTCCGGACCACGCTGCTTGTCACGGTGACGCTGGCGCTCGCCTGGAGTCCGTCCGCCGTTTCCGGCGATGCCCTCGGCACCGACCTCGATGGACTGATCGCCCATGCGCGCGAACACAACCCTGCACTCGCGGCGAGCCGCCTCGACGCAGCGGCCGCACGCGAGCGTGTGATCGCCGCCACGGCCCTGCCCGATCCGCGTTTCGAGATCGAGTTGATGGACGTGACCAACACGATGAACCCGGGACGGTCGGCATCGCTGTTGCCGGGAGAGGTCGGCTCGACGACGGTGCGCGTATCGCAGATGCTGCCGTTCCCGGGCAAGCGTGCGCTGCGCGGGGAAGTTGCCGGCGCGCTCGCCGACAGCGCGGCTGCCGAAGTGCTGCAGGCCGGCATCGAGATCGAGACCGCGATCCGGCGCGCCTATATCGCCTTCTACCAGGCGGCCGACCGGGCACGCATCCTGGACGAGTCGATCGCGCTGAACGAGAGCCTGGAAGCGCTGGTGCTGAATCGCTACGGACTGGGACTCGCGACCCAGCAGGAAGTGCTGGAGGTCCAGGGCGAGCTCACTTCCCTGCGGGTCCAAGCGGTCGAGCTTGAACGAAGCCGCGCCGCCGCAATGGCCAGCCTGAATGCGCTGCTGCCGCGTGCACCGGATGCACCACTGGCGGAACCGACCGCGTTGCCGCCACTGCCTCCGCCGGCGGTGCTGAGCGGGCTGATCGAGCAGGCGACGCAGCATGCACCGGCGCTCGTACGTGCCCGGTCCGACCTGGTCGCCGCCGAGCGCAACAGCGCCCTGGCTTATCGCGATCGTTACCCGGATTTCGGGGTATCGGTCGCAAACAATCGTCCTCGTGGCGGGCGCGACAGCTGGGACGTGATGTTCGAGCTCAACATTCCGCTGCAGCAGGTGAGCCGCCGCGCCCGCGAACGTGAGGCCGAATACTCGCGCGGGGCGGCAGAAGCCCGCCGCGACGCAGTCGAGGCCCGCCTTTCCGGGGAGATCGGTGAAGCCCATGCCGCGCTGGAAGCCCGGCGCGGCCAGGCCCGTCTGATACGCGACACGCTGCTGCCGCAAATCGAAGCCGGCCTAGCCTCGGCGCAGGCTGGATACGAAACCGGTTCGGTCGGTTTCGCCACCGTGCTTGCGGCCCAGAAACGTGTCCTGAATACCCGCCTCACGCTGCTCGACGCCGAAATCGAGGCCGCACTCAGCGCGGCCGCTCTTGAACAACTTCTTGGAACTTCGCTGTGAAACCCGCGCTCAAGCCCATTCTGATCGTCACCGCGGTGGCACTCGCACTCCTCGCTGGCTACCAGGTCGGCCAGCACACGTCGCCTGCCGGTCATGGGCACGCCTTCGACGTCCATGCGGCAAGCGATGCCGCATCGGCACCCAGCTCGGGCGCAGCGACGGGCGAACCCGGCGAACGGGTCATCCTCTACTACCGCAACCCGATGGGACTTCCGGACACCTCCCCGGTGCCGAAAAAGGACTCGATGGGCATGGACTACATCCCGGTCTATGCCGATGAACAAGGAGACGACGTCGGAACGGTGCGGGTCAGTCCCGCGCGTCTGCAAAGCCTGGGGGTGCGTACCGCCGCAGCCGAGTTTCGCACGCTCGACGCGGCATTGCGCGCAGTCGGGCGGGTCGAGCTCGATGAGCGGCGCATCCACGATGTGTCGCCGCGCTTCGAGGGCTGGATCGAGCGCCTGCATGTAAATGCGACGGGCGATCCGGTGCGTCGCGGGCAACCGCTGTTTACCGTCTACAGCCCGGAGCTGGCCTCCGCGCGCCAGGAACTGGCGATTGCCGAACGGCTGGCCAGCACGGCCGGTTCGGATCCGGTGGCGCAGCAGGGCGCACAGCGCCTCGCGGACGCCGCCCGGGCACGTCTGCGCAACTGGCAGGCCACCGGCGGGAAAGACGGCAACAGCGTGGTATTCAGTGCACCGGCCAACGGCATCGTGCTCGAGAAGGCCGCAGTCGAAGGCATGCGCTTCACTCCCGGCACGCCGGTCTATCGCATCGCCGACCTGTCGAGCGTGTGGGTGCTCGCGGACATCTACGAGCAGGATCTCTCCCGCATCGTCCCCGGCCAACCGGCGCGCGTCGGCATCGATGCCTATCCGGGGCGGCATTTCGACGCTCGGATCACCTACATCTACCCGACCCTCAACGCCGCGACGCGCACGACGCCGGTTCGGCTCGAACTGGCGAACAGCGACGGCTTGCTGCGGCCGGGCATGTTCGCGCATGTGGAACTGCTCACCGGCGGGGATGTTCCCCGCCTGACCGTGCCTGACTCGGCCATCATCGACGACGGGCAACGCCGCATCGTGCTGGTGGCCGAGGGCGAGGGCCGGTTCCGACCGCAACTCGTAGAGGTCGGACTGCGCAGCCGTGACCATGTGGAGATCCTTTCCGGCCTCGAAGGCGACGAGCGGGTGGTGGTATCGGCCAACTTCCTGATCGATGCCGAGAGCAATCTTCAGGCGGCCCTGGCGAGCTTTGGCGAAGGCGACCCGGAGGAAGGACCGGCACGTTTCGAGACCCGCGGAGCGTTCGAGGACTACTTCGATGACACCGGCAGCGTGATGCTGATGCACGAGGAAATCCCCGAACTGCACTGGCCGGCAATGACGATGGAG
Source organism: Rhodocyclaceae bacterium (assembly GCA_050486545.1). Taxonomy (GTDB): domain Bacteria; phylum Pseudomonadota; class Gammaproteobacteria; order Burkholderiales; family Rhodocyclaceae; genus DAOMNN01. The sequence goes on along the minus strand of JBJHDM010000028.1, from coordinate 20,998 downwards.
TTCGGGCTGGCCGACCCGGCCCTGGTCGAGGGGCTGGCTCCGGGCACGCCGATCCGCTTCGCCTTCGAGGATCGGGGCAATGGCGAGTTCGTCGTGACCGAAATCATCCCCGAAACAGCCGACGGCCAACGCCACGAGGGCCACTGACATGCTCAATCGCCTCATCGAGTGGTCCGGGCGCAACGTCTTCATCGTCGTGCTGGCCACACTGTTCCTGATCGGCGCCGGCCTGTACGCGATCAAGAACACCGCGCTCGACGCGCTGCCGGATCTGTCCGACGTGCAGGTCATCGTGTTCACCGAGTTTCCGGGGCAGGCGCCGCAGGTGGTCGAGGACCAGGTCACGTATCCGCTCACCACCGCGATGCTGTCGGTGCCCGGCGCCCGGGTAGTGCGTGGCTTCTCGATGTTCGGTGCGTCCTACGTCTATGTGATCTTCGAGGACGGCACCGACATCTATTGGGCGCGCTCGCGGGTGCTGGAATACCTCAGCTCGGCGGCCGGGCGGTTGCCGCGGGGGGTATCGCCGCAGATCGGGCCGGATGCGACCGGCGTCGGCTGGGTGTACCAGTACGCATTGCTCGGCAAGGACAAGGACCTCGGCGAGATGCGCAGCCTGCAGGACTGGTATGTACGCTACCAGCTGAGCCAGGCCCACGGGGTGTCGGAAGTCGCCAGCATCGGCGGCTTCGTCAAGGAGTTCCAGGTCGTCGTCGACCCGCACCGGCTGGCGAGCTACGGCATTGCGCTGGAGCAGGTCGGGATGGTCATCGGTGCGTCCAACCGCGATGTCGGTGGCCGGGTGATCGAGCTGGCCGAAAAGGAATACATGGTGCGCGGCCGCGGCTATCTGCGTGGCATCGAGGACATCGAGGCACTGGTGCTGGGCAACGACCGCGGCACGCCGGTGCGCGTCAGTGACGTCGCGCGGGTGGAGCTGGTGCCGGCCGGACGGCGCGGCATCGCCGAGCTCAACGGCGAAGGCGAAGTCGCTTCCGGCATCGTCATGGCCCGCTTCGGCGAGAACGCGCTCGACGTGATCGCCAACGTCAAGGACAAGATCGCCGAGATCAGCCCGGGCCTGCCCAACGGGGTCGAGATCGTGCCGGTCTACGACCGCTCGGAGCTGATCCAGCGAGCCATCGACAACCTCAAATGGACGCTGCTCGAGGAGAGCCTGATCGTCGCCCTGGTGTGCATCGTGTTCCTGCTCCATGTGCGCAGCGCGCTGGTCGCGATCGTCACCCTGCCGCTGGGCATCCTGTTCGCCTTCATCGCGATGAACGCGCTCGGCATCGGGTCGAACATCATGAGCCTGGGCGGCATCGCGATCGCGATCGGGGCGATGGTCGATGCCGCGATCGTGATGATCGAGAACGCCCACAAGCGGCTGGAGCGCTTCGATGCGACCGCGAGCGGGCTGAGTCCGGGCGAGTATGCGCAGAAGCGCGCGCGGGTCATCATCGACGCCTGCAAGGAGGTCGGCCCGGCGCTGTTCTTCTCACTACTGATCATCACCGTCTCCTTCCTGCCGGTGTTCGCGCTGGAAGGACAGGAGGGGCGGCTGTTCTCGCCGCTGGCCTACACCAAGACCTTCGCGATGGCGGGGGCCGCCTTCCTGTCGCTGACGCTGATCCCGGTGCTGATGCTGTTCTTCGTGCGCGGGCGCATCCTGCCCGAGGCGAAGAACCCGGTGAACCGCTTCCTGATCTGGAGCTATCGGCCAATGATCCGCGGCGTGCTGCACTTCAAGTGGATCACCATCGTGCTCGCGCTCGCGGCGATGGCGGCGACGATCTACCCGGCCCGCCAACTTGGCTCGGAGTTCATGCCGACGCTCAACGAAGGTACGCTGTTCTACATGCCGGCCTCGATTCCCGGCATGTCGGTGACCGAGGCCGGGCGCCTGCTCGCCACCACCAACCGCATCATCAAGACCTTCCCCGAGGTGGAATCGGTGTACGGCAAGGCCGGCCGGGCTGAATCGGCCACCGACCCGGCACCGATCGAGATGTTCGAGACGGTGATCAACCTCAAGCCGGAATCCGAATGGCGGCCGGGGGTGACGATCGACTCATTGATTGCCGAGATGGACGCCGCGCTGCGCTTCCCGGGCCTGGCCAACTCGTGGACCATGCCGATCAAGGCACGCATCGACATGCTCTCGACCGGTATCCGCACGCCGATCGGGGTCAAGATCTTCGGTCGCAGCCTCGAGGACATCGAGCGGGTCGCGCGCGAGGTCGAAGCCGCGGTGAAGTCGGTGCCGGGCACCACCAGCGCCTATGCAGAGCGGGTCACCGGCGGCCTGTATCTCGACATCGAGCCGCGCCGAGACCAGCTCGCCCGCTACGGGCTCACGGTCGACGCCTTGCAGCAGGTGGTAGCCACCGCGCTCGGCGGCGAACAGGTCACCACCATGGTGATGGGGCTGGAGCGCTACGGCGTGGCAGTGCGCTATCCGCGCAGCCTGCGCAGCGATCCGGAGCGCATCGCACGCGAGGTGTTTCTGCCCACCGCCAGCGGCATGGTGCCGCTCGGCCAGGTGGCCGAGGTGACCATCCGCAATGGCGCGCCGGCGATCCGCACCGAGAACGCGATGCTGGTCGGCTACATCTATGTGGACACCCGCGAATCCGACCTCGGCGCCTATGTGCGCCGGGCGCAGCAGGCGGTGGCCGAGCAGGTGAGCTTCCCGCCTGGCACCTATGCCACCTGGAGCGGGCAGTTCGAGTACATGGAACGGGCCAAGGAGAAGCTCAAGATCGTGATCCCGCTGACGCTGGCGCTGATCTTCGTGCTGCTCTACCTCAACTTCCGGCGCATGACCGAAACCCTGATCGTGATGAGCACGGTGCCGTTCGCGCTGATCGGCGGCATCTGGCTGATGTGGTGGCTGGGCTACAACATGAGCGTGGCGGTCGCCGTCGGCTTCATCGCGCTGGCCGGGGTCGCCGCCGAAACCGGGGTGATCATGCTGATCTATCTGGATCATGCCTGGCGCGATGCGCAAACCCGCTGCGCCGAAGAGGGGCGCCACCCCGGTGTGGCCGATCTCTACCGCGCGGTGATGGAAGGCGCGGTCGAACGGGTTCGTCCCAAGATGATGACCACGATCACCGTCATCGCCGGCCTGCTGCCAATCATGTGGAGCACCGGCACCGGCTCAGAGGTGATGCGGCGCATTGCCGCACCGATGGTCGGCGGCATGGTGTCCTCGACGATCCTCACACTGATCGTGATCCCTGCGATCTATGCGGTGGTCAAGCAGTGGGGGCTGCCACGTGCGCGACCCGAGCGGCCCGAACCGCTTGAGCCAGTGCATGACGGCCAGGCGCTGCCTGAAGGCGCTCGCGGCTGATCCGCCCGCGCATTACGAAGATGTAATCCTCCGGTCAGCCTGACGTCGACCTGGGGCGCCTAGACTGCAAGCAGATGCATGAGAAGAGCCTGTTCGAAGGAGAGATGTCATGAAAACCCTCACCCGCAATCACACGCCGCTGATCCTCGCCGCGCTGCTTGGCGCAAGCCTGTTCGTCGGTGTCTCGTTCGCACAGCAGGACGATCATGCGGCCCATCACCCCGCCGAAGCTGCGGCATCCGAAGCCGCACCCGGCGCGGCACCGGCTACCCGCATCTCGGCGATGCAGGAACGCATGCAGCGCATGCGGCAGATTCAGGATCCGGCCGAACGCATGAAACTCATGGAGGAGCAGATGGCCGACATGGAAGGCATGATGCAGGCCATGCCGGCAGACTGCCCGATGATGTCCGGTGACATGCCGATGGGACCGGGCATGATGCGAGGGGGCATGCAAGGCATGATGGGTATGCACGGCGGCATGCAAGGCAGCGGCCCTGAAGCCATGCATCAGCGCATGGAGACGATGGAAAAGCGCATGGAAGCGATGGAGCAGAGAATGCAGTCGCAGTCGCCCGCCCGCTGAGCCGATCGGCTTCGCGAACCGGTCCGGATGCCGGGCAGATGCCTCATCCGGACCTCCCACCCGGCATTTCAGCCTGTCCGAACGCCTCATTCCTGAAGGATTCGACATGCATTTTCCGGACGCCCCGGCAGCCTGACAAAACCGTAATCCTGGGGTAATCGTTCGGAAAGCCGCGTTCGAACATGCTGTAGCCATGAAGAACGGAATGGATCAGGCCATGAACACCCCAGCCACAGCATCGAATACGGTTCTCTTGACCGTGCCCGGCATGGGCAGCAACCACTGTGCGGGTCTGGTCGCGACCTCGATTCGGCGGCTCGACGGCATCCTCGGCATCGAGACCAACATCGCGAACCATCGCGTGACGGTGCGTTTCGATCCGGCGCAAGTCGGGCTGCAGAAGATCCGCACCGCGGTGGAAAACGCCGGCTATGCCGTCGATGCGGTCGACGAGGCGGACGCCGGTTCGACGCAGCACGGCATCGAATCCGAGGAGCGCTACCTCGCGCAGGCGTGGCAGCGGTTGTGGATCGCCGCGATCCCGACCACGCTGATCATGCTGATGATGGCGCCGCACATGTTCTGGCAGCCGATCCCCGGCTATCTCGCGATCGTCGCGATCCTCGCGTTTCCGGTGGTGTTCACGAACGGCGGCCTGGCGACGCACCGCTCGGCGTGGCGGTCGCTGAAGAACCGCACCGCGAACATGGACGTGCTGATCTCGCTCGGCAGCATTCCACCCTACCTGATCGGGCTGATCGGCTTCTTCTATCCGATGACTTCGTTCATCGAGATGGCCTCGACGATCATGACCTTCCACCTGCTCGGCCGCTACCTCGAGACGCGCGCGAAGGGCCGTGCCTCGCAGGCGATCAAGAAGCTCATCACGCTCGGCGCCAAGACCGCGTCGGTGCTGCGCGACGGCCGCGAGGTCGAGGTGCCGGTGGCCGCGCTCGCGGTCGGCGACGTGATGGTCGTACGCCCCGGCGCGAAGGTGCCCACCGACGGCGAGATCGTCGAGGGGACGAGTCACCTCGACGAGTCGATCGCGACCGGCGAGTCGGTGCCGGTCGAGAAGGGGCCGGGCGACGCGGTGATCGGCGCGACGATCAACAAGGAAGGCCTGCTCAAGATCCGCGCGACCCGGGTCGGCGCCGACACCTTCCTGTCGCAGGTGATCCGGCTGGTCGAGCAGGCCCAGGGCTCGAAGGTGCCGATCCAGGAGTTCGCCGACCGCCTCACCGGCCAGTTCGTCCCGGCGGTGATCGGGATCAGCATCGCCAGCTTCGTGATGTGGCTCGCGATCGGCGCGAGCCTGCAGCCGGTGCTCGACTGGGGTGCGGGCTTCCTGCCGTGGGTCGATCCGACCCGCACCGCGCTGATCGTCGGCACGCTGTCGGCGGTCGCGGTGCTGGTGATCGCCTGCCCATGCGCCCTGGGCCTGGCGACACCGACCGCGCTGATGGTCGGCTCCGGCCTCGGCGCAGAGCGCGGCATTCTGATTCGCTCCGGCGAGGCGATCCAGACGCTCAAGGACATCCAGGTCGTCGTGCTCGACAAGACCGGCACGATCACCGAGGGCAAACCGGCGCTGACCGAGGTCGTCGCGGCCGAGGGCTTCGACGAGGCCGTCGTGCTGCGCGCGGCCGCCGCGGTCGAGGCCGGCTCCGAGCATCCGCTCGGCCAGGCGATCGTCGGCGGCGCGCGCGAGCACGGCATCGAGGTGCCGGCGGTGCAGGCCTTCAAGGCGGTGACCGCGCGCGGCGTGCAGGGCGAGGTCGACGGCCGCACGGTGCGCGTCGGCAGCCGCCGCATGCTCGACGAGGCCGGCATCGCTTACGGCCCGCTCGACGACGTGCTCAAGCGCTTCGAGAACGAGGGCAAGACCGCGATGCTGGTCGCGATCGACGAGCGCGCCGCCGGCCTCGTCGCGGTCGCCGACACCGTCAAGGCCGACTCGAAGGCCGCGATCGCCGCGCTCCATGCGCTCGGCATCCACGTGGTGATGGTCACCGGCGACAACGAGCGCACCGCGCGCTACGTCGCCGCCCAGGTCGGTGTCGACGAGGTGATGGCCGGCGTTCTGCCCGAGGGCAAGGTCGATGCAGTGAAGAGCCTGCAGCAACAGCACGGCCAGCGCGTCGCGATGGTCGGCGACGGCATCAACGACGCCCCGGCGCTCAAGCAGGCCAACGTCGGCATCGCGATCGGCGCCGGCGCCGACGTCGCGATCGAAGCAGCCGACGTCACGCTGGTCAAGGGCGAGCTGACCAAGGTCGTCGAGGCGATCCGGCTGTCGAAGGCGACCTTCTCGAAAATTTTGCAGAACCTGTTCTGGGCCTGGTTCTACAACGTCGCGGCGATCCCGGTCGCGGCGCTGGGCCTGCTGCACCCGATGATCGGCGTCGTCGCGATGACCGCGAGTTCGCTGTCGGTGATCGGAAATTCGATGCTGCTTCGCCGTGCGCGGCTGGAAGTCACGCGTTGAACGGGCCGCACCTGGTGCCACCGAAGCACCGCATCGTTCAATAAGGCATCGAGGAGAACGCGATGATCCAGTCCATTCTGAAAAACCTGCTTCCCGCGCTGGCGGCCGTCACGCTGCTGGCCGCCACGGGCTCGGCAACGGCGCAGGAACTGCACCAGCACGCGACCGCGGGCGACATCGACATCTACTACGGTTTTCTGCCCGCGCAGATCGCTACCCGCCAAACAGCGCCGCACGACGCCGAACCGATGCATGGCAAAGCGCGCCGTGGAGACTACCATCTGATGGTCGCGCTGTACGACCGGGAAGGCGACCGGATCGACAATGCCGTTGTACGCGCGACGGTCGGCGAACTCGGCATGGCCGGCACAAGCAGGACGCTGGAACCGATGGTCATCGGCGACACGGTCACATTCGGCAATTTCTTCCCGATGCGCAGTGCCGGCCACTACCGCGTCGTACTCGAGATTCGCGTGCCGGGAGCGCGCCCCGTCGAGGCGCGTTTCGACCACCCGCATCGCTGAATCGCGTTTGGCTGCGCCCACCCCGACCATAGGGCGCCTGCATCGGTGTTCATCCCGCGGCGCGGTCCGCTGGTGTCGGCCGCGACGGGCTGAGCGTCGTGGCGCACCCTAAGGAGTGGCCTCGAAGGCGATCGCCTTCCCGACTTGCACCATTGGCGGTCGTCGACGCGTCAGTGTCACCTGAACAGTTCCGACGGCAACCCGACGTTGATCTGCGCACCTTCCATGCTCACGGTTTCGATGACGTTGCCGTGCACGTCGCGGCTGATCACCTGCACCGGGAACAGCGTTTCCGCATCCAGCCACAGCGCGTAGCGATGCACGCCGGCGATCGTCACACCGCGCGCGCCGGCCACCTCCAGGTATTCCACCGCCCGGCCCCCCAACGTTGTCCTGCGCGGTGATGCAACGTCGCCGCCGCGCGCCAGCCGTGCGATGTTGTCGAGCAGCGCGCCGACATCCGATCGATCGACGCGCTGGCCGCGTGCGCTGCGGATGAGCGGGTTGGCGGGGCTCAAATTCAGCTCCGGGAAACGCCCGGCACCGAACGGCCACAGCCGCACCCTTTGCGTGTCCGGATCGTAGATCAACACCGCACCCGCGTGCGGCCGGATGAACTCCATGCGCACCCAGCCGGGCCGTTGATAGAAATAGCGCAGATGCTCGTCGCCGTCGGCGTGGCTCGAGCGAATCGTGACGCGATAGGTTTCGACCGTGGCGTAGCGCTCGATCGCGCGGGTCAGCAGATCCGCTTCGCCGGCCGAAAGCGCCATCGCCAGCATCAATTCGGACAACATGGACTCCACCACGGCACACCGACGTTCACGATGACCCGTTGGGATGCAAAGAAGTATGTATCGCCGACGGTATTCGACATCCCTTCATGGCGTCGGTTTCGGGGTCAATCGCAGACTTGACGCAATCGTAAATCACATGCGCGACGTGAAGCTCAAGTAGCGCGGCAAACAACGGACAGGCGCTCTTCCGGTCTTGCTCTCAATCGAGCCGGCTGGAAATAGCGAAGATCGGCTTCAGCCCGGCACCAAACCGCGCGATTGCTTCACGCTGCTCGCGGAGCTCGCCGTACGGCAGATAGCGCATGCCCAGCTCGGCGATGCGCGAGAAGGCCGGGCGCCTGAGCTGCTGGCGTACATCGGATTCGCGCTCGTCCGGCGCGACGAGAAAGAACCCCTCGCAGGCCTCGAGCTCGCTGCCGTATGCGAGGTCGAGCATCCGCACGATGCCCGAGTAGATCGAGGTCGTGTGCTCGACCTCGAACGCGGCTACGGCGCGCCCGGTCTCCGGCGCAAGCCAGATGACGTCGATCAGGCGCACCGCCTCGACCCCCCGCATGCTCGCGATGGGCTCGGGCAGCGCGGCCAGGCAGCCGTCGCCCAGCCTGCCCTCGCCGTACGCACGACTGCGGTCGTTCGCGGCGATCCAGACGGCAAAGCCCAGCGCCTTGCCGAGATCGCGCAGCCAGCCCTGTACCTCGGTGTGCGTATGGTCGCCGTCACGTGCGGCCTCGAGCGCCTTGCGCATCGCCGCGCTTTCCTCGCGCACGCGCGCGAGGTCCGACTCCCAGGCGTTGCACGCCGCCACGTCACCACCGAGCGGGGGCGCCGGGTAGCGCCCCGAACCGAGGTCGAACAGCAGGCCGGCCACGGCGCCGAGGTCATTCGACAACAGGTGCCGGTAGCGCTCATTGAGTGCCAGCACCCCCTGGCGCATCGCGAGGTAATATTCCCAGCGACCCAGCTTCACCTTGGCCCCGGTCAGCGCGTTGTAGCCGTCGACGATGGCCGTGTTGAACGGCGGCATGATGGTCGGGTGGAGGAAGTAAAGCAGATTGGCGACCGCGGGCCCCAGCCCCTTGATGCCGAGCGCATCGATGTGGCGGATCGCCTCGAGGATCTGCGCTTCGGTGCTGCAGCAGGTGCAGGTGTGGAGCAGCCGCGCGAAGGCCCGCTGGTTGCCGGCGTGCTCGTAGATGTCGGGAATGCGCAGCTTCGGCTTCCACAGGAAGGCGTGATCGGCCCCCTTGAAGATCTGCCGCTGCTCGGCGACCGAGGCGACGACGGTCTCGAGCGACGAGCCACGGTAGGCGTTACCGAAGCTGCCTGCCTCGATCTCGTCGACCACCTGGGCGATGCCACGGCGAATCGATCGGAAGTTCTTGAGTCGCTCTTCCCACAGAAACCATGTCGAATAGGTACTGGATGGATCGTGCTTCCAGCGCTCGATCAGCAGGCGGATCGGTTCGGTCATCGATGGTCGGGCCCCGTCACTGCGTGCCCGTCATTATGGCAGACGAGCCGCCTCGACCTTCACTTTCCCCCACGACCCGATATCAGATACTTCACCAATGCTGCGATACCGAGAACGACGAGAATCAGCAACAACAGCCAAAGCCATCCCATGCCCCAACCCATTCCATTCATCATGATGCGCACTCCATGGCCTCACCCTGCATGTGGGTGATGGGGGCCGCTACCAAGCGGACCGCGTCTTCGGCGCACCGCCCGGTTCCGTGGGACGCTCAACGCTTCACCGGGCAGACTGCCAGCTGCCCGCTTCGGTCGAGGTGCAGACAGTGATGGCGGTCTTCACATTCAGGCACGTCGTCGGTGGCCTCACCCGGCTCGAAGTCATCGATATGCAGCATGTCGAGAAAATGCTGCGCAGCCTCGCGGCCGCTGAATACGGTCAGACGCCGGTTTCCGGAAAACAGCCGTCGACCGTCCATCGACAGCACAAAGCACCCCTCCGCGGCCCCGATGAGCGGGTGAAGCGCAATCTTCGCACGGTCCTTATGCCATCTTGGCGCAACCGCCAGTTCGAGCCAGGTTGCGCAACGTTCGCTCGATCTCATGCCCCATCTCCTCCAGCCGGGCTTCCCCTGACCCGGGCGAGTAAAACCGCATGTGCGGTTTTTTCATCATAGCAAAGCAATTCGAGACGGAACGCTCATCCACCCCCCGTATCCGCACATGTCATTGAAATGTAATCCGCGTGTCAGCTTCGCGTCGGATCCGCGAGCGCAGCATGAAAGAGGCTGTCAAAACAGGTCGCGCGGGATCGCGCCGACGGCCTCTTCTGCGAGCCGATCCGTTTTGACCGGACGCGAGCGCAGCATACGGCGTTGCGCGACACGAGCGGAGACCCCCCGATGCTTCGCCTGATCTACCGCCAACTTGCTTACGACCCCTGGCGCACCGCGCTGACGGTGTTCGCGATCGCAGCGGTGGTCCTGGTACTCGAAGGCTTCATGCAGGGCCAGAGCGCGCAATTGCGCCGTGCCGTGTTCGAGCGCGACGCAGACCTGATCGTCACGCAGGCCGGCACCTCGGAGCGGCCTGGAAGCTCGAGCTCGAGGCGCGCAGCTTTCACGGCGTCGCGCGCGCCGACCCCATGCTGAGCGGTGTTCGCGATGACAGCTTCGTGATGCTGCGGATCGCGCGGTTCTTCTGATGCGCGCCAGCGGGCCGCAACACCGTCTTCATTTTCGACGGGAGCGGCGCGATTGCCAGGCGCCCCACAGCAACACGACCGGGCACACCAGCACCAAGGCGGCAAGGAACGCGCCCAGCGTAGTGAGCCCCCACCACCACAAGATCGCGGCCGCGAGCGCAATCGCCATCACCGGGCACAACCATAGCCAGTCATTGATGCGTCTGCTCATCTCCACCCCGCGTTGTCCCTACTTGCCTGCGGTGACGACGATCGCCCCCATGGCCGGCACGCATCGATCGGATGCTCCCCGCAATGGCGAGCGCAACCCATGAGAAACATTCTCCCGGTCTGTGTTGACACACACGTGATCCGACCATTACGGCTTCGTAAGCTTTCGCGTCGAGCGCAATCCACTGCCATCCTGTTGCGTGCAAAGGCGGCCTCCCGAACCAGCCGATCGGCGGACACCTCGCGCGCTGCAACCGAGGTGTTGACCTTGCCATGATGGCAAGGATCAGACTGCGCTCACCTGACCCGAACCCCAAGGAGAACATCATGCAGGCGTTCAAAGTTCAAGGCATGCGCTGCGGCGGATGCGTACGCAGGATCACGCAGGCCATCCAGACGCTCGACGCGGATGCACGTGTCGAGTCCGATATCGCGGCGGCTCGACTGAGGATCGATTCAGTCGAAGGCGCCGCATCGCTCGCCCGTGCGATCACCGACGCGGGCTATCCGGCGTGCCTGGCCGAAAAAGAATCTTGACCTTCCCTTGATGTCAAGGTCTACAGTGCAGCAGCCGGCCCCCAACCCCGATACGGAGAAGATCGAATGAACCAGGCGACCACAGCCGAAGAACAAGTACGCACACTGAACATCACCGGGATGACCTGCGCCTCGTGCGTCGCGCACGTCGAAAAGGCATTGATGAAGGTCGAGGGCGTTCGCGCGGCGAATGTGAATCTCGCCACCGAGGCGGCAACCGTGGCGGTCGTGCCGGACGTCTCGTTCGCCGCGCTCGCCGACGCGGTCCGCAAGGCCGGCTACGAGGTCACGCGCGACAAGGTTACGCTCGACATCGAGGGCATGAGCTGCGCAGCCTGCGTCGGGCGTGTCGAGAAGGTCCTGAAGCGCGTGCCCGGCGTGGTCGATGCGAGCGTCAACCTCGCCGCGCGGCGCGCGCACATCGAGACCACCGGCGAGGTGCCGCTCGCGGCGCTGCTCGACGCGGTCAAGAAGGCCGGCTTCGGCGCGCGTGCGGCCGGCGACGTCAGCGAGTCGGCGCGCGCCGCGACCGCGCAGGCAGAAGAGCGCAGCCTGCAGCACGCGGTGTGGATCGCCGCGGCGCTGACGGCACCGGTGTTCGTGCTCGAGATGGGTTCGCACTTCATCCCCGGCATGCACGAGTGGGTGATGACGACCATCGGCCACCGCGAGAGCTGGCTGTTGCAGTTCGCACTTGCGACGCTGATCCTGTTCGGACCGGGCCTGCGTTTCTTCCGCAAGGGCATCCCGGCCTTGCTGCGCGGCGCACCGGACATGAACGCGCTGGTCGCGATCGGCACGGGTGCGGCGTGGACCTACTCGGTGGTTGCGACCTTCGCGCCGGGCTTGCTGCCCGAAGGCACGGTCAATGTCTATTACGAAGCGGCCGCGGTGATCATCACGCTGATCCTCGTCGGCCGGCTGCTCGAAGCACGCGCGCGCGGGCGCACCAGCGAGGCGATCCAGCGGCTGATGCGCATCCAGCCGCGCACCGCGCGCGTCGTGCGCGACGGTGCGCCGAGCGAGGTCGCGATCGAGGAGGTCGTCGTCGGGGACGTGATCGAGGTCCGACCGGGCGAGAAGATCGCCGTCGACGGCGAGGTGACCGACGGCGCGTCCTTCGTCGACGAGTCGATGATCACCGGCGAGCCGGTACCGGTCGAGAAGACCGCCGGCAGCTCGGTGGTCGGCGGCACGATCAACACGCGCGGCGCGTTCAGCTTCCGCGCGACCAAGGTCGGCGCCGACACCGTGCTCGCGCAGATCATTCGCATGGTCGAGACCGCGCAGGGGGCCAAGCTGCCGATCCAGGCGCTGGTCGACAAGGTCACGATGGTGTTCGTGCCGATCGTGATGGCGGTCGCGGTGCTGACCTTCCTGATCTGGCTCGCGTTCGGGCCCGAGCCGGCGCTGACCTTCGCGCTGGTCAATGCGGTCGCGGTGCTGATCGTCGCCTGCCCGTGCGCGATGGGGCTCGCGACGCCGACCTCGATCATGGTCGCGACCGGGCGGGCGGCCGCGATGGGCGTGCTGTTCCGCAAGGGCGACGCGCTGCAGATGCTGCGCGATGCCGACGTCGTCGCGCTCGACAAGACCGGCACGCTGACCGTCGGCCACCCCGAGCTGACCGACCTGATGACCGCCGAAGGCTTCTCCCGCGACGAGGTGCTCGCGTTGGTCGCCGCGGTCGAGCGCCGCTCCGAGCACCCGATCGCCGAGGCGATCGTCGCCGCCGCCCGTGCGGCCGGGCTCGAGCTCGCCGACGCCGAAGGCTTCGAGGCGACGGCCGGCCACGGCGTGCGCGCGACGGTTGCCGGCCGCAGCGTCGAGATCGGCGCCGACCGGCTGATGCGCCGCCTCGGTCTGGACGTCGACACCTTTGCACTGCACGCCGAGCGCCTCGGCGACGAGGGCAAGTCGCCGCTCTACGCCGCGATCGACGGCCGGCTCGCCGCGATCATCGCGGTCGCTGACCCGCTCAAGGACACCTCGGTGCAGGCGGTCCGGGCCTTGCACCAGATGGGGCTGCGCGTCGCGATGATCACCGGCGACAATTACCGCACCGCGCACGCGATCGCGCGCCAGGCCGGCATCGACGAGGTCGTCGCCGAGGTCTTGCCGGACGGCAAGGTCGAGGCGCTGAAGGGCCTGCGCCACGACGGCCGGCGCGTGGCCTTCGTCGGCGACGGCATCAACGACGCACCGGCGCTCGCCGAAGCCGACGTCGGCATTGCGATCGGCACCGGCACCGACGTCGCGATCGAGAGCGCCGACGTCGTGCTGATGTCGGGCGATCTGGCCGGCGTGCCGCGCGCGGTCGCGCTGTCGCGCGCGACGATGCGCAACATCGCGCAGAATCTGTTCTGGGCGTTCGCGTACAACGCCGCGCTCATTCCACTTGCGGCCGGTGTGCTCTACGCGCCGGCGGGCGTGCTGCTGTCGCCGATCTTCGCGGCCGCGGCGATGTCGCTGTCGAGCGTGTGCGTGCTCGGCAATGCGCTGCGCCTGCGCCGCTTCCGCGCACCGCTGTCCGGCCTCGCGGGTCCGCTCGCGGCTCCGGCGCGCGCGCCGGGCCGCGTCGCCGAAGCCTGAACCGTTGGGAGATCAAGAGCATGATGAACATCGGCAAAGCCTCGGCCGCCTCCGGCGTGTCGGCCAAGATGATCCGCTACTACGAGTCGATCGGCCTGATCCCGGCCGCGCGACGCACCGAATCGGGCTATCGCTTCTACACCGACGACAACGTGCACGTGCTGCGCTTCATCCGCCGCGCCCGCGATCTCGGCTTCTCGGTCGAAGACATCGCCGAGTTGCTCGCGCTGTGGCAGGACAAGCAGCGGGCGAGCGCCGACGTCAAGCGCATCGCGCTCGCGCACGTCGCGACGCTGAAGCACAAGATCGCGGAGCTGCAGGGTATGGCCGAGACCTTGCAGACGCTCGCCGCGCATTGTCACGGTGACCATCGGCCGGACTGCCCGATACTTTCGGACCTCGACGGGCCCGCGGACGAGGTCGCGCACCGTCCGCGCAACGCCCACAAGTCGCGCTTCGGCCGCCACTGACGGCCGTTCGTGCGCATGCGCAATCGTGCGCTTGAGGCCCTGCGCCGACCGGGCATCGGCGCCGCGCTGGGCGCGGCGCTGCTGTTCGGCGCGAGCACGCCGCTCGCGAAGCTGCTGCTCGCGAGCGTCGATCCATGGCTGCTGGCCGGGCTGCTCTACCTCGGCTCGGGGGCCGGCCTGGCCGCGTACCGCAGCATCCGGCGCGCTCCCGCGGTGCGGCTGCCGCGCGAGGACCGGCCGTGGCTCGTTGGCGCGATTGCGGCCGGCGGCGTGCTCGGCCCGGTGCTGCTTATGTTCGGACTCACCGGCATGGCGGCCTCGGGCGCGGCGCTGCTGCTCAATGCCGAGCCGGTGTTCACGGCGCTGCTGGCCTGGTTCCTGTTCCGCGAGAACGTCAACCGGCGCGTCGCGGCCGGCATGCTTGCGATCGTCGCCGGCGCGGTCGTGCTGAGCTGGCCCGAAGACACGCGCATCGGCAGCGTGTGGCCGGCCCTCGCGATCCTCGGCGCCTGTCTCGCGTGGGGCATCGACAACAACCTGACGCGCAAGGTGTCGCTCACCGATGCGACCTGGCTCGCCGCGGTCAAGGGCCTGGCCGCCGGCACCGTCAATCTGGGCCTCGCCTTCGCGCTCGGCGCAGCCCTGCCGCCGTGGGTCGGCATCGGCGCCGCGATGCTCGTCGGGTTCTTCGCGTACGGGGTGAGCCTCGCGCTGTTCATCGTCGCGTTGCGCGACCTCGGCACCGCGCGCACCGGGGCCTACTACTCGGTCGCACCGTTCTTCGGCGCATTGCTCGCGATCCCGCTGCTCGGCGAGAGCCTGACCGCGTCGCTGCTCGTCGCCGGCGGGCTGATGGCGGTCGGCGTATGGCTGCACCTGACCGAACGGCACTGCCACGAGCACACGCACGAGGCGATCGAGCACGAACACATGCACGTCCACGACGAGCATCATCGGCATGCGCACGACGAGCCGGTGCCGTCCGGCACGCGACACAGCCATCGGCATCGCCACGAAGCGATCACGCACACCCATGCGCACTATCCGGACGCGCATCACCGGCACGATCATTGACCGGCCACATCAGGAGCAACCGCAATGTCTCCAAGCAATGACCCGTCCTACGTCCCGGCCCTCGGCTACCGCTGGCTCACCCCCGCCTATGACGCGGTCGTGGCCTCGACGACGCGCGAACGCGCGTTCAAGTCGGCACTGATCGAGCAGGCAGGCTTCGCGCCGGGCCAGCGGGTGCTCGACCTCGCCTGCGGCACCGGCACGCTCGCGGTCTGGATCAAGCAGCGGCATCCCGACCTCGACCTCACCGGCATCGACGGTGACCGCGAGATCCTGTCGATCGCCGCACGCAAGGCGGAACGGGCCGGGGTCGCGATCCGCTTCGACCACGGCCTGTCGTACGCCCTGCCCTATCCCGACGCCCACTTCGACCGGGTGGTCTCGAGCCTGTTCTTCCACCACCTGCGCTGGTCCGACAAGGTCCGCACCGCCACCGAGCTGCTTCGCGTGCTGCGACCCGGCGGCGAGCTGCACGTCGCGGACTGGGGTCGCGCCAGCGGGCCGATGATGCGAATGGCGTATTTCTCGATCCAGATGCTCGACGGCTTCGAGAACACCCGCGACAACGTCGCCGGGCGGCTCTTCGAGCTCTTCTCCGGCGCCGGATTCGCGGCCGTGCGCGAGCGGCGACGGTTCGCGACCGTTTTCGGCACGATGGCGCTGTACAGCGCCGGGAAGCCGGCCGCCCGAGTCGGGTCGCGCGTTATCGAAACGTAATCCCCGCGTCAGGTTCTCGTCGGGGCCTCCAGCGCATCATGACCCCGTAGGCCCGATTCTGCCGCCGCCTGAGCGGCCATATGGATGCGGGACGGTTCGCACTGCAGATCCGACAATCACCGGGGTAGCCACGCCATGCAAGCGCACGACCACCAAAGCACTCGCCACGAAC
Source organism: Rhodocyclaceae bacterium (assembly GCA_050486545.1). Classification (GTDB taxonomy): domain Bacteria; phylum Pseudomonadota; class Gammaproteobacteria; order Burkholderiales; family Rhodocyclaceae; genus DAOMNN01. Next base: position 4,796 of record JBJHDM010000028.1, on the reverse strand, counting down.
ACGATGCATCCGAAACGGATCGTACCGAACGGCAGTCGCCCGCACAGCAGGTGACGCGAAGCAAGCGGGCGAAGTGGGTTTTCTTCGGATTTCTCGCGCTCAGCGCGTTCGTTCTCGTTGCCGAGCATCGCGTGCATCTGATCCCCTATCTGCCCTGGCTGATCCTGCTCGCGTGCCCGTTGATGCACGTGTTCATGCATGGTGGCCACGGGCATGGCGGGCACGGCGGTCATCAGCACGGCACACAGGGGCGCGACGCGAAGGGAGATGGGCGATGAACGGCATGTCCGCATACGGCCTGTGGTCGCTGGTGCTGCTGAACTCGGCGATCTTCATCGCGTTCGCGTTCAGCTTTGCGAGGCCGCAGACGACACGCGACTGGCGATCTTTCGGCGCCTACTCGGCCTTCATCGTCGCGCTGTTCACCGAGATGTACGGCTTTCCGCTGACGATCTACCTGCTCTCGGGCTGGCTGTCGTCGCGCTTTCCGGGCGTGGACTGGCTGTCGCACGACGCCGGCCATCTGCTCGAGATGCTGTTCGGCTGGCGCTCGAACCCGCACTTCGGCCCGTTCCACCTGCTCAGCATCGGATTCATCGTCGCGGGCTTCTGGCTGCTCGCGAAGTCCTGGCCAGTGCTGTACGAAGCCCAGCGCAAGCACCGCGTCGCCGACACCGGTCCCTACGCGTACATTCGCCACCCGCAGTACGTGGGCTTCGTCGCGATCATGTTCGGTTTTCTGCTGCAGTGGCCGACACTGATCACGCTCGCGCTGTTCCCGATCCTCGCCTACATGTACGCACGGCTCGCGCGCCGCGAGGAAAGAGACTCGATTACCGCATTCGGAGACGCCTACCGCGACTACATGGCGCGCACCCCGGCCTTCATTCCGCAACGTGGCCGGAACATGTCAGCGGAATCCCAGGACTGAGGCGCCCGGCGCGCGCGCTCGCAACCTGCGAACCGAACGGAGGAAATCATGGACCGGAAGTTGAAGGACGTGGTCTGCGGCATGGAGGTCGATGCCGGCAGCTTCTCGCATGACTATGTCGGTACGACGTATGCATTCTGCTCGACCCAGTGCCGCGACCGCTTTCTCGCCCACCCGCACCTGTTCATCGGCCATGCGGGCCGACCGGCCCCGAAGCAGGAGGGCCGAACCGTGCTCAAGCACCGCCGCTTCGCGCTCGGGACACCGCTCGATGCCGGACAGGCGCGTTTGGTCATCGAACAGGTCGGGGCACTGATGGGTATCGAGGCGATCGAGGCCGAGGATCGACAGGTCGGAATCACCTATGACCTGCTGCAAGTCACCGCCGACCGGATCGAGGCCGAACTCGAGGCGGCCGGCGCGAAACTCGGCAACGGCTGGGCGAGCTCGCTGAAGCGGGGCTTCGTGCATTTCACGGAGGAGTGCGAGGTTGGTCACCTCGAAGTCGGACCGCGCTTCGGCTTGCATCGCTCATCAGGGGGGACATCCTGCCATGGGAAAGGATAAGCGCGCTCGCGGCGCTTGCTGACTGCCTTTCTCGCGGCATTCGCGCGCCGGCCACGCAGGAGTCGATGCGACGCACACGGTCCGTCGCGGGCGGACCACCGAAGGCGTCCTCCCCCTGGTCTGCTCGCAACAACGTGGCTGTCAATCCCGTCGCTCGTGGAAAGCGGGGATTACTTCGTCGATCAGCGCGTGCATGACTTCCCGCACCTGGCGTTCGCTGCAGCCCATCAGCAGCGCGTCCTCGAGCGCGTCCCGCACCATCTGGCGCAGCTCCTCGTGGTTTTCGTTGAGAACCTTGATCTTTTCGATGCAGGAAACGGGGGCACCGTCCGGCTTCAGCCAGGTGACGGTCAAGGAAGTCTTGAGGGGATTCATCATGTGCGGGGATCGGATTCGGGATGCGACGCCGGAATCGTAGCAGAACCGGTCCGCGCCGTTTCGCCGGCGGACGGGAAGCGGTGCGGGATCAAGTCTCCATGGCAGGCGCACGCCTCGCCGTGCGCCGCGGCCACCAGTTCGTGCAGGATCCCGCACTCCCTGCCGGCCTGCGGTTCGCAACAGGTGTCGCGCAACGCGGCGAGCTGGCGTTCGAGCGCGTGCATGCTCTCCAGCCGTGCCCGCACACGGGCCAGTTGTGCGTCGATCAACTCGTTGATGCCGCCGCAATCGGACTGCGGATGCGCGACGAAGTCGAGCAGCCGCGCGACGTCGACAAGCGGCATGTCGAGCGCGCGGCAGTGGCGGATGAAGGCCAGCCGCTCGAGGTGCCGTGCGCCATAGGCACGATAGCCGTTCGCCCGGCGCGCGGGTTCGGGCAGCAGGCCACTGCGCTCGTAGTAGCGGATGGTCTCGACGTCCACACCGGTAGCCCGCGCCAGCTCTCCGATTCTCATCGTGCTCTTCCGTGGTCGTGACGTTCCGTCGACCCAGTAGCGACTACGGGGTTCCGGATGGCTGCGAGAGCGCCCGAATCTGCCCGTGATAGACTGTTCGCGCCGGTCGAAGGGGCCGAGCGGCCATCGGTCGCCCTGATCGCGGCCGAAGCCTTCCGCCGACGCGGTGCGCGTATCGTACCCTGCCGTTCACGGTCCGGCCCGTACGTACCTTCCCGGCGAGACTCCCCGACGCACGACAAGAAGGAGCCATCGCGTGACGCGAACCACCAATCCTTTCCTGGGACTCCTGCTCGCAGCGGTCCTGTTCGCGCTGCTGCCCGGCGCAGCCGTGGCCGCCGAGCCGGCGCGCACGCAGGGCGGATACGACCGGCTGGCCGACCTGCTCGAGGACGAGGCCGCTCGCGGCGCACTGGTCGAACAGCTGCGCCGCCTCGGCGAGGAAGAGGCGGCCGGGGCGCTCGAAGCCCCCGGCGAACCGGTCTCGATCGCAGGCCGCATCGCGGGTTTCACCCGTACCGTGGCCGAAGGGGTCGCGACCGAAGCCGGCGATGCGATCCGCTCGGTCGGCGAAGCCTGGACACGCCTGATCGAGGCCGAGCCGGGCGAACTCGTGCGCGACCTGGGCGAGTTCGCACTGCTCGTCATCGCGACGCTGGCGATCTTCAGGCTGCTCGGCGCAGCGGTCGGCGCCGCTTTCCGGGCACTCGACCGCTTTGCAGGCAAGCCCGGAACCCATGCGGTCACGCTGGTCCGGCGCATGTCGTCGATCGTTGCCGCCGGCGTGCTCGATGCCGCGGTGGTGGCCCTCGCGTGGCTGTGCGGCTACGGCATCGCGCTGGCAGCGCTGGGTTCGAGCGGAGGCATCGGCGTGCTGGAGTCGCTGTTCCTGAACGCCTTCCTGCTCGTCGAACTGGTGCGCTCGGCACTGCGCGTGATCTTTGCCAAGCGCGGCGAGCACTTGCGCTGTGTACCGCTTTCCGGAGAGGAGTCCGCCTACTGGTACGCCTGGGTCTCGCGCATGGTCTTCTTCCTCGGCTACGGCCTGATGCTGGTCGTGCCGTCGATCAATCATTACCTCGCGCCAGGCCTGGGTCGGGCGATTGCGATCCTGGTCATGCTCTCGGCGCTGCTCAAGGCGGCCGTCATCGTGCTGCAGAACCGCAACCGCGTGCGCGAGGCGCTGGAGTCGCTCGCCCAGCGCATGCACTCGCCGTTCGGCCGGATCAGCATCTCGATGGGCGCGCGCGTCTGGCATGTCGTCGCGATCGCCTACCTGGCGGCGATTCTGGTCACCGCCATCCTGTATCCCGAACAGGCCCTGCCGTACATGCTGGCTGCGACGCTCCAGACCCTGATCGCGGTCGCGGTCGGCATCGCACTGGCCGCTTTCCTGACGCAGGTGATCCTGCGCCGCATCCAGCTCAACGACGACCTGCGCAGCCGTTTCCCCCTCCTCGAGGCGCGCCTGAACGCCTACGTTCCCACCGCGCTGAAGATCGCGCGCTTCGCGATTCTTGCGGTCGTCATCGCCTTCATCGCCGACGCCTGGTCGCCGTTCGACCTCGGCGAATGGGTCGTGTCGGATGCCGGCGCAATGCTGATCGGCCGCGCGGTCTCGGTCGCCCTCATCCTCGCGCTCGCCCTGGCCGCATGGCTGGTGGTCGCGAGCTGGATCGAATTCCGTCTCAACCCGGTGACGGGGGACGGCGAACCCAATCCCCGCGCACGCACGCTGCTGACGATCTTCCGCAACGCCGTGGCGATCGCGCTCGTCGTGCTGACCTCGATGGTCGTGCTGGCCGAGATCGGCATCAACATCGCGCCGCTGCTCGCCGGCGCAGGCGTGCTCGGGCTGGCGATCGGCTTCGGCGCGCAGAAGCTCGTCCAGGACGTCATCACCGGCGTGTTCATCCAGCTCGAGAATGCGATCAACGTCGGTGACGTCGTGACCGCCGGCGGCACCACGGGGGTGGTCGAGCGGCTCACGATCCGCTCGCTCGGCCTGCGCGACCTGGCGGGCGTGTATCACCTCATCCCGTTCTCGGCGGTGGACCGGGTGTCCAACTTCAATCGCGAGTTCGGCTACCACGTCGGCGAGTACGGCGTGGCCTATCGCGAGGATACGGACGAGGTCGTCGAGCATCTCAAGGCAGCGTTCGCCGAACTGCTCGAAGACCCCGAACACCATCCGAACATCCTCGCCGAGGAACTGGAGGTGCATGGCGTGACCGCGCTGGCCGACAGCTCGGTCAATGTGCGCGTGCGCATCAAGACCGTGCCGGGCACGCAGTTCGGCATCGGGCGGGCCTACAACCGCCTGGTCAAGCGCCACTTCGACGCCGCCGGCATCGAAATCCCGTTCCCGCACATGACGGTCTATTTCGGCGAGGACAAGCAGGGCA
>JBJHDM010000027.1:0-41469 GCA_050486545.1 Rhodocyclaceae bacterium | reverse complement strand
GCCGTGATCGCCCGGTCGAGCGCCTCGACCCGGGCCTGCAGCGCGGGATCGATCGCATTGCCGAATTCGATCGTGATGGCGGCATCGCCGGCATCGAGCACGCGAAGCGTCACCGTCGGGCCCGTTTTTGGTTAGGATGGTGCAAGTCTATCAACGCTGCCGGGATCGGGTGCGTGCATCATCAGGACGAAAGGTCCGGGCCCGATCCGTGCGGACCGACCGGAGCCCATGCGCCCGATGGTCGTTGCCACCTTCCGTTTCTACGAGGAACTGAACGATTTTCTCGCTGCGCATCGACGGCGGCGCGAGTTTTCGGCGCCGTGTGCGCGTGCGGCGACGGTCAAGCACATGATCGAGGCCTTGGGCGTTCCGCACACCGAGGTCGAACTGGTACTGGTCAATGGCGAGTCGGTCGGTTTCGACCGGCTGCTCCGCGACGGTGATCGGGTCGCGGTGTATCCGAAGTTCGAGGCGCTGGACATCACGCCGTTGCTGCGTGTGCGCGAGGTGCCGCTGCGCCGCATGCGCTTCGTCGCCGATGCGCACCTGGGCGGACTCGCGCGGCTGCTGCGCCTGACGGGTTTCGATACCTTGTACGACAACGGCTACGCCGATGACGTCGTCGCGTCGGTCGCTGTCGGCGATGGGCGCATCGTGCTCACGCGTGACCGCGAACTGCTCAAGCGCCGCGCGATCACGCACGGCTGCTTCATCCATGCGCTCAAGCCGAGCCAGCAGGTGCGGGAGCTCTTCGAACGCCTCGACCTGGCCGGCAGTGCGCGGCCATTCACGCTGTGTCTGGACTGCAACGCACCGCTGCGTTCGATCGAACCGGCCGAGGCCGAGCCGCGCATCCCGCCGATGGTGCGGGGACGCTACCGGCGCTACAGCACCTGCGACGTGTGCGAGCGGGTGTTCTGGGAAGGCTCGCACTGGCGGCGGATGCGTGCCCTCGTCGATGACCTGCTCGCGCGCAGCTGCGAAGATCGCGCAGGCGAGGATCAGTAGAGCGGGGCCGGGACCGGAAGCCGCGGCAGCTCGGACGGCAGTTCGACGTCCGGATCGCGCGCGAATGCGGCGACATGCAGCACGACCCCGGCGTCGCGCAGGATGCGGTGGTGCCCCAGGCCGTGCGTGTGCAGCACGCGGGCCGCGGGCATGCGCGCGGACAGACGCTTCGAGTGTTCGAGCGGGATGTGGCGATCCTGGTGATCATGCACGAACAGTGTCGGGATGCGGACGTGGGCCAGTTCCTCGATCCGGTCGATCTCGGCGAACGGCAGGCCGTAGCGGCGTTCTAGCCGCAGCCGCATGGCTTCGCGGACCCGGGCAGAAATCCCGAGACTGCGGGCGAAATTGCGCGTGTGCTCGCTCATCGAGGCCGGCGGGCTGACGAACACGGCGCGCTGCGTGGCAAGCCCTTGGCGCAGCGCCAGACCGATCGCCGCGGCCCCGAGAGAGTGACCGATCGCGACCTCGAAGGGTCCGTGGGTCTGGGCAAGTGCGTGCAACGATGCGCTCATCTCCGGCAGCCCGACCTGCCCGTGCCCGCTCTCCCCGTGACCGGGCAGGTCGAACCAGACGACGCGAAAGCCCTGTGCGATCAGGCGCTCGACGAAGGCGCCGAGCTGCACGCCGCGACCGCCCCAGCCGTGGACCAGGACTGCCGCGGGCGCGGAGGGCGGGCCGGCCTGCCACACGGCGAGGTGGTGTCGGCCGACGCTGACGGTCTCGCGTCGGGCCGGCACCGGCAGCGTCAGGCGGCCACGATAGCGCGGCGGGGTGGTGAAGAGGCGCTCGGCCTGCAGGCGGGCGATTCCGGGCAGCACGCGCGAGGTGACGCTGAAGTAGGCACGGAGAAGGCCAAGCGTGGCCGAAGAGAAACGAACGATCGTGCTATTCGAAAGCGTGAAAGTGGTGGCAATCATGATCGGGACTCCGGGAATGCGTGGAGGAGGCGGGCCTAGCCCGCCGGCGATGCGGCACGGAGGAGCCGCTCGAACGCAGTGCGCGCGCGCGACGCCGCGTCTTCGTGCCGCAGAAGACGCATGCTGTGGTAGTAGGTGAAGATGACGCCGTGCACGTCGAAGACGAGTTGATCGACGTCCAGGTCCGGAAGCAGGTGCCCCTGCTCGATCGCAAGGCGTATGGCGCGTGCCAGTTCGACTTCGAGCCGTCGGAAGTGACTCGCCACGGCATCGCGTACCGGCCCCGGCCGGTCGTCGAACTCGACGGCGGCCGCATGCATCGGGCAGCCGTAGGACAGGCCGGTTCGCCCCGTCCAGTCGAGCCAGCCCTCGAACAGCGCGCGGATGCGTGGCAAGCCCCGCGGTGCCTTCAGCGCCGGCAGGAACACGGATTCCGCAAAGCGTTGCGCGGCTGCGTCGATCGCAGCGATCTGCAGTTCTTCCCGGGAGCCGAAATGCGCGAAGAGGCCGCTCTTGGACAGCCCGGTGCGTTCGGCCAGCGAACCGATCGTCAGCGACTCGAAACCGGATTCGCTGGCCTGGCTCAATGCCGCGTCGAGAATTGCGGCGCGCGTCTGCTCACCTCTGTTCATGGTTTAAGCGTACGAACGATCGTTCTATTTGTCAAGTTCGTGTCAAGTTCGCTGCCAAGTGTCCCGGGAGGAAAAGCGAGCCCGCGTCGCTGCGTGCGCTCCATCCCTTTGGCTTTGCTGGTAAAATTCGGCATCCTGCCGCTGATTGCCGGGTCCGGTCCCGGCCGGCGGCTTTCCTTTTTCGACCCCGATCCGATGAACTCCGCACCCTACCCCCCCGAACTGCTGCGCGACGTTGCCAAACGCCGCACCTTCGGCATCATCTCCCACCCCGACGCGGGCAAGACCACGCTGACCGAGAAGCTGCTGCTGTTCGGCGGCGCGATCCAGCTCGCCGGGACGGTCAAGGCCAGGAAGAGCGCGCGCCATGCGACTTCGGACTGGATGGAGGTGGAGAAGCAGCGCGGCATCTCGGTGACCAGCTCGGTGATGCAGTTCGAGTACGAAGGGCACACGATCAACCTGCTCGACACGCCGGGCCACCAGGACTTCTCCGAGGACACCTATCGCGTACTGACGGCAGTCGATGCCGCGGTGATGGTGATCGACGCGGCCAAGGGCGTTGAAGCGCAGACGATCAAGCTGCTCGACGTGTGCCGGCTGCGCAACACGCCGATCATCACCTTCGTGAACAAGCTCGACCGCGAGGTGCGCGAGCCCTTCGAGCTGCTCTCGGAGATCGAGGACGTGCTGAAGATCGAATGTGCGCCGATCACGTGGCCGCTGGGTATGGGCAAGACCTTTCGCGGCGTCTATCACCTGCTCGAGGATCGCGTGCTGCGTTTCACGCCCGGCGAGGAGCGGCGCAGCGAGGCCGAGGCGATCCAGGGCATCGCGAATGCACGCCTGGACGAGCTGTTCCCGATGGAGGTCGGGCAGTTGCGCGAGGACGTCGAACTGATCGGCGGCGCCTCGGCGCCCTTCTCGCTCGATGACTTCCTGGCCGGGCGGCAGACCCCGGTGTTCTTCGGCTCGGGGATCAACAACTTCGGCGTGCAGGAGATCCTGCAGGCGCTGCTCGATTGGGCACCGCCGCCGCAGCCCCGCGACGCGGGCGTGCGCAGAGTCCAGCCGGCCGAAGCACCCTTCAGCGGCTTCGTCTTCAAGATCCAGGCCAACATGGATCCCAAGCACCGCGACCGCATCGCGTTCTTCCGCATCTGTTCGGGCCGATATGCCTCGGGAATGAAGGTCAGGCACGTGCGCATGGGCCGTGAGATGAAGCTCGCCAATGCGCTCACTTTCATGGCCAACGAGCGGGTGCACAAGGAAGACGGTGTGGCCGGCGACATCATCGGCATCCATAACCACGGCCAGCTTCAGATCGGCGACACGCTGACCGAGGGGGAGTCGCTGGGCTTCAAGGGCATTCCGTATTTCTCGCCGGAACTGTTTCGCGCCGCGCGGCTGCGCGACCCGCTCAAGACCAAGCAATTGCAGAAGGGTTTGCAGGAGCTGGGCGAAGAGGGGGCGATCCAGGTGTTCGAGCAGGAGGGCGGCAACATGCTGCTCGGTGCGGTCGGCCAGCTCCAGTTCGAAGTCGTCGCGCAGCGGCTCAAGGACGAGTACAAGGTCGATGCGATCTTCGAGTCGGCCGACATCTACACCGCCCGATGGCTCACCTTCCCGGACGAGATCACGCGCCGCAACTTCGAGCGCGAACAGGCGATCCGGCTCGGCAAGGATGTGGACGGCAACCCGGTGTATCTGGCGAGCACCCGCTACAACCTCGACGTGACGATGGAGAAATGGCCCAAGGTCGGCTTCCATGCGACGCGCGAGCACGGCCAGGTGCTGGGCTGAACGAACCGTTCGGTGTGCGGGTCTGACCAGGCATGAGCGAACCGGAGAACACGCAGCGCCGACTCGGCCGCGGCATGATCGTGCTGGCATGGATTGCAGCCCTCGGGCTGCTGTGGACCGTGTTCGACGATGTGCTGGAACGCCGCCACAATCCCAATCGCGACCTCGTCGTGCAGGCCGGCGCGCCCGAACTGGTGCTCAAGCGCAATCGCTTCGGGCACTACGTCGCGCCGGGGATGATCAATGGCCAGCGGGTGACCTTCCTGCTCGATACCGGTGCGACGCAGGTGTCGGTACCCGCGCATCTGGGCCCGCAACTGGGCCTGACGCCGGGGCTGCCGATGCAGGTGGTGACCGCCAACGGAACCGTCACGGTGCGCTCCACCGTCATCGACGAGCTCGTGCTCGGCCCGTTCCGCGCGAGCGGGGTGCGCAGCCACCTGAATCCGGGAATGCGCGACGATCAGGTGCTGCTCGGCATGAGCGTGCTCAAGCACCTGGAGTTCACCCAGCGTGGCGACACGCTGACGCTGCGGGCCTACGGGAGCTGATTCCGGAGGCCGATTAGGGCGGGCGCACGCCTTTCGCACGCCCGCGGGTGTGCGAAAGCGGCTCAGCTCTCCAGCATGCTGCGCAGCATCCAGGCGTTCTTCTCGTGCACCTGCATGCGCTGCGTGAGCAGGTCGGCGGTCGGCTCGTCGCTGACCTTGTCGACCAGCGGCAGCACGCTGCGCGCGGTCTTCACGACGGCTTCCTGACCGAGCACGAGCAGGCGGATCATTTCCTTGGCCGAGGGTACGCCTTCCGGTTCGGCGAGACTGCCCAGCTTCTGGAACTCCTTGTAGGTACCGGGTGCCGGAAAGCCCAGCGCACGGATGCGCTCGGCGATCTGGTCGACAGCCAGCGCGAGCTCGTTGTACTGGGTCTCGAACATCAGGTGCAGGGTGTTGAACATCGGCCCCGTGACGTTCCAGTGGAAGTTGTGCGTGGTCAGGTACAGCGTATAGCTGTCGGCGAGCAGCCGCGACAGGCCGTCGGCGATCTTCGCCCGGTCCTTCTTGTTGATGCCGATATCGATGTCCATCTTCGTTCTCCTTGTTCTCAGGTTCAAGTCCGGTGAGACCGCAGCATCCGGCAATCCGGGACGGCGCGGTGCGCTTTCATCCACAATGGTATTCGAACGGCGCGCGCAGGGCCAATTGAACCGGTGGATGAGGGGCATGTGGAGGTGCTATCCGGGGCCGCCTCGGACGCCGTCGGGGCTGTTCAGGGCTTGAGACGATATCCCGTCCTGAACATCCAGGCTGCGATCGCGGCGAAGATCGCAAGGAAGACGAACGTCATTGCGACGCTGACGCCGATATGCACGTCGGCGATGCCGTAGAAGCTCCAGCGGAACCCGCTGACGAGGTAGACGACCGGGTTGAACAGGGTCACCGTCTGCCAGAAGGGCGGAAGCATGCTGATCGAGTAGAAGCTGCCGCCCAGGAAGGTCAGCGGGGTGATGATGAGCAGCGGCACGAGCTGCAGTTTCTCGAAATTGTCCGCCCAGATCCCGAGTACGAAGCCGAAGAGGCTGAACGTGATCGAGGTGAGCAGCAGGAAGAGCAGCATCCAGACCGGGTGTTCGACGTGCAGCGGCACGAACAGTCCCGCGGTCGCGAGAATGATCAGGCCGACGATGACCGACTTGGTCGCGGCCGCCCCCACATAGCTCAGCACGATCTCGAAGTGGGAGATCGGTGCAGACAGCACTTCGTAGATCGTCCGCGAGAACTTCGGGAAGAAGATGCCGAACGAGGCGTTTGACACGCTCTGGGTCAGCAGCGTCAGCATCACCAGACCGGGGACGATAAAGGCGCCGTAGCTCACGCCCTCGATCTCCGGGATGCGCGAGCCGATGGCCGAGCCGAACACGACGAAGTACAGCGACGTCGTGATCACCGGTGCGATGATGCTCTGGAGCAGCGTGCGCCGGGTGCGGTGCATCTCGAACAGATAGATGGCGAGCACCGAATTCAGGTTCATCGCTCGTCCCTCACCAGGCTCACGAAGATGTCCTCCAGCGAGCTTTGCGTCGTGTGCAGGTCGCGAAAGCCGACACCGGCTTCACGCAGGTCCTGCATCAGGGTCAGGATGCCGGTACGCTCGCCCTGCGTGTCGTAGGTGAACACCAGTTCGTGGCCGTCGCCGGCCAGTTCCAGCCGGTGGGCGGCGGCCAGCCCATCGGGGATCCGCTCGAGCGGTGTTTCCAGGTGCAGCGTGAGCTGCTTGCGCCCGAGCTTGCGCATCAACTCCTTTTTGTCCTCGACCAGGATCAGCTCGCCTTTGCTGATCACGCCGATGCGGTCGGCCATCTCCTCGGCTTCCTCGATGTAGTGGGTCGTAAGGATGATGGTCACGCCCCGGTCGCGGAGTCCGCGAACGAGGTTCCACATGTCGCGCCGCAGTTCGACATCGACGCCGGCGGTGGGCTCGTCGAGGAAGAGGATGCGCGGCTCGTGGGAAAGCGCCTTGGCGATCAGCACGCGCCGCTTCATGCCGCCCGAGAGCATCAGCAGCTTGTTGTTGCGCTTGTCCCACAGGGACAGGTCGCGCAGCACCTTCTCGATGTACTGCGGGTCGGGCGCCTTGCCGAACAGTCCACGGCTGAATGACACGGTTGCCAGCACGGTTTCGAATGCGTCGGTCGTGAGTTCCTGCGGTACCAGGCCGATCAGCGAGCGCGCAGCCCGGTAGTCGTTCAGGATGTCGTGACCGCCCACCTCGACCTGGCCGGAAGTCGGCGTGACCAGCCCGCAGACGATGCTGATCAGCGTCGTCTTGCCCGCGCCGTTGGGGCCGAGCAGGGCGAAGATCTCTCCCTTGCGGATGTCGAGGTCGATTTCCTTGAGGGCCGTGAAGCCCGAGGCGTAGCGCTTGGTAAGGCGGGATATCGAGATGATCGGCTGCATCTGCACGAAGATAGCAGATCCCGCGGGCGCGGCCACACCCGGCCGCGTTCGCCGCAGGGCAGGATCGTCCGGTCGATCCGCTTCATCGACCGGATGGGGGCCGCGACCGGTGAAGCCGGCCGGGTCCCGCGCGGCAATGCGTGCGCTCATTCCTTGCGAATCGCCTCGACCGAGATGTCGATCGTGACCTCGTCGCCGACGTGGGGTGCGAACTTGCCGGCGTTGAAGTCCGAGCGCTTCACCGTGGCCCGCGCGTTGGCGCCGATCGCGTCGCGTTGCAGCATCGGATGCGGCATCGCGGTGAAGGACTTCAGTTCGAGCGTGACCGGACGGGTGACGCCCTTGAGGGTCAGCTCACCCTCGACCGCGACCGGCGTGTCGCCGTCGAAGCGCACGTTCGTGGACCGGAAGGTCGCGGTCGGGAAGCGCGCGGTGTCGAGGAAGTCCTCGCCCTGGATGTGCTCGTCGAAGGTGTCGTAGCCGGTGCTCACCGAGGTCGTGTCGATAACGATATCGACCGAGCCGGTGCGCGCTTCGCGGTCGAGCGTGATCGTGCCGGTGGTGTTGTCGAAGCGGCTCAGCTGCGTCGACAGCCCGAAGTGGTTGTACGAGAAGCGCGGGAAGGTGTGGGTGCCGTCGATGACATAGGTCTCGGGTGCGGCGAAGGCCGGCAGGGAAAACGCGGCCGCGAGCACGAGGGGGGCGGAGAATCGGACGAATCGGTTCATGAGGACTCCTTTCGGGGGTTGGTTGGGGGAAGGGGATCAGTCTCCGGAAGCGGCGGTGATGCGGAACTCGATCGTGACCTCGTTGGCGACGAGGTCGAAGCGCGACCAGGCGCCTTCGCCGACCGAGAAGTCGCCGCGGCGGATCGCGAGGCTGCCGTCGAACACGGCCCGGTCGCCTTCGGTGCGGACGGTCGCGGGGACGACCACCGGCAGCGCGGTGCCCTTGATGCTCAGGGTGCCGCTGACTTCGAAACGGTCTTCGCCGATAGGATGGATGGTGGAAGACTCGAACCGGGCGGTCGGAAAGCGTGCGGTGTCGAACCACTCGCGTCCCGCGACCTCGTCGTCCGCCTCGGCAAAGCCGGTGCCGATGCTGGCGAGTTCGACGTCGATGCGCGCGCGGGCCGCCGTCGGGTCGGACGGATCGAAATCCAGCTCGCCCGAGAAGGTGCGGAAGTCGCCCCGCATCGTCACGCCCATCTGGGAGTAGGTGAAGCGGATTTCGCTGTGTTCGGGCACGAGCACGTCGTAGCGTTCGGCATGAGCGGCTGCGGGCAGCACGGCTGCCAGGGCGAATGCGGTGATCACGATCGGTTTCATGGGCGGCTCTCTCTGCGTAAGCGGGGCAGCATCCTGGCGAGGACGTCGTCCCGGTCGATGAAGTGGTGCTTGAAGGCGGCCCCGATGTGGCCGACGATGACCGCCATCAGGGTCCAGTTCAGGACCTTGTGCACGGTTTGAAGCAGGTCGCCGAGCGCCTTGTCCCGGGCCACCAGGTCCGGCAGCGGAACGAGGCCGAACCAGACCGTGGGCACGCCCTTGGCCGAACTCATCAGCCAGCCCGTCAGCGGGATGGCCAGCATGAGGGCGTACAGGACGGCATGTCCGCCGTGCGCGGCGACGCGCTCCAGCCGTGACATGTGTGCGGGAAGCGGGGGCGGCCGATGCAGCGCGCGCCAGACCAGGCGCAGCAGCACCAGCCCGAACACCGTGACGCCGGCCCACTTGTGCCAGGACACGAGGCGGAGCTTCTCCGGCGAGAACGGCAGGGCCTCCATGTAGAGACCGAGGGCCATCAAGCCGAAGATCAGCAGCGCCATCACCCAGTGCAGCGAGATGGCGAGGGCCGTGTAGCGGGCCGGGGTGCTCATGCTGCCTCCGTTTCGAAGGCGAAGGCGTCCATCGCCAGCACGCGGCTGTCGATCCCCGCGTGAATGCGCTGCGTGTGCGGTGCGTCACCCGCGGCGCCGAGCGCGACGAACAGGGGCAGCAGGTGTTCGTCGGTCGGGTGTGCGCGGAAGGCTTCGGGGGCGAGGCGGCGGTAATCGAGGAGGGCCGGCAGGTCGAGCGGTTCGAGCCGGGCGCCGATCCAGTCGGCGAATCGGCGCACATAGGCCGGCGCGTCGGCGCCGGTTTCGGGTGTGTGTGCGAAGTCCGCCAGATTGTGGGTGAGGTTGCCGGAACCGATCACGAGGAATCCGCGTTGGACGAGTGGCGCGAGGCTACGGCCCACCTTCCAGGCGTGCGCCGCTCCCTTGCGGCTTTGCAGCGACAGCGGGATGACCGGCACGTCGGCATCGGGAAACATCGTGCGCAGCGGCACCCACGCCCCGTGGTCGAGCCCCCGCGAAGCGTCGCGCGCTGCCGGGAGTCCGGCGGCGGCCAGGGCCGCGACGACTTCCTCGGCTGCTTCGGGGCAGCCCGTGGCCGGATAGCGCAACTCGTAGAGGGCCGGTGCAAAGCCGTAAAAATCGTGCAGCGTGGCCGGCCGTTGTGCGAACCCGACCGTGGGCACGACGGTGTCCCAGTGGGCGCTGACGATGAGGATCGCGCGCGGTGGTGGCAGGCTGCGGGCGAAACGGGCCATGGCCTCGCCGGCCGCACCGGGCCGTAGCGCGAAGGTGGGCGCGCCGTGGGGAACGAAGAGCGAGGGCAGGGAGGGAGACATGACAGGGATTCGGGCATCCAGATTCGATGTACGGACTATAGGCTTTCGAAATGGAGTCGAATACCGGACAATCTGCAATGCTCTGTTGCGATCAGGACAACAATGGACCGACTCGATGCAATGCAGCTTTTCGTGCGTGTGGCCGAACTGGGCAGCTTCTCGGCCGCCGCGCAGCAACTGGGGGTCGCGCGTTCGGCGGTGACGCGCCGCATCGCCGCCCTCGAAGCCCATCTCGGCGTCAAGCTGATGGTGCGCAGCACCCGCCGTCTCGCACTGACCTCGGCCGGCGCCGATTATCTCGAGCGCTGCCGGGTCATCCTGAACCTCGTCGATGTCGCCGAGGCCGACGTGGCGCAGGAGCGTGCGATGCCGCGCGGGCGTATCCGCATCAGCCTGCCGCTGAGCTTCGGGCTGCGCCGCCTGATGCCGCTGCTGCTCGACTTTGCGTCGCGCTACCCTGAGATCGAACTGGAGATGGACTACGCCGACCGGCGCGCAAACCTCATCGAAGAGGGCTTCGACCTCGCGGTTCGCGTCACGGCGGATCTGGAGCCGGGAGACATCGTGCGCAGGATCGGCTCCAGCCGTCTGCTGGTACTCGCCTCCCCCGCCTATCTCGCCCGCCACGGCCGTCCGCGCCACCCCTCCGAGCTGGCCCGGTACGAATGCCTGGGCTACTCGATTCGAGGTGCCGCGCAGTCCTGGTCCTTCGTCGTCGATGGGAGCGTCGAGCGCATCCACGTGCGCTGCCGCGTGAGTGCGAACAACGGCGACGCATTGGTGGCGGCGGCGATCGCCGGGCTCGGGATCACGGTCCAGCCCGACTTCATCGCAGCCGAGCACGTCGCCGCGGGAACGGTGGAGTCGATCCTGGAATCGTTCGCGCCGCCCGAACTGGGGATCTACGCGGTCCTGCCGAGCAACCGGCACGTGCCGCTGCGCGTGCGCACGCTGATCGGCTTTCTGTCCGAGCACCTGCAGGCCGCATCCTGATTCGCAATACGCGTCGGACCGTTCCGGTTTGTTTCGCGCCCTGAGACTCCGTGTAGCGCACTCCGGCCGAGCATGCATCCCGTCGCGTTTGCGATCCGGCCGCAGCCCGGGTCGGGTTCGTGCGGATTCGGTGGGCGGCTCGGATGCACGCTGGCGCCCCATTGCTGGTCGTCCAGTCCTTGCGCGCACCGGTCTGGTGCGTGGTGAGGCGATGACGCAATGCCGTCCCCTACGGCCTGGCGCCGGATCGGGCCAGACGGTGGCCGCTCGTTGCACTCGGGCACCGTTCTTGCAGAACCCCGTGGGTCACCGACCGACGGACCCCGCATGTTCGCCAACCTGCACCATCTTTCGCACCATGCCGCCTGGCGTCGTCAGCTCGAGCTGCTGCTCGAGTCGGCCGGCGAGGGCATCTACGGGATCGACCTGAACGGCCGCTGCATCTTCATCAACGGTGCCGGCGCGCAGATGCTCGGCTACACGCCCGACGAGGTGCTCGGGCGCAACATGCACTACCTGATCCACCATTCCCACGCGAACCGCGAACTGATGCCGGTGCATGAGTGCCGCATCTTCAAGGCCTATCGCGACGGGCATGGCTGTCGCGTCGAGGACGAGGTGCTGTGGCGGCGCGATGGGACGTCCTTTGCGGCCGAGTATGCGTCCTACCCGATCCGCGATGGGGAGACGGTCGTCGGTGCCGTGGTGACCTTCACCGACATCACCGAGCGCAAGCGCACCGAGGCTGCGCTGCAGGCCGCGCATAGCGAACTCGAGCGGCGCGTGGTCGAGCGCACTGCGGAACTGTCCGAGGCCAACCGCCAGCTTCGCCAGGCGCGCGATGGCCTGCGTCGCCTGTCCGCTCATCTGAACGGTGTGCGCGAGACCGAGCGCGCCCACATCGCACGCGACATCCACGACGAGTTGGGCGCGTCGCTCACCGCGATGCAGCTCGAACTGAACTGGCTGCGCCGACGCCTGGCCGACGACGCGCTGGTGTGCGGGCACATCGACGCCGCGCTCGAGATCGGGCAGGGGGCGATGGGCGCGATGCGCCGCATTCTCAACGACTTGCGGCCCGGCGTGCTCGACCATCTCGGCTTATGGGCGGCACTTGAATGCCTGCTGCAGGAAACCGAGGGGCGCTCGGGGCTGCGCTGCCGCTTCGTCTGCCCGGCCGACGTGGAGCGTCGACGGCTCGGGCGCGATGCGGAGATTGCGGTCTATCGCATCGTCCAGGAGGTGCTTACCAACGTGCAGCGCCACGCCGCCGCCCGCCACGTGACGCTTGCGGCACGGGCGCTCGCCGACGACCTGCTGTTGCGCGTGGAGGATGACGGCCGCGGCATGACGGTCGTGCCGAGCCCGACGAGCTTCGGCCTGCTCGGCATGCAGGAGCGTGCCCACGCGATCGGCGGCGAACTGACGATCGACAGCGCGGAGGGGTGCGGCACGGCGGTCACGCTGTTCCTCCCCGGCGCCCTGGCCTGAGGTCTGCGATGCTGCGCCTGCTCATCGTCGACGACCACATGATCATCCGCCGCGGGCTGATCCAGATCCTGTCCGAGGCCGAGGATGTCGGCGAACTGCGCGATGCGGCCGACGGGCCGTCGGCGATGCGGGCCTTGCGCGAGGCGCCGGCGGACGTCGTCGTGCTCGATGTGGCCCTGGGCGAACGCGACGGGCTCGATGTCCTCAAGGCGATCCGCACCGAGTTTCCACGCACCGGCGTGGTGATGCTGTCGGTCTACCCGGAGTCGCAGTTCGCCGTGCGGTCGATCCGCACCGGTGCCGGTGCCTACCTGAACAAGGGGTGCGCGCCCGACGACCTGCTCGCTGCGATCCGCAAGGTCGCCGGGGGCGGCGTCTACGTCACCCCGGCGATCGCCGAACTGCTCGCCCACAGCGTGCGCGCGGACGATTCGCGCCCGCCCCACGAGACGCTTTCGAACCGCGAGTTCCAGGTGCTGCAACTGCTCGCGCAGGGCTGCTCGGTGTCGGCGATCGCCGCGCGGCTGTCGCTGTCGGCGAACACGATCTCGACCTACCGTGGCCGGCTCTTCGACAAGCTCGGCGTACGCACGCTGGTCGAGCTGGCGCACTACGCCGCGCGCCACGGCCTGGACGAAGGCGGTCCCGGGCGCGCGGGCAGTCACGACGAGCTGTAGTGGATCCGCTACACGCGAATCACGACATCGGTGATACCGCGCACACGGCCTTGCGCGGAGCATGGGAACCGGTACTCGAAGGAGCACGGCAATGCGCAGACAGGGATTCAGGCTGGGGGTCTACGTCTTCAAGGACGCCGAGATCGTCGACTACGCGGCGCCTTGCGGCGTGATTTCGGTGGCGCGGCGCTTCGATCCGGGGCTGGACGTGTTCCTCGTCGCCGAGGCGATGCGCCCGGTCCAGACCCAGGCCGGCATCACCGTGCTGCCCAACTACGCGCTCGCCGACGAGCCGGCGATGGACGCGTTCCTGATCCCGGGTGGTTTCGGCACGCGCCAGGAGCTGTACAACCGCCGCCTGCACGCGTTCGTGCGTGCGCTGTCCGAAGAGTGCCTGCTGACCAGCGTATGCACGGGCTCGTGGATCTACGCTGCGATGGGTTTGCTCGACGGCCTGCCGGCGACCAATCGCAAGGAGCCGGACCGGCTCGAAGCCTCGCACCTGGGCAAGACCCCGATCGACCGCCTGGCCGAGATCGCCCCGGCCTGCCGCGTGAGCCGCGCCCGGGTCGTCGACGCCGGGCGCATCGTCACCGCCGGGGGGATCAGCGCCGGCATGGAACTGGGCTTTCACCTGCTGCGGCGTGCCGGCTACGACGAAGGCTTCGTCTCCGATGTGGCCCGCGTCATGGAATACCAGCGCGCCTATGCGCTGTACGAGCACGACATTGAATTCGCCGCGCCGCTTGCGGAAACCCGTCTCAGAACCGCTTGACCCCGAGAAAAGGAGCCGATCATGTCCGCCTTTCGCAATCCGTTCGACTACAAGGTCCGCCTGAATCGCGGTGGCTGCAGCTGCGGCCGCCATCACAGCCAGGCCGAGCACGACCACGCCGAGACGCTCGAACGCCAAGCCCTGCAGGAGCGCGCAGTGGAGAGCGCGATCATGCGTGCGTTGTTTCCGCAGGATGCGGTGCGCCGCCGCTTCCTGAAGGCGGTGGGCGGTTCGACCGCGATGGCCGCCATCGCCAGCATCTTCCCGCTCGCCGCGGCCAAGGAGGCCTTTGCCGAGACCCTCGGGCCGCTGGAAAAGACCAAGCTCAGCGTCGGCTTCATTCCCATCACCTGCGCCACGCCGATCATCATGGCCCACCCGCTGGGCTACTACGCCAGGTACGGCCTCGATGTCGAAGTGGTCAAGACCGCCGGCTGGGCGGTGATTCGCGACAAGTCGCTGGCCGGCGAGTACGATGCCGCCCACATGCTGTCGCCAATGCCGCTGGCGATCACCGTCGGCGCCGGCGCCAACCCGATTCCCTGGACCATGCCGGCGGTCGAAAACATCAACGGCCAGGCGATCACGCTGGCGATGAAGCACAAGGACCGGCGCGATCCCAAGGACTGGAAAGGCTTCCGCTTCGCGGTGCCCTTCGACTACTCGATGCACAACTACCTGTTGCGCTATTACCTGGCCGAGCACGGTATCGACCCCGACCGCGACGTGTCGATCCGCTCGGTGCCGCCGCCGGAGATGGTCGCCAACCTTCGTGCCGACAACATCGACGGCTTCCTCGCGCCCGACCCGGTGAACCAGCGTGCGGTGTATGACGGCGTGGGCTTCATCCACATCCTCTCCAAGGAGATCTGGGACGGTCACCCGTGCTGCGCCTTCGCCGCCAGCCGCGAGTTCGTCACCACCATGCCCAACACCTACCAGGCGCTGCTCAAGGCCATCCTCGACGCGACCGCCTATGCCCGCAAGCCCGAGAATCGGCGCGAAATTGCGGCCGCGATTGCGCCGACCAACTACCTCAACCAGCCGGTCACGGTGGTCGAGCAGGTGCTCACCGGCACCTACGCCGACGGCCTGGGCAACGTGGTGCGCAACCCGGAGCGAATCGACTTCGACCCCTTCCCCTACGAGTCCTTCGCGATCTGGATCCTGACCCAGATGAAACGCTGGGGGCAGATCAGCGGCGACGTGGATTACGCCAAGGTCGCCAGCGAGGTCTTCCTCGCCACCGATGCCGCCCGGTTGATGAAGGAAGTCGGCATGGAGCCGCCGGCCGATCCGGTCAAGCCCTTCTCGGTGATGGGCAAGGCCTTCGACCCCAGCCAGCCCGAGGCCTACATCGAGAGCTTCGCGATCCGGAGGAGTTGAGCGATGAATGCAAAACGACCCTGGCTGGCGCCGCTGCTGTCGCTGGTCTTCTTTGCGGTGTTCGTGGGGCTGTGGCACCTGGGCACCAGGCAGACCGTGGGCGAGGTCATCGTCGATCCCGAGTACGCCGCGCTGATCGGCGCGGCGGCGGCCACCGGCGGGCAATCGGCGATGCCGGGGCCGGTGGATGTGGCGGTCAAGCTCTGGGAGCACATCTCCGACCCGTTCTACGACCGTGGCACCAACGACAAGGGTATCGGCATCCAGCTTGGACACTCGATCGCCCGGGTGCTGGTGGGCTTCGGCCTGGCCGCGCTGGTGGCGATTCCGCTGGGCTTCGTGATCGGCATGTCACCGCTGGTGTACAAGGCGCTCGACCCCTTCATCCAGGTGCTCAAGCCGATCTCGCCGCTGGCGTGGATGCCGCTCGCGCTCTACACCATCAAGGACTCGGGCATCTCGGCGATCTTCGTGATCTTCATCTGCTCGCTATGGCCGATGCTGATCAACACCGCCTTCGGCGTCGCCGCGGTGCGCAAGGACTGGCTCAACGTCGCCCGCACGCTCGAGGTGTCCCGCCTGCGCACCGCCTTTCAGGTGATCCTTCCGGCCGCCGCGCCGACGATCATGACCGGCATGCGCATCTCGGTGGGCATCGCCTGGCTGGTCATCGTCGCAGCCGAAATGCTCGTGGGCGGCACCGGTATCGGCTACTTCGTGTGGAACGAGTGGAACAACCTGTCCATCGCCAACATCATCAGCGCCATCCTCTTCATCGGGCTGATCGGCATGGTGCTCGACAACACGCTGGCCCGCTTGGGTCGCGCAGTGACCTACAAGGAGTGACCCGATGACCCAGCATTTTCTGCAAGTCGAGGGCCTGGCCAAGCGCTTCCCCGGACCCAAGGGCAAGGACGATCTGACGGTTTTCGAGAACATCCACTTCGGCATCGACAAGGGCGAGTTCGTCTGCATCATCGGCCACTCCGGTTGCGGCAAGACGACCATCCTCAACGTGCTCGCCGGCCTGGACGAGGCCAGCGACGGCGTGGTGATCATGGACGGCAAGGAGATCTCCGGCCCCTCGCTGGACCGCGGCGTGGTGTTCCAGGGGCATGCCCTGCTGCCGTGGCTCTCGACGCTGAAGAACGTGGAGTTCGGCGTGCGCTCGCGCTGGCCTGGCTGGAGCGCGCAGCAGATCGAGGAGCACAGCACCAAGTATCTCGAGATGGTCGGCCTCGGCAGCGCGCTGCACAAGAAGCCTTCGGAGCTTTCGGGCGGCATGAAGCAGCGCGTGGGCATCGCCCGTGCCTTCGCGATCCAACCCAAGATGCTGCTGCTCGACGAGCCCTTCGGCGCGCTCGATGCGCTCACCCGCGGCACGATCCAGGACGAACTCCTCGGCATCGTGCAGGCCACGCACCAGACGGTGTTCATGATCACCCACGACGTGGACGAGGCGATCCTGCTCGCCGACAAGATCCTGCTGATGAGCAACGGCCCCTACGCCAGGATCGCCGAGATCGTCGAGGTGACCATGCCGCGTGAGCGCACCCGCAGCACCATCCACCACGACCCGCAGTACTACCGCATCCGCAACCATCTGGTCGATTTCCTCGTGAACCGCTCCAAGGACTTCGCCGGTGCCTCTGCCGCCGGTCACGACGCGCGCCACCCGCCGGTGGTGCGGCCGGGCCTCGAAGGTGCGGCCGAGGTGGTGCCCATGCCCGCGCACCTCCAGTCCCGTTCCGCCAAGGATGCCGCGCGTCCGGCACCGACTGTTTCCAAAGCCTCTGCCTGAAGGAGAATTACCATGACCCGTGAAGACGTCACCGCCCTGATCCTCGCCGCCAAGCTTAAAAAGAAGCTGAACTGGTCCCAGCTCGCCGAAGTGGTGGGTTTCAGCAAGGAGTGGAGCACCGCCGCGCTGCTCGGCCAGATGACCCTGACCGAAGCCCAAGCCACGGCCGTGGGCGAGGTGCTCGACCTGCCCGAAGACGCTGTCGCGCTGCTGCAGGTCGTGCCCTACAAGGGTTCGCTGCCCACCGCGGTGCCGACCGACCCGCTGATCTACCGCTTCTACGAGCTGATCAACGTCTATGGCACCACCTTCAAGGAACTGATCCACGAGGAGTTTGGCGACGGCATCATGAGTGCCATCGACTTCAAGATGGATCTGAAGCGCGAGCCCAACGACGCGGGTGATCGCGTCAGCATCACGATGAGCGGCAAGTTCCTGCCGTACAAGACGTATTGATCGAGCGTGCGGGGACGCATTGCGTCCTTCGCACCGCATGCCCGGCAGCCGCCAGGCTCTGCCCCGCCCGCGGGCGCTGGCGGGTTTTCTCGTCGGGCCTCTGCAGGCTGGAGCGTAAACCGGGGGTATCATCGAGGCTTCACGACGCTCGACCCGGTTTGCAATGCTCCGTGCCGAAATCGCACCCATCCGCTATATCGATCCCGTCTACCGCCCGCCCAGCGAGGCCGAATCCCTGATCCTCCCCGTCACCGACGGTTGTTCCTGGAACCGGTGCACCTTCTGCGAGATGTACACCGCGCCGCAGAAGAAATTCCGCGCCCGGGACGAGGCTGAGGTCTTCGAGAGCGTCCGGCGCAGCGCCGAGGTGTTCGGGTCGCAGGTGCGCCGGGTCTTCCTGGCCGACGGCGACGCGCTGGTGTTGCCGACTCGCCGCCTGCTGGCGGTGCTCGAGGCGATCCGCACCCACCTGCCCGCGGTGAGGCGGATATCGAGCTATTGCCTGCCACGCAACCTGCGCAGGAAATCGGTCGCCGAATTGACGGCCCTGCGCGAGGCGGGGCTGACGATGGCCTATGTCGGTGCCGAATCCGGCGACGACACGGTGCTGGCGCGTGTGCGCAAGGGCGAGACCTTCGAGAGCACCCGCGAAGCGCTGGACAAGCTCGCCGAGGCGGGGATCAAGCGCTCGGTAATGATCCTCAACGGCCTGGGTGGAGCGGCCTTCACGGTGCAGCATGCGGAACACTCCGCCCGGCTCGCGAACGCGACGCAGCCCGAATATCTCGCCACCCTGGTGGTGAGCTTTCCGCAGGGCGAGGCGCGCTATCGCGCCGATTTTCCGGAATGGTCTCCCCTGCCCGAGCGCGGGCTGTTCGCCGAAATGGAGCGTTTCCTCTCGGCGCTGGAACTGCGGCGCACGGTGTTCCGTTCCGACCACGTCTCGAACCGGCTCGTGCTCAAGGGCACGCTGGACGCGGACCGCGAACGCCTGCTCGCGCAGGTGCGGATGGCAGTCGAACGGCCCGATGCGCTGCGCCTGCGTCCGGCGTGGGGGCGCGGGCTGTGACCCGTACGGCACGGGCGCCGCTCGGAGCCACCTCGTCCGCGGTCCTGTGGGTGGGCGTCTATCTCACGTTGGTCAGTGCGCCGCTGATCCTGCTGCTCGTCGGCGAGGTGCCCCCGGGTGCCGGGCTGTGGTGGGACCTGTCGATGGCGCTGGGCTTCGCCGGCATGGCGATCCTGGGCGTGCAGTTCGCGCTGACCGCGCGCCTGCGCAACGCGACGGCGCCATTCGGCATCGACATCATCTACTACTTTCATCGCCTGGCGGCCTACGTCGGCATCGCCCTGGTGCTGGCCCACTTTGCGATCGTGTGGCTGCGCTATCCGGACGCGCTCGGTGCGCTCGATCCGTTCGAGGCGCCGGCCTACATGAGTGCCGGACGGATCGCACTGGTGCTGTTTCTCGTCGTCATCGCGACCTCGATCTGGCGCAAGCCGCTGCGCATCGACTACGAGCACTGGCGCATCATGCATGCCGTACTCGCCACGCTCGCGTTCCTGATGGCGATCGTGCATATCCAGGGCGTCGGCTACTACACCGAGGCACCTTGGAAACGCATCCTGTGGATGGGCTACACCTTGTTCTGGGTGCTGCTCATCGTCCATGTCCGCATCGTCAAGCCCTGGCGCATGCTGCGCACGCCATATCGGGTCGTCGACGTGCGTCCCGAGTGTGGTGCCTGCACGACGCTGGTGCTCGAACCGGAGGGGCATGCCGGCATGCGTTTCCAGCCGGGTCAGTTCGCGTGGCTCACGGTGCGTGGTTCTCCGTTCCGCTTCGAGGAGCATCCGTTCTCGTTCGCGGGCAGTGCGGAGCTGGCGCCGCGCCTGGAATTCTCGATCAAGGCGCTGGGCGACTTCACCCGCACGGTCGGCGACATCGAGCCGGGCGAGACGGCGTATCTCGATGGACCCTACGGCGTGTTCAGCGTCGACCGCTATCCGCACGCCGAAGGGTTCGTCTTCGTCGCGGCCGGCGTCGGAGTCGCGCCGATCCTGTCGATGTTGCGTACGCTCGCGGACCGCGGAGATCGCCGTCGCCTCGTCCTGATCGATGCGAACCGGCACTGGGACGACGTGCTGTTCCGCGACGAGCTGGAGACCTTGCGCGAGCGGCTCGACCTGAAGCTGGTCCACGTACTGTCGCGGCCGCCCGACGGCTGGCAGGGCGAACGCGGTCACGTCGATGCGGCGCTGCTCGCGCGCGTACTGCCGGAGGGCGCTGCGGGCGTCGAGTTCTTCCTGTGCGGTCCGAAGGGCCTGTGCGACGCCGTGCAGCAGGCCCTGCACGAGCGGGGCGTGCAGGCCGGCCGGATCCACTTCGAACTGTTCGACATGGTGTAGCGATGCGCGAAACCCTCGCACGCTGGGTGGCCTTGCTGACGACCGCGGTGACCGTGTCACTGTCGGTGTGGTTCGCGTGGATCCACAACCCCTCGCCGGAGCGGGGCGAAGTCCGGCCCGCGCCGACCGCAGATCCGGTGACCGCCGACCATCCCGGGCGCGCCGTCTACGATGCACAGCGCTGTGCCGTCTGTCATTCCATCGCCGGGGTCGGCAGCCCGCGTTCTCCACTGGACGGCGTCGGTGCCCGACGCGACCGTGAGGAACTGGAGAAGTGGATCGTGGGGGCGGCCGAGCTGGAGGACGCCTTGCCCCCGAGCACCTTCCGCCGCAAGCAGGCCTATCAGGCATTGCCGCAGGCCGAACTCGATGCGCTGGTCGCGTACCTCGCGACCTTGCGCGAATGACCGGACCGCACGAACGAGCGCGCCGCCCTCGTGAGGCGGCGCGTTCGCATGCGGGTGCGATCAGTGCAGGACGTGACCCACGTCCTCGACGATCGGCGCAAGGGCTTCGCCGATTCGCCGGGACTGTGCCTCGGTGATCATTGGTCCGAGCACGTTCAGGAAACGCGGGTCCTGCACGCCGGAGACGATGTACTGCCAGCGGTAGGCACGCAGCACGGTGGCGTGGATCTGCGCGATCTCGCCGGCCGTGAAGCTGCGCCCGGTGGCCGAGACGAAGTAGTCGGCGTCGGCCCGGGCTTGGGCTTGGAGAATGCCGTCGACCGCCCCCACCAGCCCGATCAGGTCGTCGACCGCCTGGTCGCGCTCGGCGTCGGTCAGTCGCGCGTCTTCACGTGCCCACTCGATCTCGTCGAGGATCGCGTGCTGCGATTCCTCGCGGGCGTGGTGCAGGAACACGTCCTTCCACAGGTCCGACAGGTTGTCGTCGGGATCGATGCTGCTGTGGTAGTGCTGCAGCACGAAGATCTCGATGTGGCAGATCAGGCCCAGAACCGCCCATTTCGATGCGGACAGCACCGCGCGGGCGACTTCGTTGGGGTCGGGCATGAAGGTGTAGCCCTCGGGCATTCCGGCCGCGGCCATGGCCTCGAGGCGACGGAACATCTCCTGGTGCTTGATCTCCTCGTCGGTGAAGCGTACCAGCGCTTCGAGCGCGACCTGGTCGCCGAACCAGTGGTCGCGGCTGACCTCGAGAATCTGCGCGCAGATGAAGCGCTCGACGAGCCCGAAGATGTTCGCGTACGAGCGGCCCTGTACCTGCGACAGGAAGCGCTTCTCTGCGGGCAGCAGGAAGGGCAGCGCGCCGATGCGCGACAGCCCGTCGGGCAGGAACTTCTTGTTGAAGTCGAACTCGCGGCTGCGGATCACATCGCGGTCGATGTCGAAGCGCACGCGCTTGGACACTTCGACGGCCTTCGCGTAGCGGCGGGCCTGGAGGACGGGGTCGAGGGGGATGGCTTGCATGGTGAGTCTCCTTGGGGGGTGGGGGAAATCAGTACAGGGGGGCGACGGAGTCGCGGTGGGCGTGACGGCGCGTGACCGGCGCTTCGCCTTCGAGTTCGGCCGCGATCGAATCCAGCTCGGCGCGATGCAGGCCGATGTCCTTGAGCGTGCGCTCGTCGAGCCGGGCCAGCATGCGGCGCTGGCGCAGCACCGCGCGACGCCGGCGGCGTTGCTCGGCGGCCTTCTGCAGGGCTTCGGTGACGAAACGGGCGGTCTCGAAGGTCTCGAGCGCCAGCTTGCGCAGCCTTCCGAAGCGCGGCAGGCGCGGGTGGCCGGTCCGGGGTTCGGCGATGCGTTCTTGGGTCATCGTGTTCATGGCGGTTCTCCTGTGGTGTCGGGGGTGTCTCGATCGATGCCGGTTCGAGGACGGCTGTTCGATGGCTGCATTCTGGGGATCGCGGGTAACCGGTTTCCTTCTATTCCGTGCGATGTGGTATCGGTTTGTTGGCGTTGTGTAACCGGCGTGTAGCGAGACGGCGGTACCCGGATTTGATTTCGATCTTGATCAACCGGTCGACACGATCCAGACTGAGACCGGAAGTGCATCGGCATGGAGGACGGATGGAGGCGATCGGACGGGTGATGCTGGTGGACGACGACCCGGATGTGCGGGCGATGCTCGGCGAGTATCTGGTCACGCACGGCTTCGAAGTCGCCGATGTCGCCAGCGGTGCGGCGATGCGCGAGGCGCTGGAGGGCTTCGCGCCGGAGGTGGTGCTGCTCGATCTGCGGTTGCCGGGCGAGGACGGATTGAGCCTGTTGCGCTGGCTGCGCGAAAACCGCCGGCTCGGGGTGGTCATGGTCACCGGAGCGGGCGAAGTCGTCGACCGTATCGTCGGGCTGGAGATGGGTGCCGACGACTACATCGCCAAACCCTTCGAGCCGCGTGAGTTGCTCGCCCGTGTGCGCAGTGTGCTGCGGCGGGTGCAGGCGGCGGGGGCACCCGACACGGCTGCGCAGGGGGCATCGGTCGAAGCCGCCGATCCCCGCGCCGAAGAGTTCGTTCCGGTCGGCGCGTGTCGTCTCGATCTGCGCGCCCACCGCCTGTTCGATGCCGAAGGTGAAGAAGTCATGCTGACCTCGATGGAGTTCGAGCTCCTGCGCACCTTCGTCGAGCGGCCCAACCAGGTGCTGACCCGCGACCAGCTCCTGACCCTGACGCGCAATCGTGAATGGGAGCCGTTCGATCGTTCCATCGACATCCGCATCGCCCGCCTGCGCCGCAAGATCGAACCCGAGCCCGAGCGTCCCCGGCTGATCCGTACGGTGCGCGGGGCGGGCTACATGTTCGTTCCCTGAGCGTCGCCGGCGATCCGGTTTGTATCCGCCGTGTTTCGATGGTAACCGCCAGGTAACAGTCGTGCGCCGTACCGAGGGCCTTGGCTAGACTGGAAACATCCCATGGACATGGCGAATTCCGACATGAAGCGCAATGGTCGACGCGGTAGCTCGCTGCGCAAGACGATGCATGACCTGGAGCTGCCGGTTCTGGTCATCGCGCACGACATCGAGGATTGCAACGAGGCGGCCTGCCGACTGCTCGGGCGCGAGCGGAGCGCGATCATCGGTCACTCACCGATCGATTTCTGCTCGCCCCTGCAGGCCGACGGCATGACCGCCGAACTGGGCGGCCGGGCGCGTATCGACGCGGCACTCAACGGCCATCCGCAGTGGTTCCAGTGGCGCTTCCTGAGCGCCGCCGGCGACGAGATCGCAACGCTGGTCCATCTGGAGGCCCGCAAGGTGCGTGGACGCACACGGCTGGTCGCGCACATCCAGGACCTCTCCCGTCTGATGCATGCCGAGACGTCGCTGCGCGAAACCGAGTTCCGGTTGCGCCAGGTCCTGGACCAGAGCAAGGCCATCGTGTTCTGGAAGGATCTGGAAGGCCGCTACCTGTTCGTCAATCAGGAGTTCTGTCGCCTCGCCGACCGTCCCGCCGACGAGATCCTCGGTCACACCGATACCGACGTGATGCCGGCGATGGTGGCAGCCCGCCTGCGCGCCAACGATGCACGGGTGCTCGAGGCACGCCAGACGGTGACCTTCGAGGAGCAGGCCGTCTTCCGCGGCGAACTGCGCACTTATCTCGTCGACAAGTTCCCGCTCATCGATGCCGATGGCAGGCCCTACGCACTGTGCGGCATCGCGACCGACATCAGTGCGCGCAAGCGTATCGAGGAGGCCCTGCAAAGCGCTTCGCTCGCCGTCTCCGGTGCGCATGGGAACAGCCTCTTCCAGGAACTGGCGCGGTATCTGGCGACCATCCTCGATGCGGACTGGGTGTTCATCGCGGTCCGCGAATCCGAGACCGCCCGGCGCATGCGCGTGCTTGCGCTGTGGGCCGACGGCCGGCTCGCGGAGAACTTCGACTACGATCTCGCGGGCACGCCGTGCGAAACGGTGGTCGGCCAGCAGTTCCGGATCTATGCCGATCAGCTCGGCGACCACTTTCCGCATGATGCGGACTTCCGTCGCCTGCAGATGAAGAGCTACGCGGGGTTTCCGCTGATGGGCACGCGCGGCGAGACGCTGGGGCTCGTTGCGGTGGTCTCGCGGCGGCCGATGGCCGAGCCGGCTTTCACCGAATCGGTGATGAAGATCTTCGCGGTGCGCGCCGCGGCCGAACTCGAGCGCGACCGCATGGAGCGAGAGCTGCGTGCGTCGGAGGCGAGCTACCGCGCGATCTTCGAGGCCTCCGAGGACTGCATCTTCATTCATGACCTCGAGACCGGCGCCTTCGTCGACGTCAATCCGCGCGCCTGCGAAGTGTATGGCTACGATCACGATACGTTGCTGGCGTTGCACCCGGCTGCGCTCGGTTCGGGCGAGGACGGCTCCACCGGGGAGGATGCGGCGCGCTGGCTTGCCCGCGCTCGCGGTGGCGAAGTCGTGCGCTTCGAATGGCGCCGGCGCAATGCCGATGGCAGCCTCCATTGGGACGAGGTGTGCCTGAAGCGCATTCGGCTCGCCGGCGTCGACCGTATCCTCGCGGTGACCCGCGACATCACCGCCCGCAAGGAATCGGCCGAGGCGGTCCTGCGCAGCGAGAACCGCCTGCGCGCGACCGTGGAGGCGGCACTCGACTGCATCATCACGATGGACGAAGAAGGCCGCATCCGCGGCTTCAATCCGGCCGCCGAGGCGTGTTTCGGTCACCGTGCCGGAGACGTGATCGGCAGGGGGCTCGCCGACGTGCTGATTCCCGAGCGCTACCGCAGCGCCCACCGCGACGGCATGGGGCGGTATCTGCGGGAGGGGCACGGCCCCTTCATCGGCCGGCGCGTCGAGGTCGTCGCACAGCGTGCCGACGGCAGCGAGTTCCCCGCCGAACTGGCGATTGCGGTGGCCGAGGGGGCGGAGGGCAAGCTGTTCGTCGGCTACCTGCGCGACATCACCGCCGGTAAACACGCTGAGAACGAGCGTGCGCGGCTCGAGGCGCAACTGCGCCAGGCGCAGAAGATGGAAGCGATCGGGCACCTGGCGGGGGGCATCGCGCACGACTTCAACAACATCCTGACCAGCATCACCGGTTACCTTGCGCTGGCAGGCGAACGCCAGGAGGAACTTGCCGATGTGCGACTGGAGCGCTACCTCGACCAGGCCGGCGTCGCGGCGCGTCGTGCGCGCGATCTCGTCCGCCAGTTGTTGACCTTCAGCCGCGGCCAGCGCGGCACGCCGCGCCCGCTCGCGCTGCGCATGCTGGTCGAGGAGCTGGCGCAGTTTCTCGGTCCGATGCTTCCTTCCACGGTACGGTTCGAAGTCGAGACCGGACTGCCGTCGGCCTGCGTCATGGCCGATCCGGTTCAGATCGAGCAGGTCTTGATGAACCTGTGCATCAACGCGCGCGATGCGATCGGCGGTCACGGGCGAATCCGCATCGCGGTGGAGCGCCCGGATCCGCACGAGGCGGTTTGTGCGTCGTGCCGCGCGACCGTGAGTGCCGCTGGCCAATATGCACTCGTCGTGGCGGACGATGGCCCCGGCATCGCCCCGGACGTGCTCGAGCGCATGTTCGAGCCCTTCTTCACGACCAAGGAGGTCGGCAAGGGCAGCGGCATGGGCCTGGCGACCGTGCATGGCATCGTTCATGAGCACGGCGGGCACGTGCTCATCGACACCGAACCGGGTCGCGGCACGACCTTCCGCGTGCTGCTGCCGGCACTGCCCGAAGCGGTGGCCCGCTGCGACGGCGACCGGCACGTTCCGGCAGCCTCCGGGCGTGAGCGGCTGCGAGGGCGCGTGCTGCTGGTCGATGACGAGGAACTGGTCACCGGTTTCCTGCGTGAGCTGCTCGAAGGCTGGGGATTGGAGGTCGCGGTAGCCGGCGACGGCTTGGCTGCGCGCGAGGCCTTTGCCGGCGATCCGCAGGGCTTCGACGCCGTACTCAGTGACCAGACCATGCCGCGCATGACCGGGCTGGAACTCGCACGCGAGATCCGGCTGCTCGCGCCGGACACCCCGGTGCTGCTGTTTTCGGGCTATGCGGAGGGCCTGACCGATGAAGTGCTCGATGCGGCTGGCGTCGTGTCGTTGCTGCACAAGCCGGTCGAACCGGGGACCCTCTTCGAGTATCTGCATGTGGTGCTTTCGGGTGTCGGAGACGCCGCACGGCGGGCCTGAACGCCGGCGCTCAGGCTGCGGAGGCTTGCACCAGGCCCGGTCCCGGGTTCGAAGCAGCCTGCGCACGATCTGGTGCCGTCACAGTGGTCTCGCGCAGCGGCAGGTGGACGGCGGCGGCGAGCAGCGACAGCACGACGTCGGCGATCCAGATCCATTCGTAGTCCCCGTTGGCCGCGACCACGAGCCCGCCCAGCCATACGCCCAGAAAGGCGCCGATCTGGTGGACGAACATGACCACGCCGAGCAGCGTCGCCATGCGGCGCACGCCGAAGAGGCGGCCGATCAGGCCCGCGGTGGGCGGCAGCGTGGCCATGTAGGTGAGACCCATCCAGGCGGCGAAGCCGAGGACCGTCCCGGTGTTCTTCGGCAGCATGAGAAACAGCGCGACACCCAGCGCACGCAGCCCGTAGAGCACCATCAGCGCACGGCGCATCGAGCCCCTGCGGATCGCGGCGCCTGCGGCGATGCTGCCGACGATGTTGCACAGGCCGACGATGCCCAGCCACCAGCCCGAGACGACCGGCGGCAGGCCGCACAGCGCGATCACGCCGGGCATGTGGGAGGTCAGGAAGGCGACATGGAAGCCGCACACGAAGAAGCCCCCGGTCACGATCCAGAAGGCGCGGCTGCGCAGCGCTGCGCGCACCGGGACGTCGGGATCGGCCGCCGGCTGCCCGCCGCGCACCTGTGCCGGTGTGCGGAACACCCACGCGAGCGGGACGGCGAGCAGCGCGAGCAGCGCCAGAGCGGTCAACGCACCCTGCCACCCCGCGGTCGAGATCAGGCCCTGGGTTCCCGGGCCGAGCACGAGCTGCCCGGCCGACCCGCCGGCCCCGACGATGCCGACCGCCAGGCCACGGCGCTGCTCGGCCACGCGCCGGCTCACCTCGCCGAGCAGCAGGCCGTTGCTGCCGGCGGCCGCGCCGGCGATCGCGATGAGCGAGAAACCGAACACGAGTTCCGGCCCGCCGTTCAGGAACGGGAGTGCCGCGGTGGCGGCAGCCAGCAGCAAGCCTCCGCAGGCAATCACGCGCATCGCCCCGAACCGCTCGGACAGCGCGCCGACGAAGGGCTGCGCCACGCCCCACATCAACTGGTTCATCGCAGCAGCGAAGCTGATCGTCGCCAGACCCAGACCGGTCGCAGTGTTCAACGGCGACACGAACAGGCCGAACGACGAACGCGATCCCATCGTGATCGCCATCAACAGGGCCGCCGCACCGGCGACGGCCATCGCACTCCGAACTTCCGCTTTCATGACAATCTCCGTTGGCATTGCCGACGGTCTGTCGCCGTCGTGTCGGAGCCCATGCTAGGCAGTGCGGGTATTCGGCCTATTTCACGATTGCGCGGCATTGTTGCCGTTTTGTATCGACAGGACCGCCGGGGTCTTGCAGCCGGGAACGATCACCGCCGTGTCCGGGAGGCCGGGGACGACGCATCAGTACAGTGGGGCGACGGAATCGGGGTGACGCCTGTCCTGCTGTTCAGCCGGGTCGCCCGGGAGGTGGGCGGCCGTGCGGCGGGGGCGAATCCACGTAAAGAGCGTCGCGGTGCCGCGCTTGCTTGCGAAACCGGCGAACAGCGAATGAAGGAGTGCAAGTGGGCTTCTCATGGTTTAGTCCTCGTTCGATGCGGCGACGAGTTGTGCCGCGTGGATGAAGCCTGGGCGAGAGGCGTCCACCGCGCGTCCACCCGACCGATCCGGGTGGTTCGATCGCCGATGCGCTGTACCATGCGGTCCGGGAGGTATGCCCCTGCATGACGCCGAGACTCATCCTGTTCGGGTATCCGCGCCTCGAGCGCGCCGGCCTGCCGGTCGACATCGGGTTGCGCCGGGGGATGGCCCTGCTCGCCTACCTTGCGGTCGAAGGGGGCGATTGCAGCAGGGATACGCTTGCCGAACTGCTGTGGCCGGAAGCCTCGCCCGGAGAAGGACGTAAGCGCCTGCGGCGGCTTCTGCACAGGCTTCGGGGACTGATCGGGAACGACGTACTGCGAAGTTCGGTCGATGCCATCGGCCTTTCGACCTCCTTCCTGCAGGAGGTCGACGTCGTGGCGTTCCAGACTGCGTTGGCGGGGTGGGTCGGTCGCCCGGCCAGTGACGCTGACATGGTGGCGGAGGTCGAACGTGCGATCGCGCGCTATCGTGACGGTTTTCTGGCCGGCTTCAGCTTGCCCGACAACGTCCCCTTCCGGGAATGGCAGGATCTGGTCGCGGAAAACCTTCGCCACGCCCTCACCCATGCGCTTGCGCGACTGGTCGACGTGCATTCCGCGTCAGGCAACGTGTCTGGGGCGCTCATGCAAGCGCGGCGCTGGGTCGCCGCTGATTGCCTGCAGGAACCTGCGCACCGCGCTTTGATGCGCTTGTTGGCCGCCAGGGGCGACACCGCGTCTGCCCTGCGGCAGTTCGAAGCGTGCCGGCAGGTCCTCGCCGAGGAGTTGGGCATTGCGCCGCAGGCCGAGACGATGGCGCTGGCCCGGGCGATCCGTGAGGGTGTGCGGGCCATTCCTGTCGAGACGGGTGGTCCCGGTCCCGTCCGCTACGCGCGCAGCGGCGACGGCACCCATATCGCCTACCGGATCCACGGTGCGGGTCCGCTCGATCTCGTGATGATGCCCGGGTTCGTGTCGCATCTGGACATCTACTGGGATCAGCCGGAACTCGCCGGATTCATGAATGCGCTCGGCGATCGTGCGCGCGTGATCACTTTCGACAAGCGCGGCGTCGGGCTGTCCGACCGCGTCGATCACGCCCCCTCGCTGGAACAGACCGCGGCCGACCTGGAGGCCGTCCTCGATGCGGTCGGTACGCGGCGGATCGCGCTGTTCGGAGTGTCCGAAGGCGGTCCGGCCGCGATCGCGTTCGCCGCGCGCCACCCACAGCGCGTCGCCGGCCTGGTCCTGTACGGAACGATGGCGCGCTTTCTCATCGACGACGACTATCCCTGTGGCTACCCGCGCGTGGAAGCGGCCCGGCGTTTCGATGCACTGATCACCGACTGGGGTGGGCCGGCCTACATCGAACTGTTCGCGCCGAGTTGGGCTGGCGACCCTGAACGGCGCGCATGGTGGGCCCGTTCGCTGCGCCTCGCAGCCAGCCCGGCTGCGGCGCGAAGGGTCTTCGACGCGCTGATGGACACCGATGTGCGCGATCGCCTGGCATCGATCCAGGCACCGACCCTGGTGATCCACCGCCGCGGGGACCGCGCGGTGGCGATCGAGCATGGGCGTCGGCTGGCCGCGAGCGTCGCAGGAAGCCGATTGCTGGAACTCGACGGCGACGACCACTGGTGGTGGATCGGCGATACCACGGCACTTCTCGCCGGTATCGGCACGTTTCTGGACGCGTTGGCCGGACGCGCCGTGGCGGTTACCTCCGGCCGTCCAACACCGTCGCGCGCAACGCGCTGAAGCGCCGCCGGTATTCGGCGGGCGTCAGGCCGACACGGCGTCGGAACAGGCGCCGGAAGAAGCTGCCGTCCTCGTAGCCCACGTTCTCGGCGACGGCCTCGACGACGGCGTTGGTCGTCTCCAACTGATCCTTGGCCGCTTCCAGGCGCAGCGTGTGCACGCACTCGATCGGCGACAGGCCGGTGGCGCGGGCGAAGCGGCGCTTGAACGTGCGCTCCGGCAGTCCGCTACGCGCGATCATGGCCGAGACCGGTGCGGAGTCGGTGAAATGCTTGGCCAGCCAGGCCTGGGCATCGGCGATCACGAGGTCGTCGCATGGCACGG
The DNA here is from genome assembly GCA_050486545.1 of Rhodocyclaceae bacterium. Lineage (GTDB taxonomy): Bacteria > Pseudomonadota > Gammaproteobacteria > Burkholderiales > Rhodocyclaceae > DAOMNN01. The sequence goes on along the minus strand of JBJHDM010000027.1, from coordinate 11,655 downwards.
CCTGGACCAGCGACGCGTAGGGCAACTGGCCGTGCTCGTGCCAGTCGAGCAGGTAGAGACGGGCGATCTGGATCGCCCGCTCGACCCCGACGAAACGGGCGATCAGGTATAGCGCAAGACTGTGCCAGGCGGTTCCGCCGCCCGCGGTGACCAGTCGCTCGCCGACGCCCGCGCAGATGAGGGTACGCGCAGCGTTCAGCCGCACCTGCGGGAAGTGGGTGCGGAGCGTATCGGCGTAGCCCCAGTGCGTGGTGGCATCGAGCCCGTCGAGCAGGCCGGCCTCGGCCAGTAGCAGGGCGCCCGAGCAGGACGAGGTGACGACGCTGCCGGCGCGGTGGCACGCGGCGAGCCAGGCAGCCGCTTCGGGCCAGGCGCCCGGCGTATATGCACCCGGCGCGACCATCAGGTCGGGCACGCATACGATGTCCGGAAAGCGCCAATCGCCGAAGTTGCGGTCGGCCTCGATCAGGGCCGCGTTGGCGCCGCGCAGGCTCCCCGTGCTTGCGGCCACGATGTGCGGTTCCATCAGGGAAGTCCCGGGACAACCCTCGACGAGCACTTCCCAATCCCGCCCGACCGACGAAAACACGTCGATCAATCCGTACAGGGTCGAGGCCGTCGACTCGGGAACCGCGATCAGGCCTACCGTGACAGGGCGTCGGGGATCGGACATGGCCGTTTTGTCCTGTTCATTGCGCGAATCACTTTATATCAGGGCAGCCAGGATGAATAGCATGGACTCCCCCGACAGACCCCAAGGAGAACACAAGATGGAAACCCGATCCGACTTCCCGGTCGATGTGCCCGCAGGCACATTCGACGCAGCACGTTCCGAGGCCTTTGCCGAGCGCATGCTCGGTGCGCTCAATGACGCCGCGGTGGTGCTCATGATCTCGCTCGGCCACCGTGCCGGGCTGTTCGACGCGATGGCCGATTCGGCCCCGCGACAGAGCGCGGAACTGGCCGAACGGGCCGGCCTGGCCGAACGCTACGTGCGCGAGTGGCTGGCCGTCATGACGACCGGTCGCGTCGTCGAGTTCGACTCCGACACCCGGCGTTATCGCTTGCCTCCGGAGCACGCCGGCTGGCTGACCCGTGCGGCCGTGCCGAACAACCTCGCCGCGACCACGCAGTACCTCACCCAGATCGCGGCGGTCGAATCTCCGCTGCTCGAGTGTTTCCGCGCCGGCGGCGGCCTTCCCTACGCGCAGTACCATCGCTTTCACGAAGTCATGGCCGAGGACAGCGCCCAGACGGTGCTGAGCGTCCTGTTCGACGACATCCTGCCGCTGGTCCCGGGATTGTCCGCCCGCCTCGAAACCGGGATCCGGGTGGCCGACGTCGGCTGCGGTCGTGGCCGCGCGCTGATCGCGCTCGCCGCCAGGTTCCCGCACAGCCGCTTCACCGGTTTCGATCTCTGCGCGGAGCCGCTTCAGGCTGCGCGTGACGAAGCCGCGGCACTGGGGCTTGTCAACATCGAGTTCGAGCAGCGCGACCTGGCCGAGACGCCGCTCTCCGGCCCCTATGAACTGGTGACCGCCTTCGATGCGGTCCACGATCAGCGCGATCCGGCCGGCCTGCTCGCGTCGGTGCGGCGTTCACTCGCCGCCGACGGCGTCTTCCTGATGCAGGACATCGCCGGCTCGAGCGAACTGCACCGCAACTACGACCATCCGGTCGCACCGCTGCTCTACGCGGTCTCCACGGCCCACTGCACCTGCGTCTCGCTCGGCCAGGGCGGGCCGGGACTGGGCACGATGTGGGGGGAGGAACTCGCCGTCGAGATGCTGCGCGCGGCCGGATTCGGGCGGGTCGACAAGCACCGCCTGCCGCACGATTTCATGAACGTCTACTACGTGGCCCGTGCGGGCGAAGAAGGGAGGCAGGAAGCATGAGCGACGATGTCTCTCGGCCACGAACGAGCCAAAGCGTGAAGACGCGGGTGGGCGAGCGGGCTGATCGCCACGGACAGCGCGGCATGAAGATCGCGATTCGGGCAGCCGAACGCGCGGATGCGCCGTCGCTGGCGGATCTGATGGTGATCGCGGGCGACGGCATTCCGCTGGAAGTGTGGCGGCGCCATGCCATGGCCGGTCAGCACCCGCTGGAGATCGGTGTCGCGCGTGCCGCACGTGACGAGGGAGCGTTCTCGTTTCGCAATGCGTGGGTCGCGACGGCTGACGGAAAGGTCGTCGGCATGGCGTTCGGATACCAACTGGAGGACGCGGCGCCCGATCCGGCACAACTGGCCATGCTGCCGCCCAACGTCGTGCCGTTCGCGATCCTGGAAGGACGGGTGCGGGGCAGTTTCTATCTCAACGGCCTGGCGGTGTATCCACGTTGGCAGCGCCGCGGAGTCGGCCGTCTCCTGTTGCGAGCGGCATTCGAGCGCGCGCGCGTCGCCGGATGCGACCGCATCAGCCTGACGATGTTCGCCGGAAACGCTTCCGCGGCGGCGTTGTACGCGGGCTTCGGATTCGCCGAGATCGCACGTCGGCTGCCGCTTCGCGATCCCGCACACCGCTGGCGCGGGGACGTGGTCCTGCTCGACGCGCCGGTGCAGGCCGGACGTGGCGACGCCGAGGTCGTGACGGTCCACGACGGCGTTGAGGAGCCTTCGTGACCAGCGAAAGCAAGACCGGCCGCGGATCGCTCCACGGCCGGTTCTCGCCTGGGTGCTTCTCGATGCGGCTCAGGGCATGTCCGCAATGACGGGGAACTGGGTTCTATTCACGCATAGCGATACGAAATCACTGAACAGCCCCTGGTAGCAAACTCACGCCTAGTCGGGCTTGTGAGCGCTCAGAATCAACTCGCTACCAGCCCATGCAGCCGCGACTAGCCCAATGACACCGAGTAGCCATGGCCCGCCTTTCTCATGACCCCACTTCTCGGTTATCCACGGCAAGTTGTACGCGAACATTTGGTAGAAACTCATTGCCGCCAGGGCAATCCCTGCGAAAAACAATAGTGCCCAGCACAGTCGTTTAACAATACGAATTTTCACTTCTCGTTCCTTACTGTGTTCCTCGTCTGGGCCCAGATCTTGATTGGAATGGTTGGGTCATTAAAAAGCGCACCCGCCAATCCGTAAGCTGAAGTCGGTGGGGTGGGATCTTGACCCCACGCGCTTAGAACAAAATCACTCACATTCTGCACGTTAGCCGGATTTGCGATCCAGATGGCTGCGGGCGATTCATACCACCAGTTGCTCATCGCGGTAGTGCTGCCACCGATGCCCCCGCTTACCAGCGTGTTGCCGACCAGGGGGCGGCCGAATCCGAGGCTCGGCGCCAAGGGCAACAGGTAGTAGCTACTGCCGATCGTAACTGTAGGCTGTCGGTGTCCAGAAGCGAAAACGCGGATTACCAGATTGACCCCAATGTCCTATCGGCTTGAATCGCTGGTATTTCGTAGTCTCCAATAGATCCAGATCACGGAAGCCAAAGACAATGCTGTGTATTGCACGGTGGCACTCTGAGTTGCAGCGTCCGTGTTGATCCAGCCGATTCCAAGCACGAGCAGTAGGACTAGTGCAATGGCCAATACAAGGAAGGTCTCATTCGCAGCGTTCTGAGTTACGAGACGGCATCTTCGTGCCGCCGCAAAGAGCATTTCTGCTGAAAATATTAACAAGGCTCCGGACATTAGGTATCTGTACTCTCCTGGTTTGATACAAATTGCTCCACGGCAGAACTCAGCGTCGGCGTACAATCCAACTGCTATTGCCAGTAGCATGAATATTAGCGACAAGTTTGTGAGCGTGGACACTACTGGGTTCAATCTCATCGTGCGCTTGTGGTGCTTTTAAACGTTTGCTGGTACATGAAATTTGCAGTCCATCCAGCCCTTCCTCCAGTTGTCAGAGGGATGTTTGGATCAAGGTCAAATGCACTCAATAAGAAATCGCTCAGATTCTGCACGTTCGCCGGATTTGCAGTCCAGATGGCTGCAGGTGACGTCCAAGCGGTGAGCACCGTAGGTACCACATATCGCTGATATCCGAAATGGATCAGCTGGGCCTCGGCTCGAATGATGTTGGAAAAGGCTTGGCCCGTGCTGCTCACAACTTGAACCGATGGCAGAAACAGTCTTCCGGCCAGATTGATGCTCGCCGTCGTGCCACCGATCACGCTACCGATCAGCAGCCCGTGGCTCAGGTCGGTCGCCTGCAGATGATGCCAGCTCTCGGCGAGAGCGGGGCTCGGCTGCGCTGGTCCGATCGTCGCCAGGTTCAGCGCGAAGGTTGGGTCCGGGCTGTTGGCCCATACGAGGCCGGCGTCGCGATAGAGGATGTTGCCCATCTCGCGCGCTTCCCGGACGAGCGTGTTGCATAGCGCCCGATCGGTGAGGCAGGCTCGAGTGAGTGCCTGATCGCGTTCTTGCGACAACAGCAACAATTCGTTCCTCGTACGACATGCGGATGTGTTGCCTGCCTCGCAGGCCGCGGCGGCGGCTTCGTAGCGCTCCTTTTCGGAGAGCGCCAGCAGGCTCGGGCGGATGTGGTTCAGATAATTGTACTGCGCATCATACCCAGCAATGTCGGCGGCATGGGCGGGATCGCCGCCTGACAGTGCGGTCGAGAAGGTTCCGACCAGCCGGGAGGCGAGCACCAGCAGTTGCGGATCGTCGCCGCTCAGCCGAGCGAGCTGTGTCACCAACGCCTCATTGGCCCCGGCCGCGAGCGCGCCGGAGGCGAAGTCGCCGGTGGCGGCCTGGCTGATGAGTCCGCCCACGAGTGCCTTGACGGCGATCTTCTCGAGGCTGGCGTCGCTGAGGCCGAGGTTGCCGACCTGGTTGAAGGCGGTGGCCGAGACGACGTGGATGGCCTGCTGGGTGAGCGCCGCGGCCAGGCGTTCTTCGAGGCTGCCGCCGTTAAGCGCAGTGTCTACCGAAGCCGAGAGCACGGCGCGCGCGCCCTGGTGGGCGGCAAAGCGGGCGGTGCCGGCGACGGTGTCGAGATTGTGGCCGACGGTGGTGCCGGTGACCGGGTCGGTGGCAGCGTTGAAGTAGGCGTCGACGTACTTTGTGGTAAGCCCGGCGGTGAGCGCGGCGCTGGCGTAGGACTTGAGGGCGTCGGAGGACAGCGACTCGGACAGGGCGCGGCCCAGATCGCCGCGGGCGTTGATGGTCTGGATGGCGAGGTTGCTGGCTGCGGCGTTGAAGGCGGCCTGGGCGGCGTAGCCGGCAGCCGTGCCATAGGTTGCGCCGACCTGAGCGGCAATGGTGCTGCCCCAGCCGGCGGTGGCGGCGGTGGTGACGATCGCCACCACGAGGGTGAGACCCGATCCCATGCCCGAGTCGCTGTACTGGAAGCGGTCGTGGTGCTCTCGGACCTGCCGCCAGTCGATGTCGCCGCGCGCGTGTAGATCGGCCAGCCAACCCAGGTGCGGCTCGGCGGCGGCCAGGCGTGCGATGGTGTCGGCGACCGACTCGGCGGTGACGCGCGGCACGTCGATGTGGATGCGCTCGGCCGCAGTGATGGCCAGCCCGGACGTGGCGACGATTTCGGTCAGGCGCAGGGTTTCGTGGCTGTAACCCTCGCCCTTGGCCTTGCGCCAGGCCCAGTCGGAGGAACTCTTGTGGCGGGCGTGCTGTTCGAAATCCTTGACGCCCTCGAACTCGATCGCTCCGCCCGCGCGGATGTCGATCGCCCCGTCGGCCGCCAGGCTCGCCGCCTGCCAGGTCTGGTCGAAGCCGGACTCGATGGCGATGTCGCCGCCTGCGGCAATGGTGGTGCCGACATGCTCGAGGGTGTGGTCGAGCGTGCTGCGCTGGCTGCGCCGACCGAAGTCGCCTTTGCGGTTGCGTTCAAAGCTGTAGGCGTCGGTGGCGAGCGCGGCGAGCAGCTCGAGCTCGCCGCCGGCACGCAGGGTGGTGTCATCCCCGCTGACGAGGCGGGCGCCGGTCGCCGAGAGATCACCGCCTGCGGCGATCTCGATGCTGCCGGCCTGGATGTCGGCTCCGGTCGGTGTCGCACGCTCGACGATCTCGCGGCTGGTGTGCGTATTGCTGGAGAAGACACCGCTGGATCGACGATGGCGGCGGGCATCGAGCGAATAGGTGTCGTAGGCGGCCTCGAGCGTAATGTCGCCCTGCGCGGCAAGCCGCGCGTCACCCGGGGTGTGGATGGCACTGCCGCGAACGGTGAGATCCTGCCCCGAGGAGAGATCGATGTCGCCGCCGGCCGAGAGTGTGGTGACCCGCTCTCCGGTCGAGGATTCGAGCCGCCAGTTGCGGCCGTCGCCGCGCTGCCGGTCGTGCCGGTCGTGTTCGGCGGCGGTGCCCAGGGTGAGATCGCCCCCGGCGGTGAGCCGGAGCGCCTCGTCGCTGGTCAGATCCGAGCCGGCCAGGGTGAGGTCGTTGCCGGCGGTCAGGGTGATGTCGGCCGCGCGCAAGTCACTGGCGATGGCGCGCTCGTGCGAGACGTCGAGGCGGGACACACGGCCGGAGTTCATGTCGGTGAGGCGGCCCTCGATGCCCTGGGAGTGCACGCCGGCGGTGATCTCGAGGTTTGCACCGGCCGCCGCGCCGAGCGCGCCGTCGGCGTCGATGGTCGCGGCGCGCGCGGCGAGGTCGCGACCGGCCAGCAGTACCAGGTTGCCACCGACGTCGATCCGGCTGCCCTGTTCGCGGCTTTCGGTCCCCAGTCGCTGGCTGCGGGTGTGAGTGAGCAACTCGGCCCGTTCTTCACGGATGGTGTCGAGGGTGAGGTCGCGCCCGGCCATCAGGCGGGTGTCGCCGTCGCCGGTGTTGGCGACATGGACCGCGGCCAGGCGCAGGTCGCGGCCGGCGGCAAGCGTCATGTCGCCGCCGGCGGTGTCGATCCGCAGGGTTTGCGCGACGCCGCTGCGCACGCCGCCGTCGGCTTCGGTGCGATAGGTCGCCGAGCTCAGGGCGATGTCGCGCCCGGCGGCGAGCGTCAGCCCGTCTTCGGCCGAAATGCGCCCGCCCGCGGAGACGATGTCGTGGTCGGCCTGCAACGAAACCTGGCCGCCTGCGACGGTGCCGCCGAGGTTGACGATGGTGTCGGCCGCGATGCTCACGAGTTGGCGACCCGCGACGGTTCCTTGGTTGACCAGTGAGCCGGACGACTCCAGCTGCACCTGCGCGCCGGCGAGCAAGGCGCCGGACGGGGCGAGATCGCCCTGCGCGGCGCGAGCATAGAGCCGGGGCACGAGGACGCTGTGGGTGTTGCCGTCGGCGAGTGTGACGGAGGTCTCGACCAGCCACACGATGTCGGTGGTGAGCGCGGCCATCTGCTCGGTGCTGAGTTCCACGCCGGGTACGAGTTGCCACGCTTCGGCGAAGGCGATGCCGGCGTCCATCAGGGCGCGGTACTGGGCCTGCTGGTCGGCGTAGCCCTCGAGAAAGCGTCGGCCGGTGAGTTGCGCGATCTGTTCGTTGAGCAGTCGCTGTTCGTAGAAGCCGTCGCCGAGGCGCTTGTGCACCAGCGCGGGGTCCAGTCCGAGGCGTGCGAGCATGTAGTCGCTGCTGATCCAGTGGCCGAAATCGGCGAATTGCGGATCGGTTTCGATGAGGTAGTGCGCGGTGGGGTCGGGCCGGATTCCGAACAGCGCATTCGATGCCAGGGGTGCGGTAACGGGGTGGGCGCCATCTGTCGGGTCCGGCAATGTGGTCGAGCCGTCGAGAGAGACCGTTCGGTTGCCTGTGCTCTCGGCGCTCGCTAACCGGAAGGTTTCTACGGCAGGTGCCGGGGCATAGCTGCGTTGGTCGATGCCCTGGGCTTCGACCAGACCGCCCTGGCTGCGCTTGATGCGGTGGTAGCGAGTCGCAGTGCCGAAGTCGTGCACGATGCGTTGTCCGTCGGCGTCGAGATTCAGGATGTCGTCGGCGGAAATCGTGAGCGCGCCACCGGCGAGTATGCGGCTCTTGTCGTTGACGACGAGGTCGGCGTCGATGGCAAGCGTTCCGCCGGACTGAATGGATGCCGGCCGGGCATCGATGACCAGGGTCTCGGAGACGGTGCGGGTGTACTCGTAATGATAGAAGTGATAGCTGCTACCGGTCGGCGTGTGCAGGTAGAGAACCCATTGCTGACTGTTGGGGCGGCCCAGGCGTACACTGACGTCATCCGGTCCGAACCGATTGATGGAGGTGTAGTGCTGGAATTCCTCCATCTGCCGGCGCTCGACTTCGACATGCTCCGCGCGGAAGCGGGAGTCGACGTTGGTCAGAGTCGCGGCGACGATCGAAAGATGGCCACCGGCTTCGATGCTGGCGCTGTCGTTGGCCAGGATTCCGGCGGTGCCGACCGCTTTGTCGGCGTCATCGAGTTCTCCTGCGATGTGCATGTCGCCCAGGCTGAGGATGAGCGCGCCGTCTTCGTTGCCGAGTGCGCGCACGCCGAGATCCATTGTCCCGCGCGCGGCGATTACCGGAGCGTCGTCTGAATCGCTCCGGTTGTAGAGGCGGTCCGCGTCGATCGCGACCGTGTCGCCAAAGATCCTTCCGCGGCCGTGGTTGTCGAGGGTGCCGGCATCGATTCGCAGCTGGCCGGCGTTGATGAGGCCGGCGTGGTTGTCGATGCGGTGCATGGCATCGATCCGCAATGTGTCGGCACTTTCGATGGAACCGTGGTGGTTGATCACATCGTTCGCTGCGAGACTCAGTTGTCGTTCGGCCGCAAGGCGACCGCCGGTGTTATCGATCGCCGTCGTGGTGCCGACGGTGAGGGTTTGCAGTGAGACGATCTCTCCGCGGTTGCGAAGGTCCGATCCGGTTTCGAGGATGAGGTCGCCGCTGGCGACGAGGTTGCCGGTGTTCTCGAGACGGCCTTCGGCGGTCACCACGAGCTGGCCGGCGCTGGCCCCGATGTGACCGGCATTGCGCACGCCGACACCGGCTTGGGTGCCGACGAGGCGGATGCTGTTGGCGTACATGCCGCCGAGTTCTGCGACGTCGATCGCGACGCTCGGCGGCGTGCCCACGGATTCGCCGTCGGGCACTGCGGCGGGGTTCGCGTCCCGCGTATCGACCGTGCCGGCGCCGGCGGTGACGTGGAGCCGGTTCGCCCAGATGCCGGCGTTGACCTCGACCGCCCGTGCGATGATGTCGGTGTGGGTCACCTGGCGAGCGTCGAGCCCGGCGCCTTCGATGCGGACCGTACCGGTCTGCACATTGTGGCCGACCAGATCGCCGCTGTCGTACGTGGGCGTGCCGGTGCTCAGGGTCGCGCGATTGGCGTTGATGAAGCCGCAGCCGTCGCAGGTGATGCCCGATGGATTGGCGATGACGACCTGTGCGCTGCGCCCTGCCACCTCGACATAGCCGGCGAGCAGGCTGGGGTCGGGCGAGACGACTTCATTGACGATGATGCGGGCCTCGCCGCCGGACAGCTTCGGATTGCCCTCGATCCAGCCGCCGAGCTGGGTGGCCGTGTCGTTGCGGCTGTTGTTGAGGATGGCGCCTTGGGCGTCGACATCGAAGCGGCTGTACTCGTTGCGGGATACGCCGGCGGCGCTGGGCCGGGTGATGTTCACCAGCGGCACGCCGTTTGCGGCGTGGCCGACGGTCGGCTGATGGACGGCGGGGGCATCGCGATAGGCGACGACCTGCGCCTGTGTAGTGGTAGCGAACATGGCCTGGATGGCGAGCGCCAGCAGGCCGGCACGGACCGTGAAAGTGCCGGTGCGCCAGGCGCCGGGTACGCGGGCGCTTCGCGGTCGGCGTGCGCTGCCTGCCCGGTTGCGCACGGTTTCGGCGGCGACCATGAACATGCCGCGATGACGGTTGAAGACGATTCGGTGCAGTCGTGCGTTCATGGCGATTCCCGTGGAGTTGTTGGCTACCAGGACCAGGACAGATGAAAACCGGTGACTTTGCTGGAGGCCTTGAAGCCGTCCGGCCGCGATAGCGGCCAGCCGACGAAGGCGTCCCAGGCAAGCTGCTGCCAGTTGCCGCGCGTGCCGATGACCGCACCGGTGAGACGGCGCCCAAGCAGTCGTTCGGCCGTGGGGCCGCCGACCACACCGTGGTCGATGCCGGCATAAACGCCGTACAGGCCGGAGCGGTGGTGCCAGGCAAGCTCGTTGCGAACCAGCCAGCCGCGCTCTGCGAGCAGAATGGTTTCGCCATCGAAACCGCGCACGCTGTGGCGACCGCCGATGGTGAAGCGGTCCTGTGGTACGAGCGGCGTGCGGTGCCACTGGGCACGCCAGTCGGCGCGATAGCTGAAGAACTCACCGCCGAGATCGAAAGGTGCGGTCAGTCGGACGTTGGCGGAGACGATGCGCGGGCGTGCGGTGCCTTCGCCGGAGGACTCCTCGGGCGCCTTGATCGCCCCTAGCGCGGAACTGCCGCGTCGAAACTCGAGGGCGCCGTCGGCGGCCGCCCTCCCGACAAAGACGCGATGTTGCAGGCCGAGTGCCCAGCCGGCCATGCGCCGGCGCTGAAGTCGGATCTCGGTGTCCTCGATGTAGTTGGCCGACTTGTTCAGGTAGCCGCGCAGCGACACGGACGAGCGGTGTCGGGCGCTGCGGTAGAGGGTGCGTGTGATCCGGATGTCGTGGTTCTCGCTGATACCGCTGTAGCGATAGTTCTCGACGGTGCCTGCGATCGTCTGGTTGAAACGGCTCTCGCTCGTCGTTGCAGCCAGCAGCCAGTAGCGGAAGGGGACGGAATAGTGGAGGGTATGGCTGCGGGTGTCGCGTGCGCCGCGCGCCTTGCCGCGGTGGCCCCCGACGTCGCGGGTGAGGCTGACGTAGAACAGGTCGTTGAGACCGAAGGGGTGCGCGACCGACAGCGCCGCGGTGCCGAGATATTTGCCGGTGCTGCGCGATCCGCTGTCATCCAGGGAAAGGGCGAGATGTACCGGGCGACCCTGCTGCCATTCGATCACGATGTCGCTTTCGCCGGGCGCCTCGCCCGGCTCGATGCGGATGTCGGCCTCGATGCCTGGAAGGCGCCGCAGGTTCTCCAGCCCTTGCTCTAGGTCGCGCAGGTCAAGCAGCGCGCCAGGTCTCGATGGCATGGCGTTCCATGCATTCGCGCGCCGTCCGGTGCCGGCGCTGAAGCCGATGTCCCGGACATGGCCGGGTACGATGGTCAGGACCAGCGTGCCGTCGGCGAGGTCCTGTGCCTGGGCGAGCACCCGGGTGGTGACAAGGCCACGATCGATGATCGCGTCCTGCGCGCGCGCCATGACGGCCGCGACGCCTCGAGTGCCGAGGCAGCGATCCGTCGCGGGATCGTCCTCCCGGTCGATGGCCTTACGCGCGAATGCGAACCGGCCGGCTTCATCGCCCTCGAAAGCGATCCGGTCGATGATGAAGCACGGGGATTCGTCCTCGGGGATGCGTTCGGTCGGCGGCAGTCCCGGCGCATGAAGGTGCGCCTGCGGGGTTTGATCCAGCCGCAGGCGCTCTTCCCGCTCCCGTTCCTGGTGGCGCAGGATTTGCCGGGTGGGGTCGGGGAATGGGTCCGCGTCCGCGGACGGCACGAACGGGTAGGCCAGGGACGCAAGCAAGGCCGGGAAATAACGTGTGCGGAGAGAGGTGAGGACCTGTTTGGCATAGCGCATTGGCATTAATGATAATGCCATACATGCACTCGGTCTACTTCACTGGGAGTGGGGGCATGGAGTGGAGGGGTCAGGTCTAGCTTTGTAGCATCGAGATGCTACAAAGCTAGACC
>JBJHDM010000026.1:0-42615 GCA_050486545.1 Rhodocyclaceae bacterium | reverse complement strand
GCAGCTAGATATCTGTAAGCGCTCCACGAACCCCATTCTTACGTAGCTCCGTGTGAGCCCGCATGCTTCGGCTTCCGTTTCTCAGGGAGCACGAGCATGTCGGAGCGCAGCAAGTTCTGGTTGTCGCACCTGTCGGCGATCGAGGCCGAGGGCATCACCACGAAGGCCTATGCCGAGCGCGAGGGCCTGTCACCACAGGCGCTTTACCAGTGGCGTAAGCGCCTGGTGGCCGGCGGTCGTCCCAGCCGTGCCAAGCTTGGCGGATTCGTCCCGGTCCAGATCGAAGCTTCGGTGGCGGTCCGCACGGGCTGCACGGTGGTGATCGACGCACAGCTGCGACTCGAGTGCGCGACGCTCCCCGGCGTCGACTGGCTGGCCGCGCTGTCGGCGGCCCTCGCTGAGCGGGGGCGCTGATGCATCCGGGGCACAACATCGGCGCGGTGTATCTGTACCGGCCGGCGATCGACTTTCGCAAATCCATCGGCGGGCTGTCGGCGCTGGTCGAGCAGGAACTGGGATTGAACCCGTTCGGCGACGCGCTGTACCTGTTCATCAACCGCCGCCGCGACAAGCTCAAGGCGCTGTACTGGCACCGCAACGGCTTCTGCCTCTGGTACAAGCGGCTCGAAGCCGAGCGCTTCGCCTGGCCGGCAGCCGAGGCGAGCCAGCCCACCTGCACGCTGACGATGAAGGAGCTCGGGTGGCTGCTCGAAGGCTTCGATCTGTGGGCCGTAAAACCGCATAAAACGCTGCATTACCAATCAGTTACGTAGCGTGATCGGGTATAATCTCGGCATGCCACACCGCACCGCCGCCCCTCGTTCGAACCCCGCCGTCGGCGTGTGCGCATCCGTCCTCCCGGCGCAGTTGCCCGACGATCCGGCGGTGCTCAAAGCCTTGCTGCTGGCCCAGCAGCGGGCCTTCGAGACGCAACTCAATACCCAACTTACAGCCCAGTTCGAGACGCTTCGACTCGCGCAGGAAGCCACCCTCAAGGCGTACGAGGCCGACCTCCAGAAAGTCGTCCATACCCGCGAAGTCGAACTCCAGAAAGCGTTCGATGCGCGTGAGCTCGAGCTTCAGAAGGCGTTCGATGCCCGCGAGGCCGAACTGCAAAAAGCCTTCGAGGCCCGCATCCTCGAGCTCTACGAGCAGTTGCGCCTGGCGCGTCGGCGCATGTTCGGGCCCAGCAGCGAATCGCACGCGGGCCAGGGCTGGCTCTTCGACGAGGCCGAGGCGCTAGCCGAGTCTGCACCCAACGCAGGCGACACCGCGAGCTTGCCGCCGCCGGCCACCGAGCCGTCTGGCCAGACGCTCGCCGACACCGGCAAGAAGAAGGCGCGCGGCAAGCGCAAGCCCTTGCCCATCGAGCTGCCGCGCATCGACGTCGTCCACGACGTCCCCGAGGCCGAGCGCACCTGCGCCTGCGGCACGCCCATGGTCGAGATCGGCCAGGACGTCAGCGAACAGCTCGATATCGTGCCGATGCAGGTGCGCGTGCTGCGCCACATCAAGAAGCGTTACGGCTGTCCCAAGGGCGATCAGGCGCCAGTCAGCGCCCGCGCTCCGGCGCAGGTGCTACCCAAGAGCAACGCCAGCAACGACCTGTTGGCGATGCTGCTCGTCACCAAGTACGTCGATGGGCTGCCGCTCGCGCGTTTCGAGTACGTGCTCGCCCGCGCAGGCGTGCTCGTGCCGCGCCAGACCCTGGCGCGCTGGGTGATCGGCACCGCGCAGGCGCTGCAGCCGATCGCCAACCTGATGCGCGATGTGCTGCTCGGGCATGACGTCATCCACATGGACGAAACCCCGGTCCAGGTGCTCAAGGAGCCTGGCCGGGCGGCGACCAGCAAGAGCCAGATGTGGGTGCAGCGCGGTGGCCCGCCGGGTAGGCCGGTGATTCTCTTCGAGTACGATCCGAGCCGCGCGCAGGCGGTGCCCTTGCGCCTGCTCGAAGGCTGGAAGGGGCATCTGATCGCTGACGGGCTCGAGAGCTACGGCGCAATTGCCTTCACCGAAGGGGTGACCCGGCTCGGTTGCTGGGTCCATGCACGCCGTCGTTTCGTCGATGCCGGCAAGGTGCTGCCCGAAGGCAAGCGTGGTCGCGCCCACGAGGCGCTGGCCCTGATCGGCAAGCTCTACGCCATCGAGAAGGAGGCGCGCGAACTGAGCGACGTCGAGCGTCGGGCGCTACGCCAGAGCCGAAGCCGTGCCGTCATCGGTGAGCTTCGCGGTTGGCTCGACCAGGTGCTCCCCACCGTGCCGCCCAACTCGCTGCTCGGCGGTGCCCTGGGCTACCTGCATCGGCAGTGGCCGCGACTGACGCGCTACCTCGAGCGCGGCGACCTGCCGATCGACAACAACCCCGCCGAAAACGCCATCCGCCCCTTCGTGGTCGGGAGGAAAGCGTGGCTCTTCTCGGACACCCAGGCGGGTGCGCGCGCCAGCGCGCTCATCTACTCGCTGGTCGAAACCGCCAAGGCCAACAACGTCGAGCCGTATCTGTGGCTGCGCCACGTGCTGCGGGCGTTGCCCACCGCCACCACCGTCGAACACTTCGAGGCTCTCCTGCCCTGGAATCTCAAGGCTGAGCAGTTGATCACAGCGTAGCGAGCCCAGGAAGGATGGGGTTCGTGGAGCGCTTACCGTCGTACTACTGCTGCTTGTGTTCGCCGTCGCAACGATGAACCACAAGGCTGAAACGGCCGAGCAAACGGAGCAAGTGGTCGATCGCAATCGAGACCGCCTGATTCGGATGCATTCGCCGACGCTTGGCAACATGCAGGCGAAGGTCGTCATCGTTGAATTTCTCGATCCCGCGTGCGAAACCTGTCGTAGTTTCTATCCGTTGGTGAAGCAAATGATGGCGGCGAACCCGAACGACATTCGCCTTGTCCTGCGTTACGCGCCGTTCCATGAGGGATCGGAAGACGTTGTTGCCGTGCTCGAGGCTGCGCGCAAGCAGGGCAAACTCTGGCCGGCACTCGAGGCACTGCTCGCGTCGCAGGCAGAGTGGGCACCCCATCATACGGCGCAGGTGGATCTCGTTTGGAAGCATCTCGAAGGGTTGGGGCTCGATCTTGCGCGAATGCGCGCGGATATGGCCGCGCCAGAAATCGCACGCGTCATCGAGCAGGATCTTGCTGACGCGCAGGCGCTTAACGTCACGAAGACACCTGAGTTCTTCGTGAATGGGCAGCCGTTGCCGCGCTTTGGATACGAACCGCTCAAGCAGTTGGTAAACAGTGCGCTGACGGAAGCCTCACGAACCCGGCAAGACGGACGATGAGGCGGGCTTGGAAAGCCTCCTGCATCAGATCTGGAATGATTACGCAAGAAAGCTTCGAAGTTTGGCTTCGTGCCGATACCGGGCATGGCAAATGGGCTCCGCGTGTTGCGGCGATCGGAGCGAAGACGTGCGAAGGTGTTCTTTCTGTCGACGAGGAGGATGCGAAATGAAAAAGACGATCTTGATTGCAGCCATAATGGCCGCCGTGCTTCCGGCCGCGCCGGGCATGGCGCAGCCGACAGCGGCCCCGCCCGCGAAAGACGCTCAAATGCAGCAGCAGGCGCCTGAAGTCGCCGAGTTCGACAAGCAGATGGCGCTGATGCAGCAGACCATGCAGCGGATGCAGGAGCAGATGGAGAAGATCCGCCAGACCCAGGATCCGCAGGAGCGACAGAAGCTGCTTCAGGAGCACTGGGAAACGATGCGAAACGGCATGGGAACAATGCACGGCATGTGGGGACCGGGCATGATGGGGTGCTGTGCGGGCGGCCCGATGATGGGCGGCGCAATGAGGGACGGTCAGATGATGGGATGGCGCGGGATGGGGGGCTACTATTCGAAGCTCACCCCGGATCAGATGAAGCAGCGCCAATACATGATGGATCGGTACATGGGCATGCAGCAGCAGATGATGGACCACATGATGCAGCATCAGAACTACATGTGGATGCAGCCGCCTCGGTGAGGATGCGAGAGTGGCGGGAAGTCTGCCGGCCGCGTCTTCAACCCGATCGTTTCCGGCCGGGCCTATTTCCCCGGAGCCGACGAACTCTGCTGGGGCCGACGCGCGTGGTCTCAACATCCGCAGCAGACAACTTGACGTTGGCTGTAGTCGAACCGCGTGACAGACAGCCCAACGATCGCAGGCTCGGCGAAGAGAGCACTAGGCAGCATACTCCCGGGAAGTTGCGCGGCTGAAGTGTGCCGCGATCAGGAGCACATTGATGACCGAAAAGACGACCACCCACAGCAGCGGAACCGCAACGAAACCCATCCACATGATCTGCGTCTCGCTACACGGCATGCTCGGCGAGCAAGAAGCCGCCTCGACCGGCGTCGTTACTGAGGTCTGCAGCAGATGGATAACGGAGATGAGCCATCCGGCGCTCGCCAGAGGCAGTGCATAGAACACGACGTGCCGGTCGAAGAGGAACAGCCCCACCATGAGGACCGGAGTTAGCGGAAACATGAAGAGGCGCAGATACCAGCAAATGACGCAGGGCTCAATTCGTAGGTATTCACTCAGGTAAAGCGCGCCGATCATCGACAGGGCGGCGATCGACCAACCCACCAAAACCAGCATCCAGCTGATGCCGAAAAGGTCATCCGCCGATGGGCGCTCGTGGATGTTCATCGACTTGGATCTCGCAAGAGTAGAGCAGGTATCAGGGGCTGACTCGCGAGGTATCGGCGATGCCGCTCGGGCGGATGGACTCGTCCCCCGCGGGCGCCGCACACACCATCGGCGTAGCCACGATCCAACTCGCCCACGCTACCCGCCACGTGGGGACGGGTCAATGCCTTTCGCCCGAAACGGAAATACTGAAACCGACGGTTGTTGTGCCACCGGTGGAGCGGACAAACGGGGTGCCTCCATGCATGCGCGCGATTGCTGCCACGATCGCCAGTCCGAGTCCGTGATTGGTGTCCCCATGTTCGCGTGCCCGGTCCACCCGATAGAAGCGGTCGAAGAGCCGGGGCAAATGTTCCGCAGGGATCACCGGCCCGTCATTGCGGACGGACAAGCGGATGCTGCCGAAAGCGTCCGGCTCGATGTCGACGTTGATCACCGACCCGCGCTCCGCGAACCGCGTCGCATTGGCGAGAAGGTTTGACAGGGCCCGCCGCAACAACGCCGCATCGAAGGCCCCTCCGCTGTCGCCGCGCACGCGCACACTCACGTCCGCCTCCTGCAGTGCCGCATCGTGGAATTCGACCACCTCGGTCGCAAGGGCGGCGAGGCTGCCGACAGGGCTTCGGCGCGCCCGCTCGCCACGATCAGCCTTCGACAGGAACAGCATGTCATTGATGAGTCCCGCCAAGCGGTGCAGGTCCTCCAGGTTCGATCCCAGCACGTCCCGCAACTCGGGAATGCCGCGTTCGCGGCTCAGGGCGAGTTCGGTCTCGCCGATCAGTGTCGCCAGCGGCGTGCGCAGTTCGTGGGCGACGTCCGCATTGAAGCCTTCCAGTTGCCGGTATGCGTTGTCCAGCCGTACGAGCAGTGCGTTGAACTGCGCGACCAGCGGCTGCAGCTCCTTTGCCTGCGCGGAACCATCCAGCGGCTGTCCGACGTTTTCCGGGCTGAGTGCGGCGGCTTGTCGAGCCAGGTCGCGAACAGGCAACAGCGCACGTCGCACGAGCCACGCCCCCCCGGCGGAGACGAGCACGGCGCCGGCCAACGCACTCGCGAGCAGCGTCCACGCTAGCTTTCTCAGCAATTCGGCATCGGAACTGCTGTCGAGCGCCAACTCGGCACGCAGCACGGTTGTGCCCGACCACGGCGAAGGGATCTCGAATTCAATCCGACGCAGGTTCGCGGGGGGCTCGGAGGCCGGTGGTGTCATGTAGAGGAGCGTCTCGGCGTCCCCGGTCAGACGCAGTTTGAGGTCGGCATGGCCGATGAAGAAATCGTCGAGCTTGTGACGCAGGCTCGGCAGATCCTCCGGTGTCGCGATCTCGCGGACAAGGTGGCGGATCACTTCCTGCTTGTGCCGCAGCTCCTCGGCCTGCTTCGCCGAGAAGTTGAGGCTGGTGGCCACATACACGACGACGCAGACGAATCCGAGCCCGATGAAGGTCTGCACAGCGAGCCACCACGACAGCCAGCGGCCCAGCGAACGCGGATTGCGCATCCTCAGGGTTCCCGGTCTTCCAGCACGTAGCCCATGCCGCGCACGGTATGCAGCAACTTCTTCGCGAAGGGGTCATCGAGCTTGCTGCGCAAGCGGCGCACCGCAACCTCCACAACATTCGTATTGCTGTCGAAGTTCATGTCCCACACCTGTTCGGCCAGCGCGGTGCGCGACAGCACCTGCCCGTGTCGGCGCAACAGCAAGGTCAGCAGTGTGAATTCCTTGGCCGTCAGATCGAGCCGCTGACCGGCGCGCGACGCCTTGCGCCGCACCAGATCGAGTTCGAGGTCGGCCAGCCTGAGGACCGTGAGATCCTGACCGGCTATCGGAATGGCACCGCGCCGCAACAGCGCCTGTACGCGTGCGAGCAGTTCGGACAGGGCGAAAGGTTTTACCAGATAGTCGTCCGCACCCGCCTGCAGACCCTTCACGCGATCCTCCACCTTGTCCCGCGCGGTGAGCATCAGCACGGGCACGTGCTTGTCGCGTCGCAGTTCGCGCAGGACGGCGAAGCCGTCCAGCCCCGGCAGCATGACATCGAGCAGGACGAGGTCGTAATGCCCTTCAATAGCGAGGTAGCGCCCCTCGGTGCCGCTGCGCGCGACGTCGACGACGTAGCTGCTCTCGGTCAGCGCCTTGCGCAAGTATTCGGCGAGCTTCGGCTCGTCTTCGACGACCAGGATCTTCATGCGCCGATTATCGCGGAGGGGGTGGCGCGTCGACATTACGAATTCGTAATCGGGCTGTTCGCGATTCGACGTGGACGGTTTTCTACAGTACGCCCCGTACCCGGCACATGGCGTATGCAGCGGCCACCGCCGGGACGCATGTCCCGTGTCAACGATAGGAGCCTCACCATGTCAATAATCCGAACCGCCACCGTCCTCCCTATCCTCGCTGTCCTGATCGTGCCGAGCGTCGCTCAAGCGAACTCGGAATGGCATTTCACCGGCGGCGAGGCGGGTTACACCTCTTTCCCCGATCATGTGACGAGCACCAAAACGCGTGCTGAAGTGTTGCGTGAGCTCGAGCAGGCCAAGGCGGACGGAAGCTATTTCTACCTGCAGCGCGGGGTGCCCGTTCCATCACGCGATACCGGCCCGGGTAAAACGCGCGAGCAAGTGCTCAAGGAGCTGGCGAACATATCGCCCGAGGAACGGGCGCGCATGGACGAACTCTACTTCGGGCAATGATCGCGGCGGCGTGAACGCGGAGCCCCTGGTCGCTCGGGGCGGGCGGTCATGCGTCGCAACGATGACGGCCAACAAGATGTTGGCAACGCTATTTTTTTTTCCGTTCGTACCGCTACAATCCGTCCCCATGCGCCGCTGGTTCGCGATTCTCTTCCTGCTGTTTCTGCCAATCCAACTCAGTTGGGCGGCAGTGAGTGCGTATTGCGAGCATGAAGCGGGTGCTGCGGCGGACCATCTCGGCCACCACGAGCATAAGCATCAGGGCGAGGTCGACGACGAGTCCTGGCCCAAGGCCGGCGGAATCGATGTCGACTGCAGTTTCTGCCATGCGGCCAGTTGCACCGCGTTGCCGAGCGGCACGGGATTGCCGGCCCTCGACCTCGTGATTGCGACAACTCATGGGGACGCCCAAGTGTGGCCCCTTGCCGGGCATTTCTCGGAACCAGAGCGCCCCAAGTGGCGACACCCTGCCTGATCGGCAGGGCGGTCGCATCCATTCTCTTTCCGGCAGTTTCACCGTTCTGAACGGCATTGCCGCGCGTCCATTGCGATCGAGCTGATCGCGCCTTGCCGATTTTCCGTGTCTCGTCATCAACGGAGAATTGGATGTTTCGAAGAATTCGCATCAACTGGCTGCCGGGGCTGCTGCTCGGACTCGCGGCCAGCGGGGCGTGGGCGCAAGCCGCGTCCCCTGCATCGCCTGTCGTAACCACGCTCAGGCAGGCGTTCGACGCCGCATGGGCGCGTCAACCCGAGGCGCAGTCGCTCGACATGCGTCAGGCGGCGGCGCTGGCGCGACGCGAGAGCGCCGACAGCTGGTCGGCCGAACCGCCGGCGTTCGAGCTGTCGGGCAAGACCGACCAGCTCAACCGCAACGACGGCAGCCGCGAATACGAGATCGGCCTCGCGGTGCCGCTGTGGTTGCCCGGCGAACGCGCATCGACCGCGGCTCTCGCCGATGCCGAAGTGCGCGCGAGTACGAGCCGCACGCTCGCGGCACAACTGCGCACGGCTGCCGCGGTGCGGGCCGCGTACTGGGATTGGCAGCGCGCGCGCATCGACATCCTGGTCGCACGCGAGCGGCTTGCCAGCGCCCGCGAACTCGCCGCGGATGTGTCGAAACGGGTTCGGGCCGGCGATCTCGCACGCGCCGACCAGCATCAGGCGGACGGAGCGCTCGCGACCGCCGAAGCGTCGCTGGCCGAAGCCAACGGCGCGCTCGCGGGTGCGGAACAGCAGTTGCGCGCCCTGACAGGCATGACGCCTGCGCTTGCCGCGGAAGGACTTTCCGTGGCCGAAGCCGAACCCGCCCCCGCCGGCCCCCCTGTCGCCCTGGAGGCGGGGCATCCGGCCATCGCGGAACTGCGCGATCGGGCGGAGCTTGCACAACGCAGCATGACCCTCGCTGGGATTCAGGGGCGAGCCAATCCCGAGCTGAACCTGGCGACGACGCGTGAGCGCGGCGCATCCGGCGAATCCTGGCAACAGACGGTGACGATTGGCGTACGCATTCCCTTCGGATCCGACACCCGCAACCGCGCCCGTGTTGCCAGCGCCAGCGCCGAGGCGATCGAAGCCGAAACCCAGCTGAGGCTGGAACGCGAACGCCTGACGGCCGAAGTGGATACGGCGCGCGTCCGCGTCGAATCGGCGCGCAACTTGGTCGCCTCTGCCGAACAGCGCGCGCAGTTGGCCCGCGAGTCGCGCGGCTTCTTCCAGAAGGCGTTCCGTCTCGGTGAAACCGATCTACCGACCCGCCTGCGCATCGAATTCGAAGCCGCCGAAGCCGAGCGTCAGGTGGCGCGTACCCGCATCGAACTGGCCGCAGCCGTGTCCGCGCTGCGGCAGGCCATGGGCCTTCTTCCCGAATGAACACCAGGAACCCGAACATGAAAGCTTCCCTTACCTTAGCGGCGTGGAGCCTTGCCGCCGTCCTTGCGGGCGTCACGCCCCAGGCCCTGGCCGGCGAAGGCCACGACCACGGCGACGCCCCGGCACCCGTGGCCGGGCTGATGCTGCCGCGATTCACCGCCGTTTCGGAGCTTTTTGAGCTGGTCGGCGTGGTCGATGGCAAGCACATCACGCTCTATCTCGACCGCTTCGCCGACAACAGCCCGGTCAAGGACGCAACGCTGGAACTACAACTCGACGGCAAGGCGATCCCCCTCGAAACCCATGCCGACGGCGAGTTCGAAGCCACGTTGCAGGATGCACTCAACCCGGGCGTCGTGTCCGTGACGGCCACGGTCGTTGCCGGACAAGACGCGGACCTCCTTGCCGGCGAGCTGGATCTGCATGAAGAAGCCACCGAGGTGCACGACGAATCGGCCGGACCTGGCTTGAAACCTTACGCAGGATGGCTCGGCGCCGGCGTTCTCGTGCTCGGACTGGTCGGCTGGGCCGCGCTGCGCAAGGGAAACGCCCGCAACCGTTCGGCCGGAGGTGTCGCATGAAACCGGGAATCCTGTTGGTCATGCTGTGCCTCGTTACGGCAAGTGCATCGTGGAACGCATTCGCTGGCGACGGGCACGATCACGGCGACGAAGGCTCCGCGCCCGTCGGCGGCAATGGTCCGCGACGCTTGCCCGATGGCAGCGTATTCCTGCCCAAGCCGGCACAACGCCAGATCGGCGTGCGCACGCTGGTCACGGAAGCGGGCAACCTGCCCCGCACCGTGGCGCTCGCCGGCAAAGTGGTGATGGACCCCAATGCGGGCGGAAAAGTGCAGGCGCTGGTCGCCGGCCGCCTCGAAGCCGGGGCGCGTGGCTTGCCCGGAATCGGGCAGGAGGTGAAAAAGGGCGAGGTGCTCGCGTACGTCGTGCCGTCGGCGGGGCAGATCGAGCGCTCGAACCAGATGGCCCAGCTCGCAGAGTTGCGGGCCGCCAAAGTGCTCGCGGAAAAGCGCGTGGCGCGGCTCAAGGAGCTCGCCGATACGGTTCCGCGCAAGGAAATCGAAGCAGCGGAGAGCGAGCTCGCGAGTCTCGCTGCCCGCGTGACGGCTGTGGGTGCGGGGCTTAGCAATCGCGATGCACTCGTGGCGCCCGTCGCGGGGGTGATCGCGTCGAGCAACGCGGTCGCCGGGCAAGTCGTCGATGCCCGCGAACTGGTGTTCGAGATCGTCGATCCTAAGCGGCTGCGCGTCGAGGCGCTGGCCTACGATGCCGACACCGCCATCGATGTCGCCGGCGCGAGCCTCGCGGTCGGCGAGCAACGCGTGAGGCTCGACTTCCTCGGCGCGGCGCGCAGTCTGCGCGAGCAGGCGTTGCCGCTCGCTTTCGTTGCCGCGGGCGATTCCCTGGCGCGTTTCGCTGTCGGGCAACCGGTCGAGGTGTTCGTGCAGACGCGCAGCACGCTGCAGGGCGTGAGCGTCCCTGCTGCGTCGGTGCTGAAGAACCCGGCGAACCAGACCATCGTGTGGGTCAAGACGGCGCCGGAGCGCTTCGAGCCGCGCACCGTCACCACCGCCCCGCTCGACGGCGCGAACGTGGCCGTGACGTCGGGCCTCGCAGCCGGGGAGCGTGTCGCCACGAACGCGGCCACCCTGATCAACCAGATCCGCTGACGGGGAGCCCGACCGATGTTCAAGTGGCTACTCGACAATAGTCTCGGAAACCGGCTGCTGGTGATCATCGCCAGCCTGGTGCTAATGGCATACGGCGCATTCACGCTCACCCGCACGCCCGTGGACGTGTTCCCGGACCTCAACAAGCCGACGGTCACGATCATGACCGAATCCGGCGGCATGGCGGCGGAGGAAGTCGAACAGCTCATCACTTTCCCGCTCGAAACAACGATGAACGGGCTGCCCGGCGTCGAGTCGGTACGCTCCATCTCAAGCGCGGGGCTGTCCTTCATCTACGTCACCTTCGACTGGAGTACGGAGATCTTCCGGGCTCGGCAGATGGTGTCGGAACGCCTGTCCGCGATGGAGGAAGGCCTGCCCGAGGATGTGATTCCACGCATGGGGCCGATCAGCTCCGTGATGGGCGAGATCATGCAGATCGCGATCCCGATCGACACCGCGAGGATCTCGCCGATGCAGGTGCGCGAATACGCCGACTGGGTGCTGCGCCCCCGTCTCATGGCCATCCCCGGCATCGCGCAGGTCATCCCGATCGGCGGTGAAGTGCGGCAGTTCCAGGTGCAGCCCGATACGCGGCGCATGGCGGAGCTGGAGATCTCGCTGGAACAGCTGGAGGCGGCGATCCGCGGGTTCTCGTCGAACACCTCGGGTGGCTTCCTCGAACTCACCGGGCGCGAATACCTGATCCGCAACCTCGGACGCACCTCGAACCTGGAGGATCTGAAGAATCTCGCGATTACCGCGCGCGACGGTCAGCCGATCCTGCTGCGCCAGATCGCGACCGTGACCTTTGCCCCGGCGCTGCGACGCGGCGACGCGGGTTTCGAGGGCAAACCGGCAGTGATTCTCGGCATCCAGAAGCAGCCGACCGCGGACACGATCCACCTCACCCGCTCGATCGAGGCCGCGCTCGACGAGATGAAGAAATCGCTGCCAGCCGGCATGGAGGCGCCGCAGGTGACCTTCCGTCAGGCGAGCTTCATCGAGGCGTCGATCGGCACGCTGCAGGGCAAACTGATCGGTGCCTCGGTGTTCGTCGCGGCGATCCTGTTCTTCTTCCTCGGCACGCTGCGCCCGACGGTGATCGCGCTCACTGCGATCCCGGTGTCGATCTTCATGACGGCGCTGGTGTTCAAGTACTTCGGGTTGTCGATCAACACGATGACGCTCGGGGGGCTGGCGATTGCGATCGGCGGTCTGGTCGACGACGCGGTGGTGGGCGTCGAGAACGTGTTGCGCCGGCTGAAGGAGGATCGCGCGAAGCATCATGACCATCGCCTGCACCCGATCGAACTCGTGGCTCATGCAACGATGGAGGTGCGCTCGGCCATCCTCTACGCGACGATCATCATCGTGCTGGTGTTCCTGCCGTTGTTCGCGCTGCCCGGGATGGAGGGGCGGCTGTTCGTGCCGCTCGGCGTGGCATTCATCGTCTCGACGTTGGCGTCGCTGGTCGTGTCGGTGACGGTCACGCCGGTGCTGTCGTTCTATCTGCTGCCGCGCATGAAGTCCCTCGACCATGGCGACACGCGCGTACTTGCCTGGCTCAAGGCGCGCTATCGCAACGGTCTGCAGGCTGTCCTCGAGCGGCCCAGGGCTGCCGTGTTCGCCGGCACAGTCGCGGTGATCGTCGCCGCCGCCGCCGTGCCCTTCTTTCCGACCACGTTTCTGCCGCCCTTCAACGAAGGCACCCTGCTGATCGGCATGCGGCTCAACCCGGGGGTGACGCTCGCCGAGTCCACCGCGCTTGCACAACAGGCGGAGGTGCTGGTGAAACAGGTGCCCGAGGTCACGCACGTTGGTCGCCGCAGCGGACGTGCGGAACTCGATGAACATGCTGAAGGCGTGCATGTCAGCGAACTCGATGTCGGGCTCAAGCCGGCGTCAGAACTCACCCGTTCGATGGGGGAGATCGCCGCCGACATCCGCGCCCGGCTCGTTAACCTGCCCGCTGCGATCGCGATCGGCCAGCCGATCTCGCACCGCATCGACCACATGCTCTCGGGCGTGCGCTCGCAGATCGCGATCAAGATTTTCGGCGAGGATCTCGACACACTGCGCGGTCAGGCCGATGCGCTGCGGGCGCGGCTGGCCGGTATTCCCGGTCTCGCGGACCTGGAAATCGAGAAGCAGGTGCTCGCGCCGCAGATCAAGGTGCGCGTCGACTATGCGGCGGCGGCCCGCTATGGCGTGCCGGCACCGCAGATCCTGGCCGCGCTGCAGAACCTCGTCGAGGGCGAGAAAGTCACCCAGATCGTCGAAGGTGGAAGGCGTTTCGCGCTGGTCGTGCGCCTGCCCGAGTCGGCGCGTTCGGTCGAGGGGCTAGCGCAGATCCTCATCGAAACGCCGACCGGGCATGTCCCGCTGTCGAAACTCGCGTCCATCGAGGATGGTGACGGGCCGAACCAGGTCAGCCGCGACGACGGCAAGCGCCGCATCGTGCTGTCGGCCAATGCGCAGCAGCGGCCGCTCTCGGAAATCGTCGAGGACATCCGCGCCGTGGTGGCCGACATGAAACTGCCCGAAGGCTACTTCATCACGCTCGGTGGGCAGTTCCAGGCACAGGAAGAAGCGTCGCGTCTCGTGGGGCTGCTCTCTATCGTGTCGCTCGTGCTGATGTTCGTCGTGCTCTACAGCCGCTACAAGTCGGTTCGGCTCTCGGCGCTGATCATGGCCAACATTCCGCTCGCGCTGGTCGGCGCAGTGATCGGCCTGTGGATATCCGGCCAGCCCTTGTCGGTCGCGGCGCTCATCGGCTTCATCACGCTCGCCGGCATCTCGGTGCGTAACGGCATCCTGAAGGTCAGCCACTACATCAACCTGATGCGCATCGAAGGCGAAAGCTTCGATCACAAGATGATCCTGCGCGGCTCGCTGGAACGCCTCTCCCCCGTACTGATGACGGCGCTGGTCACGGCATTTGCGCTGGCGCCGCTGCTATTCGAGGCTGAGCGCCCGGGTACCGAGATCCTGCATCCGGTCGCGGTGGTGATCTTCTCGGGCCTCATCAGCTCGACACTGCTCGATACCTTCCTGACCCCCGCGATGTTCTGGCTCTTTGGTCGCCGCGACGTCGAGCGCCTGCTCAACGACCGGAATGCCGAAGCGTTCTGACCCTGATCCGCTCACGACACCGAACCTGAAAGGAGAAAACATGAAACTCTCGAAGCTCATCACCCTTGCCACCCTGGTGGCCGTCGGCCCGGCCTTCGCGGCGGACAAGCACGACCACGCCCACGGACATGAGTCCATGCACGGCGGCCTGGTGGTCGAGGTCAAGGATGTCGACCTCGAGCTCGTCGCCAAGCCTGACGTCATCCAGCTGCACCTGCGCGATCACGGCAAACCGGTTGATGTGACCAACGGCAACGCCAAGCTCACGCTCCTGTCCGGCACTGACAAACAGGAAGTCGAACTCAAGCCCGCTGGCGACCGGCTGGAGGCCAAGGGGAGCTTCAAGGTGGGCGCCGGCACCAAGCTGGTGGCCGTCGTCACGCTGCCGGGCAAACCCTCCACCACGGCGCGCTTCACGCTGAAGTGACGTCGTCCGCTTGCCCGCAGCACGTCGCTGCGGGTGGCCAACTCATGTAACCCGGGGGTGACCCAATGAAAACTCTTGTGGCAGGAATGGTTGCCGTTGCCGTCGGTGCTCTGGGCGGCTGTGCGAGCCCCACCGTGTTCGAAGGGAAATACGCGCAGGACGATGGGTGGCGCAAAGGAACTGTTGTCGAAATCGGGCCGGCGACTAGCTTGAAGCGGCCTTCGTTCTATGACTGCAGGGCCGAGGCGTCCGACGCGGAAGGCGACACGCCGTACGTGATGGTTGCGTTTCTGCGCAATGGCCACCCGTACGCGCGCGCCGCAAAGTTGCCTGCAGATGCGCAATTGCAGGTCGGTGACAAAGTGTATGTGAACTTCAAGGACTGCAACGCACCGATCCCGAAGCGCAACTCATGAACATTCGACCGGATGGAATTCAATTGATGCGCTTGTCTCGAAGGGCGCAGGCGGGCGTTGCGATGGATCAACGGCCGGGGAGCCTTGGTTCGTCTCGTCAGGGCCGACACGATGCATGACGACATCCATCACGAAGCCTGGCGCGACCGAGTCGTCCCTGCACTGCTCGACGCCGTTCGAGAAGGCGACGTCGCGGAAGTGCGGAGGTGGCTGGCTGACGGATTGCCCGCCAACTGGCAGGACGTCGAGGGGTGCAGCCTGATCTTCCTGGCGGCATATCATCGCCAATGGGCGGTCGTCGACTGCCTACTGGCAGGTGGTGCATCGGTCGACCTGCCCGATCGTCGGGGATGGACCCCCCTCTTCTGGGCCGCCTTCAACGGTCATGCCGACATCGTGTCGTTCCTGATCGGCCGCGGCGCCAGTCCCGACGCGCGAAACGAGGACGGGGAGTGGCCCTTGTTTTGGGCCGTCTACAAGGGACACACGTCAGTGGTCCGGCATCTCCTCGTCGGCGGTGCGAAGCGGAACCAGCTCGATGCGGAGGGACATGACGAACTCTGGCTCGCGCAGACTTTGGGGCGGCAGGACATCGTCGCCATCCTGGAGGGGCCTCGAGCCCGGCACACGAATCGCCACGTCCGGAAAAGTCCGAACGAGACAATGTGATTCCAACCCTCGACGCCCGTCACATCCCCCCTTACCCCGGCTCCAACTGGTCCCGTGAAGTCCACTCCGCAACTTCCGTGCATTTGCCTTCTGAAAACGACAAACGAGGTGCTGACGGGATGTGGATGGAGGTGCTGGCGCCGGAGCGGCCGAACCAGAACAAGACAGGCAGGAGGCGGCCTTGGATTTCAGATTGCTGCGTTACTTCGTCGCGGTTGCGGAAGAACTGCATCTGGCCCGTGCAGCCGAGCGTCTGGGCATCGAGCAATCGGCTGTGTCGCGTGCGATGCGCGACTTGGAAAACCAGCTTGGCGTACAGTTGTTCGACCGCAGCACACGTCTGACGCGGCTGACCTGGGCCGGCCAAGTGTTCCTCGGCGAATGCCGGCGCGTGCAGGCTACCGTGGAGCAGGCAGTCAAGAGCGCCAAGGCGGCGGCACAGGGCTACCAGGGCAGTCTGCGCATCGCCATCTGCGACAGCCTGGCGCAGCCCCGCATTGCCACCTTGCTGGCACGCAGCCGCGAGGATGAGCCCGAGCTGGAGATTCGCGTCTTCGAGCTGCCGTTCGCGCAGCAGATCAAGATGCTGCACAACGATCTGCTGGACATCGGCTTTGCGTTGTCAAACGCGGTGCATGATGGCCTCGTCGCCGAGCCGGTGTGGACCGATCCGCTGTCGGTGATCGTGCCCGCACGCCATCCCTTGCTGGCACACGTGCAGGTGCCACTGGCCGAAGCCTTGAAATTCCCGCTGGTTCTGTGCCATCCCGAATCGGGATCGGGCTGCCGCCATCGGATTCAAACGATGCTGCAGGACGCGAGCACGCCGCTCAAGCTGGTCGATGAAGTGACCAGCCTGGGCGTGATGCTGACCCTGGTCGGCGCCGGCTACGGCATCGGCTTCGCCATCGCCTCGCAGGTGCAGACGCTACAGCGCCCGGACATCTCCATTCGTCCCCTGGCCGGCACCCCACCGATGCTCTCTACCTACCTGCTGCGCCGCCAGGGCGAACCCTCGGAGCCCATGAAGCGGTTCATCGAGCGGGTGAGGGCCATGACCGCACGGTCGGAGGATTGAGCTGTTTTCGTGATGGTCCCAGGCGCCAACGAGGCAAGCGCAGGACGTGCTACTACGGTAGACGGCTTGCGGGACGTCCGTGGTAAAATTAATTAGATATGAAGCTGCTGTGGGAAGCATTTTTCCGCATGCACCTTCCGGTTAACTGACTCAGGTCTGCCATGGCCCGTACCGCTTCGATCAACGTTGCTCAGTGGTGGCGCTTCCAATAGGAAGCGGCACGTCGTTGCGGCCTTGAGCTGCACCTTGCCGCCGTATCGGTGGGCAAGATCAGGCAGATGGCTCTCCGGCACGGCGGCTCCAAGATCAAAGGAGATTGCCCGATGCCCCTAGAGCTCCTCAACATAAATAGTGTCGTGTGCGCCACGTCTTGGTGGCGTTTCGCCCCGTGCGTCTCCAACCGGCGCCCAGGCTCCCCGCAGTCTCGTCAGCGACCCCGTGCATGCGCGTTGCTTCAACGCGACGCGGTGTTGCTTCCTGTGCGGGCTGCCGCTAGTTGGGGCAGTGTTTCGGCGCTTGTTCCGCTGGAATCTGGTGCCAATGTGTATAACGATGTGAGTAATGAACGCGGTGTAAACACGTATACTGCTTATAAATTAATAGGTTACATGTGATATGTTACTCATGATCGACAACTACGACAGCTTCACCTGGAACCTGGTCCAGTATTTCGGGGAACTCGGTGCCGACGTGAAGGTATTCCGCAACGACGAGATCACGCTCGGACAGATCGCGGCCCTGAAGCCTGCCCAGCTCGTCATCTCACCCGGGCCCTGCACGCCGGCCGAGGCGGGCATCTCGGTCGCGGCGATTCGCGAGTTCGCCGGCACGATCCCGATCTTCGGCGTCTGCCTCGGTCATCAATGCATCGGAGCCGCCTTCGGCGGGCGCATCGTGCATGCCCAACGCCTGATGCACGGCAAGACCTCTCCCGTGCACCATCGCAACGAAGGCGTGTTCCGTGGCCTGCCCGACCCGGTGGTGTGCACCCGCTACCATTCGCTGGCGATCGAGCGCGAGAGCCTGCCGGATTGCCTCGAGATCACCGCCTGGACAGACGACGGCGAGATCATGGGGGTGCGCCACCGCACGCTTGGCGTGGAAGGCGTCCAGTTTCATCCGGAATCGATCCTGACCGAGCATGGCCACGATCTGCTCCGGAACTTTCTCGAGGAGCCGGTCGCCGCCTGACGCGACCGGCTGCAAGGGGTGGCGGCGCGACGCCGCCAGGTCCATCCGGATTCACTCAAGACGGAAATACTGCCATGACGATTACCGCCCAGGAGGCGCTTCAGCGCACCATCGATCACCGCGAGATTTTCTACGATGAAATGCTTTCGCTGATGCGCCAGATCATGGCCGGCGAGCTTTCTCCCGTGATGACGGCGGCCATCCTGACCGGCTTGCGGGTCAAGAAGGAGACGATCGGGGAGATCGCGGCGGCAGCCACGGTGATGCGCGAACTTTCCGCACGGGTCGAGGTGGCGCCGCCGCACGAGCACTTCCTGGATGTGGTGGGAACCGGCGGTGACGGCGCGCAAACCTTCAACATCTCGACGGCGACGATCTTCGTCGCCGCGGCGGCCGGTGCGCGGGTTGCCAAGCACGGTAACCGCAGCGTCTCGTCCAAGAGCGGGAGCGCGGATGTGCTCGAGGCCCTGGGGGTGAACCTCGCGCTCACCCCCGAACAGGTGGCCGAGTGCATCGAGGCCACCGGAATCGGCTTCATGTTCGCGCCGAACCACCATAGCGCGATGAAGAACGTCGCACCGGTTCGCCGCGAGATGGGCGTGCGGACGATCTTCAACATCCTCGGGCCGCTCACCAATCCGGCCGGTGCGCCCAACACGCTCATGGGCGTTTTCCATCCGGATCTGGTCGGGATCCAGGCGCGCGTCATGCAGCGACTCGGCGCCAACCATGTCCTGGTCGTCTATGGCCTGGACGGTATGGACGAAGTCAGCCTCGGGGCCGCGACGATGGTGGGGGAACTCAAGAACGGAGAGATTCTCGAATACGAGATCCACCCCGAGGACTTCGACCTGGCCATGGCGGGCAGCCGCAACCTGCGCGTCGAGAACGTCGAGGAGTCCAGGGAGACGCTGCTCGCCGCACTGGACAACCAGCGCGGGCCTTCGCGGGAGATCGTCGTGCTCAACGCCGGCGTCGCGCTCTACACGGCGAACCTGGTCGACTCGATCGCGGACGGGATCGTCCAGGCGCGCGAGCTCATCGCGAGCGGTGCGGCACGGGCAAAACTCAACGACTTCGTGCAATACACGAAGCGCTTTGCGTGACGGTCGGCATGAGCGATATCCTGAAACGTATTCTGGCGGTCAAACACGAAGAGGTTGCGCGCGGGCGTGCACTGCGCCCCCTCGAGGTCCTTCGGAAACGCGCCACAGCGGCCGACCCGGCACGTGATTTCGTCGGAGCGATCCGGGCCCGCATCGCCGCCGGAAAGCCCGCCGTGATCGCGGAGATCAAGAAGGCCAGCCCGTCGCGCGGCGTGATTCGCGAGGACTTCCGCCCGGCCGAGATCGCCGAATCGTACGAGCGCGCCGGGGCGGCATGCCTCTCGGTGCTGACCGACCGGGACTTCTTCCAGGGCGATCCCGAATATCTTCGGCAGGCGCGCAAGGCCTGTACGCTGCCGGTGCTGCGCAAGGACTTCATGGTCGACGCGTGGCAGGTGTTCGAAGCCCGTGCGATGGGCGCCGACGCGATCCTGCTGATCGCCGCCGCGCTCGACCTCGGGCCGATGCAGGAGATGGAGGCGCTGGCGCACGAACTCGGCATGGCCGTGCTGGTCGAGGTGCACGACGCGAACGAACTCGACGCCGCCCTGCAGTTGACGACCCCGCTGATCGGCATCAACAACCGCGATCTGCGCAGCTTCGACGTGAGCCTGGAGAACACCTTCGCCCTGCTCGACCGGATTCCGAAGGAGCGCATCGTCGTGACCGAATCGGGCATCCTCGTCCCCGAACACGTGAGCCGGATGCGCGAGCGCGACGTGCATGCGTTCCTCGTGGGCGAAGCGTTCATGCGCGTGGAGGATCCCGGAGCCGGGCTGCACGCCCTGTTCGGATAGGGGTTTTCATGAGCGCCACGCAGGACCGGGCCGTCGAACCCCGCCGCCGGCGTTGGCGCTGGTTGTGGCCGTTCGTATCGCTCCTCGTCGTGCTCTCCTTTCCCCTGGCGCTCGGCGGCTGGTTGCTGGCGACCGAGGCAGGCTGGCGTGCGCTCGCCGGGGCGGCCGAGCGAGTCAGCGACGGGCAGGTCCGCATCGACGCGCCGTCCGGCCGACTGCTCGGGCCCTTGCAGGCCGATCGGATCCTCGTCGACCTGCCCGACCTCAGGCTACAGCTCACGGAGCTGAACGTCGAGTGGTCTCCTGTGCGCCTCGTGGAGCGTCATCTCGAAGTCGCGAAGCTCTCGCTCGGAAGTGTCGAAGTATCGGTCCGGCCCAGCGATGAAACGGAGGCGTCGGGCCTGCCCGAAGCCCTTCCGCTTCCCGGCTCCCTATCGATCCGGCACCTCGAACTCGGGCGCTTCGCCCTGCGCGATTGGCAAGCGCCTGCAGCCTCCGACGACCCCCGTCCGCGCTTCGAGTTTTCGGACCTGTCCTTGCGTGCGTCCAGCGACGGGCGTCGGCACCACGTCGAGGCGCTCTCGGTGCAACTGCCGTTCGGTGCGGCGACGCTTGAAGCCCTGTTCGACGGGGGGCAATCGCCGTTCCCGCTCTCGGCGCATGGCACGCTGACCGGCGAACATGAAGCGCGCGACTTTGCGATCCGCTTTGAGGCCACGGGCGATCTGCACGAACTCGCCCTGCAGGTCGATGCGGAAGGGGCCGGCCTGCAGGGTGAGGCCGAGGCCGTGACCGCACCGTTCGAAGTGATCCCGCTGCGCAGCCTGCGAGTCAGCGTGGGCGAGATCGACCCGTCCGTCTTTCATGAGGCTGCGCCGCGGGCTGCGCTGACGGCGAGCGCCGAACTCGTGCCCGAGTCGACCGAACGATGGGTGCTCTCCGGCCCGATCCGTATCGTCAACCGGCTGCCCGAGACGATCGATCGCGAAGGGCTTCCCTTTTCGAGCATCGATGCGCGGGTGCGCTGGAGTGCCGAGGCGACGCGCATCGACGAACTGGCCGTGCGGTTCGCCGGAGAAGGGAGCCTGGACGGGCAGCTCGAGTGGTGGCCCGATCCCGTCGGCGAGTCCTTCGGACGTCTTGCCGCATTGCTGGACCTGGCCGGTCTCGACCCGCGCACGATCGACTCGCGGCTTCCGTCCACGACCGTGTCGGGGCGAATCGAAGCGACGGGGGATGAATTGCGGCAAGACGGGCGTGTCGAACTGACCGTCGATGAGGCCCGGATCGTCGCCGAGGGGGCCTTCCGTCCCGCCGCGGAGGAGGCCGTAGCGGCCTTCGAGCTTGCCGGTACCCTGTCGGCGTTCGATCCGTCGCGTTTTCTCGCCGAAGCGCCCGAAGCCCGACTGAGTCTCGATTTCGATGCCGAGGGCCGCCTGTCGGAAGTGCCTGCGCTGCGTCTTGCGTGGACGTTCCGCCCCAGCGTGCTCGAAGGTCGATCCCTCGGGGGAAGCGGTCGAGTCGAGGTCGAGGGCGAGCGCCTGCTTGATGGCGAGCTTGTCGTCGATCTGGCCGGAAACCGGGTGGCCGCCAAGGGTGCCTGGGGGGCGGCAGGCGATACGATCGCGTTCGAGATCGATGCGCCGGAACTGTCCGCACTGGGATTCGATCTCTCCGGTCGTGCGCAGGCGGCCGGTAGGGTTGGCGGCAGCCGAGCCGAGCCGGCCGGCGAGATCCGCCTGTCCGCCAGCGCACTGGTCTTGCCTGGCGAGGTCCGGATCGACGGTGTCGAGGCGACCGGCCGTCTCGAGGCCGGATTGGACGGCCCCATCGATCTCGTGCTCGGGGTGCGCGGAGTGGGCAAGCCGGATGCGGAGGACTGGCTTCGGAGCGCCTCCGTCCTTGCGAGCGGGCGGCGCGATGCCCACGGGATCGAGGTGGCGCTGGAGACCCCCGACGCCGATACGCTTGCGCTGCAGCTCGAAGGGGCCTTGCTTGCGGGCTCGACCGGAGCGGATGCCCCGGCGTTTGCCGGCGATCGCTGGCGCGGACGGGTCCTGGCGCTCGAGGCCGGGGGCCGTTTCCCTGTCCGTCTCTTCGAGCCGGCCGACTTGTTCGTTTCACGCGAGCGGGTTGCGCTGGAACTCGCGCGCTTCGATGCCGGCGAGCATGGCCGGATCCGGCTGGACGAGGCGACGTGGAGCCCCGATGCGATCCTCCTGCGCGGGGGGCTCACCGGTCTGGAACTGCAGTTGACCGAACGCCGCGATCGCCCTGATCGTCCCGGTGGGCGTGAGCGGCGCGGTCCCGGGGCATTGGCGCTTGGGGCCGAGTGGGATGTCCGGCTGACCGAAACCGCCGATGGAGAGATTCGGGTTTTCCGCGAATCCGGCGATCTGCGGCTGCCGGGGGAGTTGTCCACCCGAGTCGGGCTGGAGCACCTGGAGGCCCACTTGAACCTGGTGGCCAACCGGATCGCGCTGGCCGTCGACGCTCGCGGCACGGAAATGGGGGTCGTGACCGGTTCGGTGACCGCCCAGGCCGAACGCACTGAAGAGGGCATGTGGCGGCTCGCACCCGATGCCGCGATTCTCGGCTCCGCACGCATGGACATGCCTTCGGTTGCCTGGCTGGCACGCCTGCTCCAGGAGGACCTCGAACTTGCCGGCGCACTGAATGCCGACTTCTCGTTCTCCGGTACCCCGCACGCTCCGGTGGCGGTCGGTCGCATCGCGGGGCGCGACTTGTCGATTCTGATGGTCGACCATGGCCTGCAGCTTTCGGGGGGCGATCTGCTTGCGGAATTCGACCGTGACCGGTTGCGCCTGACCCGCCTTGAGTTCGTGTCACCGAATCGCGTGCGGCCGCGCGATGCGCGCGTCCCGGTCGATGCGCTCACCCAAACCCCTGGGCGCCTGACCGCCTCCGGGGAGATCGCGCTCGAAAGCGGCCGCGGGGATTTTCGCTACGAGGCCGATCGTCTGCCGATCCTGCAGCGCACCGATCGATGGCTGATCCTGTCGGGCGAGGGGACGGCAGCCAGCACCTGGACCTCGCTCGACCTGAAAGCCGCCTTTCGTGCCGATGCGGGCTACGTCGAACTGGCCGATACCCCACCACCGACGCTGTCCGACGATGTGGTCATCCTGGGACGGGAGGAAGCCCCGCGGGAAGGCGGACTGAAACTGTCGGCCGACGTGACGGTGGGTCTGGGCGACCAGCTCTACCTTTCCGCGCTGGGACTCGATACCCGGCTGACCGGCGAGCTCCGGATTCGTCTGCAGGAAGGGCAGCCGTTGTCGGCCGTGGGGTCGATCGCCACGGTGGGAGGGGTGTTCCGTGGCTATGGGCAGAACCTCGCGCTGGAGCGCGGCCTGATCAACTTTCAGGGCCCGCTCGACAATCCGGGATTGAACGTCGTCGCCTTGCGCAAGGGCTTGCCGGTCGAAGCCGGGATTTCGGTGCTCGGCAGTGCACGCCGCCCGCAGATCCGTCTGGTTTCCGAGCCCAACGTACCCGATCCCGAGAAGCTGTCGTGGATCGTGCTCGGACGAGCGCCGACGGCTGGCGCCGGGGCCGACATGGGTTTGCTTCTGCCGGCGGCACAAGCCCTGCTGGGGGGCAGCGGTGGTGGGATGACCGATCAGCTGTCGCGCAGCCTCGGCTTCGACGAATTCGGCATCGGGCATGGCGAACTGGGGGGCGTCGGGCGGGCTCCGACCAGTCGCGTCGTCGGGGGAGGGACCACGGTGACCGACGAAGGAACGGTCAGTGGGCAGGTGCTGATGCTGGGCAAGCGCCTGTCGACCGATCTGTTCCTGTCGTTCGAACAAAGCCTGGGTGGAGCGGAAAGCCTGGTGAAGCTGAGCTATCAGTTGAGTCGGAGGGTGTCGCTCGTGGCGCGCGGGGGGACCGACAACTCGGCCGATCTCTATTACACGGTTTCTTTCCGCTAAGGGGAATGGTCGTGCCGTGCCGTTGTCGATACGGGTGAGGGTCGCTCGTGGGCAGTTCGCGGGCGGCGGCTCGCATGGAATCGAACGGGAGGTGGTAAGGAATGTCGATGCTGGAGGGTGGTGCAGTACAGGAGACGGCGATCCT
This sequence comes from Rhodocyclaceae bacterium, assembly GCA_050486545.1. Classification (GTDB taxonomy): domain Bacteria; phylum Pseudomonadota; class Gammaproteobacteria; order Burkholderiales; family Rhodocyclaceae; genus DAOMNN01. The sequence continues at coordinate 18,799 of JBJHDM010000026.1, read as the reverse complement.
GGCGGGAGGCTGTTTCTGGTGTCTCGAAGCGGTGTTCAAGGACGTCGACGGCGTGGTTTCGGTGATTCCCGGCTATACCGGCGGCAAGACGGAGTCGCCGACCTACCGCGCCGTGTGCGAAGGGGGTACGGGGCACGCAGAGGCCGTACGCATCGAGTTTGATCCCCAACTCGTGGGTTTCCGCGATCTGCTCGAGATCTTCTTCGTCATTCACGATCCGACGACGCTCAACCGGCAGGGTAACGATATCGGAACGCAGTATCGCTCGGCGATCTTCCCGACCACGGAAGAGCAGTTGCACGAAGCCCTGACGCTGATCGAGGAAATGGGAGAGCAAAGGATCTTTCCGTCGGCGATCGTGACCCGTGTGGAGCGGGCATCCACGTTCTGGCCGGCGGAGGAGTACCATCACGACTATTTTGCGAAGAATTCCGACCAGCCGTACTGCCAGTACGTGGTCGCACCCAAGATCGGGAAGTTTCGCGAGCGCTTCGCGGATCGGCGCAAACGGCGAAATTAGCAACGGCCTTCGAATCCTGGGGGCGAGAGCGCATTCATGACGACGCCGGAACGCCTTTCCGGCACAACCTGGAGAAAGACGCATGACCGAGCAGACCCAACCCGGTGGTCTCGTGATCGAGGATCTTGAAGTCGGAACCGGCGCCGTGGCCGAAAAGGGCCAGACGGTATCGGTGCATTACACCGGCTGGCTGACCGATGGCCGAAAGTTCGATTCGAGCAAGGATCGCAATGACCCGTTCCAGTTTCCGCTGGGGGCGGGACATGTGATCCGTGGCTGGGACCAGGGGGTGCAGGGCATGCAGGAAGGCGGGCGTCGCAAACTCACGATCCCGCCGGAGCTGGGCTACGGCGCGCGGGGAGCCGGTGGCGTGATTCCGCCCAATGCCACGCTCGTGTTCGAGGTCGAACTGCTGAAAGTCCTCTGACCGCTGCCGTCCCGGACGGTGTTTCGGGTTCGGGACGTTCAGCTCGTGGCCAGAACCTGGAGAATTTCCTCGCCGTAGGCTTCGAGCTTGCGGTCGCCGATACCCGAGATCCCGGCCAGTTCGGCCAGGGTCGCGGGGCGGGCGATTGCGATCTCGCGCAGGGTTGCGTCGTGGAAGATCACGTACGCGGGCACGTTTCTCGCCTTGGCCGTTTCGGCCCGCCAGGCGCGAAGCCGGTCGAACAGCGTCGTCGGGATGCCGCCCGGGATGTCGAGACGGGCGCTCGAGCGACGTGCGCTGCGGCTGCTGCGGCGCTCGGTCGGCAGGCGAAGATGCAGTTCGGACTCGCCGCGAAGCAAGGGGCGGGCGTGATCGGTCAGCGTCAGGGCGTTGTAGCGCTCGGTGTCGACGGCGACCAGCTCACGCGCCACGAGCTGGCGAAACACGGTCCGCCAGCGCTTCTCGTCGAGGTCTGCACCGATCCCGAAGGTGCTCAGCTGCGCGTGGCCGCGTTCGACGACCTTCTCCGTGGCCTGCCCGCGCAGGACGTCGATCAGGTGTCCTGCCCCGTAACGCTGTCCTGTGCGAAAGACGCAGGACAAGGCCTTGCGGGCGGCCTCGGTCGCGTCCCAGGTCTGGGGCGGGTTCAGGCAGTTGTCGCAGTTTCCGCAGGGCTCGATCGACTCGCCGAAGTAGCCCAGCAGATGGCGCCGTCGGCAATCCGTCGCCTCCACGAGGCCGACGAGGACCTCGAGCCGGTTGCGGGCGCGGCGCTTGAATTCTTCCCCGGCATCCGACTCGTCGATCATGCGGCGTTGTTGCACGACGTCCTGCGCGCCCCAGGTCATCCACGCCTGGGCGGGCAGGCCATCGCGTCCGGCGCGCCCCGTTTCCTGGTAGTAGGCTTCGATCGAGCGTGGCAGGTCGAGGTGCGCGACAAAGCGTACGTCGGGCTTGTCGATGCCCATCCCGAAGGCGATCGTGGCCACGATGACGACCCCGTCCTCGCGCAGGAAGCGCAACTGGTTGGCGGCCCGTTCCTCGGGGGGCAGGCCGGCGTGGTAGGGCAGGGCGACGAGGCCCTGCTCCTCGAGCCAGGAGGCGGTCTCCTCGACCTTGCGCCGTGACAGGCAGTACACGATTCCGGCCTCGCGAGGGTATTCCTCGCGAATGAAACCGAGCAACTGTCGTCGCGGGTCGTCCTTCTCGACGATGGTGTAGCGGATGTTCGGCCGGTCGAAACTCGCCATGAAACGTCGGGCGGACTCGAGCCGCAGGCGCGCGACGATCTCCTCCTGCGTCTGGCGGTCGGCCGTCGCGGTCAGGGCGATGCGTGGAATGGCCGGGTAACGATCGGACAGGATCGAGAGCTGCAGGTATTCGGGGCGGAAGTCGTGGCCCCACTGGGAGACGCAGTGTGCTTCGTCGATCGCGAACAGGGCCAGTCGTCGCGTGTCGCGCAGATGGTCGAGCTGGTCGAGAAAACGTGGCGTGAGAAGGCGCTCGGGCGCGACGTAGAGCAGATCGAGCCGGCCGTCCATCAGGTCGCGTTCGACGGCGCGCGCCGCATCGAGTTCGAGGCTCGAATTGAGAAACGCGGCGGCCACGCCGGCTTCGATGAGGGCGCTGACCTGGTCGTGCATCAGGGCGATCAACGGCGAGACGACGATTGCCGTGCCTTCCCGCATCAGGGCCGGAATCTGGTAGCACAGCGACTTGCCGCCTCCAGTGGGCATGAGCACCAGCGCGTCGCCACCGGCCGCGACGTGTTCGACGACGCCCTCCTGTTCGCCGCGAAACGATGTGTAGCCGAACACGTGCTCGAGCACATGCAGGGCGGAAGCGGGGGCGGCTGTCTGGATCATCGGTGCGATTCTACCGCCATCGATGCGCTCCGGACCTTGACCGCAATGGGGCGAGGGTGGATATTGAACGAAGATGGCCTCATTGGAGGAAGCCCGGATGCCGAAGACCGATACCTCTCGCCTCTACGCCGACCATCCTCATCTGGCGAAGATCGAGGAGATGTGGGGGACGCGTTCCTGTCGTGATTTCATCAGCCAGTTGATGAGCGAGACGCGCGGGGGAACCCGCCAGGGATTCGCTCCTGAAAACGCATCGACCCTCTTGCGTTTGCTGATGGAGCACGATATCGAGTTCCCTGCGCTCGATGATTCGGCCGGCGGAAAGTGGTGGGCCGGCGGCCTCGACCGCAGTCGCGACGTCGAGTGAAGGGAAGGTTCGGCGGAAGGCCGACCGGCGGTCCCGAATCGTGCTTCAGTGTCCGCGGATGCGCTCGATCAGGCGCGTCGTCGAGCGTTCATGCTCGAACGGGATCGAGTGCACGCTGCCGCCCCATGAGCGTACCTCCGGCGCGCCAACGATGCGATCGAGCGACCAGTCCCCACCCTTGACCAGTACCTCGGGCCGGATCTCGAGGATGCGTGCAAGCGGCGTATCCTCGTCGAACCATGTCACCAGATCGACGCATTCGAGCGCGGCCAGGACCGCCAGGCGATCCTCGAGCGGGTTCATCGGGCGGTCGTCTCCCTTGCCGAGCCTGCGCACCGAGGCATCGGTGTTGAGCGCGACGACCATTGCCGCACCCAGGGCCCGGGCGCGCGCAAGATAGGTGACATGCCCGCGATGCAGGATATCGAAACAGCCGTTGGTGAACACCAGTGGCCGGGCAAGGCCTGCGACCCGCGCAGCGAGTTCGGTCGGGGCGCAGACCTTGGACTCGAAGGACGGCGCCGGGAGCAGTTTCGATTCGGTCATGCGCGCAGTCTACCGTGATCGAGGGGGATCCGTCGGCCCATCAAGCAGGATGGGTGGCGCGCCATTCGCCCAGCGCTGCGACCGCATCGTCGAGCGTCGAGACGATCCGTATGCCCGGCAAACGCACGGGCCGACCCTGCAACGCTGCGCCTCCTGCCCACAGCGCGATCTCGGAGGGCAGCATTTCGCGCAGACGTTTCAGCCCCTCCGTCGCCCGGCGCAATGGATAGGCGCTGCTGAACGATAAGGCGACAATGTCGAAACGACCGGCCGTGGCGGCGTTGTGGAGGTCCGGCAACGGCGTCTGCGTGCCGAGCGAGACGCACTGGGCGCCTTCGGGAACCAGCATGGCCTCGACCATCAGCAGCCCCAGGCCATGCAACTCATCGGGGAAGGTGGTCAGCAACACGCGTGGCTTGCCCCCATAGGCCGGGTGTGCGCCCAGCGCATTGCGCAACACGTTCTGCACCTGCTCCGAGTACAGGTGTTCCTCGGTCACATCCAGCTCACCCCGCAGCCATGCTTGCCCGATCGTGATGTTCAGGGTCGCTACGGTGTCGGCTGCGAAGCGCTGCAGCCCCTGCCGTTGCAGCATCTGCTGCAGGTTCGCACGCAATTCCGCGCTTCGATGAAGCCGAACCATCTCGAGAAACGCTTCCTCCTCGATCACGGTCGCGACGACCGTTTTTTCGGGTAGGGCCTCGAGATCCTGTCGCAGGGCCTCGATGCTTGCCTGAACGATCCGGGAGGGGCGCCTGCCCTGGTCGATCAGCCGGCGCATCAGGCGCAGCTTCTCGACCTGATCGGGGGGGTAGAGACGGTCGCCGTGCTCATCCCTCAACGGTGACGGAAAGCCGTAGCGACGCTCCCACACCCTTAGCGTGTCCTTGGACAGGCCGGTGTCGCGCTCGACCGCGGCAATGTTTAAGGGGATTTCAAGTTTCTGGTCGGGTTTCACTTTTGTCCTGGACAAATCGTTGACAGTATTTCGGACTAGGTCTATCTTAGGAACAACAAGTCTAATTGTCCAGGACAAATATCATGAGCAATATGCTGCGGTCTTCCCTCTCGCGAGTGTTCGCCGGGGCGGGCGTGATCCTTGTCGCCTCTTCCCTGTGGGGTGTGCATACCGTAGCGGCAGAGCCGGCAGGGTCTCAGCCCGCGCCGACGATCACGTCTTCCGATGTCCAGGACAAAAATGAAAGGATCCCGCTTGAAACCCTGCTCCGGATTCACCGTCCGGACCAGGGCGTTCGCGGGGAGATTCCGGTGGGTGGTGCATCGGTCGGGTTTCGGACCAACGGGAGCGTGCCGGGATGAAGATGGGGGAACTGGAACGGTTTGAACGGCCGGACGTGCCCGCCGGCGGCCGGAGGATTGCCGTCGTCGGAGCCGGAATCTCGGGCCTCGCCGCAGCATGGCTGCTCTCGCGGCATGCGCAAGTGGCGCTGTTCGAAGCCGGCGCCGTGGCGGGCGGCCACACCAACACCGTCGATGTGATGCTGGAGGGCGTGAGCCATCCGGTGGACACGGGCTTTCTGGTGTTCAATGCCCGCACCTACCCCAACCTGTGTGCGATGTTCGCCCTGCTCGGGGTCCGGTCCATCGAGACCGAGATGTCCTTCGGGGTCAGCATCGCTTCCCCGCACCTCGAGTGGGCGGGGTCCGATCTCAACACGGTGTTCGCCCAGCGCGGCAACCTGTTGCGCCCGGCCATGTGGCGCATGCTGGCGGACATCCTGCGCTTCAATCGCGAGACCACCCGGTTGGCCGCGAGCGCCTGCACGCCAGCCGTTTCGCTCGGGGCCTATCTGGAGAACGGCCGCTACGGTGCGGCCTTTCGCGACTGGTACCTGCTTCCGATGGCGGCAGCGATCTGGTCGTGCCCGACGCGTGCGATGCTCGATTACCCGCTCGAAACCTTCGTGCGCTTCTGTCACAACCACGGATTGCTGCAGATTCTCGACCGGCCGCGATGGGCCACCGTGCGCGGCGGCGGGCGCGAGTACGTGCGACGCATCCTGTCGATGCTCGACGATGTGCGCCTGAATACGCCGGTCACCCGCGTCGAGCGCACGCTTGCCGGCGTGCAGGTCGTGACGGGGCAGGGCGTCGAGCCGTTCGACGAGGTCGTGTTCGCTACGCACAGCGACCAGACGCTTGCGATGCTCGGGGGCGACGCCACGCCCGAGGAACGGCAAGTCCTCGCTGCGGTGCGCTATCAGCCCAACCGAGCGGTCCTGCACACGGACGCGGGTCTGCTGCCGCGCCGCCGGTCCGTCTGGTCGGCATGGAACTACCTTGCGGGCGAGGACGGACCCGATGGTCGTCCCGTGTCGGTGAGCTACCTGATCAATCGCCTGCAGCCCTTGCCATTCGGGCAACCCGTGATCGTGTCGCTGAATCCGTTTCGCGAGCCGGCGCCCGGATCCGTCATCCGCGAGTTCGACTACGCCCACCCGGTGTTCGACTCCGCAGCGATCCGTGCGCAGCAGCGTCTTCATGCGATCCAGGGTCGGCGCAACACCTGGTTCGCCGGCGCCTGGACGGGCTATGGCTTCCATGAGGACGGACTGAAGTCAGCCCTGGCAGTGGTCGAGGCGCTGGGTGGCAGCGTACCCTGGCGCGGCCCGCAGTCGTCCGCTCCGGTGGAGATTGCTGCGTGAGCGTGGCCTTCGATCCTGAAGTCTGCTTCGGTGCCGTCCTGCACGAACGCAAGGCTGTTGCGTACAACCGTTTCGTCTATCCACTGGCATTTCTGCGCCTGCCGTTGTCGCGCCTCGATGCGGTGTCGGTTCCGCTGCTGGGGATCGAGCGTCCCGGCGTGTTCAGCTTCCGCAGCGCCGACCACGGGGCGCGCGACGGGACCCCTCTGATGCCGTGGATCCGCGGGATTCTGCGTTGCCACGGCCTGGGCGCGGTCGCATCGGGCGAGGTCGTGCTCCAGACCATGCCACGCATCCTCGGATACGTATTCAACCCGGTCAGTTTCTGGTTCTGCCACGACAGTGAAGGCCGGCTGCGCGCGGTCCTGGCCGAGGTCAGCAATACCTTCGGCGAGCGCCACAACTACCTCGTCCATCACCCGGATGGCCGCCCTGTCGAATCCGGCGATGAGCTGCGTGCGAACAAGGTCTTTCACGTATCGCCCTTCTTTCCGGTGCGGGGCGAGTACCGCTTCCGTTTCGAGCGTCGCGGTGCCCTCCATGCGGTGTCGATCGACTACTTCGAGGCCGGTGTGCTTCAGCTCGCGACCCGGATCGGTGGCCGTGCCGAGCCGCTGGGTGGTCGCGCGATGCTGCGCTGGTTGCTGCGCTTTCCGTTCATGACCTTGGGCGTGATCGCCCGTATTCACTGGCAGGCGCTGCGCCTGTGGGCGAAGAGCGTCCGCTTCTACCGCAAGCCCGCGCCGCCGCAGGAGGAAACGACGAGATGAATCCGATGGAAAGAACCCTGGATACGACCTGCACGCACCTTCCGACACGCGTTTCGGGCGCCGCCCGCCTCGTGCTCGACCTGCTCGACGGGCTGAAGGGCGGGGCGTTGCTGGTGGAATTGCCGGACGGCCTGCAGACACGGGTTGGGCACGGTCCGCTCGTGGCGCACTGGCGCGTGCGCGACGAACAGACTTTCGACCTGGCGCTTGCGCGCGGCGACATCGGGTTGGCCGAAGCCTGGATGGATGGCCTGTGGGATTGTGACGGCCAGGATCCGACGGCGCTGCTGCAACTGCTCGCGACCAATCGCGAGCAACTCGGACGCGCGGTGTATGGTCGTTTCCTCGGCGTCGCTGCATACCGCGTGCGGCACTGGTTGCGCGCGAATACCCGCGCCGGGGCGCGGCGCAACATCGAAGCGCACTACGATCTGGGCAACGACTTCTATCGCCTGTGGCTCGACGAGACGATGACGTACTCGGCGGCGGTTTTCGAGTCCTCCGACGAGCCGCTCGCGATGGCGCAGCGACGCAAGTACCTCCGCATCCTCGATCGGCTGGGCGCGCGCACCGGCCAGTCCATTCTCGAGATCGGCTGCGGCTGGGGCGGGTTTGCCGAAGTCGCCGCGACCGAGTACGGCTGCACGGTGACCGGGCTGACCCTGTCGCCATCGCAACTTGCCTATGCACGCGAGCGGGCCGAGCGTGGCGGCTACGCCGATCGGGTCGCGTTCGAACTGCGCGACTATCGCGACGAGCGTGGGCAGTACGACCACGTCGTCTCGATCGAGATGATCGAGGCGGTCGGTGAACGCTACTGGCCGGCGTACTTCGACCGTGTCGCTCGATCGCTTCGACCCGGTGGACGCTGCGTGATCCAGGCGATCACGATCGCCGATACGCTGTTCGGGCGCTACCGGCGCGGCACCGATTTCATCCAGCGGCATGTCTTTCCAGGGGGCATGTTGCCGTCGCCGGAGATCGTGCACCGTGAGGCTGCGCGTGCGGGCTTGGCGGTCACGGGGGATTTCGCCTTCGGGCAGGCCTATGCGCAGACGCTCCGGCAATGGCACGAGCGATTCGATGTGGCCGTGCCCGCCGTGCGTGCGCAGGGGTTCCCGGAGCGGTTCGTGCGCATGTGGCGGTTCTACCTGGCGTACTGCGAAGCCGGGTTCGCCGCGGGCGACATCGATGTCCATCACTATGAACTCGAACACCGGAGTTGAGCCATGGCTTGCATGTCCTGCGCTCGAACCGTTCATGACCGAGCGGCCGCCGTGCGCCGGAAGGTTCGCTCGTGGTCAGCCATCTTGACCCTCGTTCTCTGGTGCAGCCCGCTCCCGGCGCACGCCACCGGCCCGTCGCCCCTGCCCGATGACCTCGTGGGCGACGCGGCGGAGTGGCGCCGGCTCGGTGCTGGAGAAATGCGCTGGCTGGGTTTTCGGGTCTATGAGGCCTCGCTCTGGGCGCCGCAGGAGAACTGGCAGCCGGACGCGCCGTTCGCGCTGGCGATTCGCTACGATCGTTCGATTCCTTCGTCACGCCTGGTCCAGACGAGTGTGGACGAGATGCGCCGGCTAGGCATGGTCGATGACGCACGCCTGGAGGTCTGGCGGACCTTTCTGGAGCAAGCCTTTCCGGATGTCGACCGCGGTGATGTCATCGTCGGTGTGAATCTTCCGGGAGAGGGTGCCGTCTTCTACCACGGCGGCGAACTGGCCGGCCGGCTCGCCGACGAGCGCTTCGCTCGCGCGTTCTTCGCGATCTGGCTGGATGAGCGTACCCGTGAGCCGGGTTTGCGCATGCGTCTGCTGGGAGGCTCTGGCGGTGGCTGAGGCGGGCAGGCTCCAGAGCCTGGAGGATCGGGCAAAGCTTCCAGGCCGCATGGTTCCCGTGCCCGCCCTGGCGACCTCCGCATCCTTGTCGATACGCCCTTTGCTGGCCTATGGGGTGCTCGGACTGCCGCTCGCCTTTGCCGCCCTTCCGATCTACGTTCACGTGCCGCGCCTGTACTCCGACGGATTGGGCGTGCCGCTCGCAACGGTGGGCTTCACGCTGCTGGCGGTCAGGATCCTCGACGCCCTCAGCGATCCGCTGCTCGGCTGGGCGAGCGACCGGCTTGCGTCGCGACGGCTGCTGATCCTGCTTTCCCTTCCGCTGCTGGTGATGGGCATGTACGGCCTGCTTGCGCCGCCGTCCGGAGCCGGTGCGACGTGGATGGCTGCGATGGTATTCATCGTCACCCTGGCATTCTCGGCAGCGACGATCAACTACGGGGCGTGGGGCGCGGAGATCGGTACGACGCCGGACGAGAGAACGCGTATCGTGGCGTCGCGCGAGGGGTTCGCCCTGTTCGGTGTCGTTCTCGCCGCCGTGCTTCCCGGCATGCTTGCCGTCGACGAGCGCGACGGGTTGGCCGCCCTGGCGATCGTGTTCGTGCCGGTCGTACTCGTCGCGTCCGTCATCACCTTGCGCTTCGCGCCGCCGGGCAGGCCGCGGCGCGTCTTTCGTGCCGCCATCCTGCCCGCACTCGCCGCCGCACTGGCTCACCGTCCGTTTGCGCTGCTGCTCGCCGTATTCGCCGTCAACGGCATCGCTGCGGCGGTTCCGGCCTCGACGGTGTTGTTCTTCGTCGCGGATGTGATCGATGCGGCGCGCTGGTCCGGCGTCTTCCTCGCGCTCTATTTCCTTGCCGGCGCCGTGAGCCTGCCCGTGTGGGTCCGCATCGCGCGTCGCACCGGCAAGCTCCGCGCCTGGCTTGCATCGATGGTGCTGGCGGTGGTGACCTTCGTTTGGGCCTGGACGCTGGGTTCGGGCGACCAGCTCGCGTTTGCGGCGATCTGCGTGCTCTCCGGCATGGCGCTCGGAGCGGATCTCGCCCTGCCGCCGGCGATGCTTGGCGACCTGCTCGCCCGCGACACGCATCCGTCCGAAGCGCGAGCGGGGGCCTGGTTCGGCTGGTGGAACTTCGTCACCAAGGCCAACCTCGCGCTCGCCGCCGGCCTGGCCCTGCCGCTGCTCGGTGTGTTCGGCTATGCCTCGGGTGCGCGCGATCCGGATGCGCTGGCGGCGTTGTCGGCCGTCTATGCCCTGGTGCCGGTGGGGCTCAAACTGGGTGCGGCTGCCCTCCTGTGGGGGCTGCGGGAGCGACTCGATTTCGAAGAGAGTTCGTTTATTCACGAGCGGGTGTCCTGATGCCATCCAATGTCCCGATTCGTGACTGGCGCGGAAAGCGTGTCTGGGTCGTCGGTGCGTCCGCCGGCATCGGGGCGGCGCTGGCGCGGGAGCTGGCCCGGCGGGGGGCGCGGCTGGCCTTGTCCGCCCGGGATCCGGGGCGCCTCGAGGCGTTTGCTGCCGGCATCCCCGGCGCGCTCGCGTTGCCGCTGGACGTGACCGATCCGTCGGCGCACGCTCCGGCCGCTGAAGCGATCCTGGCCGCGTGGGGCGGACTCGACGTCGTCGTGTTCAATGCGGGAACCTATCGCCCCCTGCGTGCATGGGAACTGACGCCCGGCGCGGCGCGCGAGACGATCGAGACCAATCTCCTGGGGGTGCTGGATGGGTTGGCAACCGTTCTCCCGCCGATGCTGGCGGCACGTTCCGGGGCGGTCGTGCTGGTGGGCAGCGTGGCCGGCTACGGCGGGCTGCCCAAGGCGCTCGCTTACGGGGCATCGAAGGCGGCGTTGATCAATCTGGCCGAATCCCTGTACCTCGACCTCGCTCCGAAAGGTCTTTCGGTCTTTCTGGTCAACCCCGGGTTTGTCGCAACTGCGCTGACGGCCCGCAACGATTTCCGCATGCCGGCACTCATCCAGCCCGACGAGGCCGCGCGGGAGATCGTGACCGGACTCGGGCGGGGGCAATTCGAGATCCACTTCCCGAAGCGATTCACCCGGGCGCTGAAGTTCCTGCAGTGCTTGCCTCGGAGGCTGTACTTCCATCTCGTCCGCAAGGCGACCGGATCATGACGCCGTGCCTGGCCGACATCGTGCGCTTCTACGAATCCCTGTCGCCGGAGTCGCTCGATGCGCTGTCGACGCTGTACGCCGACGATGCACGCTTCGAGGACCCGTTCAATGCCGTGACCGGACTGGCTGCGATCGAGCGTATCTTCCGCGACATGTTCGAGCGCCTCGATGCACCGCACTTCGAGATCACCCGCAGCTTTGGCCAGGAGCGTGATGCGATGCTGACCTGGACCTTCCGCTTTTCCCTGCGAGGTCGCGTGATGGAAATCCGTGGCGCCACCCATCTCGTTTTCGGAGACGACGGCCGCGTCGTACTGCACAAGGACTACTGGGATGCAGCTGGAGAGCTCTACGCGAAACTGCCGATGATCGGCTCCTTGATGCGCTGGCTTTCCGGCAGGTTGTCGGCAGCTCCGGCCGCGCGCTCAATTCAGGTCTAAACCAATTCATCCCGATAGTGCAATGCAGCATGCTGATATCGTTCGAATGCATGGATCCCGTATAAACAGGGAGATACAGACGTGGCTTAACATATCGTGCAATGCGGGATGTTGATAAATATCAAAAAATCGTGTTGCGAGCCCCGATTTGGCTATGGCATGATCGCCTCAGTCAGGCGGAGAAGCGCGTCCAGACAGGGTTCCAAAGGGGAGACGCGCCCGAGCCTTTCGCAATTCCGGCCATGGCCGGGGCGTCCGCAGCCGGCTGGTCGAGACGGCCTCATCCGGGCGAGCGTCTGCGAAATGTCCCGGAAACACTCTCCGTACCGAGGTTTGAGCACTTGCCCCGGCTGTCGTGCCGGGTCGCGAGGAAAGCATAATCGGAGCCGGAGGCTCCCCTAAATCGTGGCGGGATCGTTCGGGGGGCGACGTCCCTGCGTTTTTCTGCCGCATCAGGTCCATACGGGGGTTGGGACATGAGTGTTTCGGGTCGCCTGGCAGTTTCGGCTCCGCTTTTCCTGGGGGCGCAGGGAGTCTTCGCCCAGAGCAGGTACAATTTTCAACCACCGGTCACGAGCGTCGCCCAGCAGGTGTACGACCTGCACACGCTGATGCTGGTGATCTGCCTGGTCATCTTCATCGTCGTGTTCGGCGCGATGTTCTGGGCCATTCTCAAGCACCGCAAGTCGCGTGGTGCGGTTGCCGCCAATTTCCACGAGAACACCACGGTCGAGGTCGTCTGGACGGTCATCCCGTTGCTGATCCTGCTCGGCATGGCATGGCCGGCGACGAAGGCCGTCATCAAGATGAAGGACACCTCCGAGCCCGACATCACGGTCAAGGCGACGGGCTATCAGTGGAAATGGGGCTACGACTACCTCCAGGGCGAGGGCGAGGGCATCCGTTTCCTGTCGAACCTGTCGACACCCCGGGCACAGATCGAAGGGCGAGAGGACAAGGGCGAGAATTACCTGCTCGAAGTCGACAACCCGATGGTGGTGCCCGTCGGCAAGAAGATCCGCGTGCTGACCACGGCCAACGACGTCATTCACGCATGGTGGGTGCCGGCCTTCGGGGTCAAGCAGGATGCCATCCCCGGCTTCATCCGGGACACCTGGTTCCGCGCCGAGCAGGAGGGCGTGTTCCGCGGGGTGTGCGCCGAGTTGTGCGGTCGCGATCACGGCTTCATGCCGATCGAGGTGCATGTCGTGTCCGCCGAGGCCTATACCGACTGGGTCGGGACGCAGCTTGCGATGCGAGAGGCGGCTGCTGCCGACGACGCCAGGGAGTGGACCGAAGCGGAACTGGCCGAGCGGGGCGGCGACGTCTATGCGACCCACTGCAGCGCCTGTCATCAGGCCGACGGGAAGGGGATTCCTCCCGCGTTCCCGGCGCTCGACGGTTCGGCCGTCGCGACCGGAGATCCGGCCGAATTGCTCGATGTCGTCCTGAACGGTCGTTCCGGCACCGCCATGGCGGCGTTCGGGGCGCAACTGTCGGACTCGGAGATTGCGGCCGTGACGACGTGGCTGCGCAGTGCCTGGGACAATGATGCAGGGGATTCGATCCAGCCGGCCGACGTGGCGGCGGCGCGCGGTCGATAGCCGCGATGCGCGGTAAGGCACCCATTACGTCCGGACCGGGGATGCGCCCGGCCGGCAGAGCGGAGGAGGCAGTATGGCGGCGGTAACCCCTGATCGGCTCGACGATCACCATCACCATGGTCCCACCGGGTTGATGCGGTGGATCACCACCACCAACCACAAAGACATCGGCACGATGTACATGATCTTCAGCTTCATCATGTTCCTTGCTGGGGGCGTGATGGCGCTGATGATCCGGGCCGAACTGTTCCAGCCCGGCCTCCAGGTCGTCGAACCGGAATTCTTCAACCAGCTCACGACGATGCACGGGCTGGTCATGGTCTTCGGGGCGATCATGCCGGCCTTCGTCGGCTTCGCGAACTGGATGATCCCGATGATGATCGGCGCCAGCGACATGGCCTTTGCGCGCATGAACAACTGGAGCTTCTGGCTGCTGCCGCCCGCAGCCCTCCTGCTGGTCGGCTCCTTCTTCGTGCCGGGCGGGGCCACCGCCGCGGGATGGACGCTGTATCCGCCGCTCTCGATCCAGATGGGCATGGGCATGGACATGGCGATCTTCGCGGTCCATATCATGGGGATCAGCTCCATCATGGGCGCGATCAACATCATCGTGACGATCCTGAACATGCGCGCACCGGGCATGACAATGATGAAGATGCCGCTGTTCTGCTGGACCTGGCTGATCACCGCCTATCTGCTGATCGCGGTCATGCCGGTGCTGGCCGGCGCGGTGACGATGCTGCTCACCGACCGCCATTTCGGCACCAGCTTCTTCAACGCGGCCGGCGGCGGCGATCCGATCCTGTACCAGCACATCTTCTGGTTCTTCGGGCACCCCGAGGTCTACATCATGATCCTGCCGGCCTTCGGCATCGTCAGCCAGATCATCCCGACCTTCGCGCGCAAGCCGTTGTTCGGCTACGCATCGATGGTCTATGCGACCTCGTCGATCGCGATCCTGTCCTTCATCGTCTGGGCGCACCACATGTTCACGACCGGCATGCCGGTCGTCGGCCAGCTTTTCTTCATGTATGCGACGATGCTCATCGCGGTGCCGACGGGCGTGAAGGTATTCAACTGGGTCGCGACGATGTGGCGCGGATCGATGACCTTCGAGACGCCGATGCTGTGGGCGACCGGCTTCATCTTCGTGTTCACGATGGGCGGCTTCACCGGGCTGATCTGTGCGATCGCACCGATCGACATCCAGATCCACGACACCTATTACGTCGTCGCCCACTTCCATTACGTGCTGGTCGCCGGCAGCCTGTTCGCGCTGTATGCGGGCGCCTATTACTGGTTGCCGAAGTGGACCGGCCGCATGCCCGACGAGAAGATCGGCAAGCTGCATTTCTGGGCGTCGCTGATCTTCTTCAACATCACCTTCTTCCCGATGCATTTCCTGGGCCTGGCGGGCATGCAGCGCAGGGTGCCGGACTATGCGCTGCAGTTCGCCGACTTCAACATGATGGCCACCTTCGGGGCGATCGGTTTCGGCTTGAGCCAGCTCGTGTTCCTGTGGGTCGTGATCAAGGCTGCCCGGGGCGGTGGCGAGAAGGCCCCGGCGCGTGCCTGGGAAAGTGCGGAGGGGCTGGAATGGACCGTCCCGTCACCGGCACCGCACCACACCTTTGAAGAGGCGCCGGTCGTCCGGTGAGGAGGGGGCAATGATCATGACCGATCCGCGTCGTGCGAAGAACATCCGCACCGGCCTGTTGCTGGCGGCCGTGGCGTTCTTCTTCTTCGTGATGGTGATCCTGAAGCAGACCGGGTTGCTGGAATGAGCCGCGACCTCGCCGCCGAAAACCGCAGACTGCTCGTCCGCCTCGGGATCGGGGCGGTGGTGATGTTCGGCTTCGGTTTCCTGCTCGTGCCCTTCTACGAGAAGATCTGCGAGGTGACCGGCATCAACAACCTGCTTCAGCCCGATCGTGTGGTGAACACCCAGGTGGATACCTCGCGCGAGGTGACCGTGCAGTTCGATGCCAACATCCACGATCTGCCGTGGAGCTTCCGGCCGCTGCAAGGGTCGGTGCGCGTCCATCCGGGCGAGCTGGTGACGATCGCCTACGAGGTCGCGAACACGCGCGAAGAACCGATCACCGGCCAGGCCGTGCCGAGCTACGGCCCGCAGCGTGCCGGCCAGTTTTTCTTGAAGATGGAGTGCTTCTGCTTCACGCAGCAGACGCTGGAGGCGGGCGAGCGACGTACGATGCCGGTGGCCTTCGTACTCGACCCGGACCTGCCTGCGGATGTGAACACGATCACCGTGTCCTACACCTTCTTCGAGATCGCCGGCCGGCGCGCGCAGGCAGCCAATGATCCACGGTCGTGATGGCGGGCGGAGGAACGGATGAACCACGGCCTGAGCCGGACGGCAGGCGCGCGGGGTTCTGGGCAACGGTCCGGACGGTGCTCTGGTCGTTTTTCGGCGTGCGGCGCCGGGCCGATCATCACCGCGACGCCGCTTCGCTCGACCCGAAGGCGGTCGTCGTGGCCGGTGTGCTCGGCGGTGTGCTGTTCGTGCTCGCACTCGTCGCGGTCGTACGACTCGTCGTCGGCCTGACAACATAAGGGGGTGTTTCGATGAATCAGGCGCTGGACAAATATTTCGTTCCCGAACCGTCGAAGTATCCGATCTTCGGCTCGATCGCGCTGCTGCTCTTCGGCACCGGTGCGGTGATGTGGCTGAACAAGGTCGCAGCCGGCCCGGCCGTCTTCTTCCTCGGCGTGGCGATCCTGATCTACATGCTGTTCGGCTGGTTCGGCCAGGTCGTGAAGGAATCCGAGACCGGAAAGTACGGCAAGCGGGTCGATACCTCGTTCCGCTGGTCGATGGGCTGGTTCATCTTCTCCGAGGTGATGTTCTTCGCCGCGTTCTTCGCTGCGTTGTTTTACGCGCGGGTGCTCTCGGTTCCGTCGATCGGCAGCGGCGACAACCTCGAACTGCTGTGGCCCGGCTTCGAGCAGGCCTGGCCGACGGCCGGGCCGCTGGCCGATGAGCTATTCACGCCGATGGGTGCGTGGGGAATCCCGGCGCTCAATACCCTGATCCTGCTCACGTCCGGTGCGACGCTCACCTGGGCGCACTATGGCATGCTCAAGAACGACCGCAGTCAACTGAAGAAGGGGCTGATGGCGACGATCGCCCTCGGCCTGATCTTCCTCGGCTTCCAGATCTACGAGTATTTCCATGCCTACAGCGACCTCAATCTGAGGCTCGATTCGGGCATCTACGGGTCCACGTTCTACATGCTGACCGGCTTCCACGGCCTGCACGTGACGATCGGTGCGATCATGCTCACGGTGATGTATTTCCGGGTCCAGGCAGGGCATTTCAATGCCGAGCACCATTTTGCCTTCGAAGCGACTGCGTGGTACTGGCACTTCGTCGACGTCGTCTGGCTGATCCTCTTCGTGGTGGTGTATTGGTTGTAGCGCAGGGTGCCGGAAGGCAGGCAGGAGGTCAGAGCTTTCCGGTGATCAGCCCGGTGGCGAAGCCCGCCATGAGCAACAGGAACAAGGTGATCGAAAGCCCGACGCGCAGGGCCAGGGCGCGTGCCGTGCGCCCGCCCGTACCGCGGTCGCGGACCAGGAACACGAGCGCGGAGCCGAGGCTGGCGACGATCAGTAGCAGAAAGACCAGGACGACGATGCGCATGGCGGGGCTCCCGATGCTGGTGGTGGTGTTCGGGAGGTCGGTCGCCTCCCTTTCTCCTGTGCGCATTGTCGCGCCAAACGGCTCGCGGGTGGGGGGTTTCTCATGGGCGGGATGAGCCGGCGCACGCATCCCGTCCCCCTGCTTGCCGGCCTCCTCGTGGGGCTGGTGACGATCCTGCTCGGCAACTGGCAGATGCAGCGGGCTGCCGACAAGCTCGAGATCCAGAACCGGATCGAGACCCATGCCCAGTCCGAGCCGGTGCCCGCCGAAGCGGTCCCGGATCCTGCCGAATGGCAGGCACTTCGCCTGCGCGGGACGTGGCATCCGGAGGCCACGATCTACCTCGACAATCGCAGCCATGGTGGCCGACCCGGCTATCATGTGTTGACGCCGTTGCGACTGCAGGACGGCGCCGGTTGGGTGCTGGTCAATCGCGGCTGGGTCGCCTCGGGAAGAACGCGCAGCGAACTCCCCGGCGTCGAGAGTCCGGGCGGCATCGTGGAGTTGACCGGCCATGTGCGTCGCCCCGAGGAGCGCCCGTTCACCCTTGCCGACCGCCCCGGAGAGGGTGCGCTGTGGCAGTACATCGACCTGGAGGCCTACCGTGCGTGGGCGGGCCTGGAGGTGCGCGACTGGCTCGTCCAGCAGTCCGCAGAAGGGGCGGACGGGCTGGTGCGCGAGTGGACGCGCCCCGATGCCGGGGTCGAGCGCCACTACGGCTATGCGTTCCAGTGGTATGCACTCGCGGCCCTGTCCTTCGTGCTGACCGGGATTCATGTCTTGAGGAGGTTCCGACACCATGCGCCGTAGCGACCGGATCACCCTGATGCTGCTGGCGCTGGCCTGCATCGGCCCCGTTGCGCTGTCGTATTTCGCCTTCTTCGTGTGGCAGCCCGAGGGGCGCATGAACTATGGCGAACTGCTCCAGCCGACACGTTTGCCCGATGCCGCGCTTCCGGGCGTGGCCGGCGCTCCCGGGGCCGACCCGGCCGACCTCAATGGGGTGTGGACACTCGTCTATGCCGGACCGGCGGCCTGTGACGAGGCCTGCGGCGAGGCGCTGTATGCCATGCGACAAAGCCGCATCGCGCAGCGGCGGGACATGACCCGCGTCGAGCGCCTCTGGCTCGTGACCGACGGGGGCGCCCCGGATGCGGCGCTGCTGGAAGCGCACGGAACGCTTCGCGTCGCCCGCGCCGTGCCGGGTTGGCTCGAACTCCTGCCCGGTGCGGAGCAGGGCGTGCACGTCTTCATCGTCGATCCGCGCGGCCACGTGATGATGCGTTTCCCGGCCCGGCCCGACGTGGCCCTGGTGATCCGCGACCTGCAGCGTCTGCTGAAATTTTCCGGAGTGGGGTGACGCACGTGCTTGAGCTTGCCGTGCCGATCCTTTATCGTTCCGGCCCCGGTACTTTTTCCGGGAGTCGTTCCCAGGAGATTCGATGAGCGTGCAGATTACCAGAAAGCTCGTGTCCGGCCGCTCTGCCGCCGGCCGGCACCTGCATTCGCTCTACGTGCTGACCAAGCCGCGCGTCAATACGCTGATCGTGTTCTGCGCGATCATCGGCATGTTTCTCGCCGTGCCCGGCGGCCTGCCCGATCCCTTGCTCGTGCTTGCGGCCACGGTGGGCATCGCGTTCGTGGCCGGTGCCGCGGCGGCGATGAACTGCCTGATCGAGCAGCGTATCGACGCCCACATGGCCCGCACCCGCGGGCGACCGCTGCCCCGCGGAGAACTCGGCGAGTTCGAGACCCTGGTGTTCATCGGGGTGCTCGGCGGCGCCGGGCTTGCGATCCTGCATTCCTTCGTCAATCCGCTGACGATGTGGCTGACGCTGGCGACCTTCGTCGGCTATGCGATCGTCTACACCGTCTTTCTCAAGCCGCGTACCTCGCAGAACATCGTGATCGGCGGCGCATCGGGGGCGATGCCCCCGGTCCTGGGCTGGGCGGCGGCCACGGGGG
>JBJHDM010000025.1:0-45071 GCA_050486545.1 Rhodocyclaceae bacterium | reverse complement strand
GAGTTCGGCGAGCAGTCGGCAGGCAAGATCGTGAACGCCGCACCTTCTCCGGGCGGCGGTTTCGAGGCGCTCGCGGTCATGCAGATGAGCTGTGCGGAGGCCCGGGATGCACGCCTGGGAAGTCCGGACGGGCCCCGACTGGAGTTCCTCGATCTGCCCTACGCCTTGAGCTGAGCGCCATGTTCCCGGAAGAATCCGACCGTCCGTACTCCTGCTATGTCTACTACCGGATGCGTGCGAACACGAACCCGGAGCAGGCGCGCGAGCGGATCCGCGGTATGCAGCGGATCCTCGCCGACCGGTTCGGCCTGACCTGCCGCCTGATGAACCGGCGCGAGGACGAACAGACCCTGATGGAGGTCTACGAGGGTGTCACCGACCCGAACCACTTCGAGACGGCCCTGCAGGACGCGGTCGAGGCGGCCCATCTCCATGACCTGATCGAACCCGGGTCCGCACGCCACCTCGAACGCTTCGTCGAATGTGCCTGATCGTCGTCGGCTGGCAGGTCCGCCCGGACCTGCCACTGGTCGTCGCCGCGAACCGGGACGAGTATCTTGCACGACCGGCCAGCCCCGCCCACTGGTGGACCGACGTTCCGACCGTACTCGCGGGCCGGGATCTCGAAGCCGGCGGCACCTGGATGGGTCTTTCGCGCAACGGCCGCTTTGCCGCCCTGACCAATTTCCGCGACCCGACCGTCCGCCGCCCCGGCGCCCCGTCACGCGGAGCGCTCGTACGCGAATGCCTCACCGCGACCGAAGGCGTCGTGCCCACCCTCGAACGCATCGCCGAAGTCAGCGCCGGATATCCGGGCTTCAACCTCCTGCTCAGCGACGGCTCCGAACTCGGTATTCACGAAAGCACGACCGGTGCCGTACGTCGGCTCGAACCGGGCATCTACGGACTGTCGAATCACCTGCTCGACACCCCCTGGCCGAAAGTCCGGGCCGCCCGCGAGCGATTCACCGACGCTCTCGACAACCTGCCTGACGAACAGACGTTCCTCGACCTGCTCCAGGACCGCTCGCCGGCCCCGGAATCCGAGCTGCCGAACACCGGGATCAGTGCGGAATGGGAACGCTGGCTGTCCTCGGCCTTCATTCGTGCACCGGGCTACGGAACACGGTGCTCGACCCTGATTCGTGCCATGGCCGACGGGTTCGTCCGCCTGCGGGAATGGACCTGGGACAAGGGCGGAGGCCTGGAAAGCGAAGTCATCCATCTATTCAGGCCGACATCGATCGGTGCAATGAACCCGGAGTCGGCACCGCCTCGGCAGGATTCGTGACGCCTTGCACGATCACTGCCAGATACGGGGATTTTCGTCTCCGTGATCGGTTGCGATCGCGCTCCACATGATTCATGATCGGCTTACTACAAGCACAAGATTGAATCATCAGTCACGTTCGGCGGGAGGAGACGATGTCGAACAAGGAATCACCCGGCACCGGGACGGAAGGGCCGGCGCAGTATGCCATTTTGCAGACGATCGTCGACTTCCTTCCGAGCGGCGTCAGCCTCTTCGATCGCAGTTTTCGCATGATCCTGTGCAACCGCCAGTTTCGCGAGTTGCTCGAGTTCCCCGATTCGCTGTTCGAGAACGGCCTGCCCAGCCTGTTCGAACTGGCCGTGTTCAACGCCGAGCGCGGCGAGTACGGACCCGGTGATCCGGTCGAGATCGCCGCCGGAGTGATCGAACGCGCACGGGTGCGCGAAGCCCACGTGTTCGAGCGGCGACGCCCGAACGGCCGCGTGCTGGAAATCCGCGGCAACCCGCTGCCCGACGGCGGCTTCGTCACGATCTACACCGACATCACCGAACGCAAGCAGGCCGAGGACGAGGCACGGCGTACGGCCAGCTATCTCGATGCAGTCGTCAGCGCCCTGCCGCAGGGCATCTCGGTCGTCGACGAGGAACTCAATCTCGCCTTGTGGAACCCGGCCTTCGTCAAGCTCCAGAACTTGCCCGAAGACCTTCTCAAGCCCGGCGTCACGTTCGCGGACGTGATCCGCTTCAATGCCGCACGCGGCGAGTACGGACCCGTCGATCCGGAGGACAAGGTCCGTCAGATGGTCGAACTGGCCCGCCGCTTCGAGCCCCATCGCATGGAACGCCGCCGGGGCGATGGCGGCGTCATGGAAGTCGAGGGGCGGATCGTCCATGAAGACGGGCGCCCCGTCGGGTTCGTCACGACCTATACGGACATCACGGACCGCGTGCGCAATGCCGAGACCATCCGGCGTGTGCGCGATCTCATGAGCGATGCCGTGAATTTCTCTCCCACCTACATCTGGGAAACCGACCGCGCCGGCCGCTACACCTTCGTTCAGGGACTGGAGAAGATCCTCGGCGTTCCCGATGCCGAAGTGCTGGGCAAGAACCGCTGGAAATCCCTGTGCGGATCCGACTGCATGGTTTCGCCCTCGGAATGCGAGATCATCGGTCCGATCCGCGCACGCGAGCCGATCGAGCGACGCACGATCCGAACCCGTCACAGCGATGGCAGCGAAGCCTGGCTGTCGTGCAGCGCCCAGCCGATCTTCGATGGCGAAGGGCAGTTCACGGGATACCGAGGCGTCGATGTCGACATCACGGAACTGACGATCGCCCAGCAGGAACTGGAACAGATGGCCTTGCACGACCCGTTGACCGGGTTGGCGAACCGGCGCAAGTTCAAGACGCGCTACGATCTCGAGGTCGCCCGCCAGCAGCGCATGAGTTGCAGCCTGGCCCTGCTCCTGATCGATCTCGATCATTTCAAGCGCATCAACGACGGACTGGGGCATCTGGTCGGCGACGAATGCCTGCGCCGGGTCGCCAACGTACTGTCGAGCAATGTGCGCGTGGTCGACCTCATTGCCCGCTTCGGTGGCGAAGAGTTCCTCGTCCTGCTCTCCGACACCGGTCGGCAGGAAGCCCTGCTCGTCGCGGAAAGCCTGCGCAAGGCCGTCGCCGACGCCGTCGTCCCAGGGCCCGACAGCCAGCCGATCCAGATCACGATCAGCGTCGGAGTCGCCGCCCGTTCGGCGGGCGACGCTCGAAGCTTCGACCAGTTGCTCGAAGAGGCCGATCAAGGTGTCTATGCGGCAAAGCGTGCCGGCCGCGACCGCGTCTGCGGAGGATGGACCGTCGTCGGTTCGCCGATCAGCGAGCCAGCGCCCGCCGCATGCGCCGATGAAGGATCCCCGCTTCCATGAAGGGTTCGCCGTCGGCCGTAAAGCCGTGACGCAGGTAGAAGGGGAGTGCCTGCACCTGCGCATTGAGCACCAGTTCGGCATGCCCGGCCCTGCGTGCTTCATCGACGAGTGCCTCGAGGATCTCTCCGCCGATTCCGGAACCGCGCATCGATGCGGCCACGGCCATGCGTCCGACATGACCGTCGGGCAACAGGCGCCCCGTGCCCACGACGGTCCCGTCCGGCAGCTCCGCGACCGCGTGTCGGCACACCGCGTCGAGATCGTCGCGTTCGAGTTCGGGAGAGACGCCCTGCTCCAAGACGAAGACCGCCTCACGCAAGGGCATGACCCGGCGCGCTGCGGCCTCCCAGTCCAGCACGCGAATCCGGACCTCCGATGCGGCATTCGACCGCTTCGTATCCTCGATGCCCGAATCCTCGATCTCGACCCGGGTGCCGGCCGGTACGCGATCGAACAGATCGATCACGTCGGCATTACGCATCCGGATGCAGCCATGTGACAGGGGCTCGCCCATCGGCTGGTCGTCGGGCGTGCCATGGATGTAGATGTAGCGGCGCATCGTATCGACGTTGCCGAGACGGTTGCGCCCCGGCTCGCAACCGCTCAGCCACAGAATGCGCGAAAGGATCCAGTCACGTTCCGGATGGGCACGCGCGAGTGCCGGCGACCAGATCTCTCCGGTCGGTCGTCGGCCGCGAAACACCGCGCCCTGCGGCGCACCGGCCCCGATCTTCGCCCGAACGCAATGGAGGCCGCGCGGCGTGCATCCGCTGCCTTCGCGCTCGCCGGGACCGTTGCGCGCGGTCGACACCCCATAACGTCGCAACGCGCTCCCGTCGTCGTCGAGCAGGACGAGTTCCTGGGCATCGAGCCGGATCCGGATGCGCACGTTCACCCCACGAGCGTGCGATTGCGTCGCGCGGCGAAGAAGGACGACAGCAAGCCGCCGCACTCGTCGGCCAGCACGCCGCCGACGACCTGCGCATGGTGGTTCAGGCGCGGTTCGGCGAACAGGTCGAGAATGCTTCCGGCCGCACCCGTCTTGGGATCGCGGGCACCGAACACCACGCGCGCGATGCGTGCGTGCAGGATCGCACCGCAGCACATCACGCAGGGTTCCAGCGTCACGTACAGGGTGCATCCCGGCAGTCGGTAGTTGCCGACCCGTGCCGCCGCGTCACGCAACGCCATGATTTCGGCGTGCGCCGTGGGATCGTGCCCCCGAATGGGTTGATTGAACCCGCGCCCGACGATCTCACCGTCGCGGACGACAACGGCACCGACGGGCACCTCATCACAGGTCCCGGCCATGCGCGCCTGCTCGAGCGCGGCACGCATGAAAATTTCGTCGTTTGCAAGGGAGTCGCTATCCATGAGCAGAGTGTACCCGAGCCAGGCGCTCGCGGCGAAAAGCACCGCACCGCCCGTTCGCGGCATGGCAACGACGTTTCGCGATCGAAGCTCCGGTGGCACAATCGGCATCGGATCGCCCGAACCCGCATGGCCCCCGTTCGATCCCGACGAAAAGGAGCTTGCATGCCCATGACCAGAACCGGAAGCACCGTCGACGTCGCCATCATCGGGGCCGGATCGGCCGGCCTCGCCGCCTTGCGCGAAGTCCGGAAGCGCACCGAGGACTTCGTCCTGATCGACACCGGTCCCTGGGGCACGACCTGCGCTCGGGTCGGGTGCATGCCCTCCAAGGTCCTGATCGAGGCCGCCAACGCCTTTCATCGCCGGCTCGACTTCGAGCGCTTCGGCATCCGCGGTGCGGAGAGGCTTTCGATCGACCTTCCGGCGGTCCTGGAACGCGTACGCGCGCTGCGCGACGAATTTGTCGCCGGAACGCTGAAGGCCACGGAAGGACTCGGAGAACGCCGGATCGACGGCCATGCACGCCTGTACGGGGCGGACTGCGTCGAAGTCGAAGGCCGCCGGATCCAGGCCCGCCGAATCATTCTTGCGACCGGATCGCATCCCGTCGTTCCGGACACCTGGCGGGATTTCGGCGATCGCATCCTGACCACGGACGACCTGTTCGAACGACACGACCTGCCGCGGCGCATCGGCGTCGTCGGCCTGGGTGCGGTCGGTATCGAAATGGCCCAGGCCCTGGCACGACTCGGGCTGGACGTGGTCGGATTCGGGTCCGGCCGGACGCTGGCCGGCCTGACCGACCCCGTCGTCGCCGAAGCGTTCCGGTCGATCGTGGAGGCCGAGTTCCCGACGCACCTCGGATCATCGGCCGAACTCTCGCAGGAGGCCGAAGGAATCCGCCTGCGCAACGGCAAGGTCGGCATCGTGGTCGATTGCGTGCTGGCCGCACTCGGACGCCGCCCGAACCTCGCGGGGCTCGGGCTCGACACGCTCGGGGTCGAACTCGACCTGCACGGCATGCCCCCGGTCGACCCGCAGACGATGCAGATCGGCGATCTGCCGGTCTTCCTTGCCGGCGATGCGAACGGCTTCGCTCCCCTGCTCCATGAAGCGGCGGACGAAGGGCACATCGCCGGCCTCAATGCGGTGTCCGGGAAAACCCGCTGCTTCCGGCGCCGTACCCGGCTCGCGATCGTATTCTCGGCCCCCAATGTCGCCGTCGTCGGGCAGCGTCACGCGGACCTGCGCTCGACCGACATCCTCATCGGCACCGTATCCTTCGAGCGACAGGGGCGTGCCCGCGCCGCCCTGGAAAACCGGGGGATGATGCGCATCTATGCCGAACGCCGGACCGGCCGCTTGCTCGGGGCCGAATCGTGCGCGCCTGCCGGCGAGCACATGGCCCACCTGCTTGCGCTGGCGATCGAGCGCTCGCTCACCGTCCATGACCTGCTGCGCATGCCCTTCTATCACCCGGTTCTCGAAGAAGGCCTGCGTACGGCCTTGCGGGACCTGGCCTCGCAGTTGCCGCGATGCGGGGACTCCGACCTTGCCTCGTGCGACGCGCTCGGTGTCGAAGGCCTCGACTGAGCGTTCCGAACCACTTCCCACCCCGGAGAACCGCCGCCCATGGCCGACGAGAATCACTTCTTCCGACCCGTAAGGGATTTCTGTCAGCGCGAGGTCGTGACCTGCTCTCCGGACATGGCGCTGATCGAAGTCGCCGGCATCATGAAGGCACGCAACATCTCGAGCGTCGTGGTCTGCAATGACGGGAGCCCGCATGGCATCCTGACCGACCGGGACCTGCGCAACAAGGTCGTCGCTCCGGGAGCGGACCCGAATACGCTGCGCGTGGCCGACGTCATGAATACACCCCTGACGGTGATCGGCGAGGACGATTTCCTCTACCACGCACTCTATCTCATGTCGCGTCGCGGCATCCACCGACTGGCAGTCGTCGACGATGCCGATCGACTCGCCGGCATCATCACCGATACGGACATCCTGCGCCTTCAGGCCCATTCGCCCCACCAGCTCGTCCTCGACATCGAGAAGGCGACGAACCTCGACGAACTTCGCATCCTTCACCATCGCATCCAGGCGCTCGTGTTGCACCTGACCGGCACCGGGATCCGGACTCGCGACATGGTCCGCCTGATCGCGAACCTCAACGACCAGATCCTGCTGCGCCTGATCGGCCTGCTGCGCGAGGAGCGTTTCACCGACCTCCCCGAAGGTTTCGCGTTCGTGGTGCTGGGCAGCGAGGGGCGCAGCGAGCAGACCCTCTCGACCGACCAGGACAACGCCATCGTCTATGCGGACGACCTCTCCGAAGACGAGGTCCGCAGGGTCGAAGCGTTCTCCGTCGCCCTGATCGATGCCCTGATCGAGATCGGCGTCCCGCCTTGCCCCGGAGGGATCATGGCGAAGAATCCCGAGTGGCGGAAAAGTCTCGGCCAGTGGCAGCAGGAGATCGGGCGCTGGTTCGAGACCCCCACACCCCAGCACATCCTGCAGGGCAGCATGTTCCTGGATCTGCGTACGATCTACGGCGACCCGTCGCTGGAGCGCTCGCTCAAGGCGCAGATCTATGCGTACACCGAGCGCAATACCGGTTTCCTGATGCGCATGGCCAAGAACATGATGGGATTCGCGCCCCCGCTGGGCTGGTTCGGTCGCATCAAGACCGAACGCAAGGGCGCCCATCGCGGCATGCTCGAGATCAAGAAGGCCGGCATCTTCGCGATCACCGACGGCATCAAATCGCTCGCGCTCCAGATCGGCCGGCTGGACGGCAGCACGCACGAACGGATCGCCGCGCTTGTGGAGGCCGGGGTGCTGACCCCGCTACAGGCCGGGGATATCGAGGAGAGCTTCGAGTTTCTGGTGCAGTTGCGCCTGCGCGGCCATGTCCAGGCGATCCGCGAGGGCCGGGAGCCGACGAACTATCTCGCGCTCGACCAGTTCAACCGGATGGAGCGATCGCGCCTTCGCGGCGCCCTGGAAGGCGTGGCGAAGTTCCAGGAGCTGGTCCGCCACCATTTCAACCTGCATCTGCTCCAATAGCGCCCGACCCCGCAAGTCCGGATCAGCGACCCCAGCCGGCGTGTTCGCCTTCAGGCGAACTGCCGGTCGCCCCTGCCATTGAGCAGGCGGGCAAGCTCCTGGTCGGTCTTCATGATGTGCTCGACCAGCCAGTGCTGCAGGTAGTCGACCAGCTCGGCCATCGCCGCACCTTGCTCGTCCGGCGCAGCGTCCTTGAACGAAGCGATCTTCATCGAGAAGGCCTGATGTTCGCGCACATGCACCTCGGCATGCTCGGCGCAGGCCGGATCGTTGCGGAACATCGCCTCTTCGGTGCCGAAATGGAACAGGACATAGGCGGACAGGCGCGGGAGCAGGCGCTTGAGGGTATCCACGTCCTCGTTCGACTTCAATGCAGCACACAACTCGTTGATCATCTCGATCAACTCCTGGTGCTGGAGGTCGATCTTCCGGATCCCGGTGGCGAGTTCGTCACTCCATGTGAGACACATTTCCTCAGCTCCAACAAAAAGTGCATGAACTTATCCGTTTTTAATGATTACATGGGCCCGATCTTGAGGATTTGATTCCAATCATGGAAGCTCAAAACTTGTCCGATAACATCCCGACCAGACGTCCTCCTCGGAAACAGGCCGTGTTCAGGCCCGTCCGCTCCGTCCGCAAGGGGTTGTGCTGTCATCAACGACGAGGAACTCCTTGAACAACGCGTCCTATCTGCTTCTGAAACGCCATTTCCCCTGGATTCTGATCGCGTTCCTGGTCGCGCTCTCGCTCTTCGCCTTCAGCAGCCTGACCGACAAGCTCGACGCGTGGAACCGTGCGAAGCTGATCCGCGCCCAGGTCGACATGAATGTCGTGGTCAGCCAGGCCATCCACGAACTGCAGAAGGAGCGCGGCATCTCCAGCGGCCACCTCGCTTCGGGGGGCGAGCGCTTCACCGAAGTGCTGGAGCAGCAGCGCGTCAGCACCAATCAGGCACTACAGGCCCTGAGACGGGCCCTGCCCGAGGCCATGACGGAGGAACCGGCGGGGGGCGTTTTCCCGGCGGTGGCGAACCTCCACGGCATCGAAGGGCTTCGCCTGCAGGTCAGCGCACTCGGTGTCTATCGCGATGTCGCCGTCGACCGCTATTCCGCAATGATCGCTTCGCTGTTCGAGCTGATGACCACCACGGCGAAGGTTGCCGACAGCCGTATGCTGCGTCCCCAGCTCGCACTGATCGCCTTCCTGCAGGCCAAGGAAATGGCCGGACAGGAACGTGCGCTCCTCACCACCCTGCTCGCATCGCGCGATTTCGGCAACAAGGCCCACCGGGAGGCACTGATCCGCATTCGCGCCCAGCAGGCACTGCACATCCAGCAGTTCCTGGGCCTGGCCGATGCCGACGCGGGCAATGCCTACTGGGACATGATGGAATTGCCGTTCGTCCAGGTCATCGACGCGATCCGCCGCCAGGTCGTGCTCACCGTCGACACGCCCTGGATGCCGCTGGGCGAGCTTCCGACACCGGAGCAGTGGTTCGAGGTCTCGACGCGGAAGATCGATGCGATGCAGGCGCTGGAGGGGATGCTCAGCCAGTCCGTCGAATCCGACGCCCAGCGCCTGAAGGCCAGCGCCCTTCACGATCTGAGCCTGACCTCGTTGTCGGCAATGGCCTCCTTCCTGCTCGTCGGTTTCCTGTTGATCCACACCCGCCGGCGCACGCAGATGGCGGAAAAGGACCTGCATCTGGCCGCATCGGTGTTCCGCAACAGCGTCGAGGCGATCGTGATCACCGATGCACGCTCCACGATCATCGAAGTCAATGACGCCTTTTCGCGGATCACCGGCTATGAGCGCGAGGACGTGCTCGGTCAGCACATGCGCCTGCTGAAATCCGACCGTCACGATCAGGAGTTCTTCGCCCTGATGTGGCAGGACCTCGTCACCCATGGAAGCTGGGAAGGCGAGATCTGGAACAAGCGAAAGAATGGCGAGGTATATCCCTCCCAGCTCTCCGTAGTCGCGGTGAAGGACGATTCGCGGAAGGTGAGCAACTACATCGCGATGATCGTCGATCTGAGCCAGCGCAAGAAGTCGGAGGAACTGATCGAGCATCTTCGCACCTACGATCCGCTGACCGGCCTGTTGAGCCGCGACGCCTGGCTGGAAAGCGTCGACCGCTCCGTCGCCAAGGCCGAACAGACCTCTGCATCCTTTGCCGTGCTTGAAATCGGCCTCGACCGCTTCAAGCTCATCAACGAGTCACTCAGCCACTCCGTCGGCGACAAGGTCCTGATCGAGGCGGCCAACCGGATCCGGCGCAGCCTGCGCCGGCACGACACGGCCGCCCGTCCCGGCGGCGACCGGTTCTCCATCGTGCTGGAAGGCATCGATACACCTGACTCGGTGGCCGCGATCTGCGAGAAGCTGCTCAATGCCTTCGCCAGCCCGATGCACATCGAAGAGCACGAACTGAACCTCTCGATCAGCATCGGCGTGGCCTTCTTCCCGGACGACGGAAAGGACACCCCGACCCTGCTCAGAAACGCCGAATCCGCGCTCTATCGGGCGAAGGACGGCGGACGGGGCGACTACAAGTTCTACTCGCTCGACATGAACATCGAAGGTGCGCAACTGCTCGCGATGGAGCGCATGCTGCGCACGGCGCTCGAGCGTAACGAATTGTCGGTGCATTATCAGCCGCAGGTCGATGCCCAGAACGGCCGACTCGTCGGGGTCGAGGCCCTGTTGCGCTGGAACAGTCCGGATCTGGGGCCCGTGTCACCCGTCCAGTTCATCCCGATTGCCGAGGAAACCGGACTGATCGTTCCGATCGGCTCGTGGGTGCTGCGCACGGCCTGCCGGCAGGCCCGGAAATGGCGCGAAGAGCTCGGGTTCGATATCCCCGTCGCGGTCAACCTCTCGGCGCGCCAGTTCATGCGCGAGGACCTCATCGCCATCGTGCGTTCGACACTCGAGGACACCGGCTTGCCCAGTCATCTGCTCGAACTGGAGATCACCGAGGGATTGCTCATCGTAGACCCGGTCGGTGCCGCCGAGACCCTGCGCAAGCTGCGGGCGATGGGCGTGCGCATCGCAATCGACGATTTCGGCACCGGCTATTCCTCGCTCGCCTACCTCAAGACCTTCCCGCTCGACCGCCTCAAGATGGACCGGACCTTCGTCCGCGACCTGCCCGCGAACGAGAGCGACAAGGCGATCTCGCGCGCCGTCGTGGCACTTGCCCGCAACCTGCGCATCGAAGTCGTCGCAGAAGGGGTCGAGACCGCGGATCAACAACAGTTCCTGGCTCAGGCGGGATGCCAGATCCTGCAGGGCTATCTGCATGGCAAGCCTGCCCTGCCCGGCGAATTGTCTCGACGCGTTCGTGCGGGCGAATTGGTCGTGCAGTAAAAACCTAGGTCCGCACGGGCTTTCATGTAAGCTTTGCCTTACACATGAAACCCTGCCGCCGGCATGGAAATTGGGATGGCACAGGCGGGTCCGTTCGACCCGAAGGCCTTGCCGGCCGCGTAACGCCAAGGGAGAAGAAGTGAAGAAGACCGCAGCGCGCCGACAACGCTCCGCAGACGATCCCGCCCGGGGGGTGAGCACCGACACGTCTGCCCCCACGGTTTCAACCCCACGCTACGTCGTCGGCATCGGCGCGTCCGCCGGCGGACTCGAAGCCCTGACCGCCCTCATCTCGGCCTTGCAGACGAATCTGGGCATCTGCTACGTCGTCATCCAGCATCTGTCCCCCACCTACCGCAGCATGATGGCCCAGTTGCTCGGGCGCGACACGCGGATGGCCGTGCGCGAAGTCGAGGATGGCGCGAATCTCGAGGCCGACACGATCTTCATCGCCCCGGCCAATCACAACCTCGTACTCCAGGGCGACCGGTTTCGTCTGCTCGAAACCCGCCGCGAAGTGGTTCCAAAACCTTCGGTCAACGTGTTCCTGACCTCGCTCGCCGAAGCTCGGGGTGAAGACGCAATCGGTGTGATCCTCTCGGGTACGGGCAGCGACGGGTCCCAGGCGATCCGCGACATCAAGGCCGCTGGCGGATTCACCATCGCCCAGGATCCCGCAAGCGCCAAATATGCGGGCATGCCCCAGTCGGCGATCGACACCGGATGCGTAGACTGGGTTCTGCCACCCGAGCAGATCGCATCCTGCATCGCCGACATCGCCGGTTCCCGTGAACATCTGGCGCCGCCCGAAGACCACGCCGGCAGCGCCTCGACGCTCAAGCAGTTGCTGTTCAAGGTTCGACACCACACCAAGGTCGACCTGACCGGCTACAAGGAGAACACGGTCTGGCGGCGTATCGAGCGACGCATGACGGCCAACCGGCTCACGACGCTCGAGGCCTATCTCGCCTACGTCGACTCTGAGCCGGACGAGCTGGACCGCCTGTATCGGGACGTGCTGATCTCGGTCACCTCGTTCTTCCGTGACAAGACCGCTTTCGATGCCCTGGGCAGGCAGCTCGATACCCTCGTCGGCACAAAACGCCCGGGGGACGAGTTGCGCATCTGGGTGGCCGGATGTGCCACGGGCGAGGAAGCCTATTCCATCGCGATCCTGCTGCACGAACTCGGTGGAGCCGCCCTGTCCGAACTGCGCGTACAGATCTTCGCCACCGACCTCGATCTGAACGCGATGGCGATCGCGCGCAAGGGCGTCTACTCCTCGGCCGCGGTTGCGCCCCTCGATCCATCCCTCGTCGGCAAGTACTTCGTTCCCAAGAACGATGCCTACGAGGTTTCGAAATCGCTGCGCGACATGGTCGTCTTCGCACGCCAGGATCTCGTGCAGGATCCGCCCTTCCTGCGGCTCGATCTCATCAGTTGCCGCAACGTGCTGATCTATTTCCAGTCCGAGTTGCAGGCGCGGATCCTGTCCGTGTTCCACTTCGCGCTCAAATCGGGCGGCCTCCTGTTCCTCGGGAAATCGGAGAACGTGCTGCAGCAGGACACGCTGTTTACTCCGGTAAACAAGGATGTGCGAATCTTTCGCCGCGAGAACGTGTTGCAACGCCCCCCATTCGGCCACGGTACCTTTGTGCTGACCCCGATCGAGCGCACTGGTGACGAAACCGAGAAGCCGGCCGAGACCTGCCCGGAAACGCTCTTTCAGCAGGCCGCCTCCGAGCTCTACCTGCCGCCGGGTATTCTCATCAACGCCAATCTGGACATTCTCCACCTTCAGGGGAAGGTCGGCGATTACCTCGCGGTGGCCGACGGTCGCCCGAACTTCGACCTTCCGCACCTGATCCGCAAGGAGTTCGCCCCCGACCTGCAGACCCTCGTGCATCAGGCACGCCACAAGCATGGGTCGGCCTTTGGCCGGCCACGCTCGCTCAAGCTGGACAAGGGCAAGCGCGTGGTGCGCATGGCCGTGCACTACCTGAGCACGGATGCGGGTCAGGAACTGTTCCTCGTGGCCTTCGAACCGGCCTCCAGGACCCGTGTCACCGCCGCGGTCGGAATCGGATCCGGGGTAGCGGACTCTACCGTCCGAGAGATGGAAGACGAGATCGTCGCGATGCGCGAGCACCTGCAGGCGGTCATCGAGGAGCTCGAGACTTCCAACGAGGAAATGCAGGCACTGAACGAGGAAGTCCAGGCCGCGAACGAGGAGCTCCAATCCTCGAACGAGGAACTCGAAGCGTCCAACGAGGAACTCCAGGCCACCAACGAGGAACTGACCACGGTCAACGAGGAACTGCAGATCAAGAGCTCCGAGCTGACGGAGTTCAACTTCGACCTCGAAAGCATCCAGAATAGCATCACCTTCCCGCTCCTC
Organism: Rhodocyclaceae bacterium; assembly: GCA_050486545.1. GTDB lineage: Bacteria > Pseudomonadota > Gammaproteobacteria > Burkholderiales > Rhodocyclaceae > DAOMNN01. The sequence goes on along the minus strand of JBJHDM010000025.1, from coordinate 31,651 downwards.
TCGGTGAACCGTGGGCTCGAGATCGAGCGCTTCAATCCACCGGCGAGCGCCCTGTTCTCGCTCGACACGTCAGCCGTCGGATCGACGCTCGACCGCATCAAGCTCCCGCAGGGTATGCCGGACTTCACGACTCTGGTGAAACAGGTCATCCGGGAAGGCAGACCGGTCGATCAGCCCCTCAACTCGATCAGCCGCCATTACGCCCTGCACATCTCCCCGAAGGTTTCGCCGAAGGGGATTCGCGGTGCCATTGTCTTGCTGGTCGACGACACCGAACTGCACGCTGCTCAGCAGATCGTGGCCACCAGCGAGCAGAAACTCATGGCGATCATGAACGCATCGCCGACCTTGTCCAGCATGAAGGACACCGCAGGCCGCTATCTCTTCGTCAATCAGAAGTTCGAGGCCGAATTCGGAGTCGAGGCCAGGGAGATCCTTGGAAAGACCGACCGGCAGGTGTTCGGCGGACGCATGGCCGACACGTTTCGCGAACACGACCTGGAAGTGCTCAGAACCAATACCCAACTCGAACTCGAGGAGCTGGCGACCACACCCCGGGGTGAACGTACGCTCCATTCGATCCGGTTTCCGCTCTTCGGGGAGGATGACGTGGCCTACGCGGTGTGCACGCAGTCGGCCGACATCACCGATCGCAAGCATGCCGAAGACCAGTTGCGCCTGGCGGCACGAGTCTTCCACAATTCCGGCGAAGGCATCCTGGTCACCGATGCACAGGCCCGCATCCTGACCGTCAACGAGGCCTTCAAGCAGGTCACCGGATACTCGGAAAGCGAAGCCATCGGCAACACGCCGGCGATGCTCAATTCCGGCAAGCACAGCCCGGAGTTCTTCGAGGAGATGTGGAAGTCGATCGACAAGAAGGGATGGTGGCAGGGCGAAGTCTGGAACCGGCGCAAGAACGGCGAGCTGTACCCCGAGTGGCTGACGATCAACTGCGTGCGCGATGCCGATGGCCAGGTGGTGAACTACGTCGGAATCTTCAGCGACATCAGCCTCGTCAAGCAGTCGCAACAGCGCATCGAGTATCTCGCGACCCACGATGAGCTGACCGGACTGCCCAATCGCATGCTGTACATGGACCGCCTCAATATCGCGATCAAGAAGGCCGAGCGAACGGGAAACAAGATTGCGGTCCTCTTCGTCGACATCGACAACTTCAAGCTCATCAACGACACCATGGGCCACGATGTCGGCGACATCCTCATCAAGCAGGTCGCCGACTTGCTCAAGGTCTGCACCCGGGCTGGAGACACCGTGTCGCGCTTCGGCGGCGACGAGTTCACCATCATCATCGAGGCCAGCGGGCCTGAAGAAGTCGTCGCCGGCGCCCAGCGTATCGTCGACACCCTGTCGCAACCGCACATGCTGCGCGGCGAGCAGGTCTTCACGACCGCCAGCATCGGAATCAGCCTGTACCCAGACGATGCGACCGACGGACAGACGCTGCTCAAGAATGCAGACATCGCAATGTATCGCGCCAAGGAGCGTGGCAAGAACAGCTTCCAGTTCTTCACCGGGGAACTGAAAGTCACCTCCCATGAACGCATGTACCTGATCAACGAGCTACGCCAGGCGCTGGGCAACCAGGCCTTTTACCTCGTTTATCAGCCGCAGATCAACATGGAAAGCGGTCGCCTGACCGGCGTGGAAGCGCTGCTGCGCTGGGATCACGAAGAGCGGGGACTGATCCCGCCGGACAAGTTCATCCCGCTGGCCGAAGAGGTCGGACTGATCGGGGCGATCGGAGAATGGGTGCTGAACGCCGTTTGCCGCCAGATCGTCGCATGGCGGACGACCGGGTCGAACCCGCCCCGGATCGCCATCAACCTTTCGCCATACCAGTTCCGCAAGGCACACGTCCCCAGTCTGATCAAGCGGACGCTGGCCGCACACCGGATCGAACCGAACTGCCTGGCACTCGAACTGACCGAGCATGCGCTCGTCGACGACACCGACTACATGCTGCAGATGCTCAACGAACTCAAGGACCTGGGCGTTCATCTCGCGGTGGATGACTTCGGAACCGGCTATTCATCGCTCAGTTATCTCAAGCGCTATCCGATCAACGAGATCAAGATCGACCGCAGTTTCGTCGATGGCATCGCCGACGATGCCAACGATCGCGCCATCGCCCGCGCCATCATCGCGATGGCCGACGTCATGGGCATGCAGGTCGTGGCCGAAGGCGTCGAGACCTTCAAGCAGATGGAGGCCTTGATGGAAAACGGCTGTCTCGTCGGACAGGGCTACCTGTTCGCCCGACCGCTACCCGTCGGGAAGATCGAGCCGTTCTTCACCGGCTGCTGCCCCATCCCCGTGCCGCAGGGCAATCCCACGACAACACTGGATTGACGGAGCAGATCGGCCGGAACCGAGCTGCGGCACACCACCGGTGGCCGCGGCTCACTCCCACTCGATCGTCGCCGGCGGCTTTCCCGAGATGTCGTAGACGACGCGGTTGACCCCGCGCACCTCGTTGATGATCCGGTTGCTGACCTTGCCGAGCAGGCTGTGCGGCAGCTCGGCCCAGTGGGCGGTCATGAAGTCCTGGGTCTGGACGGCGCGCAGTGCGACGACGTACTCGTAGGTGCGACCGTCCCCCATGACGCCGACGCTCTTCACCGGCAGGAATACGGCAAAGGCCTGGCTGGTCTTGTCGTACCAGTCGGCCGCGCGCAGTTCGTCGATGAAGATCGCATCGGCCTGGCGCAGGATGTCGGCGTACTCCGTCTTCACCTCGCCGAGGATCCGAACGCCCAGGCCCGGGCCGGGGAAGGGGTGGCGATAGACCATGTCGTGCGGCAGGCCCAGCGCGATGCCGAGTTCGCGCACCTCGTCCTTGAACAGCTCCCGCAAAGGCTCGAGCAGCTTCAGGTTCAGTGTCTCGGGCAGTCCACCGACGTTGTGGTGGCTCTTGATCGTGTGGGCCTTCTTGGTCTTTCCGCCGGCCGACTCGATCACATCGGGGTAGATCGTGCCCTGGGCGAGCCATTTCGCGTTCGGGAGCCGCGCGGCCTCGGCCTGGAAGACCTCGACGAACTCGCGCCCGATGATCCTGCGCTTCTGCTCGGGGTCGGACACCCCTCGCAAGTGCCCCATGAACTGTTCGGCCGCATCGACGTGGACCACCCGCACGCCGAGCGAGCGCGCGAAGGTCTGCATGACCTGTTCGGCTTCGTTCAAGCGCAGCAGGCCGTTGTCCACGAACACGCAGGTCAGCTGGTCACCGATCGCGCGATGGATCAGCGCCGCCGCGACCGAGGAGTCCACCCCGCCGGACAGGCCGAGAATGACCTCTTCGGAACCGACCTGATCGCGGATCCGTTGCACCGCTTCTTCGACGTAATCGGGCATGTTCCAGTCGCGACCGCATCCGCAGATCTCGTGCACGAAGCGACTGATGATTTCCTTGCCCTTGAGCGTGTGCGTCACTTCCGGATGGAACTGGACCCCGTAGAACGCGCGCTCTTCATCGGCCATTGCCGCAATCGGCGTGGATTCGTTGCTGCCGATCACCTTGAAACCCGCCGGCAGGCCGGTGACCTTGTCACCATGGCTCATCCACACGTCGAGCAGACCGTGGCCCCGGTCGTTGCTGCGATCCTGAATGCCATCGAACAGGCGCGAATGCCCATGGGCACGCATCTCGGCATACCCGAATTCACGCTTGCTCGAACTCTCCACCGCCCCGCCGAGCTGGCTCGCCATCGTCTGCATGCCGTAGCAGATGCCCAGCACCGGCACGCCCAGCTCGAACACGACCTGCGGCGCACGCCATTCGCTGGCTTCGTAGACGGAATTCGGCCCGCCGGACAAGATGATGCCCTTGGGGTCGAACTCGCGGATGAAGGCATCGGTGACGTCGAACGGATGCAGCTCGCAGTACACCTGCTGTTCGCGTACCCGGCGTGCGATGAGCTGGGTCAACTGGGAACCGAAGTCCAGGATCAGGATTTTCTGGTGGGACATGGAAGTCTCTCGGCAAATGACCGGGGCGGCCTCGGCCGCCCCGAAATGCGTCGCGGAAAGCTCAATCGACGTGGTAGTTGGGTGCTTCCTTGGTGATCTGCACGTCGTGGACATGGGACTCGCGCACACCCGCCGTGGTGATCTCGACGAACTGCGCCTTCGCGCGCATGGCCTCGATGCCGTCGCAGCCGACGTAGCCCATCGATGCACGCAGCCCGCCGACGAGCTGGTGGATGACGGCGGACACCGGACCCTTGTACGGGACACGACCCTCGATCCCCTCCGGCACGAGCTTGTCGGCATTCGCATCGGATTCCTGGAAGTAGCGGTCCGCTGCCCCCTGCTGCATGGCACCGAGAGAACCCATTCCGCGGTAAGCCTTGTACGAGCGCCCCTGGTAGAGCACCGTCTCTCCGGGCGCCTCTTCGGTTCCGGCAAACAGGCCGCCGAGCATCACCGCATTGGCACCGGCCGCGATGGCCTTGGAGATGTCGCCCGAGAACCGGATGCCCCCATCGGCAATCATCGGGACCCCGCTTCCGGCCAACGCCGTCGAAACGTTGTCGATCGCCGACACCTGGGGCATGCCGACACCGGCAACGATCCGCGTCGTGCAGATGGAGCCGGGGCCGATCCCGACCTTGACGCCGTCGGCTCCCGCATCGACCAGGGCAAGTGCCGCATCCGCCGTGGCAATGTTGCCGCCGATGACGTCGACATGGGGAAAGTGCTTCTTGACCCAGTGCACGCGATCGAGGACCCCCTGCGAGTGTCCGTGCGCGGTATCGACCACGATCACATCGGCTCCGGCCTCGACCAGCGCTTCGCAGCGTTCCTCGGTACCCGAACCGACCCCGATCGCGGCGCCCACCCGCAAACGGCCGAGATCGTCCTTGGCGGCCATCGGGTGCTCCGTCGACTTCATCATGTCCTTGACCGTGATGAGCCCGCGCAACTCGCCCGCGTCATTGAGTACGAGCACACGCTCGAGACGGTGCTTGTGCATCAGCCTGCGCGCCTCCTCCAGACTCGCGCCTTCCTTCACCGTCACCAGCCGCTCGGCCGGGGTCATGATCGCGGAGACCGGCTGATCGAGATTGCTTTCGAAGCGAACATCGCGATTCGTAACGATTCCGACGACTTTCCCGCCTTCGACGACAGGAAGCCCCGAGAACTTGTGCTGGCGCGTGACCGCGACAACTTCGCGCACGCTCATCGACGGAGGGATCGTGATCGGATCCTTCAGAACACCGGTCTCGAAGCGCTTGACCCGGGCGACCTCGGCGGCCTGCTGCTTGACCGGCAGATTCTTGTGTACGATCCCGATTCCGCCTTCCTGGGCCAGGGCGATCGCAAGGCGCGACTCGGTCACCGTATCCATGGCGGCCGAGACGAGAGGAATGTTGAGGTGGATGTTCCGCGTCAGCTGCGTCCTGAGACTCACGTCGCGCGGCAGGACGGTGGAATGAGCGGGGACAAGAAGGACGTCATCGAACGTCAGCGCCTTCTGAATCACTCGCATGGCTTTTTTCCTTTCGACCAAATCCGTATTATACAGACGGCGCCAACTGCATGTAAGCGGCGCCTCACCCGGAGCCGCCCTATGTTGAAGTCATCGATCGCCGTTCTCGCCCTCTGCCTTGCCCTGCCCGCGGTTGCCCAGATCTATGAATGGCGCGATGCGCAGGGACAGCTCAACTACTCGGATCAGCCGCCCCAGGGCGTCGAGGCACGACTCATCCGCCCGGGCAGGACGGAGGCCGCGGCCGACGAGCCCGCCGAGGCGGCCCGCCCCAGCCTGGCTGAACGCGAACTGGAGTTCCGCGAACGTCGCGCCGAAGAGGCCGAAGCGCGGGCACGCGCCGATCAGGAGCGCCAGCAGGCGGCGGAGCTCGAACGGGTGTGCACGCAAGCGCGCAGCCAGTTGGCTGCGCTCGAATCGGGGCAACGCGTCAGTCGGTTCAACCAGCAAGGCGAACGGGAGTTTCTCGATGACGTCGAGCGCGCGGCCGAGATGACCCGGGCACGGGATTTCATCCAGGCCAACTGCCAATAGCCGCCGACCGGACGACGCTCAGGACTCTTCGCCCTCGCCACCGCCCTTCTTCATGACCTTGCCCTCCTCGGCCCGCTTCTTGCGAACGGCCTTGGGGTCGGCAATGAGCGGGCGGTAGATCTCCACCCGGTCGCGATCGCGCAGGACCGCGTCGGTCTTGACGAGCTTCGCGTAGATGCCGACCTTGTTGTCCCCATCGATCCTGATCTCCGGGTGCGCGGAGAGCAGTCCGGAAGCCTCGATCGCCTCGGCGACCGTCGCGCCTTCAGGAAGAACCAGCTTGATGGCCTCCTGCCGGTGCGGCAGGGCATAGCATACTTCGACGTTGATCATCCGTTCCATTTTGGTCCTACCGGTATACCTGTTCGGCGCGTTTGACGAACGAATCGACGAACGTATTGGCGATGTGATTGAACACCGGTCCCAACGCCTTTTCCAGCAACCGGTTCGAGAACTGGTAATGCAGGTTGAATTCGATCTTGCAGGCGGTGTCTCCCAGCGGGGTGAAGAACCATCCCCCATCGAGGTGCTTGAAGGGCCCCTCCTTCAAACGGATGTGCATCTCGAAAGGATGCCGCTTCGTGTTCTCCGTCGTGAAATGCGCCTTGATTCCGTGGTAGTTGATGTGGATGGTCGCGACCGTCAGGGTGTCCGTACGTTCGTGAAGCTCTGCCCCGCCGCACCAGGGCAGGAACTGCTGGTAGTCCTCGCAACGGTCGACGAGAACGAACATCTGCTCGGGCGTGAATTCGATCAGGACCAGCTTCTTGACTTCGGCCATGTTCCGGGGGGCGTTCGCAAACTGCTAGAATGCGCGATTCTACCGCAAGCCCTGCCGGCAAAGCATCCTGGCCAACATTCCCATGAGCATCATCGACAACCGCAAGGCTTTCCACGACTATTTCATCGAAGAGAAGTACGAGGCGGGACTCGTGCTCGAAGGCTGGGAAGTCAAGGCCATCCGTGCGGGAAGGGCGAACATCAAGGAGGCCTACATCATCCTCCGCGACGAGGAGTTGTTCATCCTCGGGATGCACATCACTCCGCTCACGAGCGCATCGACGCACGTCCGGGCCGACCCGACCCGCACGCGCAAACTGCTCCTGCACGCCGCCGAGATCTCGAAGCTCATCGGCAAGGTCGAACGCGCCGGCTTCACCCTCGTCCCGCTCGACCTGCATTACTCCAAGGGGCGGATCAAGGCCACCGTCGGCCTTGCGAAGGGCAAGAAGCAGTATGACAAGCGCGAAGACGACAAGAAGCGCGACTGGGAGCGGGAAAAGGCACGGCTGATGCGGGTCAAGACCTGAAACTTCCCCATGGAGACTCCCAAGATGCTGATTCTCATCCTAGGACTCGCACTGTTTCTCGGCACCCACTCGATCCGCATCGTCGCCGACGGCTGGCGCACCCGGCAGGTCGCGCGTTTCGGCGAATCCGCCTGGAAAGTCGCCTACACCGTGGCATCCCTCGCCGGCTTCGCGTTGATCATCTGGGGCTACGGACTGTCCCGCCTCGACCCCGTCTACCTCTGGTTCCCGCCAATGTGGACGCGCCATCTGGCGGCGCTGCTGACCTTGCCGGCCTTCATCCTCATCGTCGCGGCCTACGTCCCCGGCACCCGGCTGCGCGCACGCGTCGGACACCCGATGCTGGCCGGAACCAAACTGTGGGCACTCGCCCACCTGCTCGCGAACGGCACGCTCGCCGACCTGCTTCTGTTCGGTAGTTTTCTCGTATGGGCGGTCGTCTGCTTCACCTCTGCACGCGCACGGGACCGGGCTCGCGGGGTCGTGCGTGCAGCGCACTCGATGCGCTACGACCTCCTGGCCGTCGTCGTCGGCCTGGTTGCCTGGTTCGTTTTCGCGCGCTATCTGCACGCCTGGCTGTTCGGCGTCCGTCCCTTCGTCTGACGGGCGGGCATCGGCGGGCGGGCCATCCCGCCTGCTACGCTATAATCCCGCGATCAACAAGATGGAGTCACACCACGATGGGCTTTCTTTCCGGCAAACGCATTCTGATCACGGGCCTCCTCAGCAACCGTTCGATCTCCTACGGCATCGCCAAGGCCATGCACCGCGAGGGTGCGGAGCTTGCGTTTACCTACCAGAACGAGCGGTTCAAGGAGCGCATCTCGAAGTTGGCAGCCGAGTTCGGCAGCACCCGGGTATTTCCGTGTGACGTGCAAAGCGATGCCGAGATCACGGCCCTGTTCGACGAAATCGGCAAGGTCTGGGACGGTCTGGACGGCTTCGTGCATTCGATCGCCTTCGCGCCCACGGATGCACTCGAAGGGGATTTTCTCGACGGTTTCTCGCGCGAGGCCTTCCGCATCTCGCAGGAGATCAGTGCGGGAAGCTTCCCGCTCATGGCCAAGGCCGCCCGGCCGCTGATGCAGGGCCGCAACGGCACCATGCTGACGCTGTCCTACCTGGGTGCCGTACGCACGATGCCGAACTACAACATCATGGGTCTGGCCAAGGCCAGCCTGGAGGCTTCGGTCCGCTACCTCGCAGCCTGCATGGGCCCCGAGGGCACTCGCGTCAACGCCATCTCGGCCGGACCGATCAAGACCCTCGCAGCAGCCGGAATCGGCAGCTTCAGCAAGCTCTTGTCGTTCAACGAGCGCAATGCACCCCTGCGGCGCAACGTCACGATCGAGGAAGTGGGCAACGCGGCGGCCTTCCTGTGCTCGGATCTGGCCAGCGGTATCACCGGCGAGATCCTGTACGTCGACGGCGGCTTCAATACGACGGCCTTGGGAAATTCCAACCAGGGCTGAAAAGCCGATCGGGGTTTTCTCCGCACACAAAAATGCCCGGTCGAACCCGGGCATTTTTGCGTCCTGTTCCTGGATGACCGAGTGCGATCAGCGCTCCGTTCCGCGCAGGGCGGCGGCACGCACTTCGACCTTGTAGCGATCCCGCAGCGACGTCAGATACGCCGAAAAATCCTTGTCGGCAACGATGCGCGCATACTCGGCCGCGACCATCTGCAGACGCGGGTCGTCCGCATCGGGCTCGGGCCGACTCACCGACTCGACACGGTAGATCGTATAGGTCCCGTCGGGGGAGAGGGCCGAAACATGCGCCGGAAGCGACGACTCGGAAGCGCCGAACACAGCCTGCATCGCGGTCGCCGGCAGGGTCGGGGTTTCGCGGCGGACGGTTCGCGCTGCACTCCAGCGCACCTCCGGCGTCTCGCCGGCGTTCAGGCTGGCCAGCGTCGCCTCACCCCGTTCACGGGCGATCCGGGCAGCAGCCTCGTCGCGCAGCATCTCCTGGATTGCGGCGCGCACTTCCTCGAACGGCAGACGTTGCGCCTCCTCATACTCGATCACCCGTGCCGACACCAGCGTGCCGCGTTCGACCTCGATTGCCTCGATGTTTTCACCGTGCACCCGCGCATCCTCCGCAAACAGGGCCTGGACGAGTCGCGCGTCGTCGAATCGGCCGAGTCGCCCGCCCTCCCGGCTGACCCAGTCGCTGGTCCGGATCTCCAGCTTCATGAGATCGGCAACCGGCTCGAGGCTGTCGGGCTGCTCATAGACGGTGTTGGCGAACTGCTCGGCAAGCAGCGCGAATTCCCGCGAGACCTCCTGCCGCGCCAGTTCCTCGACAATCTCGTCGCGCACCGATTCGAGCGGCAGGACCGTGGTTGGCTGGATCCCGGTGAGCTGGATGACGTGGAAGCCGAAATCGGACTGCACCACGTCGCTGATCTCGCCCTCGGCGAGCGCGAACACGGCATCCTCGAATTCGGCCACCATCGCTCCGGGGCCGAAGTAGCCGAGGTCGCCGCCCTGGGCCGCCGAACCCGGATCTTCGGAATGTTCCCGCGCGAGTTCCTCGAAACGATCCGGGGCATCTCGCAGCTGGTCGAGCAGATCCGTCGCGCGGGTTCGTGCAGCATCGGTCTCATCACCGGACGCCCCGGGCGGCACCTGGATCAGGATGTGCCGCGCACGGCGCTCTTCGGGCTGTCCAAAGCGTTCCCGGTTGTTCTCGTAGAAGGCTTCGACGGCTGCGTCGGACACCTCGATCCGTGCGAGAAGCGCATCCTGGTCGAACACCACGTACTGCGCCTTGAGCCGCGGGGAACGTTCGAACCGGTCCGGATTGGCATCGTAGAACGCGCGAACCTCGTCCTCGGTCACCCGAACCTCGTCGGCAAATCGAACCGCCGGAAAATCGAGCTCACGGATCGTGCGCTCCTCGAGTTGCGCCAGCAGGATCCGGCGGGCCGTGACGGAGCCCACGAACGCCGACTCCCCGACCGCCTGCGCAATCTGCTGCGTACGCAGATCCTGCGCGAGCTGGCGCTCGAACATGGCCGGGGACATCCCTTGCGCCCGCAGCAGGCGCTCGTACCGGTCCATCGAGAAACGCCCGTCTTCCTGGAAGGCAGGCAGCGAAACGATCACTTCCTGCACATGCTGCTCGCTCACCACCATGCGGCTGTCGAGGGCATGCAGCAGCAGGACGCGCTGGTTGATCAGGCTTTCGAGAACGGCGCGACGGAATTCCTCCGACTCGAACTGGGCCCGGTCGATCTGCCCTCCGGTCATCTCACGCAGCCGGTCCTGTTGGTCGCGCAAGGCCTGATCGAACTCGATCACGGAGATCTTCGACCCCCCGACCGCTGCCACTTCGGCCCCACCCGGCGAACCGCTGAAGTACGCATCCATGCCGAAGAAGGCGAACGGGACGATGATGATCGCGAGGATCACCTGCGAGATGCGCTTGTTTTTTCGAACTGCCTCAAACATCGATTGGCTTCCGTCAGATCATGCGAATTAAGACACGGCGACACCGCGGTGCCGTAGTCGAACTGTGGATTATCGCATTGTGCCGGCCGCCAGGCCAGAATATGCTTTGCGCCAGAGATCTTCCGACCCATATTCGGCAAGCACGCCTGGAAGGCAGGAACCGATTACGTGGCTGAATCCCATCTTCGCGCACCGAGGCTCGCGCTCCGCGTCTCCGCCGGACTGGCCATCGCCTATGCGATGGTCGGTTGGATCTCACTCCAGATCACGGCACCCCCGGATTATGTCGCGGTCGTTTTCCCTCCCGCGGGCATTGCACTCTCCACCCTGCTGATCTATGGAGCCGGTGCCTGGCCAGGGGTATTCGCAGGCTCGATCGCGGTTCAGCTCATGGCCTCGGCCCAGAGCGGCGCGATCCCTCCGGCATGGGCAATTGTCGTTCCCGCCATCGGCGCGACCCTGCAGGCGCTTGCCGGGTACTGGCTTGCACGGCGCCTGGTCGGATTCCCGAATGCTCTGGACACGACACGCAGCATCTCCTGCTTCCTGTTGGTGGTCGTACCACTGAGTTGTCTGGTCGCGGCCTCGGTTGCCGTTCCGACCCTGATCCACACGGGCGTCATCCTCCCCCAGGACGGCCTGTTCAACTGGTGGACCTGGTGGGTCGGCGATACCCTTGGAACCCTCATCGCCGCGCCGTTGATGTTCGTCTTCCTCGGTCGCCCGCGGGAGCTGTGGCGTCCGAGACGCCTTGCCGTGGCATTCCCGCTGCTCGTCGCGACCGTACTGACGGCAGCCGTCTATCTGGCGATGCGCGACAGCGAGGAGCAGCGCATCCGCACCGAGTTCATGCGCGAGGCCGAAGGTGCCGCAACCCTTGTCGACAAGCGGCTCCAGACACAGCTCGACATGCTGTTGGCGATCGAGCGCTTCGTCGCACTGTCTCCGCAACTCGATCGGCACGCGTTCCGCGAGTTCGTCGCCCCCTTGCTGTCACGCCATCCGGGCACGCAGAACTTCAGTTGGAACCCCTACGTATCCGGAGCGACGCGCGAGGCATTCGAGAATCGTGTTCAAAGTACCGATCGAAGCGACTTCACCGTCCTGGACCGCGATGAATCCCGCCCCGAACGCACGGCGCCCGCCGGTGCCGCGGAGTTCTACCTGCCGATTCTGTACGTCGAGCCGTTCGAGCAGAACCAAAGCGTCCTCGGACTGAACCCGCTGTCCATCCCGGCATCACGCCGCGCAATCGAGGATGCACTGCGAAGCGGCCGTCCGCATGCCAGCGAGAGTTTCACGCTGACCCAGGAGCGGGGCGCACAGCGCGGCGTCGTGGTCTATCACGCCGTGTTCGGCCCGCCGGACGAGTTGCTCGGACGCTCACCGAATCCCCAGGGCCTGGTCACCGGCGCCTTCCGCATGGACGACATGCTTGCTGCGACGCTGACCGACATCGCCCACCGCCAGCTCGAGTTCTGCCTGGTCGATCTGGACGCGCCCGCCGGCAATCGGCGGCTCTCCGGCTCGGAGGATTGTGTTGAAGAGCGATGGATGCGGGGCAACCCTTCCCGCGCCTATCCCGTCACCTTCGCCGAACGGAACTGGCAGATCCGCCTGCGCGCGAACGACACGTACATGTCGGACCTGCGTACCTGGGCCGCCTGGACGACGATCGCCGTCGGCCTCTTCACGACCGGAATCCTGGGGGCTTTCCTGCTGATGACCACGGGACAGGCCCGACGCATCTCGGACCTGGTCGCACGCCGCACGTCCGAACTGGCCGCCACCACCTGGAGCCTTCAGGAGGAACAGGCGGCGCTGAGCCGGGCCCAGCGCATCGCGAAGATGGGCAGTTGGGAAATCGACCCCTTCAACGACCGACTGATCTGCTCGGAGGGCTTGTGCAATCTGCTCGGTCTGCCGCCCGGCAGCATGCTTTCCCGGGAAGGCTTGCTCCATTCGATCGTGCGCGACGACCGGGTCCGCCTGCGCAATGCCATCGAGCGCCTCATGCTCGAACCCGGGGCCATTTCGATGGACTGTCGAACCGAGAGGATCCCCGGCCGCATTCTTCACCTCCTGATCGAGAACGACTGGACTGGAACCCAACTGACGCGCGTGCGCGGCACGGCACAGGACGTCACCGATGCCCGCAAGGCCGAAGCGGAGATCCAGCAGCTCGCCCACTACGATGCGCTGACCGGGCTTCCGAACCGCAGCCTGTGGCTGCTGCGGGCACGCGCCGCGTTGCAGGCCGCGCAACGCCATCACGACACCCTGGCCATCCTGTTCCTCGACCTGGACCATTTCAAGACGGTCAACGACTCGCTCGGGCACACGACGGGCGACAAGTTGCTGATCTCGGTCGCACGACGGCTGGCCGACAGCGTCCGCGAAGAGGATGTGCTGGCCCGCCTGGGAGGAGACGAGTTCGTCGCCCTCCTGCCTCGCCTCACCCGTCCCGAGGATGCGGCGACGGTCGCCCAGAAAATGCTCTCGGCACTGACCACCCCGATCGAGATCGACGGTCACGAACTGAATCTCTCGGTGAGCATCGGCATCGCGGTCTTCCCCGGCGACGGTTCGGACGTCGACACGCTGCTCAAGCATGCCGACATCGCGATGTACGGCGCAAAGGATGCCGGACGCAACAACTACCAGTTCTTCGTCGCCGACATGAACGTGCGCGCACTCGAACGGATGATGCTCGAAACCGGCCTGCGCCGCGCGATCGAGCGCGACGAACTGGTCCTGCACTACCAGCCGCAGATCGACGTCGTGCAGGACCGCGTGATCGGTGCCGAGGCCCTCGTCCGCTGGAACCACCCGGAACTGGGCCTCATCATGCCCGACCGATTCATCCCGATCGCCGAAGACTCCGGGCTGATCGTTCCGCTGGGGTCCTGGGTGATGCGGGAAGCCTGCCGCCAACAGGCACGCTGGCGCGACGAAGGTCACGGAGAACTTACCGTCGCCATCAATATCTCCGCGCTGCAGTTCCGACGACCCGACTTCGTCGATGGCATTCGCTCGATCCTGGCCGACAGCGGGGCGAGCGCGGACGCAATCGAGTTCGAGATCACCGAGAGTGTCCTGATGCAGCCTTCCGAAGACCTGTCACGGGTGCTGTCGCACCTGCGGGAGCTGGGCCTGACCCTCGCGCTGGACGATTTCGGGACCGGCTATTCGAGCCTTGCCTATCTCAAGCGCTTCCCCATTTCGCGGCTCAAGCTAGACCGCTCCTTCATCCAGGACCTGCCCGGCGACGCCGAAGACGCCGCGGTGTCCACCGCCGCCCTTTCGATGGCACGCGACCTCGGCATGCACGTCGTCGCCGAAGGCGTCGAGAACGCTGCACAACGGGACTTTCTGGCCGAACGGGGTTGCCGCTTCATGCAAGGGTATCTGTTCGCCCGGCCGCTGCCTGCAGAAGCATTCGAGGAGAGGTTTCTTCCCTGCCCGGCAAACCCCATCCGACCGGCCTGATGCCTTGACGGCACCGTCTCCAGATCTTCATCGCAACGCAGTTGGCATTGGCTGAATGCTGGCGTAAGCTGGCCGTACAACCACAACGGCTGCACGACCTGCCCGCAGTTCCGGCAGCGCGTCGCCCCGGGTCCATGCGCGCCCTTCTCGTCGCTCTCGCCTTGCTCCTTCCGATCGACAGCCTGGCGCTGCCGAGCGAGCGCCTGCGCATCGGCCTCTACCAGAACAGTCCGAAAGTCGATTTCGGCCCCACCGGGCGTGGCGAAGGCATCTTTGTCGACATCATCGAAGCGATCGCCGCGAGCGAAGGCTGGACGATCGAGTACGTTCCGGGAACCTGGGGCGAGGGCCTCGCCAGACTCCAGGCGGGCGAGATCGACCTCATGCCCGACGTCGCGCTCACCCCGGAGCGGAAAGCCCTGTTCGCCTTCCACCCCGAGCCGGTCCTGTCGAGCTGGCAGCAGGTCTATGCCCAGCCCGACAGCGGCATCCGTTCCCTGCTCGATCTTCACGGAAGACGTACTGCGGTGCTCGAAGGATCGGTACAGCAGGAGCAACTCGTGCAGATGGCGGCCGGTTTCGACGTCCGGATCGAACTCGTCGCATTCCCGGACTTCGATGCCGCCTTCACCGCGGTCTCCGAGGGCCGGGCCGAAGCCGTCGTGACGAACCGCTTCTACGGCACCCGGCATGCGGAGCGCTTCGGACTCGTCGACACCGCCGTCATCTTCAATCCGTCCACGCTGCATTTCGCCGCCCGTCGCGACGCCCCGCCGCACATCCTGGCGGCCATCGACCGCCGTCTGCTGGACTTGAAGAGCGATCCATCGTCCGCCTATTACGATTCGCTGCGAAGCTGGCTGTCGGGGGAATGGCGCCCGACAGCCAGCCCGCACTGGCTTCCCGCCGCAGCCGCCGCAACCGTGGCGCTGATCCTCGCATTCGTCGTCTGGCTTGGAATGCTGCGCTGGCAGGTTGCACTGCGCACCCGCCAGCTCCAGACCCGACACGAGGAGGCGCAAGTCGTCAACCGCACCCTGCGTACGACGACCACACGGCTGGACCTGCCTTCGGTCCTGAAGGAGGCCCTGCAGGGCGCACGCGATCTCAGCGGCTGTGATGGCGGGGTGTTCTGCCTCTACGATCCGGGACTGGACCGGCTTGAGGTGAGTGCAACCCTCGATGCCTGCCCGGCCGACGGCCCGCCACACGACAACAGTCTTCGCGCCTCGACCTGCCCGAGCCTTGCCGTGCCGGTTCTCCCCGAAAAGGGTCAGCGCTACCTCGTCCTCGATGCGCGCAAGTCCGATTCCATCACCCCGTGCGTCCATGCGCGCGACCCGGGGGTGCGCTGGAACCTGATGTTTCCGGTCGCCGTACGCGAGCGAACGATCGGGGTGCTGTGCCTGCATTCCCGCCGAGAGCGCCCCCCGTCCCCGCGCCGGCTCGAGCAGGTCAGCGACCTGTGCGCGCCGATCGCCCTCGCGATCGAGAACGCACGCCTCTATGCCGCCATGCAGCACGAGGCCCAGGTGCTCGAGCACCGGGTGCGGGAACGTACCGAAGAGCTGGAGACGGCAAACCGCGAACTGCTCGTGGCAAAGCATGCGGCCGAAGCGGCCGACCGCCTGAAATCCGCCTTCCTGGCCACGATGAGCCACGAACTGCGTACGCCGCTGAACTCGATCATCGGCTTCACCGGCATCCTGCTGCAGCAACTGGCCGGCCCGCTCAACGACGAGCAGAACAAGCAACTCGGCATGGTACAGACCAGCGCACGGCACCTTCTCGCCCTGATCAACGACGTGCTGGACATCTCGAAGATCGAAGCAGGACAGTTCGATGTCGCACGCGAACGTTTCGACCTGCCATCGTCGCTCGACAAGGTCGCCTCGCTCGTACGCCCGCAGGCCGCAAGGAAAGGCCTGGAATTGGTCGTGCACGTCGAGGACGAGCTTCCTCCAATGACCGGCGATGCCCGTCGCGTCGAGCAGATCCTGCTCAATCTGCTGAGCAACGCGCTCAAGTTCACGGAAAAGGGCAGCGTGACCCTGCATGCTTGCAAGGAAGTCGATTTCCTGCCGGAGGGCGTCACGGAACCGATCCCGGCCGTCACGATCACGATCGCCGATACCGGCTGTGGTATCAAGCCGGAGGATCTTTCGATGCTGTTCAAGCCGTTTCGCCAGATCGATTCGACCCTTTCTCGCGCGCACGAAGGAACGGGCCTGGGGTTGGCCATCTGCAGGCGCCTTACGGAGCTCATGGGCGGGCGGATCACGGTCGAAAGCCGATGGGGTTCGGGAAGCCGGTTTTCGGTCACCCTGCCGTGTACGCTGCCGGAACGCGAGGACACACAATGAACAACCGGATACTCCTGATCGAGGACAACGAGCAGAACCGCTATCTCGCGACCTTCCTGCTCCAGGGGCGCGGCTGGGAGATCGTTCACGCCGGAGACGGACCACACGGTGTGGAACTGGCACGACAGATCGACCCGGCGCTGGTCCTGCTCGACATCCAGTTGCCCGGCATGGATGGCTACGCCGTCGCGGAGGCCTTGCGCCGGGAACCGAGCCTCGGCGCCGTTCCGATCGTGGCGGTCACTTCCTATGCGATGCCCGGTGACCGCGAACGTTGCCTTCAGGCCGGGTGCAACGGCTACATCGAAAAGCCGATCGATCCGACGACCTTCGCCATGGAAGTGGAACGTTTCATCGCTTGCAACCACGACAGGGAGGCATCGTGAAACGCACTCTCATCGTCGATGACAACGCGGCGAACCTCTATCTGCTGCACGCGCTGCTACAAGGCCACGGTCATACGGTGGCGGAAGCCGGCAACGGCGCCGAGGCGCTGGAAGCGGCGCGCCGTTCCCCCCCCGATCTCATCATCAGCGACCTGCTGATGCCGGTCATGGACGGCTACACGCTGCTGCGGGAATGGAAGGCCGACCCCGCCCTGAACGGCATCCCCTTCGTCGTCTATACGGCCACCTATACCGAACCGAAGGACGAGAAGCTGGCCCTCGACCTCGGCGCCGACGCGTTCATCGTCAAGCCAGCCGAGCCAGAAGTGTTCATGCATCGCATCGAGGCGGTTCTGGAGCAGGCAGAGCGGGGAACACGGGCCATCTGCTACCCGACCACCGGTGAGGCCTCGACGCTCAAGCTCTACAGTGAGGTCCTGGTCAACAAACTGGAGAAGAAGACCGAAGAGCTCGAGCGCCGACTTGCCGAACTCCAGGCATCCGAGGCGCGGATCGGGCGGCTCAACCGCCTGTATGCGGCCCTGAGCGAAACCAACCAGGCCATCGTCCATCAGACCGACGCCGATGCGCTGTTCGCGTCCGTCTGCCGTACCGCCGTCGCACGGGGAGGATTCGCGCTGGCCTGGGTCGGCACGGTCGATACGGACACCGGTGCGATCACGCCGCGGACCTGGGAAGGTCCCGGATGCGAATGGTTCGAGCGAATCGGACCGCTCGATGCAAAGAGCACACCGCGCACGCCGGTCCAACTGGCCATCGCCGAAGAGCGCATGGTTCTGAGCAACGATCTTCTTGCCGACCCGGCGTTCAAGGCAATCCATCCGGCCCTGGAGCAATGCGGCCTGCGTGCGGGAGCCGCCTGCCCGCTACAAGTCGACGGGCGCATCGTTGCCGTCCTGTCCTTGCTCTCCTGCGAACGCGGACACTTCGACGATTCGATGCAGGAACTGGTTTCGGAGATGGCCGCGGACGTCTCCTATGCATTGTCCAACTTCGAGCGCGAACGCGCACGTAGCGAATCGGAACGGAAGCTGCGCGAGAGCGAACAGGCCTGCCGGCTCGCGTATCAGGCCATCGAGGCCTCCGCCAACGGGATCATGATCACCGACCTGACGCAGGAAGATGGACCGATCATCTATCTCAATGCGGCGTTCACCCGCATTACCGGATACCCGGCGGAGGAAGCGCTCGGACGCAATCCACGCTTTCTGATGGGAAGCGATCGGGCGCAGATCGGACTGGCGGAGATCCGCGCGTCGATACTCGAATGCAGGGAGGGGCAGGCACTCCTGCGCAACTATCGCAAGGACGGCAGCCTCTTCTGGAACGACCTGACCATTGCCCCCGTCCAGGCCGAAGGCGAGCCGGTCCGGCACTTCGTCGGCGTCATCAACGACGTGACCGAGCGCCGACGCTATGAGGAAGAACTCGAACGCAGCAGCACACGCGACGCCCTGACCGGTCTGGCAAACCGCAGCCTGCTGCACGACCGCATCGAGCGGGCCATCTCCTTTGCCCGGCGGCAAGACTCGAGTGTCGCGATCCTTCTGCTTGATGCGGACCAGTTCAAGCGCATCAATACGAGCCTTGGGCATCAGGCCGGAGATGCGGTCTTGCAGGCCATTGCCGAACGCCTGAACGAATGCATCCGCGAGCGGGACGCACTGGCGCGCATCGGCGGCGACGAATTCGTCGCGCTGCTGACCGGTTGCGGCAAGATCGAGGAAGTCACCCTGGTTGCCGGACGCATGCTCGAGGCCCTGGCCCGCCCGCTGACCGTGGGCGGGCGCGAGATCACCCTCGGCGCCAGCATCGGCATCAGCATTTTTCCGCAGGATGGTGGCGATGCGGAAACGCTGCTGCGCAATGCCGACGCAGCGATGCACGGCGCCAAGGCGGGTGGACGCAACGCCTTGCGTTTCTATACGGCCGACATGAACGCGGAAGCCTTGCGCAAGCTGGAGATCGAATCGCGCCTGCGACTCGCGATCGAGCGTGACCAGTTGATGCTGCATTTCCAGCCCATCGTCGATCTGCGCACCGGCACCACGCCGTGGGTCGAAGCACTGCTGCGCTGGCAGGACGAAGATGGCCATCAGATTTCGCCCGCGGAATTCATCCCGCTTGCCGAACAGGCCGGCCTCATGAGCTCGCTCGGCGCGTGGGTGCTCGAGCGCGTTTGCAGTCAGATTCGCGCCTGGAACGCTTCGCCCCACGCACACGTCAAGGATCTCGGCGTGGCGGTCAACCTTTCCGCACGGCAATTGCACGATCCGGGACTGGTCGGGCAGATCCGCAATGCCCTGCGGGATTCGAACGTGGCGCCCCGCCGCCTGACCTTCGAGATCACCGAAAGTGCGGTCATGGACAATGCCGAAGAGGCTGCCACGATTCTGGCGGATCTGAAGGGTCTCGGGGTCGCCCTGGCAGTGGACGATTTCGGCACCGGCTACTCTTCGCTGGCCTATCTGCACCGGTTCCCGATCGACGAACTGAAGATCGACCGCTCATTCATCGTCGGTGCCATCGAACACCCGGACAGCACCGCAATCATCAACGGGATCGTAGGCCTGGCGCGCAACCTCGGATTGCGCACGGTCGCCGAGGGCGTCGAGACGGAGGCGCAGCGGCAAATCGTGTCCCGGGCGGGATGCGACGCGATGCAGGGCTACCTGTTCAGCCGTCCCGTCCCGCCCGACCAACTGGCCGACGCAATCGGGCACCGCTGCGCATTGTAGCGAACCTCCCGACGGTCTCGAGGGGACAGGCGGGAGGGAGTACGGCGTGCCACAGCGCGCACATCGGTGGCCGCAGCCGTGAAGGTGCGAGAAACGCGGGCTAGACCTTGAACCGCCCGACCAGCCCGTTCAGGCGCTCCGATAGCGCCCGGAGTTGCTCGGCCTCCGCAGCCGTTTCCGCGATCGCACCGTTGTTCTCCTCGGCCATGCGGGCGATCTGCTCGACATTGCCCGAGATGTCGTTGCTGGCCGCAGCCTGCTCGCGCATCGCATTGGCGATCTCACCAACCCGCAGCAGGTTGTGGTGCGCGCTCTCGCTGATGTTCTCGAGTGCAGTCGCGGCCTCGGTCGTCAGCGCAACACCCTGCTCGACTCGTCCGGTGCTCGCGTGCATGCCCTTAACCGCCCCGTCGGTATCGCTCTGGATGGTCTCGATCATCCGCGAGATGTCGACCGTCGCGGTGCCGGTTCGCTCCGCAAGCTTGCGCACTTCGTCGGCGACCACGGCGAAGCCGCGGCCCTGCTCACCGGCCCGTGCGGCCTCGATCGCGGCGTTGAGCGCGAGCAGGTTCGTCTGCTCGGCGATTTCCCGGATCACCTTGATGATCCCGCCGATCTCGCGCGAGCGGTCACCGAGGCTTTCGACCCGCTTGGAACTGTCCGAAACCGCCGAGGCAAGCGCCTTCATCTCGTCCGCAACACGACGCACCACCCCGGCACCGGCATCGGCCAGTTCGCCCGACTTCTTCGAATCCTCCAGCGTCTCGCGGGCGTGATCGGCAACCTGATCGACGCTGACGCTCATTTCCTCGACCGCCGCGGCAGTCGAGGACGACATCTCGCTCTGCACCTTCGAACCCTCGCGGATGCGCTGGCTGTGGGACATCACCTTGGCAGCAGCCTGCGACAGATCGTTGACGACCGTCCTCGTCTCCGAAATGATCTGCTGCAACTTGGCCACGAACTCGTTGAAGGCGGTCGACGTCTGGCCGATTTCGTCCGTGGTGTCGGCTTCGAGACGGCGCGTCAGGTCGCCCTGCCCGCTTGCCACCTCCGCCATCGACTGGCGCAGATGATCCAGTGCGCCCAGCTTGCGCAACAACAGCAAGGTGGCGACGGTCGTCATGATCAGCATGAAGACGAAGACGATGATGTAGCCGATCATCTGGATGTAGGCGATGTCCGCCGCCTCCTGCGCGGCCTGGTTGCCGACAGCAGAAAAGGCTTCCGAAACCCTCAGGATGCTGTTGATCGCCTCGGTCGACTGGTCGAACCACTCGGTCGCCGCAATGCTGTAGTGGCGATCACCGCCGCTACCCGAGAACGACGCGGCTTCGGCGTATACCTTCTTCCGAACTTCCTCGAAGGAGCCGAGGAAGTTCGCCTCCATCGCATCGATCGCGGCCACGACCGAAGCCGGCAGTCCGGTGACGTTGCGCATGAACAACAGGTTCTCGATGTTCGCATCAACGGTCTGGCGATAGGCCATCAGCCGCTGCAGCGTCTCCGCCGGGGCCGGCCGGTTGCTGTTGATCATGGCGGTGATCACCGCGCGCTCCTGCCCTGCAAACTCCGACGCGAGCCAGGAATGATGCTTGGTGGTGAGGTTCGGGTAGGTGATGTCGGGCGGCATCGTGTTGTCCGCAAACACCTGCAAGCGCATCCGCGCGGTGCGGGAGATGAAGTCCGACATCAGCGGGATCCATTCCTGCGCCGTGATCGTGCGGGACGCTCCCGACACGCTCGAATCGACCTTTCGACGCGCTTCAAGCACGCGCTCGTACGCTTGCTCGGCCTGCTGGCGCGAGATCACGAAGCCTTCATAGGCTCTTCCGGTCGCCTCGATCTCGCGTGCAAGTTCGAACGCTTCACGCAGGGCAAGATCCCCCCTCTCACGGATACCGGCCAGACGTTGTACCGCAGCATCGTTCGCCGCACCGCTCGCCGACAGCAAACCCGCGGTGAAACCCCGCTCGATCGCCTGCTGACCGGCCGCGACGATGATCTGGTCACCCATGCGGTTCGCGGCGATCGTGTTCTCCAGCATCTCATGGGTACGCCAGCTGTACCACGAGTAATAGCCGGTGATCCACAGCAGCAACGCAGGGGCGCCCAGGCTGGCCAGAATGATGAAGCGGAAGGTCAGGTTCTTCAGTTTGCTCGACATGATCTCATCAGCCTTGCGATCGGTTTTCGGTTTTCTGTTGCCTGCTGCATAGGCCCCATGCCTATCGTTCGCGACGCATGGAGCTTACGGCAGGGAAGTCCGCAAATAACTCTTTCGCACTAGTCCTTTGGGACCTGTATTGACGCACGAAGCGTAGCACTCCAGAACTACTCTTGATTTGTGTTACGTCAGAACCACGGCCGCCTTTAGGGCTTTTCGTGAATTGCGACACGAACTTCATCGATTGGCTTGGACGATCGCGGCCCGGAAAGGAAAACCGGCACCGCAGCAGACTGCGGTGCCGGCTTCAAGGGTGCCGCCCGACCGGGCGCACCCACTTCGTTCAGTCGGCTCGCGAGAAGACGAGGGACCGATTCTCGACCGTCGCACGAATCCGGTCCTTGGGGCCGAACCGTCCCTCGAGGATCGCCTTTGCCAACGGATTTTCGATGCGTTCCTGAATGGCGCGCTTGAGCGGACGGGCCCCGAAAACCGGATCGAAGCCGACCTCGGCGATCTCGGCAAGCGCCTCCTCGGTGACCTCCAGCCCCATCTCGAGCCGGGCCAGCCGCTTCTCGAGGTACTGAAGCTGGATGCGCGCGATGCCGGCGATATGCTTCTCGTCGAGCGCGTGGAACACCACGACCTCGTCGATGCGGTTGATGAATTCGGGACGGAAGAAGGTCTTGACCTCGGCCATCACCGCCAACTTGATGACACCATAGTCGTCTCCCGCCATCTGCTGGATCATCTGGCTACCGAGGTTGGACGTCATCACGATGACGGTATTCTTGAAGTCCACCGTGCGCCCCTGGCCGTCGGTCATGCGCCCGTCGTCCAGCACCTGAAGCAGCACGTTGAACACGTCCGGGTGGGCCTTCTCGACCTCGTCGAACAGGATCACGCTGTACGGCTTGCGGCGTACCTGCTCGGTGAGGTAACCGCCTTCCTCGTAGCCGACATAGCCCGGCGGCGCCCCGATCAGGCGGGCGACGGAGTGCTTTTCCATGAACTCGCTCATGTCGATACGAATCAGGTGCTCCTCGGAGTCGAACAGGAACTCCGCCAGCGTCTTGCACAGCTCGGTCTTGCCGACCCCGGTGGGACCGAGGAACAGGAAGGAACCATAGGGGCGGTTCTCGTCGGCCAGGCCCGCACGCGAGCGGCGGATCGCATCGGCGACCAGACGCACCGCTTCGTCCTGGCCGACGACGCGCTGGTGCAACCGCTCTTCCATCCTGAGCAGCTTGTCGCGCTCGCCCTGCATCATCTTGGACACCGGGATACCGGTCGCCCGCGACACGACTTCGGCGATCTCCTCGGCCCCGACCTGGGTGCGCAGCAGCCGGTTCGGTTGTGCATTCTCGCCTGCCTGCTCCGCAGCCTTCAGTTGCGCCTCGAGCTGGGGAAGCTTGCCGTACTGGATCTCCGCGACCTTGTCGAGCTGCCCCTTGCGCTGGAACTCGGCCATCTGCGCGCGCAGGCTGTCGATCTCTTCCTTGATGTGCGCAGACCCGTGGGCCTTCGCCTTCTCCGCCTTCCAGATCTCCTCGAGATCGTTGTATTCGCGCTGCAGCTTCTCGAGTTCCTCCTCGATGAGTTGCAGGCGCTTCTGCGAAGCCTCGTCCTTCTCCTTCTTGACCGCCTCGCGCTCGATCTTGAGCTGGATCATGCGCCGGTCGAGCTTGTCCATGACTTCCGGCTTCGAGTCGATCTCCATCTTGATCCGCGCCGCCGCCTCGTCGATGAGGTCGATCGCCTTGTCGGGCAAGAAGCGGTCGGTGATGTAGCGATGCGAAAGTTCCGCCGCCGCGACGATGGCCGGATCGGTGATCTCGACACCGTGGTGGATCTCGTACTTCTCCTGCAACCCGCGCAGGATCGCGATCGTCGCCTCGACCGACGGTTCCTCGACAAGCACCTTTTGGAAGCGCCGCTCCAGCGCCGCGTCCTTCTCGATGTACTTGCGGTACTCGTCCAGCGTCGTCGCGCCGATGCAGTGCAGTTCGCCACGAGCCAGGGCGGGCTTGAGCATGTTGCCCGCGTCGATCGCCCCCTCGGCCTTGCCCGCACCGACCATGGTATGGATCTCGTCGATGAAGACGATGATGCGACCTTCCTCCTGGGCGATCTCCTTGAGCACGGCCTTGAGGCGCTCCTCGAACTCACCGCGGTATTTCGCACCCGCGAGCAGTGCAGCCATGTCCAGCGACAGCACGCGCTTGCCTTTGAGCGTTTCGGGAACTTCGTCATTGACGATGCGCTGTGCCAGCCCTTCGACGATTGCCGTCTTCCCCACGCCCGGCTCGCCGATCAGCACGGGGTTGTTCTTCGTTCGACGCTGCAGGATCTGGATCGCCCGGCGGATCTCGTCGTCGCGGCCGATGACCGGATCGAGCTTGCCCTGGCGCGCACGGTCGGTGAGATCGAGGCAGTACTTGTTCAGCGCTTCGCGCTGTCCCTCGGCCTCCTCGCTGTCGACACGCTGGCCGCCACGGACCGCTTCGACTGCTGCTTCGAGGGCCTTGCGGGTCAGGCCGTGCTCACGCAGCGCCCGTCCGGTCTCCCCCTTCTCGTCGCACAGCACCAACAGGAACAGCTCACTGGCAATGAACTGGTCCCCGCGCTTCTGCGCTTCGCGATCGGTCAGGTTGAGGAGATTGGCAAGGTCCCGACCGATCTGCACTTCACCACCGTGCCCTTCGACCTTGGGCAGGCGATCGATGGTGTTCTTCAGTGCCGCACGCAAAGGCTGCACATTCGCGCCGGCACGCTGCAACAGCGAAACGGTGCCGCCATCGGTCTGATCGAGCAGAGCCATCAGCAGGTGCTGCGGCTCGATGAACGGGTTGTCGTTGCCGACCGCGATGCTCTGCGCATCGGAGAAGGCCTGATGGAACTTCGTGGTGAGCTTGTCGAAGCGCATGGAGCGATTCCTCGTCTGAATTCGGGATGCAATCGATATGGGGTCAGGACAGGGGAATTCAACCGATCCGTTCCTTCACGCCTCGATCCGAGAACGACTGCCCGAACCATTTGTTGCTGCAACGCAACATTCGCTTACGAAATCCCCTGCATTCGGTCCGGAAAAGCCGAATCTTTGTTTGCAGGTGTGATATTTTTAACGATGAGAAGAGGTTGCGGAGCACCGGACCGACCACAGGACCGAAGTCCGCCTGCGACGGCATCACGATGTCCTCACTCCGGAGTTTCGGGATTCGGAATCTCGACCGGCGATCCGCCTGGCGCAACCGGTTCCCGACATGCACCAGCATTCACACAAGCAGCAACGGGAGGTAAGAGATGGCTACCAAGCAGGATCAATTCAACGAACTCCAGAAGAAGAACCTCGAAGCGGCAATGCGCCTCGCGCAGATGTCGATCGAGAACTCCCAGCGCATCATGGAGTTGCAGGTCACGACCGCGAAGAATCTGTTCGAGGAAGGGGTAAAGAACGCCAAGGCCCTGTCCTCGGCGAAGGATCCGCAGACGCTGATGGAACTGCGGACGAAGTTCGCCCAGACGTCGACGGAGCAGATGCTCGCCTGCGCCCGCGAAATGGCCGAACTGGCCAGCCGTACGCAAGCCGAAGTCGGCAAGCTCGTCGGCGAACAGCTCACCAGTGGCGGGCAGGATGTCTTCGAAGCGATGCAGAAGATGTTCCAGGGCATGCCGATCACCGACCAGAACGCAATGACCGCGATTCAGACGGCGATGGACACGACCCGTGCGGCCTTTGAACAGATGAGCCGTGCCTCGACCGAAGCCTTCCAGATCTTTAATCAGGCAGGCGGCAGCACCAAGGGCCGCAAGTAGGAAGTTGTTTCGGAAGTCCTGAGCAAGAACGGCGCCTCATACGGCGCCGTTTCCTTTTCGGCCACGGCAAACCTGCGTAGGCCGACTCAGCGGCGCATGTCGATGTCGTCCCAGCGTGTCGCGGCGTCGTCATCGCTGTCGCGTGCCTCGACCCAGCGGGCGCCTTCCGGGGTTTCTTCACGCTTCCAGAACGGCGCGCGGGTCTTGAGGTAGTCCATGATGAACTCGCACGCAGCGAACGCTTCCCCGCGATGGGCCCCGGCGACACCGACGAACACGATGCGGTCACCCGGTTCCAGCCTCCCGACGCGGTGAATGACGCACACGTCGTCCAGATCCCACCGTGTCCGCGCGTCGGCCACGATCTCCTCCAGGGCTTTCTCGGTCATCCCCGGATAATGCTCCAGCGTCATCGCCGACACTGCGGCCTCTTCGCTGACATTGCGTACCAGGCCGACGAAGGTCGCAACCGCTCCGACTCCGTGCCGCCGGTTGGACAAGGCCTCGATTTCCGCACCCACGTCGAAGTCGGCTTCCTGCACGCGAACGGACATGATCAACCTCCGGTCACCGGGGGGAAGAATGCGATCTCGTCACCGGGCGAAACCGGTTCCGAAGATCCCGCCATACGTTGATTGCGCGCGGCACGGACGCTCTTCCCCATCGCCAGCACCCCCCAGGCTTCTCCCCGGTCGGCAAGAAAGGCCTGCAATTCTCCGACCGTCGACACGCCCGGAGGCACTGCCAGGGATTCCTCCGATCGACCCAGTGCATCACGCAGCGCAGCAAAATACAGAATCTTTATGGTCATAGGATCATCCGACTCAATACAGCAAGTTTCCGTAGGGGAGGAAACGCACCGACTCCCCCGAGCGGATCGGCGTCCCGGCCGGCACATCGACGAGACCGTCGGCCCACACGATCGACGACAGCGCCGCAGACCCCTGGTTCACGTGGATCTCGACGCCTCCCCGTGCGTTCGTGCGACCGCGCAGGAACTCGCGCCGACGATCGGGTCGGGGCCAGTCAAAATCCGCGCGCATCTCGACGAATGCGGGACGCACCTGAGACACGCCCTGCAAGGCCAGAACGAATGGCCGCACCAGCATCAGGAAGGTCACGAAACTCGACACGGGATTGCCCGGCAGCCCCATGAACGCAGCGGCACCGACACGACCATAGGCCAGTGGTTTGCCGGGCTTCATCGCGATCTTCCACAGATCGAGTACGCCTTCGGCCTCGACCGCCGGCTTGACGTGATCCTCCTCCCCAACCGAAACACCTCCGCTGGTGAGAATGAGGTCATGCCCTTCCGCAGCCTCCCGCAAGACCTTTCGGGTTTCCGCCAGATCGTCGGCAACGATCCCGAAATCGCTGACCTCGCAGCCGAGTTGCTCGAGCAGCGAACGCAACTGGAATCGATTCGAATTGTAGACCCCTCCCGGCGGCAACGATTCACCGGGCATCACCAGTTCGCTCCCGGTCGAGAACAGCGCCACGCGAACCCGCCGCAAGACCGGGACCTGGGCGATTCCGACCGATGCCGCCAGCCCCAGTTCCTGCGGACGCAGCCGGATCCCGGCGGACAACAGCACCTGCCCCTCCGCGACCTCGCTTCCGGCCAGACGAACCGCCTCGCCAGCATGCGGAAGGTGGTTGATCACGACATCGGCGCCCTGCGCCTCGCACAACTCCTGCATCACGACGGCATCGGCCCCGGGCGGAAGCGGCGCCCCCGTAAAGATCCGTGCCGCACTCCCGGGTTGCAGCGCATGACCGACGCTTCCGGCCGGAATACGTTGCCGCACCGGAAGGCGAACCCCTTCGACGGGGATGTCGGCAACCCGCACGGCGTACCCGTCCATCGACGAAGTGTCGAGGGCGGGGACGGAGAATGGAGAAGCGAGATCGCTGGCCAGCACCCGCCCCCGGGCGACCATCGTGTCGGCCATCTCCATCTCGCGCACCGGATGAGCCTTGGCAAGCAGCCTGTCCAGCGCGTCGTCGAAGGCAAGCAAATCGTCTTTCATGATGAATACCGTATCAGATCCCGCCCGAACCGGGCGACCCACACATCGAATCGTACCGTACGGCGCGCATTGGACACTCGACCGAACTCAGCATGCCGCGGCACGCTCGAACCGAAGCATGAAGTCGACGATCGCCTCCGCATCGTTCAGGCCGAAACGCGGGTGTGGACAATCCAGCTCGGCGTCGGTCGCAACCGCCACGACGTGGGGATTCTCGGGCCACAGCGGTGGTTTGCCGTTGCCGCGGCGATGCACCTCGACCTTGGGGACCTCGGCCGCCTTGAACCCCTCGATCAGCACGACGTCGCACGGCGCGAGAAGCTGTAGCTGGACTTCCAGCGGCGGCTCGGGGTCGTCGCGCAATTCATGCATCAGAACCCAGCGATCTTCGGACAGCATCAACACCTGCGTCGCTCCGGCCTCGCGGTGCCGCCACGAATCCTTGCCGGGACGATCGAGATCGAAGCCGTGATGCGCATGCTTGATGACGGAAACGCGCATGCCCCGACCGGTGAATTCCGGAATCAGTTTCTCGATCAGGGTTGTCTTGCCCGACCCCGACCATCCCGCGACACCGAATACGATCATGTTCTCAACCCGAGCAGTTTGGCCCTGGCAAGGATACCGCATCGCCGACACCGGCGGCGCATGGAGTTCGGGGTCGCGCATCCTGCGTGTCGTTCTCGCACGCCGCATCCGAAATCGTTCCGAGATAGGCGACCACTTCTTCGAGGACACGCGTGCGACGCATCGGCGGAAGGCTTTGCCAGATCGCCTTGCCATAGCCCTTCTCGATCATGCGCGGATCGCAGATGCACAGCACCCCACGGTCGCGTTCGCTGCGGATGAGGCGTCCCGCGCCCTGCTTCATGTTGATGACCGTACGCGGCAACTGGTAGTGCATGAAGGGATTGTGGCCGGTCTTGCGCAGATGCTCGACGCGCGCGGACAGAACCGGATCGTCGGGCGGTGCGAACGGCAGCTTGTCGATGATCACCAGCGACAGGGCTTCACCCGGAACATCCACGCCCTCCCAGAAGCTCTGGCTGGCGACGAGGACTGCGTTTCCGAGCCGTCGGAAACGCTCCAGCAGTTCGGAACGCGATCCTTCACCCTGCAGCAGGACCGGCAATGCATCCGCATTCGACGCCAACCCCTCCACGATCAAGCCATGGAGCCGGCGCATCGCCCGCAGGGAAGTGCACAGGACGAAGGTGCGGCCACGAGCCGCCCGTACGAGCGGCAAGGCAAGCCTGGCAACGGCTTCCACGTAGTCCGGATGATTGGGATCGGGCATGCCCTCGGGCGCGTACAGCAAGGCCTGGTGCGCGTAGTCGAAGGGACTGCCCCACACCGCGGTGATCGGCGGAGCGGCGAGCGCCGCCAGTCCCAGTTCCTCGCAGTAGTGACCGAAATCCCGTCCCACCGCCAGCGTGGCGGACGTAAAGATCCAGGCCTTCGGCTGGGCCTCGACCTGCCGACGGAACACGTCCGAGACCTGCAAAGGCGTCGCGTTCAGGACCGCCGACTGCGTGAAGATCTCGACCCAGCGCACGAGTTCCGTCTCATCGGACGAGCGCCATCGGGCCAGGCGCGCCCCGACCTCCTCCGTACGGCGCAGGCAGTTCGCCAGGCCCTCCGAACGCTCGGCCTGAGTCTCCAGCAGCGCACCGAACGCCTTCAGCCGATCGGACAGGTCCCGAATGGCCGCATCGAACCCCGGCCGCCCTGCGGCCTGCACATGCGACAGGCGCGCCGGGTCGGCTCCGAACACCAGGCGCAAATCCCTCGCAGCCTTCTCCAGTGCCCGTGTCGCATCGATGAGTTCACGGCAGTCGCGTGCACCGGCGATCGTTTCAGACCGCGTATCGCGTGCCAGCTCGAGCAACTGGGTGGTCGACACGCTCTCGCCGAAGAACAGGCTGGCGGTCTCCGGCAACTGATGCGCTTCATCGAAGATCACCGCATTGCTCGCCGGAAGGAGTTCGCCCATGCCCTCGTCGCGAAGCATCACGTCGGCGAAGAACAGATGGTGATTCACGACCACGACGTCCGCCTCCATCGCGGCACGACGCGCGGCCAGCACGAAGCACTCCCGGACGTTGGGGCACTCCTGCCCCAGGCAGTTGTCGCGGCTGGACGTCGCCGCCTGCCACGCCGGCGAATCCTCCCGGACCGCCGTGCACTCGGCGCGGTCACCGTTGCGCGTCACCGCGGCGAAGCGGGCGATTTCGCGCAGATCCGCGGCATCCTGGGGGGTCTGGAAGCGCCCTTCGAGGACATTGCGACCGAGATGGTAGGGACAGACGTAGTTGGCCCGACCCTTGAGCAAGGCCGTGCTCACCGGCACGCCAAGGGCGGCACGTACGGTCGGCAGATCACGATTGAACAACTGATCCTGCAAGGTCCGGGTCCCTGTCGAGACAATGACCTTTCCGCCCGACAGCAGCGCTGGAACGAGGTAGGCGAAGGTCTTGCCGGTTCCGGTGCCGGCCTCGGCCACGAGCACGCGATGGTCGCGCAAGGCCTTCTCGATGCACTGCGCCATCTCCACCTGCTGGGGCCGGCTGCGAAATCCCGGGATTGCGGCCGACAAGGGCCCGTCGAGTGCGAAAAGAGTGGCAATATCCGGCATGGGACGGTCGGAGGTGAAACTGCAATTCTACGCTGCAACCACTCGAAAGGCGCGCAGTGCGATGGTCGTCACACGGCAATCGCTCGCGCAGAACGCGTAGGGCGGCTTCGCGAAGCAAGCCGCCAGTCGGCGCTACGTCCCGCACATCGGTGGATTGCGCCTTCGGCGCGAATGCACCCTACGCCCCGAGCCGCAGCCAGTGCAATTGCTGCGACCACCATGACGGCTATGTGTGCGATTGCCGCGATGGTCGTCATCCCGGCATCCGGCCGTGGCTCTGCGGGCGCCTGCGAAAGCGCAACAGGGTCCAGTAGCCGAACGCGTTGACCGGCACCGTCTCGGTCAACTCGAGCCCGGTCAGTGCCACGAAGTCCTCCAGCGGAAACAGCGGCCGGAATCCAAGCGACCGGGCCAGCGGCGCCAGCGTCCGCTCCGCCTTCGCCAGCCACCCCTCGGGACGGGTGAAATGGTTCACGATGACCACCTCGCCACCAGGACGGCAGACGCGCTCGAGTTCCCGCATCATCGTCTCGGGGTCCGGAACGACCGATGCGACATACAAGGCCGCAACCTTGTCAAAGCTCGCATCCGGAAACGACAGATTCTGCACGTCCATGGCATGCAGGCTGACGTTGCGCAGGTCGTGGCGACGGATCTGGTTGCCCGCACGTGCGAGCATGTGCGGTGAAAGGTCGATGCCCGTGATCCGGGCATGCGGCGGGTAATAGCGCAGCGACAAGCCCGTGCCGACCCCGACTTCGAGGATCTCGTCTCCGGGTCGGCAGTCCAGCGCCTCGACCACTTGCCGTCGGCCCGGCTCGAACACCGGTCCGAACAAGAGATCGTAGACCGGGGCATAGCGCCGGTACGCGGCAGTGATCGCCTGCTGGTCCATATCGCTCCCTGCGCGCACGGCGCACGCATCGACGTCGACGGCCTATCTTAACAGTCCGTCCCGGTCGCGGGTCGACCGCAAGGTTTCAGGTCAGCTCAATCGAGCACATAGACTTCACTGCGGTTGCCGCAACTGCACTCATGGCAGCTCAGCGCCGATTGGCGGCTTGCTGCGCGAAGCCGCCCTACCCCGGTCGCACGAGCCGTCGCGGATCCCCGGCGTAGATACTGTTATCGCCCGTCAAACCCCATGAAGTGAGGGATCGAATGGTTTTCCGGACTTGAGCACGCCGAAGGC
>JBJHDM010000024.1:0-46170 GCA_050486545.1 Rhodocyclaceae bacterium | reverse complement strand
CGGCACAGCGATGCATAGCGCCAGAGTTCGTTCATGCTCACGCGCTTGGCTCGCCAGGCTTCCTGCAGGGCTTCCATCGCGACATCGAGGCCGATCTTGTTGCGGAACTTGAAGCAGTCGGCCACGGTGCGGGCGACGTTGGTCACGCGCACGGTCACGCCATCGATCTGGTGCTCTTCAATCCCATCGGTCAGCGCAGCGCCGGAGAAGCGCACGATGCGCAGCGGCGGATAGTCCATCTTCGGCGCACGCGCCTTGTTGGGAATGGCGAGCCAGACCTCGAATGGCGACTGCGTGGTGAGGTCGTGCACCCGCAGTGCTGACAGCAGGCAGACGATGGCTTGCGGGTGTTTGCGGGCCACCTCGGCCAGCGTGCCATGCTCGGATACGCTGCGATCGGGACGGGCATACAGACCGCGACCCACGCGGACGAGCAGGCCCTGCCGAACCAGCCGCGTGAGGGCGACACTGGGCAGACCCAGCGCGTCGAGATCTCGCGGGCGTATGAGGCCGCGCTGGGCGGCGAGATCGAGAATGGTCTGGTGCGAAGTTTCCATGCCACCATGATGTTGCATTACGTCGGTAGTTGTCAATATGTACCGACAAAACACAACCAAGGCGGTTTCCTTTGCTCCCCGATGCTGCAATCCAACCGCTTGATTCGTCCGCGCGTAACTCTTTGATCTGTATGGCGCTGACTTATGGCCTTTGCGGACTTCGGGCCGGTTTCAGGGAGCGAGGTGGGAGCGAGGAATGGCCAGGAGAGAGTGGAATGTGGCCCGGAACGGGCCGAGACGCTGACCGGCGAAGTCCGCAGGCTTCCGCAGGAACCCCCAAGAACACGCGGGAATCGGCGCGATCGGGCAAGAAAAAACCCCAACCGAGAACGGTTGGGGTTTCATTATTGGTGGAGCCGGGGGGAATCGAACCCCCGTCCGCAAGTCCTCTACAGACAGATCTACATACTTATCCGACCTATTTGAATTTGACCCCTGACTTAGCCGATCGGCAGGCCGGACAGGGGCGAGTTACCTTACCTTTAGCTGCGGGGCCAAGTAACCCGGCCCTGCTCGCGATTCTCTGTAAATGACACTGCAGCGGCTCAGCTTGCGCTAAGACCACCCGGCCCAGAGACCTGCCGGTGCAGCGCTAACCGGTGTTAAGCGGCTAGAGCGAAACGCTCGTCGTTGGCGTTTATGGTTTTCCAGATGGATTTACGAGGTCACTGGTCCTCGGTATGCACTGCGCTGCTTCGCGACCCACGTCGAAGCCAGGTCGGCCCCTTGCGAGTTGAAACGTATCTGGGGATGTTCCCCGGAATTTCAAGCTTCATGTTACCACGCTGTGACGCCGGCAAGCGGCAGGAGTTCCAACGGGGAGAGGATCACCTCGTCGGCGTTCCAGGATTCGATCGGGGCCTCGTTTCCGAGGTAGCCGTAGGCGGCCGCAACGGTTCGCATGCCCGCCGCGCGGCCGGCCTGGATGTCGCGGATATCGTCGCCGACGTACAGGCAGGTCTGCGGACGGAGAGCCGCCATCTCGCATGCCAGCAACAGGGGGTCGGGAGCTGGCTTGGGATGAGGTGCCGAATCCCCGCTGACGATGCAGCACGCGCGCCGGTCGAGCTGCAATGCGGCCATCAGCGGTTCGGTAAACCGTCGGCGCTTGTTCGTCACGACACCCCACGGAATGGAAGCGGTGTCGAGGGCGTCAAGCAGCGCATGCATGTCGTCGAAAAGGCGCGTATCGACGCACAGGCGGCTTTCGTAGTGCTGCAGGAAACGCTCGGAGTATTCGAGGTAGCGCGGATCTTCCGGCGTGACCGCAAGGGCGGCGCCGAGCATGCCGCGCACGCCGTGAGAGGTGTGGGGGCGCAGGCGTTCGAGGGGGACCGGTGCGAGCCCCAGTTCGGCACGGAGCAGGTTTGCGGCGGCACCGAGATCCGGAGCGGTATCGGCGAGCGTGCCGTCGAGGTCGAACAGGACCGCCTCAGTCCGCCTTTCGCGCATGGATGAGATAGTTCACGCTGGCATCGGTGCCCAGCGAATAGACACGGGTGAGTGGGTTGTAGCTCATGCCGATCAGTTCCGAGACCTCCAGCCCGGCTTCCCGGCAATAACGTGCGAGTTCGGACGGTTTGATGAACTTCGCGTAATCGTGCGTCCCCTTGGGCAGCAATTTGAGTACGTACTCGGCGCCAATCACCGCGAAGAGGTAGGCCTTGGGGTTGCGGTTCAGCGTCGAGAAGAAGACCTGTCCGCCCGGTTTGACCAGCCGCGCGCATGCGGCGACGGTGCTGGCGGGGTCGGGGACGTGCTCGAGCATCTCCATGCAGGTGACGACATCGAAGCCTTCCGGGTGCGCTTCGGCGAAGACTTCGGCGCTCGCATGATGGTAGTCGACGTGGTGTCCGCTCTCGAACAAATGCAGACGTGCCACGCCGAGGGCCTTTTCCGACAGATCGATGCCCGTCACGGTGGCACCCAGTGCCGCCATGCTCTCCGAGAGGATGCCTCCGCCGCAGCCGATATCGAGCACGGTTTTCCCCGCGAGCGCCGCGTGCCGGTCGATCCAGCCCAGACGCAGCGGGTTGATCTCGTGCAGGGGACGAAACTCGGATTCGGGATCCCACCAGCGGTGGGCGAGGTCACTGAATTTCCGGACTTCTGCGGGATCGGCGTTTGCGTTCATGCGGATTCGGTCTGCTCGTCGTATGGGAGTGGGAATGTGAGTGTTCCGGGCGGAATGCGTTCCGGACTTTACACCAAATGAAAAAGCCCTGCCGAAGCAGGGCTTTCGAGAACACCGGAAGAGCCGGGATCAGCGGGTGCCGATCACTTCCACTTCCACACGGCGGTCCGGCTGCAGGCACTCGATGAGAGCGGTGCGGCCACGAACGCCGTCGCATGCCGTACCGGTCACCGGCTGGGTCTTGCCCTTGCCTTCGGTGTAGATGCGGTTGGCTTCGACGCCCCTGGACACCAGGTAGGTCTTGACCGCTTCGGCACGACGCTCGGACAGACGCTGGTTGTACGCGTCACTGCCGATACGGTCGGTGTGGCCGACGGCCAGGACGACCTCGAGCTTGATCGCGCGCGCCTGGTTGGCGAGCTGGTCGAGGCGCTGCATGCCTTCGGGCTTCAGCACGGCCTTGTCGAAGTCGAACAAAGCATCGGCCGACAGCTTGACCTTCTCGGCGGTCGGCTGCGGGGCCGGAGCGGGGGCCGGGGCCGGGGCCGCGGCGACTTCGGTGCATTTCTCTGCCGGGACGATGTCGCTGTCGCAGGCGCAACCGACCGGGAACTGCCCGGCCATGGCCGACTCAGCCGCCGCAGGGCTCCAGAAGCCGGTGCGCCAGCACAGGCCGGCGCCGCTGCGCGCCACCACGTTGCGTGCGTCAATGACGTACGGAATGACGCCGGTACCGTCGACCTTGATGTCCTGGGCGAAAGCGGGAGCCGAGAAGCCAAGCGAGGCAACCGCCGCCAGCATGAGCATCTTCATGTGTTTCTTGGTTTGTTTGATCATGGTTTCCTCGTCGAAGGGATGGAACGTGCAAGTGTCATTCACTCAGGCGAAGTTCTTCGTCGCCATTACGGGATGAAACCGCATGAATGAAGAACAAGTCAAATTCTTGCATTCAGCACTGTAGTTTAGTCTGCCACAACGTGGAGATGCCAATCAATTCATTGTTGTGGTTTTGCAACAGCAGTTCTCCATTGTCCACACGGAGCGCACCGTCGACCCAGACATGCGAGACCTGTTCCCGGCCGGCAACATAGACCAGATGGGAGGCCGGGTCGAAGCACGGACGCGTTTCGGGGCTCGCGAGGCTGACGGCGCAGAGGTCGGCGCGTTTTCCGGATTCGATCGAGCCCACGAGATCGTCGAGACCCAGCGCGGACGCCGCGTTCAGCGTGGCCATGCGGAGTGCGGTATGGGCCGGGACGGCGGTCGCGTCCTGGGTTGATACCTTGGCGAGCAAGGCTGCGTGGCGCATTTCCTGAAACATGTCGAGACGGTTGTTGCTGGCCGCGCCATCGGTTCCCAGACCAGTCCGGATTCCCGCAGCGAGCAAGGTGGCGACCGGGGCGATGCCGCTGGCGAGCTTCATGTTCGAGGTCGGGCAGTGCGCGATGCTGCAGTTGTAGCGGCCCAGCAGTTCCAGGTCGGTCGTGTCCAGATGGACGGCGTGCACCCCGATGAAATTGCTGCCGAGGACGCCGAGGCGTGCAAGGCGGGCGAGCGGGCGAACACCGAACTGCGCGAGCGAATCGGCGATCTCGCGTGCGGTTTCGTGGATATGGATGTGGATGGGGCTGTCGAGTTCGGCTGCAAGGCTGACGACCCGAACCAGGGATTCGTCCGAAACCGTATAGGGCGCATGAGGCGCGATCGCGAAACGAATGTGCGGGTGTGTCCGCCATTCGTCCCGTGCCCTCAGGCCTTTGCGGAAATACTCGTCCGCACCCGAGGCATACGGGGTCGGAAAGTCGAGTACCGCCACCCCGACGACGGCGCGCATGCCGGCCTCACTGAAGGCTTCGGCCGCGGCATCCGGATAGAAGTACATGTCGTTGCAGGTCGTGACGCCACCGCGCAGCATTTCGGCTGCCGCGAGCAAGGTCCCGTCGCGAACGAAGGCGCGGGACACGAAACGTCCCTCCGCGGGCCAGATCGCTTCTTCGAGCCATCGCATCAGCGGCAGGTCGTCGGCGATCCCGCGCATCAGCGTCATGGCCGCATGCGTGTGAAGGTTGATCAGCCCGGGGATGAGAACGTGCTCGGGGAGGCTGACCGTCCGCTCGCTGCGGAAGCGTTCGTTCGCCACTTCCTGGGGAACGACGTCCACGATGACCCCGTCGCGCACTGCTACCGCATGGTGCTGCAGGACGGTGTCGTCCGGCTCCACGGGAATGACCCAGCGTGCTTGGATCAGCAGGTCCACGGATTCGTGCATGTCATCGCTCCAAACGGACAACCCCGCCGGGAGGCGGGGTTGTCGGCTTGTGGTTCGCCGGGTTCAGTTGGCCTTGGCCCGGATCGTCACCTCGACGCGACGATGCGGTTCGAGGCACTCGATCAGGCGGGCCCGGCTGAGCGTGTCGGGGCAGCTGACGCCAGGAACCGGACTCGTCTTGCCATAGCCCATCGTGTCGATCAGGTCGGCGCTGACGCCGCGCTCGACCAGATAGGCCTTGACCGCTTCGGCACGACGCTCGGAGAGGGCCTGGTTGTACGGGTGGGATCCGATGCGGTCTGTATGCCCTTCGATCGTCACCATCTGAAGCGCGCCGACCTGCGGCAGCTTGGCGATGACTTCACGGTCGATGGCGGCCTTGCCTTCCGGCGTCAGGACGGCACGATCGAAACCGAACAGGGCCTTGGCCGAGAGGGTGACCGTGGTCGGTGCGGCCGGGGCCGGCGCGGCTGCCGGTGCGGGCGCCGGGGCCGGCGCGTCGACGCACTTGGCCTGCGGGACGATATCGCTGTCGCAGGCACAGCCGACCGGGAACTGCCCGGCCATGGCGGTCTCGGCCGCTGCGGGCGTCCAGAAACCCGTCCGCCAGCACAGTCCGGCACCACTGCGGGCGACGACGTTGCGGGCATCGATGACGTAGGGGACGACACCGGAGCGTTCCACGACGACGTCGTTCGCTTGCGCAGTCATCGAAGACGCGGCGACGAGCAGGCCGAGGGCGAACGGGCGAGCCAGTTTTCCGAGATTCATGTTTCCTCCACTGAACGTGACGTAGGGATTACGTGCGATTGTTTTTGCTTGCGGTCAGATTTAAGCATATTCACCCACGGTTGCACAGCATGTCGCCGTGGACGCCACGGTTCAGGCCATTCGGGGTCGAATCGGGGATGTGCTGCTCCGGATTGGCTGAGGTCGGAAGCGAGCCGGTTCGCATGTCGGACATGGTAAAATTTCGTGTTTTGTTCAACGCGGCCGATGCCGCCCATTCGTGATGACCCCGTTCGCCAAGGAAACCCTGCCGATCAGCCTCGAGGAGGAGATGCGCCACTCCTACCTGGATTACGCGATGAGCGTGATTGTGGGGCGCGCACTTCCGGACGCGCGAGATGGACTCAAGCCGGTGCATCGACGCGTGTTGTTCGCGATGCATGAACTCTCGAACGACTGGAACCGGCCCTACAAGAAGTCGGCGCGCATCGTCGGCGATGTGATCGGCAAGTACCATCCGCATGGTGATTCCGCGGTCTATGACACGATCGTCCGCATGGCGCAGGACTTCTCGCTGCGCTACATGCTCGTCGATGGCCAGGGCAACTTCGGCTCGGTCGATGGCGACAACGCGGCGGCGATGCGATACACCGAAATCCGCATGGCGCGGATCGGTCATGAGCTGCTCGGCGACATCGACAAGGAGACGGTCGATTTCGGACCCAACTACGACGGCTCCGAGAAAGAGCCGCTGATCCTGCCGGCGAGGATTCCGAACCTGCTCATCAACGGTTCGTCGGGGATCGCGGTCGGGATGGCGACCAACATTCCGCCGCACAACCTCGTCGAGGTCATCGATGCCTGCCTGCGGCTGCTCGAGCAGCCCGACACCGACATCGACACGCTGATCGGCATCATCCAGGCGCCGGACTTTCCCACGGCGGGACTGATCTACGGCCTGTCGGGCGTGCATGACGGCTACCGCACCGGCCGCGGTCGCGTGGTCATGCGGGCGCGCACGCACTTCGAGGACCTCGAGCGCGGCAGCCGCCAGGCGATCATCGTCGACGAGTTGCCCTATCAAGTGAACAAGCGCACCCTGCTCGAGCGCATGGCCGAGCTGGTCAACGAGAAGAAGATCGAAGGCATCAGCGAGATCCGCGACGAGTCCGACAAGTCCGGCATGCGGGTCGTCATCGAGCTCAAGCGAAACGAAGTGCCCGAGGTGGTGCTGAACAACCTGTTCAAGCACACGCAGTTGCAGGACACCTTCGGCATGAACATGGTGGCGCTGGTCGACGGCAAGCCGCGCACGCTCAATCTTCGGCAGATGCTCGACTGCTTCCTGTCGCATCGGCGCGAGGTGGTTACCCGCCGCACCGTATTCGAACTGCGCAAGGCGCGCGATCGTGGCCACGTGCTCGAAGGGCTCGCGGTGGCGCTGTCCAACGTCGATGAGGTCATCGCACTGATCAAGGCCGCACCGACCCCGGCCGACGCGAAGCAGGCGCTGCTGGCGCGCACCTGGCGCTCCGCGCTCGTCGAGGAGATGCTTGCCCGCGCCGCATCGGACAGCTACCGACCCGAGGGGCTTGCGCCGGAGTTCGGCCTGTCGGCCCAGGGCTACCGCCTGTCCGAAGTGCAGGCCCAGGCGATCCTGGAACTTCGCCTGCAGCGCCTGACGGGTCTCGAGCAGGACAAGATCGTTGGCGAGTACCGTGAAGTCATGGCGCTGATCACGGATCTGCTCGATATCCTGGCGCGCCCCGAACGCATCACCGCGATCATCGCCGAGGAGCTGTCCGCGATCCGCAACCAGTTCGGCGATCCGCGCCGTTCGGAGATCGTGCTCAACACCGCCGAGATCAACATCGAGGACCTGATCGCGCCCGAAGACATGGTCGTCACCCTGTCCCATGGCGGCTATTTCAAGCGCCAGCCGCTGGCCGATTACCGCTCCCAGCGGCGCGGCGGACGAGGCAAGCAGGCGACCGGGATGAAGGACGACGATTTCATCGACCGCTTGTTCGTGGCCAACACGCACGACTACATCCTGTGCTTTTCCAATCGGGGTCGTGTCTATTGGCTCAAGGTCTATGAAGTCCCCGAGGGCGCACGCAACGCGCGCGGCAAGCCGATCGTCAACCTCTTCCCGTTGCTCGAGGGCGAGAAGATCACCGCAGTGCTTCCGGTGCAGGGTTTCGACGACAACCACTTCGTGTTCATGGCCACGACCGGCGGCACGGTGAAGAAGACCGCCCTGACTGCGTTCTCGAACCCCCGCAAGGCGGGGATCATCGCCGTCCATCTCGACGACGGCGATCACCTCGTGGGAGTCGCGATCACCGATGGCGAGTGTGACGTGATGCTGTTCTCGGATGCCGGCAAGGCGGTCCGTTTCCCCGAGTCCGACGTACGCCCGATGGGGCGCGAGGCGCGTGGTGTGCGCGGAATGAACATCGAGGACGGGCAGCGCGTGATCGCGATGCTGGTCACCAAGGACGACGAGACCTGCGTGCTGACGGCCACCGAGAACGGCTACGGCAAGCGCACGCCGGTGGGCGAGTACACCCGCCACAGCCGTGGTACCAAGGGCATGATCGCGATCCAGACCTCCGATCGCAATGGCCGGCTCGTCGGCGCTTGCCTGGTCGAGCCGAGCGACGAGGTCATGCTCATTTCGACCGGCGGGGTCCTGATCCGCACCCGTGTGGCCGACATTCGCGAACTCGGGCGCGCAACCCAGGGGGTCACCCTGATCAACCTCGACGAGGGGACCTTCCTGGCCGGGATCGAGAAAGTCGCCGAATCCGACGCGGACGACACCCTCGAGAAACTGTCGGCTGAGGGCGAGGCCGGCGAGCAGGTTGGGGAATCGGGCGCTGGCGAGGACGGTGATGCGGATCGTGACGCGGATTCGGAACCGCAAGGCCAGGAGTAACCAGGGTGAGCCGGGTATTCAACTTCAGCGCCGGACCGGCGACCCTGCCTGAACCGGTCCTGAGCCAGGCCGCACGCGAGATGCTGGATTGGCGCGGCGCGGGTTGCGGCGTGATGGAGATGAGCCATCGTGGCAAGGAGTTTACGTCC
Source organism: Rhodocyclaceae bacterium (assembly GCA_050486545.1). Taxonomy (GTDB): domain Bacteria; phylum Pseudomonadota; class Gammaproteobacteria; order Burkholderiales; family Rhodocyclaceae; genus DAOMNN01. The sequence continues at coordinate 37,391 of JBJHDM010000024.1, read as the reverse complement.
ATCGTCCGGCAGGCCGAGGCCGACCTGAGGGAACTGCTGGACGTACCGGCCAACTACGTGGTTCTCTTCCTGCAGGGCGGGGCGACCCAGCAGTTCGCGCAGATCCCGATGAACCTTCTGGCGGGGCGTTCGGCCGATTACCTGGTCACCGGATCCTGGTCGGCCAAGGCCTACGCCGAGGCCACCCGACTCGCTGCCGCAATCGGTGGAAGTGTCCGGCTGGCCGGCTCGACCGAATCGTCCGGCTTCAGGCGCCTGCTTCCGGTCGACGAGATGGATCTCGATCCGGACGCCGCCTACCTCCACCTCTGCACGAATGAAACCATCCATGGCGTCGAGGTACAGTCGGCTGCCGGCCTTCCCGCGAACGGGGTGCCGCTGGTGGCGGACATGTCCTCGCACATCCTGTCGCGGCCCGTCGATGTCTCGGCATACGGAATGATCTACGCCGGCGCGCAGAAGAACATCGGTCCTTCCGGACTCGTGATCGCGATCATCCGCGAGGATCTGCTCGACCGTGCGTGGACGGGAACGCCCGGCGTCATGAACTATCGCGTGATGGCCGACCACGATTCGATGCTCAACACGCCGCCGACGTTTTCGATCTACGTGGCCGGGCTCGTGTTCCAGTGGCTGAAGGAGCAGGGCGGAATTGCCGCGATCGAGGCAGCCAACGTCGAAAAGGCACGCTTGCTGTACGATTTCATCGACACTTCCGATTTCTACGTCAATGATGTGGAGCCGGCGTCGCGTTCCAGGATGAACGTGCCGTTCCGGCTCCGCGACGACGCCCTCGATGCCGCCTTCCTTGCCGGGGCGACGGCCGCAGGGCTCGTCCAGCTCAAGGGGCACAAGTCGGTCGGCGGGATGCGTGCGTCGATCTACAACGCGATGCCGTTGGCCGGCGTGCGTGCCCTGATCGACTACATGCGCGGTTTTGCGCAACGTCACGGCGGAACGGATCGGGCTTGAGGGCGAGCATGAGCGACGAATTGCTGAACCTGAGGAACAACATCGACCGGCTCGACGAGGAGATCCTCGCGCGGCTTGCGGAGCGTGCACAGCATGCGCAGCGTATCGGCGAGATCAAGCAGGGCAACCTCTATCGTCCCGAGCGCGAAGCGCAGGTGTTGCGGCGGCTGGCCGACTCGAACCCGGGCCCCTTGCCCGACCAGGCAGTGCAGCGGGTGTTCCGCGAGATCATGTCCGCCTGCCTGGCGCTCGAGCAACCCTTGAAGGTGGCCTACCTCGGCCCGGCAGGGACGTTTTCGGAAAGCGCGTCGCGCAAGCATTTCGGCTCCGCGCCGAATTTCATGCCGCTGGCGACGATCGACGACGTCTTCCGCGCGGTCGAAGCCGGCAACGTCGACTACGGCGTCGTTCCCGTCGAGAATTCGACCGAAGGGGCGGTGGGCGGCACGCTCGACCTCCTGCTGGCCAACCCACTGCGCATCTGCGGTGAAGTGACCTTGCGCATCCACCAGCATCTGCTGTCCAAGGCCGACGGCATTGGTGCGGCCAAGCGCCTCTATTCGCATGCGCAGTCTCTCGCACAGTGCCATGAGTGGCTGAACCGCAACCTGGCCAATCTCCCCCGCGTGCCCGTGGCGAGCAATGCCGAAGCGGCCAGGCTGGCTTCCGAGGACCCCGAGTCGTGCGCGATCGCCGGTGAGGCCGCCGCCGAGTTGTACGGCCTGAACGTGCTGGCCGCGAGCATCGAGGACGATCCCAAGAACACCACGCGCTTCCTGGTGATCGGTCATCACGATGCGGGCCCCTCGGGAAGCGACAAGACGTCGCTGGTGTGCTCGGCCGTCAACCGTCCCGGTGCGATGCTGAATCTGCTCGAGCCCTTCGCCCGCCACGGGGTCAGCATGACCAAGTTGCAGTCGCGACCGGCCCGGAGCGGTTTGTGGGAGTACGTCTTCTACATCGATCTGGAAGGACACCAGCAGGAACCGAACGTGGCCGAATCGCTGAAGGAACTGGAGCAGAAGGCCGCCTTCGTCAAGGTCCTCGGGTCCTACCCCGTAGCCGCGATCTGAGTGTCGCCCGGATCACGGTCCAACGAATACGCGCAACAGGAGACAGTCATGAGCATTGCCAGCCAGGCACCCGACTACGTTCGATCGATCTCGCCCTACCAGCCGGGAAAACCCATCGGCGAGCTTGCCCGGGAAATGGGGCTCGTGGAGGCGAACATCGTCAAGCTCGCTTCGAACGAGAACCCGCTCGGCATGAGCCCACGCGCCCGCGAGGCGGCGATCGATGCCCTGACGTCGATCGAACGCTACCCCGACGGGAACGGGTTCGAGTTGAAGGAGGCGCTTGGGCGGCGGTTCGGAGTGGGGCAGGACCGACTCGTGCTCGGCAACGGATCGAACGACGTGCTCGAACTGGCCGCACGGGCTTTTCTGGGTGCCGGGCACTCGTCGGTTTTCGCGCAGCATGCGTTCGCCGTCTATCCGCTTGCGACGATTGCCGCTGGAGGGCGCTGTATCGAAGTGCCGGCGCGCGACTACGGGCATGACCTGCCCGCGATGGCGCGTGCGATCGAACCCGACACGCGGATCGTGTTCATTGCCAACCCGAACAATCCCACCGGGACGTTCGTACCAGGCGAGGAGATCGAGGCCTTCCTCCGCTCGGTTCCGGAGCACGTGCTGGTTGTCCTCGACGAAGCCTACACCGAGTACCTGCTGCCGGCGCAGCGCTACGACAGCATCGCCTGGCTGGAGCGCTTCCCGAACCTGCTCGTGTCCCGCACGTTCTCCAAGGCATATGGCCTGGCGGGCTTGCGCGTGGGCTACGGGATCGGGCACAAGGATGTCGTCGACCTGATGAACCGGGTACGCCAGCCCTTCAACGTGAACAGCGTCGCGCTGGCCGCGGCGACTGCAGCCCTGGGGGACGAGGAGTTTCTCGAGCGCAGTGCCGAGGTCAATCGCCGCGGCATGGAGCAGATCACGGCGGCACTGGCCGGCCTTGGCCTCGACTGGATTCCTTCGGCCGGCAACTTCGTGACCTTCAAGGTCGGCAATGCCGCCCAGGTCAACGGTGCGTTGCTTCGCCAGGGCGTGATCGTGCGGCCCATCGGAGGGTACGGCATGCCGGAATGGCTGCGCGTGTCGATCGGCCTGCCCGAAGAGAATGCGCGCTTCATCGCCGCACTCGAGCAGGCGCTGTAGCAGGGGATAGGAATCCGTCATGGGAGTGATCAAGAAGCTCGTCATCTGCGGTGTCGGCCTGATCGGGGGATCGTTCGCGCTGGCCTTGCGCAAGGCCGGTCTCGTCAAACGGATCGTGGGTATCGGGCGCACTCCGGCCTCGCTCTCGCGCGCGATCGAACTGGGGGTCATCGACGAGGCTTCTTCCTCCTGGGCCGAAGCGCTCGACGGTGCCGACTTCGTGCTGCTGGCGCCGCCCGTCGGTCAGATGGAGGCGGTCATGCAGGCGATGGCCCCGCACCTTTCGCCCGAGACCGTCGTGACCGACGCGGGCAGCACCAAGCGGGACGTGATCGAGGCGATCTACCGCCATCTCGGTGGTCGACTGGCCAATGTCGTTCCGGCCCACCCGATCGCGGGGGCCGAAACCAGTGGCGTCGATGCCGCCTACGCCGATCTCTATCAGGGACGGAAGGTCGTGGTCACCGCGCTGCCGGAAAACGAGCCGGCCGCCATCCTCAGAGTTCGCGAGGCGTGGGAGACCTGCGGTGCGATCATTCACGAAATGCCGCCGCACGATCACGATCGCGTATTCGCAGCGGTCAGCCATCTCCCCCACCTGCTGGCCTTCGGCCTGGTTCATGATCTGGCCGGGCGGGCGAATGCGGAGCAGTTGTTCGGGTTTGCGGCGAGCGGTTTCCGCGACTTCACGCGCATTGCCGGAAGCCATCCGGAGATGTGGCGGGACATCTGCATCGCCAATCGTCAGGCCCTGCTGGCCGAACTGGACCAGTATCTGGCCGAACTGGCGTATCTTCGGGCACTGCTGCTGTCGGCCGACGGCGAGCGTCTGCAGCAGCATTTCGCCGACGCCCGGGCCGCTCGAAATGCCTGGGCGCAGCAGATCGGGATCTAGGGCCGATGGAATTTCTCGACCTTCCCCCGTTGCTCGGGGCAAGCGGCACGGTGCGGCTTCCCGGATCCAAGAGCATCTCCAACCGAACGCTGTTGCTCGCAGCCCTGTCCGAGGGCCGAACCGAGATCCGCGACCTGCTGGTGTCGGACGATGTGGAGCGGATGCTCGAGGCGTTGTCCGCACTCGGCGTACGGTGGTGGTGCGACGAGACCAGCGGACATCATCTGGTCGAAGGGGTGGGCGGGCCCTTTCCGAAAAAATCAGGAGAGCTCTTTTTAGGCAATGCCGGCACGGCTTTCCGCCCCTTGACCGCCGCCCTGGCGCTGAGCAGCGGCGAATACCGCCTTTCTGGCGTGCCGCGGATGCACGAGCGCCCGATCCGTGACCTGGTGGATGGCCTGCTCCAGATTGGAGCCGATATCCGCTATCTCGGCGAGCCGGGGTTCCCTCCGTTGCAGATCCTGCCGGCGCAGATCCGTCCGGGCGGCGTGATCCGGATTCGCGGCGACGTCTCGAGCCAGTTCCTCACCGCGCTGTTGATGGCCCTTCCGCTGACCGGCGTCGAGACCACGGTCGAGGTCGTCGGAGAACTCATCTCCCGGCCGTACATCGCGATCACGCTCGAACTGATGGAGCGCTTTGGTGTATCGGTGCGCCAGCAGGGCGAAGATCGCTTCATCGTTCCGGCCGGCGCGCGCTATCGCAGTCCCGGCGTGCTGTTCGTGGAGGGGGATGCTTCCTCGGCTTCATACTTCCTGGCGGCCGGCGCGATCGGTGGCGGTCCGGTCCGGGTCGAGGGCGTGGGACGCTCGAGCATCCAGGGTGATGTGCGGTTTGCGGATGCACTGGCCCAGCTCGGGGCGCGGATCGAAATGGGCGATCACTGGATCGAGGCCCGTGCGCCGGAAAGCGGGCGATTGAAGGCTTTCGACCTCGATCTGAACCACATCCCCGACGCGGCGATGACCTTGGCCGTGGCCGCACTGTTTGCCGACGGCCCCTGTCGGTTGCGCAATATCGCGAGCTGGCGCGTCAAGGAAACCGACCGCATCGCCGCGATGGCGACCGAACTGCGCAAGGTCGGGGCGTCGGTCGAGGAGGGAAGCGACTTCATCGCGGTCACCCCGCCCGAGGTCTGGATCCCCGCCGCGATCGACACCTACGATGATCATCGCATGGCGATGTGCTTCTCGCTCGTGAGCCTGGGTGGGTGCCGTGTGCGGATCAACGATCCGAAATGCGTAAACAAGACCTTCCCCGAGTATTTCGACCGCTTTCGGGAGATCGCACGGTCGGTGCCGGTGATTGCGATCGACGGACCGTCGGCGTCTGGAAAGGGAACCGTGGCCGCGCGCGTGGCCGAAGCACTCGGATTCGCGTATCTCGACAGCGGATCGCTGTATCGACTGGTCGCGCTCGGTGCGATGCGCTCAGGCATCCCACTCGATGATGAGCGGCGGGTCGCCGATCTTGCGACCACGCTTCCGGTGCGTTTCGAGCGCGGAAGGATCTGGCTCGACGAGGACGACGTGACCGACCTGATCCGCGAGGAAATCTGTTCGGTCGGTGCCTCGAAAGTCGCTGTGCTTCCCGCGGTTCGCGACGCCTTGCTGGGTCGCCAGCGGGATTTCCTGACCGCTCCGGGGCTGGTTGCCGAAGGGCGCGACATGGGATCGGTCGTCTTTCCCGATGCGGCCACGAAGATCTTCCTCACCGCGAGTGCGGAGGTGCGCGCCGAACGCCGCTATAAGCAGTTGATGGAAAAGGGATTGGCTGCTAATATGGAAAGTCTTTTGAAGGATCTTCAGGAAAGGGACGCGCGCGATGCCGCCCGGTCCGTAGCGCCTTTGAAGAGATTGCCGGATGCGGCGCTGCTCGATACGTCCGAAATGGACGTCGAGTCGGCCGTCGCATTCGTGCTGGAGCAGGCGCGCTCCTGAACGGCCCGCGTCTGTGCGATGCGGCCGATCGACCGGGTTCCGGTCTTCGGCCATTTACAAACCAATGACTGGTGGCCGCCATTACGCGGCTTTTGGAAATCTCAACTTTTATGACAACTGCCACCCCTGTTTCCGCCTCCCAGGAAAGTTTTGCCGATCTGTTCGAAGAAAGCCTTGCACGCCAGGAGATGCGCTCGGGCGAAGTGATCACCGCCGAGGTGGTCAGCATCGACCACAACTTCGTGGTCGTGAATGCGGGACTGAAATCCGAGAGCTATGTCCCCATCGAGGAATTCCGCAACGATCGTGGCGAACTCGAGGTCGAGGTGGGTGATTTCGTCCATGTCGCGATCGACGCGCTCGAGGACGGTTACGGCGAGACGCGCCTTTCGCGCGAGAAAGCCAAGCGCATCTCCGCATGGAACGATCTGGAGAAGGCCCTCAACGAAGGGACGCTGGTCAAGGGCGTCGTGTCCGGCCGCGTCAAGGGTGGCCTGACGGTCATGACCAACAGCATCCGCGCCTTCCTGCCGGGTTCGCTGGTGGATATGCGTCCGGTCAAGGACACCACGCCGTTCGAAGGCAAGGAATTCGAATTCAAGGTCATCAAGCTCGACCGCAAGCGCAACAACGTCGTGGTTTCCCGCCGTGCCGTGCTGGAAGAGACGATGGGCGAAGAGCGCGAGAAGCTGCTCGAGAACCTCAAGGAAGGCTCGATCGTCAAGGGCGTGGTCAAGAACATCACCGACTACGGTGCATTCGTGGACCTGGGCGGTATCGACGGCCTGCTTCACATCACCGATCTGGCCTGGCGCCGCGTGCGGCATCCGTCCGAAGTGCTCAACGTCGGCGACGAGATCGAAGCCAAGGTGCTCAAGTTCGACCAGGAGCGCCAGCGCGTTTCGCTCGGCCTCAAGCAGCTCGGCGAGGATCCGTGGGTCGGCATCTCCCGTCGGTATCCGCAGGGCACCCGCCTGTTCGGCAAGGTCACGAACATCACCGACTACGGTTCCTTCGTCGAGGTCGAGCAGGGCATCGAGGGCCTGGTGCACGTGTCCGAGATGGACTGGACCAACAAGAACATCCATCCGAGCAAGGTCGTGCAGCTTGGCGACGAAGTCGAGGTCATGATCCTCGAGATCGACGAGGAGCGTCGCCGCATTTCGCTCGGCATGAAGCAGTGCATGTCCAATCCGTGGGACGACTTCGCGCTCAACCACAAGAAGGGCGACAAGGTTCGTGGCCAGATCAAGTCGATTACCGACTTCGGCGTGTTCATCGGCCTGGACGGCGGCATCGACGGCCTGGTCCATCTGTCCGACCTGTCGTGGAGCGAGTCCGGGGAAGAGGCGGTTCGTCGCTTCAAGAAGGGCGACGAGGTCGAGGCGGTCGTACTGGCGATCGACGTCGAGCGCGAGCGGATCTCCCTGGGCGTCAAGCAGCTCGAGGGTGACCCGTATACGAATTTCATCGCGACCCACGAGAAGAACACGATGGTCACCGGTACGGTCAAGAGCGTCGATGCACGGGGTGCCGTGATCGCGCTCAACGACGAGGTCGAGGGCTATCTGCGGGCTTCGGAAGCTGCGGCGCATCGTGTCGACGACCTGACGACCGTCCTCAAGGAAGGCGACCAGGTCGAGGCGATGATCATCAACGTAGACCGCAAGACGCGCTCGATCAATCTCTCGATTCGCGCCAAGGATCAGGCGGATCAGAGCGAAGCGATGAACAAGCTGGCTTCTGACAGCTCGGCGGCAAGCGGGACCACGAACCTGGGTGCCCTGCTGAAGGCCAAGCTGAACGAGCACAAGCAGTAAGTCCGCTCCGTCATGACCAAATCGGAACTGATCGCGAGGCTGGCGACACGGTTTCCCCAGCTCGTCGCCAAGGACGCCGATTGTGCGGTCAAGATGGTTCTCGATGCGATGTCCGAGGCGCTTGCGCGCGGCGATCGCATTGAGATCCGCGGTTTCGGAAGTTTTTCGCTGAACTACCGGCCTCCTCGCGTAGGCCGCAATCCGAAGTCCGGTGAGAAGGTGCACGTTCCCGAGAAGCACGTGCCGCACTTCAAGGCGGGCAAGGAATTGCGCGAGCGAGTTGATATCATTGGATGACCGCGTGACGTCGGGTCGGCGCCATTGATCTGTGGAAGGCGGCTCCGGCCGCCTTCTTTATTGATTGAAAGGCCTGCTTCGCACGCGAGTGCCGTCATCAGCCCGGAGAGAGTGTATGCGTATCGTGATGTGGATCCTCCGCTTCATGCTGTTCTTCATCCTGTTCGGCTTCGCCGTGAAGAACGATCACAGCGTGCAGCTGAATTTCTTCTTCGGCAGCGAGTGGGAGTTGCCGCTCGTGTTCGTGATTCTTGCGGCTTTCGCAGCCGGGGCAATGCTTGGCGTGACGGCCACGCTCGCTTCGCTTCTTGGCAAGCGGCGCGAGATCGGCAGGCTGAAGCGCGATCTCGGAAGGCTGGAACGTTCCCGCAGGGAGAGCGAAGGCGGTTCTATAGCGACCGGTTCGAGTCTCGGGAAGGCCGGTTGAACGAATGGAAATCGAGTTCTGGTGGCTTCTTGCGCTGCCCCTGTTCTTCGGGCTGGGCTGGCTGGCGGCGCGGATCGACATCCGGCAGGTCGTACGCGAATCGCGTACGCTGCCACGATCCTATCTCACCGGCCTGAACTTCCTGCTCAACGAGCAGCAGGACAAGGCGATCGACGCGTTCATCGAAGCGGTCAAGATCGACCCGCAGACGATCGAGCTTCATTTCGCGCTGGGAAGCCTGTTCCGGCGGCGCGGCGAGACAGACCGTGCGATCCGTATGCACCAGAATCTGGTGGAGCGCGAGGACCTCAGCGAGGAGCAGCGGCTCGAAGCGCTGGCCGCCCTCGGGCAGGACTATCTCAAGGCAGGATTGCTGGATCGGGCCGAGGCCGTATTCCTGAAGTTGCACGGTACGCGTCACAATGATGCCGCGACCCGCTATCTGCTGGAGATCTATCAGCAGGAGAAGGACTGGGAGAAGGCGATCGGCGTGGCCGCTTCGTTGCCCGATCACGAGAGCGTGCATTGGCGGACGGAGGTCGCGAACTTTCACTGCGAGCTGGCGACGAATGCGCTCGCCAATTCGGATTTCGAGCAGACCCGCCGGCATCTGGATGCGGCCCTGGAGGTCAATCGGCGGTGCGTACGGGCCAGCATCGTGCGTGGCGAACTGCTCGTCGCGCAGGGGCGCGACGACGAGGCGATTGAAGCCTGGAAACGCGTCGAGAACCAGAACCCCGTCTACCTTGCGCTCGTCGCCGAACATCTCATGGAAGCGTTTGGCCGCCAAGGGCGCCCGGATCAGGGGCACACCTTGCTGCGTTCCTGGCTCGAGCGCCATCCATCGCTGGACCTGCTCGACGAAGTGTTCCGCTGGGAACTCGATCGGAATGGCCCCAAGGCAGCCTATGATCTGGTCCGGGAGGAACTGCGACGCAATCCGACCCTGCTTGGCCTGGAGAAACTGCTCGAGGCCGCGGCGCTGAATGCGCCGGCCGAACAGCGGGGAGATGTCGAACTGGTCAAGCAGTTGATCCACGGCCATACGCGTCGCGTCGCCCGCTATCATTGCGCGGCATGCGGTTTCAGGGCCCGGCAGTTCCAGTGGCGATGCCCGGCCTGCGGCGGATGGGAGACCTACCCTCCGCGCCGTACCGAAGAGTTCGACCTCGTGCCGTAGCTTCGGGCAGGCGTGCGGGCCGATCCGCGCTACACTTCAACGATCGACAACCCGCTCGGGCGCGAAATGGACTACAAGACCCTCGAAGACTACGTCGGCCATACGCCGCTGGTGCGTCTGAAACGCATCGGGGCGGGCCGCAACAACGTCATCCTCGCCAAGCTCGAAGGCAACAATCCGGCCGGCTCAGTCAAGGATCGGCCCGCCTTGTCGATGATCGTACGCGCCGAGGCGCGCGGCGACATACAGCCCGGCGATACGCTGATCGAGGCGACGAGCGGCAACACCGGCATCGCCCTCGCGATGGCTGCGGCGATGCGTGGCTACCGGATGATCCTGGTGATGCCCGAGAATCAGAGCGTCGAGCGGCGCCAGACGATGAAGGCGTTCGGCGCGGAGCTCGTGCTCACCGCGCGAGACGGCGGCATGGAGATGGCGCGCGACGTGGCCGAGCGCATGCGCGACGACGGGAAAGGCATCATCCTCGATCAGTTCGCGAACCCCGACAACCCGCTCGCCCATTACGAGGGAACGGGTCCGGAACTGTGGGAGCAGACGGGCGGCCGCATCACGCATTTCATCAGCAGCATGGGCACCACGGGCACGATCATGGGTTGCTCGCGCTTCTTCAAGGAAAAGAATCCGGCCATCCGCATCATCGGCTGCCAGCCGGAGGAAGGCTCGCAGATTCCGGGCATCCGCAAGTGGCCGGAAGCCTATCTGCCGCGCATCTATGATCGGTCTGCGGTCGACGGCCTTGAGTACGTCAGTCAGGCAGATGCCGAGGAGATGACCCGTCGGCTGGCCCGCGAGGAGGGGATCTTCGCGGGGATTTCCTCGGGCGGTGCAATGCACGTTGCGGTGCGCATTGCGGCGCAGTGCGAGAACGCGGTGATCGTCTCGATCGTCTGCGACCGTGGCGACCGCTATCTTTCGACCGGCGTCTTTCCTGGCTGATTCCCGGGTCGGCCTGTTTCGCCGGCTGATCCGGGCGGCTGCGGTCGCATGCCTGAGCCTGATTCCCGTCGGCGTTGTCGCCGAACGCCTGCAACTCGAACTGGGACGTCTCGATCATCCCGCCCTGGCCCTGGTCGGGGTTCGTGCGGAGTTGGGGGCCGAAGGTGCCCCGGCATCCATCTCCGTCGAGCGCCTGGTAGTCGGTGCACGTGAATGGCACAATGTCCGGGTGCGTTGTGGGCGCTTGCTGCTGTCCGACAATCGTGTGCGTTGTCAGGCCGGCTCCCTCCGACTTCCGGGCTGGTTCGACGACGCCCGCCTCGACTTCGATTTCGATCCCGGCCAGCGTGCCGGAACGGTGACGATCGGGATCGATCGGGGAGCGTCCTTCGAGATCGTGCTCTCTCCCACGGGGGATCTCGATGTCTCGTTCGCGACGCTTCCCGTCGCATGGCTTCGGGAGCGATTGGAGCCGCTACCGTCCTGGGAAGCGTGGCACTCACACGGGCAGCTGGATGGCCGTGCGCGTTATCGCGCCGGATCGCGAGAATGGTCGATGTCCGGACGGCTCACGGAAGGTGCGTTTGCATCCCCGGACGGCATGCACGCGGGCGAGGCGCTCGAGCTTGCGATGCGCGTCACCATACGACCGGACGGCCGTGACCAGTCCTGGAGTGGCGAGTTGTCATGGGACCAGGGCGAGGCCTACCTGCATCCCGTCTATCTGACTGCCGGTGCGCGGTTGTCGGCCACTGGGCGGCTGCGTGCGGATCGTCTGGACATCGCCCGTGCGACACTGGAAATCGAAGGGGTACGCGTCATCGAAGGTTCGGCCGAGATCGACCTCGATCCGGTGCGAATCGAGCGGGCCGCGCTGGCCGTCGCCGATGCCGACCTCTCCGTGATCGGTCCCCGTTTCATCGCGCCGCTCGTTGCCCCGGCGCGGACCGGGACACTGAGATTCGAGGGGGCGGTCAGTGCAGGGATGCAGGTGGCGCATGGCGAACTGGTGCACATCGACCTGGCGCTGGCCGAGGTCGGGTTCGCGCTGGACGATGGCGGGCTCGGGTTCGGTCCGTTGAACGGCGCGGTCCCATGGTCGCGTGACCGAAAAACCGCGGCGTGGCTCTCTGTCGGAGGCGGCCATTGGGAGAAGCTGCACTTCGGGGTGTTCGAGCTCGAGGCGCGTTTGACCGGCTCCGGTGTCGAGGTCGATCGGGTGGCCATTCCGGTGCTCGACGGCCGGCTGGTGTTGGATGCACTGGCGCTGGAGCGCAAGCAGGAGGGCTGGGCCGGCCGGGGGGCGGCCGTGATCGAGCCAATCTCGATGAACCTGCTGAGCGCGGCGGTCGGCTTGCCGCCGATGTCCGGCGTGCTGTCGGCCTCGATGCCGGGACTGCACGTCCTGCCCGGCGAGATCTCGCTCGAGGGTGCGCTGGTCGTTTCGGTCTTCGACGGCTACCTGCAGGCGACGAATCTCCATGCGATCGATCCGCTTGGCGTCGCGTCTCGGATCAGCGTCGATGTCGAGGCGCGTAACCTCGATCTCGCGCAGCTGACCGAAGCCTTCTCGTTCGGCAGCGTCAGTGGATTCCTGGATGCGGACGTACTCGGACTCGAGCTGGTCCGTTGGCGTCCTGTCCGGTTCAGTGCCAGCGTGCGCAGCAGTCCGGGGAGCTATCCTCGGCGGATCAGCCAGCGAGCGGTGCAGAACATCGGTGCGCTGGGCGGCGGCGGGGCTGCGGCAGCGATCCAGCGTGGATTCCTCGGTTTCTTCGACAGCTTCGGCTACCGTCGCATCGGCCTGTCGTGCGTGCTGTCGGGCGGCGTGTGCCGAATGGATGGAATCGAACCCGGGCCGGGAGACGGTTTCGTGATCGTTCGCGGGGGGGGCGTCCCGGCGCTCAACGTCATCGGCTACAATCGCCGCGTCGACTGGAACGAACTGCTCGACCGCCTGCAACGCGTCATCGAGTCGAACACGGGGCCAGTCATCGAATGAGGGGCTTCGGGCGTTGAGGGGGGCAGGAGCAGTTCTTCTCCACCATGAAGGAGCGCCAAGGTATGGGCAGGTATGCAATACGGGCAGGCATGGTTCTGGCGTTCGCCATCGCGACGGCCGGATGCGTGACGATCAACATCTACTTTCCGGCCGCGGCTGCCGAGCAGGCGGCCGACCGGATCATCGACGAGGTCTGGCAACTGCGCGAAGGCGCCGGGGCGGCCCGTCCGAACGGAGAAACGCAATGAGTCCCTTCAGTCGGCTCCATACAGCGGTTTTCGTGCTGCTCTTGCTGTTCGGCGGCCTTACGTTCGCGCAGGGCAACCTCGAGATCAACACACCGGCCATCTCGGCCCTGCAGCAGTCGATGCAGCAGCGGCATGCGCAGCTTGCGCCGCTCTACGCGTCGGGCGCGGTCGGACTCACGCGCGACGGCAATGTCGCGCTGCGCGATGCGTCCAGCGTACCGCTGGCACAACGTGGTCAGGTGAATGCGCTGGTGGCGGCCGAGAATGCGGATCGGGCGGCGCTCTACCGCGAGATCGCCCGCGCCAACGGTCATCCCGAGTGGGAGGCCGATGTGCGCAACACTTTCGCACAACGCTGGATCGACCGCGCCCAACGCGGATGGTGGGTCCAGGGGCCGGGAGGCTGGGCGCAGAAGTAATGGCAACCCTGGTTTTCGACATCGAGACGATTCCGGACATCGCCGGAATCCGCTCGCTCAATGAGCTGCCGGAGACGCTCGACGACTACGAGGTTGCCGAGTTCGGGTTTCAGCAGCGGCGGGCGGCCACGGGCACGGATTTCCTGCAGCATCACCTGCAGCGCGTTGTCACGATTTCCTGCGTCCTGCGCGATGCGGGGCAGTTCCGTGTCTTTTCGCTGTCCGAACCCGATTGCGGGGAAGGCGAGATCATCCAGCGCTTCTTCGATGGGATCGAACGTTATTCCCCGCAGATCGTGTCGTGGAACGGAGGCGGCTTCGATCTGCCGGTCCTGCATTACCGCGGCCTCCTGCACGCTGTCACGGCCCCCCGCTACTGGGACCAAGGCGACGGCGACTTCAACGATTCGCGCGACTTCAAATGGAACAACTACCTGAGTCGCTATCACAGTCGCCATCTCGACCTGATGGACCTGCTCGCACTGTATCAGCCGCGTGCCAGCGTGCGGCTGGACGAACTGGCCAAGCTGATGGGCTTCCCCGGCAAGCTCGGCATGGACGGTTCGGCCGTCTGGGGGGCGTGGCAGGAAGGACGTGCAACCGAGATCCGCGATTATTGCGAGACCGATGCGGTCAATACCTACCTGGTGTTTCTTCGCTTCCAGCACATGCGTGGGCAGATCGACCGCAAGGAGCTCGAGACGGAACTTTCCCTGGTGCGCGAATCGCTGCAGCGGATCGACGCACCCCACTGGCGGGCGTTTCTCGAACAGTGGCCGCAGACTTGAACGGGCGTCCGGTACGCTTGCGCTCCCGTCCCGATGAACCGGGCGGATCCTCGCGTAGCGCGATGACGCAGTGCGAAAAAGCCTTTGACAGCCGGCTTCGAAGCTATATAATTCGCGGCTCTTAGCAGGCGCGTAGCTCAGTTGGTTAGAGCACCACCTTGACATGGTGGGGGTCGTTGGTTCGAATCCAATCGCGCCTACCAGTTTGCAGGAGTAACACACATGTTTCGAACTAGCACCGAAAACGGAATCTGAAACCGTCGGGCTACGCGTGTGCTCCAGAAAAAGTGCGGCTCGACCGCACTTTTTTTTCGCCCGGCGATTGGGCAAGGACTTGTCGAAACAAACGTGATCGAGGCTCGAACAATGCCAAACGTTACCCTTCCTGATGGTTCCGTACGCCGCTTCGACGATCCGGTCACGGTCGCGGAGGTCGCATCGGCCATCGGCGCCGGTCTGGCCAAGGCCGCCCTGGCCGGCAAGGTGGATGGCCGCCCGGTCGATCTGTCTTTCCGGATCGAGCGGGATGCGGCGCTGGCGATCGTGACCGGCAAGTCCGACGAAGGCCTGGAGATCATCCGCCATTCGACGGCGCATCTGCTCGCGCATGCGGTCAAGGAGTTGTTTCCCGATGCGCAGGTCACCATCGGGCCGGTGATCGAGAACGGTTTCTACTACGACTTCGCGTACAAGCGCCCGTTTACGCCGGAAGATCTCGAGCGCATCGAGGCGAGGATGACCGAACTTTCGAAAGCGGCGATCCCCGTTTCGCGCGAGGTCTGGGCGCGCGACGAGGCGGTGGCCTTCTTCAAGGATCAGGGCGAGCACTACAAGGCGGAGATCATCGCATCGATTCCGCAGTCCGAAGACGTGTCGCTGTACCGGCAGGGCGAGTTCGTCGACCTGTGTCGGGGCCCGCACGTGCCGTCTACGGACAAGCTCGGCGTGTTCAAGCTGACCAAGGTCGCGGGGGCCTACTGGCGCGGCGACTCGAGGAACGAGATGCTCCAGCGCATCTACGGCACGGCCTGGGCGAAGAAGGAAGACCTCGCCGCATACCTGCACATGCTGGAGGAGGCCGAGAAGCGCGACCACCGCAAGCTCGGCCAGCAACTGGGGTTCTTCCATTTCCAGGAGAACGCTCCCGGGTCGGTGTTCTGGCATCCGAAAGGCTGGACGCTGTTCCAGTCTCTGATCGGCTACATGCGTCGGCGCCAGGAGGAAGCCGGTTACGTCGAGGTCAATACCCCCGACGTCATGGATCGCGGCCTGTGGGAGACGTCCGGGCACTGGCAGAACTACCGCGAACACATGTTCACGACGCAGACCGAGGACGAGCGGGTCTTTGCGCTGAAGCCGATGAACTGCCCCGGTGCGGTGTCGATGTTCGCGCAGGGGCTCAAGAGCTATCGCGACCTGCCCTTGCGCATGGCCGAATTCGGGAAGGTCCATCGCTACGAGCCTTCCGGTGCGCTCCACGGCTTGTTGCGGGTGCGGCACTTCACGCAGGACGATGCGCACATCTTCTGCACCGAGGAGCAGATGGAAGGCGAGTGCCGCGATGTGGTCGAACTGATCCTCGACATCTACAAGGATTTCGGTTTCGAAAACGTCCGCATCAAGCTTTCGACGAGGCCGGACAACCGGATCGGTAGCGATGAAACCTGGGACCGCCTCGAAGGGGCGCTCGCCGGAGCGCTCGATGCGATGCGGATGCAGTACGAGCTGTTTCCGGGAGAGGGTGCCTTCTATGGGCCGAAGCTGGAATTCGTGTTGCGCGACACGATCGGACGGGACTGGCAGTGCGGGACGCTGCAGGTGGACATGAACCTGCCCGAGCGCTTCGACATCAGCTATGTCGCCGACGACAATACCCGCCGTCGCCCGGTCATGCTGCACCGGGCGCTGTTCGGTTCGCTGGAGCGCTTTACCGGCATCCTGATCGAGCACTATGCCGGAGCCATGCCGATGTGGCTCGCGCCGGTGCACGCGGTCGTGCTCAACATCTCCGAAGGTCAGGCCGAGTACGCGGCCGACGTCGCACGGCGCTTGCGCAAGGTCGGGTACCGTGTCGAGGCCGATTTGCGCAACGAGAAGATTAACTATAAAATCCGCGAGCATAGCGTGCACAAGCTGCCGTACCAGCTCGTCGTCGGCGAGAAGGAGAAGCAGGCTGGAGTCGTATCCGTGCGCGCACGGGGAGGCCATGATCTTGGCCAAATGTCCCTCGATTCGCTGATCGGGCGCTGGCGTCGCGAAGTCGAAGCGAAAGCCGGCCCGGTCTGATTTTTGGTATTTGTGGAGAACTGAACCATCGCTCAAGACAAGAAGCAGCGCGTCAATGGAGAGATCAACGCGCCAGAAGTCCGGCTCGTGGGAGATGACGGAGAGCAACTCGGCATCGTCTCGCTGAACACGGCCCTGAACATTGCCGAGGAAGCGGGTCTCGATCTGGTCGAGATCGCACCGATGGCCCAGCCGCCGGTGTGCAAGGTGATGGACTACGGCAAGTTCAAGTACCAGGAACAGAAAAAGGCCCACGAAGCCCGGCTGAAGCAGAAGCAGGTTCAGGTCAAGGAGGTCAAGCTCCGTCCCGGTACCGACGAGAACGACTACCAGATCAAGCTGCGCAACCTCAAGCGCTTCCTGGGCGAAGGCGACAAGGCGAAAGTGACCTTGCGTTTTCGCGGGCGTGAAATGGCCCACCAGGAAATCGGCATGCGGCAGCTCGAGCGGATCAAGGCCGATCTCGAAGAGATCGCAGTGGTGGAGCAGATGCCCAAGATGGAAGGGCGTCAGATGATCATGGTGATCGGGCCGCGCAAGCCGCGCTGATCGACATGAACGGTTTTGTCCCCTGGGCTGGAAGGCCGGGGGAACGAAGCGCGGTGATCGGTGCGCATGTGCAGTCATCGCGAAACAAGTGGTGTCAGGTCGACAAAGGTGCCGAAGTCCGGCCCTACCTGACGGCATATACGAAGATGGAGTTGGCAATGCCCAAGATGAAAACCAAGAGCGGGGCCGCGAAGCGGTTCAAGGTCCGCGCGAGCGGTGGGATCAAGCGGTCCCAGGCGTTCAAGCGTCACATCCTCACCAAGAAGACGACGAAGGTGAAGCGTCAGCTTCGCGGCATGACCGAGGTCCATGCCGCCGATCAGAAGCTGATCCGCGCCATGCTTCCGTACGCCTGATAGGAGACCGACATGCCCCGAGTAAAACGTGGTGTAACCGCCCGCGCCCGTCACAAGAAGGTCCTCGACCAGGCCAAGGGTTATCGCGGCCGTCGCAAGAACGTCTATCGCATCGCCAAGCAGGCGGTGATGAAGGCGGGCCAGTACGCATACCGTGACCGCCGCCAGCGCAAGCGCCAGTTCCGCGCGCTGTGGATCGCGCGGATCAATGCCGCTTCCCGCGAGCTGGGCATGACGTACAGCACCTTCATGAATGGCCTGAAGAAGGCCGCGATCGACGTCGACCGCAAGGTGCTGGCCGATCTCGCCGTATTCGACAAGCCCGCCTTTGCGGCGCTTGCCGAGCAGGCCCGGGCCCAACTCGCCGCCTGATCCGGGCGGCACGAGCAGGAAACCCGCTGTCTGCAAAAAAGGAGGCCTTGCCTCCTTTTTTTTTCTGAACCCTCCGGTGCATGCATATGGACGATCTGGACCAACTTGTCGAGGACGCGACGGCCGCCTTTGCCGCCGTCTCCGACGCTGCGCAACTCGAACAGACCAAGGCGCGTTACCTCGGCAAGACGGGGGCGATTACCGAGCGCCTCAAGGCGCTCGGTAAGCTGCCTCCCGAAGAGAGGAAGGTCGCCGGCGCCGAAATCAATCGCGTCAAGGGCGCCGTCGAGGCGGCGCTGGAGGCGCGCCGGGAAGCCTTGCGCGAACTTCGCCTGCAGGCCCAGCTGGCCGCCGAATCCCTGGATATCACGCTGCCGGGCCGCGGGGCCGGGCGCGGCGGGCTCCATCCGGTGACACGAACGCTCGAGCGCGTCGAGGCGCTGTTCCGATCAATCGGGTTCGTGGTCGCCGACGGTCCGGAGATCGAGACCGACTGGCACAACTTCACCGCACTGAATACGCCGGACAACCATCCCGCCCGTTCGATGCACGACACGTTCTACCTGGAAGGCCGGGATGATGTTCTGCTGCGCACGCATACGAGTCCGGTGCAGATCCGGGCCATGCTGGCACACGTGGAGCGTCATGCGGGCGACCGGACGATGCCGGACGTGCGCGTGATCGCCCCCGGCCGGGTATACCGCGTCGATTCGGATGCGACGCATTCGCCGATGTTCCATCAGGTCGAGGGATTGTGGGTCGGCGACTCGGTGAGTTTCGCGGATCTCAAGGGTGTCATCGCTGCCTTTCTGCGCAAGTTCTTCGAGTCCGAGGACCTCCAGGTTCGCTTCCGGCCGTCCTTCTTTCCGTTTACCGAGCCCAGTGCCGAGATCGATGTCGCCTTCATGAGCGGTGCGCTCGAAGGCAAATGGCTCGAGATTGCCGGTTGCGGAATGGTTCACCCCAACGTGCTGCGCTTCGGTGGCATCGATCCGGACCGCTACACCGGCTTCGCATTCGGGATGGGCCTGGACCGGCTGACGATGCTGCGATACGGCGTGAATGACCTGCGCCTTTTCTTCGAAAGCGATCTGCGCTTCTTGACCCAGTTCAGGTGATCGACCATGCAATTTCCGGAAAGCTGGCTGCGCAGCTTCATCAATCCGCAGCTCGACAGTGAGGAACTCGGCCATCTGCTGACGATGGCCGGTCTGGAGGTCGAGGAATGCGACCCCGTCGCCCCGAGCTTCGGCGGGATCGTGGTTGCCAAGATCGTGTCCGCCGAGCGTCACCCGGATGCCGACAAGCTCAAGGTCTGCAAGGTCGACGACGGTTCGGGAGAACTGCTGCAGATCGTCTGCGGGGCACCCAATGCCGCCGTAGGGATGAAGGTGCCGCTGGCGCGAGTCGGCGCGGCGCTGCCCGGCATCGCGATCAAGGCCGCCCGGCTGCGTGGGGTCGAGTCCTTCGGCATGCTGTGTTCGGCACGAGAGCTCGGATTGTCGGAGGACCACTCGGGGCTGCTCGAACTACCGGCGGATGCGCCGCTGGGGATGGATGTCCGCGAGCTCCTGACCCTGGATGACGTCCTCTACACGATCAAGCTCACCCCGAACCGTTCGGATTGCCTGAGTCTCGCCGGCATTGCCCGCGAGGTGGCCGCACTCACCGAGGCGCCGCTCGGGCTTCCTGCAGTCCAGCCGGTCGAGGCGGAAATCGGGGATCGGCGTGAGATTGTGCTCGATGCACCGCAAGCCTGCCCGCGTTATTGCGGCCGGATCCTGCGCGGGGTCGATGCGAAGGCGCCCAGCCCCGACTGGATGAAGCAGCGCTTGCAACGGTGTGGCGTGCGGCCGATCAGTGCGCTGGTGGATGTGACCAACTACGTGATGCTCGAGCTCGGTCAGCCCCTGCACGTGTTCGACGACGCGAGGCTGTCCGGTGCGATTCACGTGCGCTACCCGCGTCCGGGCGAATCGGTTCTGCTGCTCAACGAGCAGACGGTTGAACCCGCCGCCGACACGCTGCTGATCGCCGACGAGGCCAGGGCGCTCGCGCTGGCCGGAATCATGGGTGGGGAGGAGTCCGGGGTGACGCTGGAGACCACCGACGTCTTCCTCGAAAGCGCGTTCTTCTCGCCCGACGCGATCGCGGGCCGTGCACGGGCGTACGGCTTTGGCTCGGACGCCTCCCATCGGTTCGAGCGGGGGGTGGACTTCGAGCTTTCCGTCCGTGCGATCGAGCGGGCAACCCGGCTCATTCTCGACATCTGCGGAGGGCGTCCGGGTCCGGTCGTCGAGGCGGTCGCACGGGAGCACTTGCCGGGGCGAGGTGCGGTCCGCATCCGTCCAGAACGCGTGCGCAGGGTCCTCGGCATCGATCTGGACGACGCGGAGATGGTGCGACTGCTCGAGGGCGTGCACCTGTCCGTCGCGCGGGAGGGGGATGCGCTGGTGGTCGTTCCGCCTTCCTTCCGTTTCGATATCGCGATCGAGGAGGATCTGATCGAAGAGATCGTGCGGCTGTACGGCTACGACGCGATCCCCGCCGTTGCGCCGAAAGGGCGCCTCGAAATGCTCGATCGCGGCGAATCGGCCCGCTCGGTCTGGACCGTTCGGAGAATGCTCGCGGACCGGGACTACCAGGAGGTGATCAACTATGCCTTCGTCGAGGAGGCCTGGGAGCGCGACTATTGCGCCAACGCCCAACCGATCCGCCTGGCCAATCCGATCGCGAGCCAGATGAGCGTGATGCGCTCCAGCCTGATTCCGGGTCTGGCCGCGAATCTCGCGGCAAACCGGAACCGGCAGCAATCGCGCGTGCGGCTGTTCGAGGTCGGACGCTGCTTCGAACGAAAGGCCGGGGGGGAGCCGGTGGAGGGCTTCCATCAGCCGGTCCGTCTTGCCGTCCTCGCAGCCGGCCCCGCGCTGCCCGAGCAATGGGGGGCGCCGTTACGGCAAGTGGATTTCTACGACGTGAAAGGCGATCTCGAGGCCTTGTTCGGTACGGCGACGCTCGAGTTCAGGACGGTTGCCCATCCGGCACTGCATCCGGGCCGGGCCGCGGCGGTCCATCGGGACGGACGGTTCATCGGCATCGTCGGAGAACTTCATCCGGTATGGGTGGATCGTTACGAACTGGGGACCGCTCCGGTGGTGTTTGAACTCGAACTCGACGCCGTGCTGGAAGACGAAGTGCCGGCGTATCGTGAAATATCCCGCTTTCCGGCAGTCGCGCGTGATGTAGCCTTGATCGTCGATTCGCAATGGAGCGTGGCCCGGGTGCTGGAGGTCATGCGGCAATCGGCTCCGGCTATCGTGCAGTCGATCGAGTTGTTCGACGTCTATCATGGCAAGGGCATCGAGCCGGAGAAAAGGAGCCTTGCATTCAGGGTCTTGATGCAAGATACTCAACGAACGCTTGAAGATGCGGAGGTCGATGCGGCAGTTGCCGCGATCGTCGGCAACGCGGAAACCTCTCTTGGCGCGCGGTTGCGCGGGTAGTGAAATGAATGTAACTCTGACCAAAGCGGAACTGGCCGATCTGCTCTTCGAACGTGTCGGTCTGAACAAGCGTGAAGCCAAGGACATGGTCGAAGGCTTCTTCGAGGAAATCCGGCTTGCACTCGAACGGGGTGAACCGGTCAAGCTGTCAGGGTTCGGCAACTTCCAGTTGCGCGACAAGCCGCAACGACCCGGGCGCAACCCCAAGACCGGCGAAGAGATTCCGATTTCGGCACGCAGGGTGGTCACCTTTCACGCAAGCCAGAAGCTCAAGGCAGCCGTGGAGCAGTTGAGCGATGCAAGCAAGCAGCCCTGAGGCGATATCCGAACCACTGCCCCCGATTCCGGCAAAGCGCTACTTCACCATCGGTGAGGTGAGCGATCTGTGTGCGGTCAAGCCGCACGTGCTGCGCTATTGGGAGCAGGAGTTCACCCAGCTCAAGCCGGTCAAGCGCCGGGGCAACCGGCGCTATTACCAGCACCACGAAGTGTTGCTCATCCGCCGAATCCGCGAACTGCTGTACCAAGAGGGTTTCACGATCTCGGGTGCGCGCAACCGCTTGGGCGAGACGGCGATCCACGAACAGGAAGAAGTCGAAGAGGCGGCCAAGCTGCGGTTGCTCGTTGCAGAGATCCGTGCCGAGATCCTCGATACCCTTCAGTTCCTGCGGAGCTGACCGAGACCCGGCAGGGGCGTTTGATCGACGGCGCTGGCGTTCGTCTTCGCAACTGCTATAATGCGCGCCTGTGTCGGGGCGTAGCGCAGCCTGGTAGCGCACTTGCATGGGGTGCAAGGGGTCGCGAGTTCGAATCCCGCCGCCCCGACCAATCGAACCACCCGAGACCGGCTTACGAGCCGGTTTTTCTTTTCCGGGCGCATCTTCTGCACGACGTTTGGCCGTTCCGGTACCGTTCCGGCTCTATGCTAAGATGCTGCGTCGCCCCGCAGCATGTCGAAACGGGGTGCGAGAACGAGTTTCTTCCCTGACGGACGATCGATGCGAATTCTGCTCAGTAACGATGACGGCTATTTCGCGCCGGGGCTCGCCGCCTTGGCCGAGGCCTTGCAGGGCCTGGGGGAGATCACCGTGGTGGCCCCCGAGCGCGATCGCAGCGGCGCGAGCAATTCGCTCACGCTCGACCGGCCGCTGTCGCTTCGACGGGCGGCCAACGGCTTCCATTTCGTCAACGGCACGCCGACCGACTGCGTCCACCTTGCCGTCACGGGCATGTTCGACTACCTCCCCGACATGGTCGTATCCGGCATCAATCACGGCGCCAACATGGGCGACGATACGGTGTATTCGGGGACCGTCGCGGCAGCGACCGAAGGCTACCTCCTCGGTGTTCCATCGATCGCCATCTCGCTCGTGAGCAAGGCTGCCAGCGATTTCACGTCCGCTGCACGGGTGGCACGCGGGCTGGTCGAGCGCTTCCAGCGGGATCCGTTGAGGGAACCGGTCCTGCTGAACGTCAACATCCCCGATCGCCCCTACGACGAGCTTCGGGGGCTTCGGGTGACGCGACTCGGGAAACGGCACAAGGCGGAGCCGGTCATACGGGAGAAGAACCCCCGTGGCGAGGCGGTGTACTGGATCGGTCCGGCTGGCCAGGCGGCCGATGCCGGCGAGGGAACGGACTTCAATGCCGTGACGGAGGGGTTCGTTTCGGTGACGCCATTGCAGATCGACCTCACCCACAACGGCCTGATTCCGCCCGTGTCGGACTGGCTCGCCCGATGAGTGTGCGCCAGCGCGATGCCGGGGCGGTGCCGAGTCGTGCATTGATGAGAATGCGCGAACGCCTGGAGAAACAAGGGATTCGCGATGGCAAGGTGCTCGACGCGATGATGCACGTGCCTCGCGAACGTTTCGTCGAGAAAGGTCTGGCCTTCAGTGCCTATGACGACACGCCGTTGCCGATCGGCTATCAGCAGACCATTTCGCAACCCTTTGTCGTAGCACGGATGATCGAGATTTTGCGCACGGGCAGAGAACTTGGGCGCACACTTGAGGTCGGTGCAGGATGTGGGTATCAAGCGGCGGTGCTGTCCTTTCTCGCGACCGAAGTGTTCGCGGTCGAGCGGATTCGCCCCTTGCTGGATCGGGCAAAGGAGAACTTGCGCCCGTTCCGCTTTGCGAACGTGCGATTAAAATATGCGGACGGCAGCTTGGGCCTGCCCGAGGCGGCACCGTTCGATACCATTATCGTCGCCGCAGCGGCCCAGGAAATTCCGCTGGCGCTGAAGCAGCAACTGGCGCCCGGTGGCAGGATGATGATCCCGCTGGGCTCGTCGGATCAGCGATTGATCCTGATCGAGCGTCAGGGCAGCGTTTTCAAGGAAAGCCGGTTCGAGGCCGTGCGCTTCGTGCCGTTGCTCAATGGAATGGAATGAAAGTACGACTCGACCCCCTTCGTCCCCGTCCTGCCGCGACCGTTGCGGTCCTGTGTGCGATCTTCCTGGTTGGCTGCGCCGCCCAGGCGCCGGCGCCGATCCGTCACAGTACGGTACCGCCGCCTGCGACCGCCGTTTCGGCTCCGGGCCAGCAGGTCCATACGGTGCGCCCCGGCGATACGCTGATGGGCATCGGACGCTTGTATGGCCAGAACGTCAACGATCTGGTTGTCTGGAACAACCTGATGGACCCGAACCAGTTGCGTGTCGGGCAGGAGATCCGCGTGTCGCCGCCAGGCGGGGCCGCGCCTGAACCGATTGCGATCGTCCAGCCGGTCGAGGTCCGGCCGATCGCGGCACCCGATGGCATGCAGGATGCGCCGGTCATGCACGAACCGCGCGGCGGCCGGCAGCCCTACAGCGATCAGGCGTGGGCAGCCATCCGGCCGGATGCGGCGGGTGCTCCGGCGGCCGCGCCCGCCGAGTTGCCCCGCGAGCCGCAGCCTCCGGTAGCGGTACCGGGTGCCGCCTGGCTGTGGCCGGCATCGGGGCCGATCGTGCTGGGCTATAACGAGCGCATCGACAACGAGACGGTGAACAAGGGCATCGACATCGGGGGCAACCCCGGTGATCCGGTCTTGGCCTCGGCGGCTGGGCAGGTCGCGTATTCCGGCGGAGGCCTGCGTGGATATGGCAACCTGATCATCATCAAGCACGACGAAGACTATCTGACGGCCTACGCGCACAACCAGAAGCTGCTGGTCCAGGAGGGTGATCAGGTCCGCAAGGGACAGCAGATTGCCGAACTGGGCAGCACGGATGCGGATCGCCCCAAGCTTCATTTCGAGATTCGCAGGCAGGGCCGACCGGTGGATCCAATGCAGTATCTGCCGCCACGCTGATGGGAGAGGCGAATGTACGATCCGGGCGAACATGACGAAGCCGTTGGTCAGGAACCGGATCTGCCGCCCGAGGTGGAAGTCCTCGGCGAGCCTTCGCCGCCGCCGTTCGAGAGCGAGTTTCTCAACGATGTCACCCAGATCTACCTGAACGAAATCGGCGCCAATCCGCTGCTCACCGCCACCGAGGAAG
Source organism: Rhodocyclaceae bacterium (assembly GCA_050486545.1). Taxonomy (GTDB): domain Bacteria; phylum Pseudomonadota; class Gammaproteobacteria; order Burkholderiales; family Rhodocyclaceae; genus DAOMNN01. Next base: position 12,677 of record JBJHDM010000024.1, on the reverse strand, counting down.
CCGCCCTGACACGCAGGGTCCGGGACGGAGATTTCGAGGCGCGGCAGATCATGATCGAACGCAATCTGCGCTTGGTCGTGAATATCGCCAAACACTATCTGAACCGGGGCATCCCGCTGCTCGATCTGGTCGAGGAGGGGAACCTCGGCCTGATGCACGCGCTCGAGAAGTTCGATCCGGAGCGCGGGTTCCGTTTCTCCACCTATGCGACCTGGTGGATCCGCCAGAACATCGAGCGGGCCATCATGAACCAGTCGCGTACGATCCGGCTTCCGGTGCATGTGGTCAAGGAACTCAACCAGGTGTTGCGTGCACAGCGCAACCTGGAGGCTTTGGGGAACGGTGATTGCACGCTGGAGGAGATCGCCAGGCGCCTGGGCAAAACGGTCGAGGAAGTACGTGCGCTACTCGCGTTGAGCGAGCATACCGCTTCGCTCGATGCGCCACTCGAGGTCGATCCGAGCCTCTCGATCGGCGAGTCGCTGGCCGACGATCATGTCGAGCCGCCGGATTCCGGTATCCAGAATGCGGAAGTCGAAACGCTGGTTCGCGACTGGATCGCGAAGCTCAACGACAAGCAGCGGATCGTGATCCGGCACCGTTACGGTCTCGACGAGTGTGAAGTGATGACGCTCGAAGAACTCGCCGCACGCCTCGGCCTGACGCGCGAACGGGTCCGCCAGATCCAGCTCGAGGCGCTTGGGCAGCTCAGGCGCGCGATTCGCCGGCGCGGAATTTCGCGGGACATCCTGCTGTAACGGCGGGCGGTTGCTAACGGAGCGATGCCCGGCGGCCTTCGAAGCGTGCCCGCAAGGCTTCGCCCAGCTCGAACACCGACATTGCGTAGAAGCTGCTCCGGTTGTAGCGGGTGATCACGTAGAAATTGCGATAGCCGAGCCAGTACTCGGTGCCTTCTCCGGGAGTCGGGAGGTCGAACAAGGTGGCCGGGGCGTCGTGAAGGCGGTCGTCGATCGGCTCGATCCCTTGCTTGAGCAATTGCATCGTGTCGAGACTGGGTTCGATCCCCGCATCGATGAGCGGTCTCGGATCGAGGCCGGCGGGAAGCCTCACCGGGGTCACGATCGGCTCTCCCCTCTGCCAGCCATGCACCGCGAGGTAGTTCGCGATGCTGCCGATCGCGTCGATCGGGTCCGATTCGAAATCGATGATGCCGTTGCCGTCGAAATCCACGGCATAGGTGCGAATGCTGCTCGGCAGGAATTGCGGATAGCCCAGCGCGCCGGCAAAGGATCCACGGTAGCTGAACGGGTCGCGGCCCTGTTCGCGCGCGAGCAGGAACAGATTCTCCAGTTCGCGCCGGAACAGGGGTGCGCGGGGCGGGTAGTCGAAGGCCAGGGTGGCCAGGGCCGAGACCGTTTCGAAACTTCCCGTATAGCTGCCGTAATTCGTCTCCACGCCCAGGATCGAGACGATGATCTCGGGCGGGACGCCGAACTGCTGGCTGGCCGCATCGATCGTGTCGCGGTAGCGCTGCCAGAACACGACGCCGGAGTCGATCCGCGCATCGTCGAGGAAACGGGCGCGGTAACGCTGCCAGGAGCGCTCGGAGGGGGTACTTGGCGGGCGGATCAGGCGGATCACCCGCTCGAGGTGACGGGCGCGGTGCAAGGCGCTGCGGACCTCGTCGGCGTCGAATCCATGTGTCTGTTCCATCTCGGCGACGAAGCGCAAGGCTTCTTCGTTGCGAAGGAACGAGGCCTGTGCCGTCCACGAGCAGGTGGCCATCAACAACAAGAGCAGGGTGAGCGCGGAACGGGTCATCGAAGGTGAAAACGGTGAATGCGTTGGGTCAGCAGGCGCACGTCCTTCCGATCCGGTTCGGTGCTCGAACCGTAGCGCAGGCGGGCATAGTGCGAGGCGATCGCCCGGACCTGTCCTGCGTGGTCGGGATGGACGCCGGACACGCGATCAGCGTAATCGATCGGCCCTTCCCATGGCAACCGTGGCAGTCCTCGTCGGGCGAACTTCCGGCAAAACTCTGCCCATGCGCGCTCGAGCGGGTCGATCCGCCTTCGCTGGAAAAGCGCCCAGCCGAACAGCATGAGCAGCAACGTGCCGGTACCGAGTCCGAGCAGGGTCGTCAGTGTCTTCCAGTCCGGCTGGGAAAATCCCAGGCGTTCGACCAAGCCGATCTGACGGGCGCTGTCGAAGCCGATGACGAGCTCGTTCCACGTGTTCGAAAGTGCATCCCAGCGGTGGCGCAGGTCGCGCATCCAGGACATGGCCGGACGCATCATCAGCGGCAATGACTCGCCGCTTGGCAGGGCTGCGGCCAGGCCGGACTCGATGCGCATCGGGGCCGCGAGGGCGGTGGGATCGATCCGGCGCCAGCCCTCGCCTTCGAGCCAGACCTCCGCCCAGGCATGGGCATCGGACTGGCGGACCACGAGGGCGCCGTCGACCGGGTTCAGGGTTCCCCCCTGGTAGCCCGTCACCACGCGTGCAGGAACGTTCGCGGCACGCATGAGGACGACGAAGGCCGAGGCAAAGTGCTCGCAGAACCCGCGTTGATGGTCGAACAGGAACTCGTCGACGGCATGCGCTCCCATCAGGGGTGGCGAAAGCGTGTAGGTCAGTCGGGCCTCGCGCAGGTACGCCAGCGTACGCCCGACGATCTCGTCGTGGTCGCTCGTCTCGCTAGCGATGCGCTCGGCCAGTGCGCGTGCGCGCGGGTTCGACTGTTCCGGAAGGGCGAGGGATTGCCGAAGCACGTCGGAGGCTTCGTTCAACCCGGCGCGCGCAGATGGGAAGGCCCGCAGCTCGATGCGCATGCGGTTGCGCACGCGCTGCATGGCCAGAAGCTGGTAATCGCTGGCATAGCGCACGCCGGGGATGTCGGGACCGGGAAACTCGAGCGGCAACAGCCAGGGCTGGTTGTGGGGCTCGAGGATCAGGGTATAGACGTAGGGGGCCCCCTCGGTTTCGTACGGCGCGCGCTCGAACGTGGCGAACCTGGCTGCCCGCCAGGTGCGTCCGTCGAACTGCGTCAGCACGGGGCCGCGCCAGTACCGCTGGTCCGGAGGTGGCGGGGAGCCCTCGAAGCGCGCGCGGAAGGCGATCGCGTCGGACAGGCTGAGTTCGCTGATCGAGCCCGGCTCCATCGTATCCGACAGTCCCGAAAGTCCGCTGTGGGCGTCCGCGGGCAACCCCCAGAGCGGACCCGGAATGCGTGGAAAGAGCAGGAAAAGCACCAACATGAAGGGCACCGCCTGCGCGAGCAGCGTCAGTGCGGTCTTCAGCACGTCGCGCGTGCCGGTCGTCGGTGCGACCAGGGTGAGCAGGGTCGTGGTTGCGAGCAACGCTCCGCCTGTGGCCAGCAAGGCGACCGGCAGGGTCTGGTGGTGGAAGAACAGGGCGAGTTGGAGAAACAGGCTCAGCAGCACGCCGACCCGCACGTCGCGGGGAGCCGTGATCTCGAGCTGCTTCAGGCAAAGCAGCAAGGCGAGCAAGGCGATACCGGGATCTCGCCCGAGAATGTGCCCGTACTCCAGGCGAATCGCGGCGGCGGCCGCGATCGCGATCAGTACGACCAGGATCCGCGGGGCGGAGCGGCCGGGTGCGCGCAAGCCGGCCGCCCGCCAGATCAGCAGCGCGATGCACAGCGCGACGAGCCAGACCGGTAGATGAATCGCGTGCGGAGCCAGCGTCACGGCCGACGTGACGAGCAGCCAGGGGGCGGCGTGGAGGCTAGTTTGCGGGGTGCGCATCGGGAAACAGGGCGAGCAGCTTGAGGCAGGCGTGGGCGTGGTGGGGGCCGGAGCCGGTCCCGATCGATGCGTACGGGGTGTTGAGCGAGAACGCCCGCCCCGAGGTTTCGGCTGCCAGTATCCAGGCTGCAAGGCGGGCGATGCGGGCTTCCCGGGGCTGGTTTGCCGGCGTTGCCTGCCAGTCGAGAATGACGTTGCCCGCCTCGGAGCCCGAGAAATGCTTGGTGAGCAAGGGGCCGCCCCGGGCGAACGCCTTCCAGGCGACGTGCCGGGGCGAATCGGCTGCCCGATGGGGGCGGAGTCCCGCGAAGTCGTCATCGCCGGCAGCGCTCCTGCGCAGGCCGGAGCTTGTCCCGGTGCCCTCTGGAAGCGGAGGCGGCGCGGCCTCCGGAGTTGGATACACGAGGCACTTCACGTCGGGCGTGAAGATGCTCCAGGCGCGGATCAGCCCGAGTGGGTAGGCGGTCTCCAGCGTCACCCGACCGGGTGTGAGCCAGCCGCGCTTGCGGCTGGGGACGAGCAACTCCGGTTCGGCGGTCCGTCCGGCGGGTACGGAGAATCCTGCCTCGGCGCCGCCAGCCACGAGACGCAGGGCCCACCGGTCCCGATCTTCCGATCCGGTCACCAGAAACCGGAAGCGGGCAGGTGATCCGGCAAACACCGGGTCGATGCGGGCGGGGCGGATCGACAGGCCGAGCAGATTGCGAAACGCGTGAAGGATGCTGACTACCGCGATGCCTGCCAGCAGGAAGACGAGTGCGTAACCCAGGCTCAGGTTGTAGTTGATGGCGGCGACCAGCATGACCAGCAAGGCGGCTGCGAAGCCGGTGCCCGCTGCCGTCGGCAGGACGAAGATGCGTCGTCGCCCGAGGACGACCGGCGCGGACTCGGCCGGCCCGATCCGAAACAGCCAGCGTTCGAGGCGATGCCGGACGAGCGTCCGGGCCTGTGCGAAGCTCATCGCCCGCCGATCGGCACCGTCCGGAGGATCCCCTGCAGGGTCTCGGCCGGAGCGCTGCGTCCGTCGTTCGCAAGGTGCAGCCTGTGGCCGGCTACGTGGGGAAACACGCTCTGGACGTCCTCCGGCAGAACATGGTCGCGTCCATGCGTGAGCGCCCATGCACGCGCCGCGGCCAGCAGTGCCAGGCCCGCGCGGGGGCTGAGCCCGCCGGCCAGTTCCGTGTTCTGCCGGGTATTGGCGAGCAACGCCTGCACGTACTCGACGAGGTGGCCCGAAATGGTGATCGATTGCGCCGCCGTCTGAAGGGCTCTCAAGGTTTCGGGGGTGATGATCGGGTGTTGGCGCTCGAGAACCTCTCGGCGGTCTTCGCCCATCAACAATGCCCGTTCCGCCTCCCGGTCCGGATAACCGAGTTCGATCCGCATCAGGAAGCGGTCGAGCTGGCTCTCCGGCAGGGGAAAGGTGCCGATCTGGTTTGCCGGATTCTGGGTGGCGATCACGAAGAACGGTTCCGGCAACGGGAAGGTCTGGCCGTCGGCCGTGACCTGATGCTCTTCCATCGCTTCGAGCAGCGCGCTTTGGGCCTTGGGTGTGGCGCGATTGATCTCGTCGGCGAGGATGAGCTGCGCGAAGATCGGGCCGGGATGGAAGCGGAAGGCCGAGCTTTCGCGCTCGAAGATCGACACGCCGATGATGTCGGCCGGCAGCAGGTCGCTGGTGAACTGGATGCGCTGGAACTGCAGGCCGGTCAGCCTGGCCAGGACGTGCGCGAGGGTGGTCTTGCCCACCCCGGGCACGTCCTCGATGAGCAGGTGGCCGCGTGCGACCAGGCAGGCAAGCGCCAGGCGCAGTCCGTGTTCCTTGCCGAGAATGATGCGGTTGGCGGTTTCGAGTACGCGTGCGCACTGCACGTGAGGCGGCTCGGAGGTCACTGTAAAATTCATCATAAAGCGGTGATAATAGATCAGAGAGCGGCCCGATGCGCCAAACGCCTGTGCCGAGCGGGTTGGAAGAACACGGCGCACGAAAGTTCGCACGAAGCACGAAAGGAGGGGTATGACCACGACTGCGTTCATCACGCACAGGGATTGCTGGTTGCACGAGATGGGCAGTTTTCATCCCGAATGCCCCGATCGCCTTGCGGCGATCAACGACCGGCTGATCGCCGCCGGCCTGGATCTTTACCTTTCCTTCTACGATGCGCCGCTGGCCACGTCCGAGCAGATCCTCAGAGCCCATGCCCGGGAGTATCTCGAGGAACTTCATGAGAGCGTGCCGGAGCACGGGATCCGTCACCTCGACCCCGATACCGCAATGAGCCCGAACACAATGAAGGCGGCACTGCGATCGGCGGGGGCGGGGGTGCTGGCGACCGACCTGGTGCTCAAGGGCGAAATCGAGAATGCGTTCTGTGCGGTACGCCCGCCGGGTCATCATGCCGAACACGGCAAGGCGATGGGATTCTGCTTCCTGAACAACGTCGCGATCGCGGCCCGCCATGCGCTCGAAGTCCATGGACTCGAGCGGGTCGCCGTGATCGATTTCGACGTGCATCACGGCAATGGCACGGAGGACATCTTCCGCGAAGATCCGCGCGTGATGATGGCGAGCATCTTCCAGCACCCGTTCTATCCCTACAGCGGCGCGGACAACGTCCCCTCTCACATGGTCAACGTCCCGGTTCCGGCCGGTACCCGCGGCGATGCCTTCCGGCAGATCGTCAGCGACCTGTGGCTCCCCGCGCTTCGCGCGCACCAGCCCCAGATGCTGTTCGTCTCCGCAGGTTTCGACGCGCACTACGAGGACGACATGGGGTCCCTGGGGCTGGTCGAGTCGGACTACGTATGGGTCACCGAACGGCTCAAGGAGCTTGTGCAGGAATGCGGGCACAAGCGCATCGTGTCGATCCTCGAAGGAGGCTATTCGCTGTCGGCGATGGCTCGCTCCGTCGTTGCGCACGTCAAGGCCCTGGCCGACCTCTGAGCGGGCTTCGCCGGGTCGCCCGGCCTGGAGCGGTCGGGCAGCGTCGCGAACCGAAGCGCCCCTGCAGGGTCCAGTTCGAACAGGGGTCTGGCTGTCCGTCTTTGATCAGGTAGAATCAAACTTTTACGTTTTGGTGCGGAGTTCGATGATTACCGGTTCCATCGTCGCCATCGTCACCCCCATGCGGGCGGATGGCAGTCTGGATTTCGAGCGCCTGCGCTCGCTGATCGATTTCCATGTCGCTGAAGGCACCGACGGGATCGTCGTCGTCGGGACCACGGGCGAATCCCCGACGGTCGATGTCGAGGAACATTGCGAACTCATCCGGGTGGCGGTCGAACATGCGGACGGGCGCCTGCCGGTCATCGCAGGCACCGGGGCCAACTCGACCAGCGAGGCGATCGAGCTCGCGCAGTTCGCGCAGAAGGCCGGGGCGAACGCCCACCTCTCGGTCGTGCCCTACTACAACAAGCCGACCCAGGAAGGCCTGTACCAGCACTTCCGTTCGATCGCCGAAGCGGTCGAACTGCCGATGATCCTCTACAACGTGCCCGGGCGCACGGTGGCCGACCTGTCCAACGATACCGCGTTGCGCCTTGCCGGGATCCCCAACATCGTCGGCATCAAGGATGCCACCGGCAGCATCGACCGCGTGTGCGATCTGGTCGAGCGCGCGCCGGCAGGTTTCGCCCTGTACACCGGCGACGACATGACCGCTGCGGCGTTCATTCTCCTTGGTGGGCACGGCGCAATCTCGGTGACCGCCAACGTTGCCCCCCGCGCCATGCACGAAATGTGTGTTGCGGCGCTGGCCGGCGATGCGCCGCGGACCCGCGAGATCAACGCGCGCCTCGTCTGGCTGCATCGCCACCTCTTCTGCGAGGCCAACCCGATTCCGGTCAAGTGGGCAGTCGCCCAGATGGGCCTGATCGAGCCGGGAATCCGTCTGCCGCTGACCCCGCTGTCCGAATCCGCACACGATCGCGTGCGCGAGTCGATGCGGCGCGCCGGCATCCAACTCTGACTGACCAGGACTGCTCGATACTCATGACTTCAAGGATCTTCACGTCGGCTTCGGCAATTGCAATCGCGTTCGTGCTCGCAGGATGTTCGGGCCCGCTCATGGAATCGCGCAAGATCGATTACAAGAGCGCCCGGCAGGTGTCCCCGCTCGAGATTCCGCCGGATCTGACCGCGCCCACGCGGGACGACCGTTTCGCCGTCCCGGACGTGTCGCCGCGCGGCGTGGCGACCTTCTCGGCCTATGCCGCCGACCGGGCGGCGCAGCCGACCGGCGCGCAGCCGCTGGTGCTTGCCCAGGCCGAAGGCATGCGGATCGAGCGTGCCGGCTCCCAGCGCTGGCTCGTCGTGCCGGGATCGGCCGAGGCGCTGTGGCCGGAGATCAAGGACTTCTGGCTGGAACTGGGCTTCATCCTGAACATCGACCGGCCCGAAGTCGGGGTCATGGAAACCGACTGGGCCGAAGACCGCGCCCGCATCCCGCAGGACTTCGTGCGCCGTGCGCTCGGACGGGTTCTCGATGGGCTGTTCTCCACGGCCGAACGGGACAAGTTCCGTACCCGACTCGAGGAAGGTCAGGCGCCGGGAACGGTCGAGATCTACATCAGCCACCGCGGTATGGTCGAGGTCTACGCCAGCCAGTCGCAGGACAGCACGGTGTGGCAGCCGCGTCCGGCCGACCCGGAACTCGAAGCCGAGATGCTGCGCAGGCTGATGATCCGCCTGGGTGCGGAGGAAGAGCGCGCCGCCGTCATCCTGGCTTCGGCGGCGGGTTCGGAGCGTGCGTCGCTTCAGGCGGGTGCCGACGGCCGCACGCGACTGGTGGTCGACGAATCCTTCGACCGCGCCTGGCGCCGGGTCGGTCTTGCGCTCGACCGGATCGGTTTCACCGTCGAGGACCGCGACCGCAACGAAGGGCTGTTCTTCGTCCGCTACATCGACCCCGATGCCGATGCGCGCAGCCAGCGTTCGGAAGGCTTCCTGTCGCGGCTCGCATTCTGGCGCAGCCGTGACGGCGGGGTGGCCGCCGGCGGCAGCGAATACCGGATCCGAGTGGCCGGCGCAGCCGATACCTCGACTGTGTCGATTCTCACCCGTGAAGGCGGCGAAGATACGTCCGAAACCGCACGTCGCATCCTCGGCCTGCTGCTGGACCAGCTCAAGTGATCGACCGGTCCTGAAGGCGAATCCACGGAAACCGGCGCTTCGAGCGCCGGTTTCCGTTTTCGGGTTCAGATGCCGAGAGGGGTGCCGGCGGGTCCGCGCCGTGCGGCCAGCCAGATCTCCTCGAAGCGGGTGAGTAGCGTGAAAGCAGACTGGGGGTCGTCGAGGCAGCATTTCCCGCGCGGGCGATCGGCGTGGAAACGCGTGACCAGATGGATCCCGTCGACGATCACGAAGGGTTGGTCGAGTTGTCGATACCCGGTCGTGGTCACCCGCACCTGCATGCGGTGGCCGAAGCGCGACAACAGGGTCAGCAAGCGCGGGCAGTCACGCTCGAGGAAATTCGTCGCATGGAGCGCAATGCGAAGGCTTTCCTCGCTCGTCACGCGCATGCAGAACGCCTCGAGAAGCGCGATGCCTTCGGTCGATTCCAGGCCCGTGTGGTACAGGTCCGGATCGAACACCGCGATGTCACGGGTGGCGCGACCCAGCACGTCGGACAGGGCCGCCTGGTATCCGGCGTAGGTGTCGAAGGTCTCGTCTTGTGTCATGTGCGTTCGGTCTGGTGTGATTAGGGCCTGTTCTCATTCGCCATGGCGGTTCGGACACCGGTAAAATTACACCTTTTGCGCGGAACTTTCATGTCGCTTGCAGCAATCGAGTCGGTGGATCACGAAGGACGGGGTGTAACGCACGTGGAGGGCAAGGCCGTGTTCGTCGACGGCGCCTTGCCCGGGGAGCTCGTCGAGTATTCCGTGTATCGCCGCCGCCCGAGCTACGAGCTCGCGCAGCTTGGCCGCGTCGTCAAGCCGAGTGCGCAGCGCGTCGCGCCGCGATGCCCGTACTTCGGGAAGTGCGGCGGCTGCTCGCTCCAGCACCTCGATCCGGTCGCCCAGGCGGCCACCAAGCAACGTGTTCTCGAGGATGCCCTCTGGCATGTCGGCAAGCTCCATCCCGAGATTGTGTATCCGGCCATCCACGGACCTTCGTGGGGATACCGCTACCGCGCGCGCATCGGCGTCCGGCTGGTGCCGAAGAAGGGCGGCGTGCTGGTCGGCTTTCACGAGCGCAGGAGCAGTTACATCGCCGACATGCTCAGTTGCGAGATCCTTCCTCCGCACCTGTCCGCAATGCTGCCGCGCCTGCGTACGCTCATCGCCGGCCTGTCGATCCCCGACCGCCTGCCGCAGATCGAGATCGCCGTCGGTGACCACACCACGGTCCTGGTGTTCCGCAACCTGCTCGCGCTGACGACCGAAGACGAACAACGCCTCGCAGCCTTCGCCGACGAAGAGAATGTGCAGGTCTGGCTGCAGCCCGGCGGACCCGACACCATCCATCGCCTGCACCCGGCCGAAGCCCCCGAACTGAGCTATTCGCTGCCCGAGTTCGGCGTGACGATGGCGTTTCGCCCGAATGACTTCACCCAGGTCAACGTCGCGATCAATCGCCTGCTGATGCGCCGCTCGATGCAACTGCTCGACCCGCAACCGGGCGAGCGGATCGCCGACCTGTTTTGCGGCCTCGGAAACTTCAGCCTGCCCATCGCCCGCTCCGGTGCCACCGTCGTCGGTGTCGAGGGCAGCGACAACCTCGTCTTGCGCGCGGGCGAGAATGCCCGGCGCAACAGCCTGGAGAACCACAGCGAATTCCACGTCGCCAACCTCTTCGAGGCCACCGAGGACAGCCTCGCCGCCCTCGGGCGGATCGACAAGATGCTGATCGACCCCCCGCGAGAAGGCGCCATCGCCGTGGTCAAGGCCCTCAGCCCCGAACAGTCTCCCGCCCGCATCGTCTACGTGTCCTGCAACCCCGCCACGCTCGCCCGCGATGCCGCCGTGCTGGTCCACGAGAAGGGCTATGTCCTGCGCGGCGCCGGCATCGCGAACATGTTCCCGCAAACCTCCCACGTCGAATCGATCGCCCTGTTCGAGCGCACGGCCTGAAAGAGGCCGGTGGTATACTTCGCGTCCTTCCCGGGTCCTCGACGTCCGGCACCGAGTACGGAGGCGTGGCAGAGTGGTTGAATGCACCGGTCTTGGCGCCAGCCGCGCCAGCGGTGCGCTAGCGAAGCGAGCCTTGCTCGCGTAGCTAAAACCGGCAGGGCGGGCCGCCAGGCCCGTAGGTTGTCGGCACGGAGTACGGAGGCGTGGCAGAGTGGTTGAATGCACCGGTCTTGAAAACCGGCAGGGGTTCGCGCCCCTCGTGAGTTCGAATCTCACCGCCTCCGCCAGCAAGCTATACAAATCAAGCGATTAGGCGCTTTTTTTGTTTCAACTATCAATTCGACTATCAATGAGGTTCCTGATCTGTGCAAGTCAAGAGTCCCGCCAAAGGACTCTGAACTTCCCGAACGCTTGGATTTAAGGGGGGCGTCTGACTACCCCTCATCGACCGCCATAGGGGACCCGCTTGACCTCGCTGGAGTTTTTGGGAGGGAGGGGGGTACTGCCCCAAGTCGTCCCGTGGAAAAAGTCGAGGGTGGTCACGCAGACACTGCGAGAAAAATTTTGAAAAATTTTCGGAACACCTTGGGGGATGCTTGGCAACCATCCAGGGCCACCCCTCAGATTCCAGCCTCTTGCATCAGACGGTGAACGGGTACGCCCAAGGCGTCGGCAATCTTCTTGATGTTCACGAGCGCGACATTGTGCTCGCCGCGCTCGACTCCGCCCATGTAGGATCGATCCAAGCCCGAGGCATGAGCAAGTGCTTCCTGCGACATCCCCTTGCTTGTTCTCAATGCACGCACGGCTGACCCGAACAGTTGCAGTTCAGGGTGATCGGTCGAGAGTTTGGATGGTCGAGGCACCCCATAACGCTACGAGGGTGACGGATATGCATCCACGGGATATAGTGCCCAACGGGGGTGCTTTAATGAAGAACATCGCATTCAGCGTCATCATAAAAGTCGGGAAGTTCGTTCTGCTCACCGCATGGATTGTATTCGTCTGTCTCGTAACGATTGTTATCTATGGGCCAAACACCAGCGAACAAGACGACATGGTGTGGGGATGCTTCTTGGCGGCGAGGGATAAGCAACTCGATGTTACTTGGGAAGATATCTTTCGTACCCATGTACACAAGTCTGGGGCGAGTGATGTCCTGCTGGTCCTGAAACCCAGTCCTAATCGAATGTTCGACAGGGTCGCGTGTATTCAGTTTGGCGATAGTTGGAGAGTCGCTTATCCCGACCCTTGAGAATTACCCACTCACGCGCGAACGTCGATGGTGCGCCTTCGATCATCCTCAATGTGTACAGATCAAGTATTCACCTGACACCGGCCCCGAGCCGGTGTTGTTTTATGCGGCCTCCGGAATCGTCTCCTCGGGCTGCTTGGTAATGCCCGCCTCGAACATCTGAGCCGGCGTTCTGCCTTCCATCATCCGCCCCTGATGCGGGCGTTCGTGGTTGTAGTGGTGCAGGTACTTCTCCAGGTCACCCTGCATCTGCTCGACGGACTCGTACCACGTTGTTCGGCCGGCAATGCGGAAGTGCTCGTCAAGCAAGGTGCGATGCAGCCGTTCTACGAATCCGTTGCTCTGTGGGCGTCCCACGCGGGTGGTGCGATGCTCGATACCTTCCAGCTGCAAGAACAGCTCGAATGGATGGTTGTCGGGCCGTCCGCAGTACTCGCGCCCGTTGTCGGACAGGATCGTTTCGATGCGCACGCCGTGTTCTTCAAAGTGCGGGTGTCAAGGGCAAGCGAATTTTCCCCAGTGTGGTAATTCAAATTTCCCCACCCGGTTGGGTTTGTTCGTCGAATGAGCGGACGAGGCCGGATTTGAGCTTCTCCTTGAGGCGATAGGAGTTGCCGCGG
>JBJHDM010000023.1:0-48309 GCA_050486545.1 Rhodocyclaceae bacterium | reverse complement strand
ATGTGGGTATCACCCCAGCGGGCATCCAGGCGCCGGGGGGCGGCCCGCGAGTCGGGATCGGCGTACTCGGGATAGTCGATCAGCCAGCCCTGGTCAGCAATCCGTGCTGGGCGCCCTTGCTCGTCGACCATCAGGATGGTGGCGCCGGGTCGGGCCGAAGCCTGGACCCAGTGCGGGAGTCCGTCGACCGGGGCCGCTACCCCGAGCACCTGGGGCAGCATGGATTCGGCATCCGGTGCGCGTACATGCCGCCCGTCGCCGGTCGTGAGTACCGCCCCTTCGGGCGTGCTCACGAGCTGTGCGACGATCTGCCCGAGCGGACTGAAGAAGGTCCATTCGTCGCGGCCGGGTACCCGCTGCCAGTGGATGCGTCCGCTGGCGGCGCGTTCGCCGTCGGTGGCCGACAGGCGTCCCTCGAGTTCGAATGCATCCGTGGCCGTCCGAGCCGCCGGGGCGACGTCGAACGGGGCAGGATGCATCACGCATCCGGCGAGCATCGCCAGGGCCCCCAACCACAGGGCCAGATGCAGGCGTGCGCATCCCAACAGCGCGCGGGCTTGCGTACCTGTCAGCCGGGAAGGGGTCATTGTGTTTTCAGGCGGCGGACGGTATCGCCGAGCGTCTCGTTGTCAGGGTGTTCCTGCAGCGCGGCCTCCCAGATCCGGATGGCGTCCTCGCGACGGTCCAGGGTCCACAGCACCTCGCCGAGGTGGGCGGCGATCTCAGGATCCGGGCGCAGCGCATAGGCTCGTTCGAGGTGCTCCAGGGCGGTGGCCGGGTCGTTGCGGCGAAAGCGCACCCATCCCATGCTGTCCAGGATGAACGGATCGTTCGGGGCGAGTTCGAGGGCCCGGACGATCAGGGATTCGGCCTCTTCCAGGCGCATGCCCCGGTCCGCGAAGGTGTAGCCGAGGGCGTTGTAGGCATGGGCATGGTCCGGATCGATCGCGATGAGCTTGCGCAGGCGGGCCTCCATGATGTTGAGTCGGTCGAGACGTTCGGCCAGCATCGCCGATTCGTAGAGCAGCTCGCCGCTTTCGGGCTCCTCGCGAAGTGCGTCGTCAATGAGCTGAAGGGCTTCGGCATAGCGTCCGGCCTCGCGCAGGATCAGGGTCTCGGCCAACAGCAGGCGTCGGCGTTCGTCCCGTTCGACGTCAAGCGAGCGCAGATGCATGCGGGCTGCCTCGACGTCGCCCTGGCGCGCGGTCAGGATGGCGATCCGGACTTGTGCGTCCAGATGGTCCCGGCCGGAGCCGACGCCACGGTACCATTGCACGGCCTCGTCGGGTCGGTTGCGGCGCTCGGCGATGTGGCCAAGATTCATGCGGATGTTGTCGGCCTCGAGGTGCCCGGCCTCAAGGGCACGCTCGAACAGGGCAGCCGCCTGTTCGTACTCGCCCAGATGCGAAGTCACCAGGGCGATGGCGTAGAGCAACTCACGGTCGCCGGGGGCGTCATCGAGCAGATGCTGGAACTGAACCCGCGCCGCTCCGTACTCGCCGGCCGTGACGAGCGTGCGCGCATAGGTCATGCGCAATGCCCCATTCTCGGGAAACTGGTAGATCTGTTCGCGGAGGAATTCCAGCGCCTGCTTCGTGGCGTCGAGCTGGATGAGGAGTTGCGTCTTGAACTGGACGGCCGGCTCCCAGCCCGGGCGCAACTCCAGCGCCTCTTCGATGGCGGACAGCGCGCCCATGCCGTCTTCGGCTCCAGCCTCGGCCTGCGCGCGTGCGAAATGGGCGGCGGCCTCGTCCAGGTAAGGTTCGGTCAGGCGGAACACGATCGATCGCACGATCTGTCGGTCGGGGACGCGCGCCAGGGCGCGATTGAGGCCGAGCAGGTTCTGTTCGAGCTGGTCGGGCGAAAGCGCCAGGATCCGCGCGAGCTGGATCTGGACCTCGTTGAGCCGTTCACCGCTGTTGGCCAGGATTCCGGCAAGTACCCGCCGCGCTTCGTCCGAGTCGGGCGCGGTGTCCGACCAGACTCGGGCCGCCTCGGTGGCAGCACCGAGATCGCGTGCGAACAATGCAATCTCCGTCGCCCTTTTCGCGATCCGGGGGTCGCGGGTCGAACGGGCCAGTTCAAGGTATGCTTCGACCGACACTGCCAGCTCGCCGCGCGCCCCGGCAATCTCCGCGAGCAGCATCATGAAGAGCAGTTCGCGGGTCAGCTCCTGTGCCGGAAGCTGCGGCGTGGGCTCGGCATGGGGATGTCCGGACGATCCGTGCGTGCCGGCCTGTGCCGCCGCCGTGCACACGAGTAGCCCGCTCAGTGCGAAACTGCCGAGAAAGGAAGTGAGCTTGAATGTCATGAAAACCGGTCCATTGGGGGGTCCGCAGGGTCGTGCCGGCCCGATGCATGCGGGCCGGAATCCTTGTATGTGCGACAGTGTCTCGTCATGGTGGTTTCGGCCCCGGGGCGCGCGATGCGACCTGCGGGCAGCCGGAGCAGGCCCGAGACTCCCGGTCCGCGGTTGGAGCGGGAAAAGCGGATTTCGTTCGCCTCATGTTATGCAGTTTTCTGTCTTGCCGGCAAGCGCATCGTGTTTTGCCGTCGTCGGGGAGGCCTAGCCATGCCCGAACTGCCCGAGGTCGAGACGACTTGCCGCGGGATCGGGCCCGCACTGGTCGGACAGTGCGTTACCGGGGTGCGGGTGCGCAATTCGCGCCTGCGCATTCCGGTGCCCGACGAACTGGCGCAGCGAATCGTGGGCAGCCGGCTGCATTCGGTGCGCCGGCGGGCCAAGTACCTGCTGCTGGATTTCGGCGGCGGCAGCGTGATCATCCATCTGGGGATGTCCGGAAGCCTGCGCGTGTTGTCGCCGGACAATGCTCCCGATGTCCATGACCATGTGGACATCGTATTCGGCACGCACTTGCTGCGCCTGAGGGATCCGCGGCGGTTCGGGTTGGTGACGTGGTGCGCCGGAGATCCGCTCGCGCACCCGCTATTGGCAGGACTCGGACCCGAGCCGCTGGAATCGGGGTTCGACGAAGCCTATCTGTTCCACGTCACGCGAGGGATCCGGGCCCCGATCAAGCAGGTGCTCATGGATGCGAGGAAGGTGGTCGGCGTGGGCAACATCTATGCGTCGGAGAGCCTGTTCCGGGCGGCGGTCCACCCGCTTGCGCCGGCCGGCCGGATCGGCCTGCGTCGCTATGCCAGGATCGCTGCTGCCGTGCGCGAAACGCTGAACGATGCGATCCGGGCGGGAGGGAGTACGCTGCGCGACTACGTGGGGGGTGACGGGCGGGCGGGGTACTTCCAGCAGCAGTACTTCGTCTATGGCCGTGTGGGGGCGCCGTGTCGGGTTTGTGCGACGCCCATCGCGCGACGGGTCGTCGCTCAACGTGCCACCTACTGGTGCCCAAACTGCCAGCGGCGATAGGCACGACGAATGCCGGACGACGCTTGTCGTCGGGACCCGGCCGCTCGTCGCGCGCGGCCCGTGTTCGATTGGTGCGCACGGGTTTCGGGGTTATGCTAGCGGAGTGTAAATGTTCGCGCTCCGCGATCCGGAGCGCCATGGAGTGAGGCCGGTCATGAGCCTGGTGGATCAGTTCGCTGCATACAGCAGTTGGCGGGACGGGGTTTCCGAGGCGACCGGGCGGCTGCGTCGCTGGATGGCCCGGAACGACATCGGTGATGCCCAGACGGACTTGCGGCTGCAGTACGTGCTCGATCGCCTGCGCGAGGATCGGCTGACGGTCGCCTTTGTTGCGGAGTTCTCGCGTGGCAAGTCCGAACTCATCAACGCGATCTTCTTCTCCGAGTTCGGTGACCGCATCCTGCCGTCCAGTGCAGGGCGTACGACGATGTGCCCCACCGAACTGCAATGGACTCCGGGCGCCGAACCCGAGATCCGCCTGCTGCCGATTCGCTCCCGCCAGCGCAACGCCAGTGTCTCCGACCTGAAGCAGCATCCTGACGAGTGGCTGGTGCAGCCATTGGATCCCCGCTCGGCTAGCAGCCTGCAGCTCGCTTTGTCGCGCGTGGGCGAAACCGAGCGTGTTTCCTGCGATGAAGCCCGAAGCCTCGGGTTCAGTGTCGATGCGAAGGGCAAGGAGGGCCTGAAGCCCGACGCCGAAGGCCGGGTCGAGATTCCCTGCTGGCGTCACGCGACGATCGAGTTTCCCCACCCGTTGCTCGAGCAGGGTCTGATCGTGCTCGATACGCCGGGGCTCAATGCGATCGGTGCGGAGCCGGAACTGACCCTGTCGCTGCTGCCCAATGCGCATGCGGTTCTGTTCGTGCTGGCGGCCGATACCGGCGTGACCCAGAGCGACCTCACCGTGTGGCGCGAATACGTGCAGGTCGACGGGGGCACCCGCAGGGGACGCATCATCGCCCTGAACAAGATCGACGGGCTGTGGGACGGGCTGCGCGACGACGCATCGATCGAAGCGGAGATCGACCGCCAGGTGCGATCGGTGGCGGACACGCTCGACGTGCCCCCTTCGCAGGTCTTCCCCGTGTCGGCGCAGAAGGGACTGGTTGCCCGGATCCAGCGCGATCCGGCGCTGGAGGCGAAAAGCCGCCTGCCGGCGCTGGAGCAGGCCTTGTCGGAAGACGTGCTCCCGACCAAGCAGGAGATCGTGCGCGAGAGCACGATGCGCGAGACCGCCGATCTGGTGCAGCGGACCCGCGAACTGCTCGAAGCGCGCCTGCGCGGTGTCCATGAGCAGCTCCGCGAGCTCACCGACCTGCGCGGCAAGAACCAGAGCGTCATCGAATACATGATGCGCAAGATCCGCACGGAAAAGTCGGAGTTCGAGCAGGGCTTGCAGAAGTACTACGCGGTGCGGAGCGTGTTCTCGACCCTGACCAACAACCTGCTCGCACATCTGGGGCTCGATGCCTTGCGCGACGAGACGCGCAAGACGCGCGAGGCGATGCTCGACTCGGTGTTCTCCAAGGGGCTGAAGGATGCGATGGAGGGCTTCTTCGCCCATCTGCGTGGAAATCTCGCACTCTCCAGCGAGGAGATCGCCGAGATCACGGCGATGCTCGATTCGATGTACAAGCGTTTCAGTGTCGAGCATGGGTTGAAGCTCTCCCGGCCGGAGAGCTTTTCGACGCTGCGCTACGAAAAGGAACTCGACCGGCTCGAGGAGTCTTTCAACCGGCAGATCAATACGGCGCTCGCCCTGGTCACGACGGAAAAGCGCGTCCTGACGCAGAAGTTCTTCGAGACCGTCGCGGTCCAGGCACGGCGGACGTTCGAGGTCGCCAACCGCGACGTCGAGCACTGGCTGCGTGCGGTCATGGCGCCGCTGGAGACGCAGGTGCGGGAATACCAGCTTCAGCTCAAGCGTCGGCTCGAGAGCATCAAACGGATCCATCAGGCGACGGACACCCTGGAGGATCGCGTGGACGAACTCAAGCAGCTCGAGGCGGCCCTGCTCGTTCAGCTCGACGAGCTTGCCGCGCTCGAGTCCGGAATCGGTTTGGCGCTCGGCATCACCACGTCCACCGAGATCGACGGCTTGGGAGAGATGACGCCACAGGCCGCGTGAGCGATCGGTGGGGACGTCCCGTGCATGGCTTCGCCGGACGTCGCGGGACGGTCAGGCTTCCTGGTTGGTGAGCCTGAGGAATTTCTCCATCAGTTGCTCGCGCGTCTCGGTGTAATCCGGGTTCAGCGGGATACAGTCCACCGGGCACACCTGCTGGCATTGCGGTTCGTCGAAGTGGCCGACGCATTCGGTGCACTTGGCGGGATCGATCTCATAGATCTCGTCCCCCTGGTAGATCGCACCGTTGGGGCATTCCGGTTCGCAGACGTCGCAGTTGATGCATTCGTCGGTGATCATCAAGGCCATAGCTGTTTACTCTCCAGTTCTAGTGCTTCAAGTCGATTTTCTTGCGCAGCCGGTCGAGTACGACCGGCTGAACGAACTTGCCCACGTCTCCGCCCAACCGGGCGATCTCGCGCACCATCGTGGCGGAGATGAACATGTATTCGTCGGCGGGGGTGAGGAATACGGTTTCGACGTCCGGGAACAGTCTGCGGTTCATGCCGGCCATCTGGAATTCGTATTCGAAATCGGAGACCGCTCGTAGCCCGCGCAGGATCAGACGCGCCTTGCGATCGACCAGGAAATCCATCAGCAATCCGTCAAAGCCCGTGACCTCGACGTTGGGAAACGGCGCCAGGACTTCGCGCGCGATCTCCACGCGCTCGTCCAGCGTAAAGATCGGGGACTTGCCCCGGCTCTCCGCGATGGCGACGACGATCCGGTCGAACAGCATCGAGGCGCGGCGCACCAGATCCTCGTGGCCGCGCGTAAACGGGTCGAAGGTACCGGGGTATACCGCCACCGCTTCCTTCATTCGACGCCTCCTCGCATCAGATGATAGTGCACCTGCCCGGCCTGGCCGTACCGGTGGGTCGTCCAGGCTCCGAGTGCCTCGAGCCGGGACTCCGCTTCCACGTAGAGCCGGCCGTCGGGTTCCAGAATCCGGTCCAGCCAGGGCTCGATGCGTTCCAGCCAGCCCTGATGATAGGGAGGGTCGAGGAATACGAGATCAAACCGTCGCGACACGGATTTTGCGAATTCTACCGCATTGCCGCGTATCACCTCTACTTGCGCTGCGTGTAGGGTTATTCGGGCTTGCTGCAGCGCAGCGGCCGCGGCCGGGTTGCGTTCCACGAGTGTGACGTGCGAAGCGCCTCGCGAGGCCGCTTCGAAGCCGAGAATGCCGGTGCCTGCGAACAGATCGAGGCAACGCAGGCCGGACAGGTCCTGTCCAAGCCAGTTGAACAGCGTTTCCCGTACCCGGTCCGGGGTGGGGCGTAGGCCGCGCACCGCGGCGACCGGGAGGAGTCTCGAGCGCCAGTGCCCCCCGACGATCCGGACGCGGCTCAATTCGCTTCGGCCGCAGGTACGGCGCCATCGACGCGATCGCCATCACCGCCGGCAATCACGACGACGAGATTCTCGGGACGGATCCGCCGCGAGAAGGCGTCCCGGACGGCGTCCGCCGTCACGGTCTCGATGTGCCCAGGATAGGCTTCGAGCCAGTCGAGCGGTAATTCGTAGAATCCGATCATCGCGACGTGATCGAGGATCTTGCTGTTCGAGTCCAGACGCAGTCCGAACCCGTTGATGATGTTGTCCCTGGCGGCCTGTAGTTCATCGGCGGTGGGACCTGCGGTGACGAACTCCTGCAGGACGGTTTCGACCACGGCGAGCGCATCCTCGGCCTGACTGCCCCGGGTCTGCAGGCCGATCTGGAAGGGTCCGGCTACGCGATGGGGGTGAAAGTAGCTGTAGACGCTGTAGGCAAATCCCCGCTTTTCCCTGACTTCGCGCGTGAGCCGGGAGACGAACCCGCCGCCGCCAAGAATGTAGTTGCCGACCAGCAACGGATAGTAGTCCGGGTCCTCGCGCGACAGGCCGGGCATCCCGGCGAGGATATGCGCCTGTGCGGAGGGGTGGGGGATGCGATCGGTCGAACGGGCGGGCAGGACAGGTTGTTCGAGCGCGGCCGGTGCCGCACCGGTCGGCAGGTTGCGGGTCAGATCCAAAGCGATACGTTCGGCGTCTTCGCGGCCGACGTCTCCGACGATGGTCACGACTGCATTTTGCCGGGTGTAGAAGTCGCGATGAAAGGTGACCAGATCCTCGCGGACGATCCGTTCCAGCGACTCGACCGTGGTTTCTCCACCATACGGGTGGTTGCCGTAGATCGCACTGCTGAAGCGACGCGCCGCGAGCGTGGCTGGCCGGGTCAGCGATTCGCGAAGCCCGGCCACGCTGCGGCTCCGCTCGCGTTCGAACGCTTCGGGCGGAAACGTCGGATGGGCGAGCAAGCGCGCGGCGAGGGCGACGGCCGCATCGCGCTCGGTCACACTCGAGAGCGTGCGCAAGGTCATGCCGGCGCGATCGCGATCCGTCGATCCGCCCAGTTGGGCGCCGGTGTCGGCGATGTGCTCGGCGATCTGCTGCTCGTCGAGCCCCTCGGTTCCGGTTTCGAGCAGTGCGCGCGTCATGGCTGCGAGCCCGGCCTTGTCGGTGGGGTCGTACGCAGCGCCGGCGGCAAAGTCGATGCGGATGTCGATCAGCGGAAGGGAGCGGCTTTCGACGAAGTAGACACGTGCGCCGGTGTCGGCGCTCCAGTGCAGGATCTGCGGTCCGGTTCCGGCAAGGGCCGCTCCACTCAGCAGTGCCAGGGCAAGGGTGCCGCCGAGCACGCCGGTTCGGGTCATCCATTTCATGGCTGTTTCCTCAATGTCTCATGCCGATGGACGGAGCGCGTCGCGGTGCCGAGTCGAGCGGCTGGGGATCGAGTTCCGCGCGCGTCAGCCGGACGTCGTCGAAATACTTTCGGGCGACCATCCGGACCTCTTCGGCCGTGACCCTGCGAATGCCTTCGAGCAGGGCTTCGTCGTCGCGCCAGGACAGGCCGCTGGATTCGAGGAAGCCGATCTCCATCGCCTGCCCCATGAGCGAATCGCGCTTGTAGACCTGCGCCGCGATCGCCTGGGTGCGCACGCGCTGCAGTTCTTCTTCGCTGATACCGTCTTCGGCGACGCGGCGCAGTTCCTCCCGCAAGGCCGCCTCGACCTCCGCCACGGTCCGCTCCGGCCCCGGGGTTGCCGTCAGGAAGAACAACGACGGTCCGCGCCCGGTGCCGCCGTAGCTGGCACCGACCGACACCGCGATCCGCTCTTCGCGGACCAGGCGTCGCGGCAGGCGGGCGCCGTCGTACCCGTCGAGCACCGCGGCGAGGACCTGCAAGGCGTAGGGATCACGGTCTTCCTTCGGGTCGCGCAGGGTCGGCACGTGCCAGGCCAGGGCGAGAAACGGCAATTCGGCAGGGGCGCGGACGATCGTATGCCGCGGACCACGTTGCTCGGGTTCATCCGGGATGCGCAGTTCGGGTAGTGGCCGTGCCGGAATCGGGCCGTAATGCTCCCGGGCGAGCGCGAACACCTCCTGGTGATCGACGTCGCCGACCACGACCAGACGTGCGTTGTTCGGCGCATACCAATTGTCGTACCAGCGCTGGGCGTCACCCAGCGTGTAGGCTTCGATGTCGGGCATCCAGCCGATGATCGGGCGTCGATACGGGTGCGACTGAAATGCGGTCGCCATCAATTGCTCGAACACCAGTGCGCGCGGATTGTCGTCGGTGCGCAGGCGCCGTTCCTCCTTGACGACTTCGACTTCGGGCAGGAACTGGGCTTCGTCGAGCCTGAGATTGCTCATACGGTCCGCTTCCAGCTTCATCATCTTGCCCAGATGGGCGGGGGCGACTTGCTGGAAATAGGCCGTGTAGTCTCGGCTGGTGAAGGCGTTGTCACGCCCGCCCACGGCGGCGACGATGCGATTGAATTCGCCGGGCCCGTAGTTTTCCGTACCCTTGAACATCATGTGCTCGAGCATGTGCGCGATGCCCGACACGCCGTCGGGTTCGTCCATCGCGCCGGCGCCATACCACAGCATGTGGACGACCGAGGGCGCCCGCCGATCTTCCTTGACGATGACCTTGAGTCCGTTGTCGAGCGTGGTCTCGAAGGGATTGGCCTGCACGGGACCGGCCACGACGAGCGCCGTGGCCAGCCAGCCGGCTGTTCGAAGGATCGTACGAAACATTGACGTGTCCTGCATCTGGTAGAATTTGCCGCCATGCACCGCGCCGCGGAGAAGACGGAATTCCCGTCCCGGCACCGTGGCGCGAAGTGTAGCCTCAAACCGGTTTCGACGTCTGTCGAAGCGCGAACGCTGTTACTGACCCGAGTACCCATGTTTGGTTTCCTGAAAAAGTCTCCCAAGCCGGACGAGGCCGGCAAAACGCCCGCCACGACCCCGGCGGATGCGCCAGCAGAGTCGACGCCGGCCGTTGCGGATGCCATCGCCGGCACGAAGGTCTCTTGGGCCGCTCGCCTGCGGGCCGGACTGAGCCGCACGCGCCAGCAGATCGGGGGCGGGCTGGCCAACCTGTTCGGTTTGCGCAAGATCGACGAGGACCTCCTGGAGGAACTCGAAGCGACCCTCCTGATGGCCGATTGCGGCGTGGAGGCGACCCAGCACCTGATCGACGACCTGCGCAGGCGCTGGAAACGGGACGGTCTGGAGACGGCCGATCAGCTGCAGGGTGCATTGGCCGAGTCGCTCTACGAGATCCTCGCTCCGCTCGAGCAGCCGCTGGAACCCGGCGGCCAGACGCCTTTCATCATCATGATCGCCGGGATCAACGGCTCCGGGAAGACGACCTCGATCGGCAAGCTCGCGAAATACTTCCAACGCCAGGGGCGCAGCGTATTGCTTGCGGCTGGAGACACCTTCCGGGCAGCTGCGCGCGAGCAACTGCAGACCTGGGGCGAACGCAACGGCGTCACCGTCATCTCGCAGGAATCCGGGGATTCGGCGGCCGTCATCTTCGATGCGGTCAATGCCGCCAAGGCGCGCGGGATCGACATCGTGTTGGCAGATACCGCGGGGCGCCTGCCGACGCAGCTTCACCTGATGGAGGAAATCGCGAAGGTGCGCCGCGTCATCGCCAAGGCGGATCCCGGGGCGCCCCACGAAGTGCTGCTCGTGCTCGACGGCAACGTCGGTCAGAATGCGCTGGCGCAGGTCAAGGCGTTCGATGTCGCCATCGGCGTGACCGGCCTGGTGGTGACCAAGCTCGACGGAACCGCCAAGGGCGGGGTCATCGCGGCCATCGCGCGGCAGTGCCCGAAGCCGCTGCGCTTCATCGGGGTCGGAGAGGGCATCGACGACCTCCAGCCGTTCCGGGCGCGCGAGTTCGTCGACGCCTTGTTCGGTCGTGAGTCGGGGGACAAGTCGGGGGCGGAAGCGCGCGCATGATCGTCTTCGATGAGGTGGTCAAGCGCTACCCGGGAGACTACGTGGCGCTTGCGGGCGTGAGCTTCGAGATCCGCCACGGAGAGCTGGTCGTGCTGTCGGGCCACTCCGGTGCCGGCAAGAGCACGCTCCTGAAGATGATTCCGGTCATCGAGCGCCCCACCTCGGGCGTGGTCCGGATCAACGGGCAGGATGTATCGCGCCTGCGTTCGGGGGCCATTCCCTATCTGCGGCGCAATCTGGGTCTGGTGCTGCAGGAGAGCCGCCTGTTGTTCGACCGCAGCGTGTTCGACAATGTCATGCTGCCGTTGGTCATCACCGGCCATCCTCCCCGCGACGCGGTCCGCCGGGTCGCGGCGGCGCTCGAGCGCGTCGGCCTGAAGGGACGCGACCGCGAGATGCCGGCCGGGCTTTCGGGCGGTGAGCAGCAGCGCGTGGCCATCGCGCGTGCGATCGTCAACCGGCCGTCGATCCTGATTGCCGACGAACCTACCGCCCATCTGGACAATGCCTATGCGGGCGAGATCGCGAACCTCTTCAAGTCCTTCAACGAGGCCGGCGTGACGGTGCTGGTGTCGACGCACGACGAAGCGCTGTTCGCCTGTTGCCGGCCGCGCAGGCTGGTCCTGGGCAAGGGCATCCTGATCGGAGACCGCGCATGTTGAGCTGGCTGCAGCTCCATGTGCACGCGGCCGCCCATGCCATGCGCCGGCTGGCACGCCAGCCGCTGGGGACGCTGCTGTCCGCGCTCGTGGTCGGGATCGCCCTTTCACTGCCGGCTGCGGGCTACGTGCTGCTCGACAACGTCGCCACCCTGGCCCGGGGGGTTTCCGGTACGCCAGAGATCAGTATCTTCCTCGTCCAGGAGGCCGATGCCGACGATGTCGCGCGAATCGGGCGGCAGTTGCGCGCGGATGCGGGCGTCGCCAGTTTTCGTCACGTGTCGCGCGACGAGGCCCTGCGTCAGCTCGAGCGAAGCGGGCTTGGAGACGTGCTGGGCGGGTTGCCTTCCAATCCGCTTCCCGAGGCCTTCGTGGTGACACCCCGCGGGGACGACCCCGAACTGTACGGCCTCCTGGAAGCTCGATTCGGTGCGTGGGAACGGGTGGAGCACGTGCAGCTCGACTCGGCCTGGGTGAAGCGGTTGCACGCCCTGCTTGGCCTCGGGCAATCGGTCGTCCTGCTGCTCGCAGGGTTGCTGGGGTTCGCGCTGGTGATCGTGACCTTCAACACGATTCGCCTGCAGATCCTGACCCAGCGGCAGGAGATCGACGTCAGTCGCTTGCTCGGCGCGACCGATCCCTTCATCCGGCGTCCGTTCTACTGGTTCGGCAGCCTGCAGGGGCTGCTCGGCGGTGCCGTCGCCCTGGGGACGGTCTGGCTGACTGTCCGTCTGCTCGGCGGGCCGGTCGACAGCCTTGCCGCGACCTACGGAGCGGTGTTCAGCCTTTCCGGTCCCGGCTTCGTGGACAGTGCGGCCATCCTGGCTTTCGCGGCCTTCCTGGGATGGCTCGGCAGCGCCATCTCGGTCCGCCGCCACCTCGCAGAACGGTTGCGCTGAGCCTTCCTGCTCAAGGACCGCCCGGGGCGTTGCGATGCTGCGTGCGCAGTTCCGCGATTTCCGAGCGCAGGGCGCGCAGTTCCGTCATCAACTCCTCGTGATCGGTCGTCACCAGAGCGCGGGTCTGTTCCTGTTCCTGGTGATCGGTCACGCTCATCGCATCGACGACGATCGCGATGAAGAGATTCAGGACCGCAAAGGTCGTGAGCAGGATGAAGAGCACGAAGAACAGCCAGGCCAGCGGATAGACCTCCATGACCGGCCGGACGATCCCCATCGACCACGACTCCAGCGTCATGACCTGGAACAGCGTATAGAACGACGCCCCGAGACTTCCGAACCAGTCGGGAAAGGAGGCCGAGAACAGCTTCGTGCTCATGACCGCCGCAATGTAGAACACGAGCAGGAGCAGCGTCAGGACCGAAGTCATGCCCGGAATCGCCCGCAGCAGCGCGTTGACCACCTTGCGCATCGACGGCACGACCGACACGAGCCGCATCGCCCGCAGGATGCGCAGGGCTCGCAGTACGGCCACGCCTTCTCCTGCAGGCGCGAGCGTGATCGCAACCACCAGAAAGTCGAACACGTTCCAGCCGTCGCGGAAGAAATTGTGGCGATAGACGATGAGCTTGAGTGCGATCTCGACGACGAAGATGCTCAGTGCGATCCGGTCGAGCACCGTCAGAAACCCGCCGGCCGCGGCCACGGCAGCGGGGGAGGTTTCGAGTCCGAGCGTGATGGCGTTGACGACGATGACCGCGATCACGAAGCGCTGGAAACGGTTCGATTCGACGAGTTGTCTGAGGTGCATGATGGTCCGGATGAGGCTGGGTGCGGGTGAGATTCTAAGTCATGGACGCAAACCTGCGATGCCGGTTCGGAACCGGGCGCTCCCGAAGTGGGTCGGGACGACGTGGACAAGCACGTGTCGGCGCCCGATACTTTCCCGAGCGGAAAGCAGAGGGGCCTGCATCGCTGCAGGCCCCTCCGGTGGTTCTGGTGGTGATGGGCGGAATCGAACCGCCGACCTATGGGTTATGAATCCATCGCTCTAACCGTCTGAGCTACATCACCGATAAGCCTGCTAATATAGCGGTTTGACAAAGATAGCGTCAACAAGAGAACAACCCCTGATGAAAAAGCTCTACATCCGGACCTTCGGATGCCAGATGAACGAGTACGATTCGGCGAAGATGGCCGACGTGCTCGGGACCCGCGAAACGGTGGTCCGGACCGACAACCCGGAGGAGGCGGATGTCATCCTCTTCAACACCTGTTCGGTCCGCGAAAAGGCGCAGGAAAAGGTGTTCCACGACCTCGGTCGGGTCAAGCACCTGAAGCAGGCGAATCCCGATCTGATCATCGGTGTGGGGGGGTGCGTGGCGAGCCAGGAGGGGGATGCGATCGTCGCCCGCGCGCCCTATGTGGACCTCGTGTTCGGTCCGCAGACCCTCCACCGCCTGCCGCAACTGATCGATGCGCGTCGCAGGAGCGGCCGTTCCCAGGTCGACATTTCCTTCCCCGAGATCGAGAAGTTCGATCAACTGCCGCCGGCGCGGGTGGAAGGGGCTAGCGCCTTCGTGTCGATCATGGAAGGCTGTTCGAAGTATTGCACCTTCTGTGTCGTGCCCTATACGCGGGGCGAAGAGGTTTCGCGACCGCTCGACGACGTCCTCGCCGAGGTGGCGGGGCTGGCCGGCCAGGGGGTCAAGGAGATCACGCTGCTGGGCCAGAACGTCAATGCGTGGCGGGGGGCGCTGGTGCGCAGCGGCGGCGAGCAGGGCGATTTCGCCTTCCTGCTCGAATGCGTGGCGGAGATCCCCGGCATCGAGCGGCTGCGCTACACGACCTCCCATCCGCGCGAAATGTCGCAGCGCGTGTTCGATGCCTACGAGAAGATCCCCAAGCTGGTCGGACATCTGCACCTGCCAGTGCAGTCGGGATCGGACCGGGTGCTGGCGGCGATGAAGCGCGGGTATTCGGTGCTCGAGTACAAGTCGGTGGTGCGCAAGCTGCGCGCGGCGCGACCCGATCTGTCGCTTTCTTCGGATTTCATCGTCGGCTTCCCCGGCGAGACCGAGGAGGACTTCGAGAAGACGATGAAGCTCATCGACGAAGTCGGCTTCGACTTCTCCTTCAGCTTCGTCTATAGCCCGCGCCCCGGCACGCCTGCCGCGGACCTCGACGATCCGGTCCCGCAGGAGACCAAGCTGCGCTGGCTCGCGCGCCTGCAGAAGCGCATCGAGGAGCAGGCGATGGAGATCAGCCGGGCCATGGTCGGCCGTACCGAGCGGGTGCTCGTCGAGGGGGTGTCGCGCAAGGATGCCGGAGATCTGGCCGGACGGACCGAGAACAACCGGGTGGTGAATTTCGCCGCACCGCCGCGCCTCATCGGCCAGTTCGTCGACGTGCGGATCACCGCCGCGTTGCCGCACAGTCTGCGCGGCGAGATTCTCGTCCGGGAGTCCTGAATGGCGCGTCCGACCGAAGTGGTATTCGAGCCCGTCGACAACGAGCGACTGGCCAACCTGTGCGGTGCCCTCGACGAGAATCTGCGCCAGATCGAATCGGCCTTCGATGTGAACATTGCGCGCCGCGGCGAACGCTTCCGTCTGACGGGGCATCCGTCCCAGGCCCAGCTCGCCGCGAAGGCGCTGCGGGGATTCTACGAGCAGGCAACGACGCATCTGACCGTCGATGACGTCCAGCTTGGGCTGGTCGAGGTCTCCAGCCGCACGTCGCCTTTGGCGCCGGCACCGACCCTGCTCACGCGCAAGACCGAGCTTCATGGGCGCACGCCGCGTCAGGTCGAGTACCTGACCAATATCCAATCGCACGACATCACGTTCGGCATCGGGCCCGCAGGGACCGGCAAGACCTATCTTGCCGTGGCCAGTGCCGTCGATGCGTTCGAACGAGAACTGGTCGATCGCATCATCCTCACCCGCCCGGCGGTCGAGGCGGGCGAGCGCCTCGGGTTCCTGCCGGGGGACCTTGCCCAGAAGGTCGATCCCTACCTGCGTCCGCTCTACGACGCGCTCTACGACCTGATGGGATTCGAGCGCGTCGCCAAGCTTTTCGAGCGTGCCAGCATCGAGATCGCACCGCTGGCGTTCATGCGCGGGCGCACGCTCAATCATGCGTTCATCATTCTGGACGAGGCCCAGAACACGACGCCCGAGCAGATGAAGATGTTTCTCACACGCATCGGTATCGGGGGCAAGGCCGTGGTGACCGGCGACCTGACCCAGATCGATCTGCCGCGCGGCCATCGCAGCGGACTGCTCGAAGCGCGTGAGATCCTGTCGTCGGTGCGGGGGATCGCGGTAACCGAATTCGGACGTGAGGACGTCGTGCGTCATCCGCTGGTGGCGCGTATCGTCGAAGCCTACGATCGCGAGGCGGCGCGCGTGGCGGCCGAGGAAGCGGCTTCGGACCGGAAAGGCCGTGCCGAATAGCCGTGCGGGAGCGCTGCGCGTGTGCTATCAGCGCGCCCTGGATCGGCCCGGGCGCGAATGCGTCCCGCCGCGCTACCGCGTGGTGCGCTGGGTGCGGGCCGCGCTGCGCGGAGCTCCGGCCGAGGTGGCGATCCGTTTCGTCGACGAGCCCGAAGGCCGTGCGCTCAACCGCGACTATCGGGGCAAGGACTATGCGACAAACGTATTGAGCTTCGCCTACGAGTCCGGGCCCGGGCACCCGGACGCGGTGCATGCGGGTGCCGCTCTGCATGGCGATCTGGTGATCTGCGTGCCGGTTGTCGTACGCGAGGCCAGGGAGCAGGGCAAGGCGCTGGAGGCCCACTTCGCGCATCTGGTGGTGCATGGTATGCTGCATCTGCAGGGGCTTGACCACGAGACGCCGGACCAGGCGCAGGACATGGAAGCCCTGGAGTCGGTTCTTCTCGCGGACCTGGGTTTCGACGACCCGTATACCTGACACTGCGGTTCGAGGACCGAGGATTTCGGAGCGTGCGATCCCGGCGTGCCGTATCGATCGTACCGATCCCAAATCCTGGCTCTTCACGCACTTTTTTCTCACATGGACAGTTCCCCGGGCAGACCGTCATTACTGGAGCGACTTTCGGCGATTCTGTCGCGCGAGCCGGAAGATCGCGATGAACTGCTCGCGCGGCTCCGCTCCGCCTGCGATCGCAACCTGATCGACGCCGACGCCCTTTCGATCATCGAGGGCGCGTTGCAGATGTCGGACATGCATGTGGGCGAGATCATGATTCCGCGTGCGCAGATGGATGTCGTGCACCTGGATGACCCGATCGACACCATCGCCGCGTTCGTCGTCGATACGGCCCACTCGCGTTTTCCGGCCGTAGGTGAGAACAAGGATGATGTCGTCGGGATCTTTCTCGCCAAGGATTTGCTTCGCTACTACGCCGGCCGTGAGTTCGACCTGCGCGACATGTTGCGTCCAGCCGTCTTCGTACCCGAATCCAAGCGTCTCAACGTGCTGCTGCGCGAGTTCCGCGTGAGCCGCAACCACATGGCCATCGTCGTCGACGAGTACGGTGGGGTGGCCGGGCTGGTCACGATCGAGGACGTGCTCGAGCAGATCGTCGGCGATATCGAGGACGAGTACGATTTCGATGAGGCGGGAGACAGCATCCGTCTCGACCATAACGGTCGTTACCGGGTCAAGGCGACGACCGAGATCGCCGACTTCAATCATGCGTTCTCGACCGGCTTCAGCGACGAGGAGGTCGATACCGTCGGTGGCCTGGTCATCCGCCATCTCGGACGCCTGCCCAAACGGGGCGAGACGATCACGCTCGATGGGCTGAAGATCCAGGTCATGCGGGCCGACAGCCGGCGCGTCCATACGCTGTTGATCGACCGGGCGCCGGCAATGGCAGAGGGCGACGCCGGATCCGATACGGAGCCGCGATGAGCGCAATGCGCTGCCGCGCTTTCGGGCGCCTCGCCGGGTGATGCCGAAGCAGTGGCTGGCCGCCTTTATCGCGGGCGGGGTGTCGGTGCTCGCGTTCGCACCCTTCGAATGGTTTCCGCTGGCCTTCGTTTCCCTGGCCGCGCTGGTGGGCTTGCTCAAACGGCAGGCGACGGTCCGCGCGGGCCTGACGATTGGCTTCGCATGGGGCTTCGGCGCCTTCGTGTTCGGCGTCTCGTGGCTCTACATTGCCCTGAACCGCTACGGCGACGTGCCGATGCCGGTGGCCGCGCTTGCCATCGTGCTGTTCTGTGCGTATCTGGCCGTGTTCCCGGCGCTGGTCGGCGGCCTGTTCGTGCGCTGGCGCACCACTGCGCCGGTGGGACGAGCCTTGTTGTTCGCGGGGCTATGGATCGTAGGCGAGTGGCTGCGCGGATGGGTGTTCACCGGTTTCCCATGGCTGGCCATCGGCTATTCGCAGACGCCGCCGTCGCCGCTTTCGGGCTGGTTGCCCCTGATCGGGGTCTACGGTGTCGGGGGGGGCGTGGCGTTCGTTGCCGCACTGCTCGCGGTGGCACCGTGGCGGGTATCCGGGCGGGCGATCCGCGTGCTCGCTCCGGCCGTCGTGCTGCTGGTCGTCGGTGTCGCGCTTGCGCGCGTTGCGTGGACGACGCCGGTGGGAGAGCCCCTGCGGGTCGCCCTGATCCAGACCAATATCGAGCAGGGGTTGAAATGGGAGCCGGGCATGCTCTCGCGCTGGCTGGAAGTCAACGCCGATCTCGCGCAGGCCTATGAGGCCGACCTGGTGGTGCTGCCCGAGACGACCCTGCCCCTGCTGGTAGAGCAACTCCCGCCGGGATACCTCGACGAGTTGTCCGCGCATGTGGCGTCACGCAACGGCGAACTCGTGGCCGGCGTCTTCCTGCGCGACCGTGAGGGCGACATCTTCAATGCGGCGATCAGCCTGGGGGTTTCGGCCGGGCAGGCCTACGCGAAGCAGCACCTCGTGCCCTTCGGCGAATACTCCCCACCCTTGTTCGGCTGGTTCTACGAGTTTGCCGACATTCCGATGTCGGATCAGACGCCGGGCCCCCGTGCCCAGCGGCCGATGGAACTGGCCGGCCAGCGTGTGGCGATCAACATCTGCTACGAGGATCTGTTCGGACGCGTGATCCGGCGATCGCTTCCCGAGGCCACGCTGTTGCTCAACCTGTCGAATCTTGCCTGGTACGGGCGCTCCCTCGCACAGCCCCAGCATCTGCAGATCGCACGTGCGCGCGCGCTCGAGACCGGGCGCCCGATGCTTCGCTCGACCAATACTGGCATGACCGCGGTCGTCCTCCCGGACGGACGGGTGGCGGCCGCCTTGCCCCAGTTCGAACGCGGTGCGGTGGAGTTCGACGTGCAGGGCCATGAAGGGATCACGCTGTACGTGCGCGTCGGCGATGGCCTGGCTCTGCTGCTTGCTTTGCTGGCGATCGCCGGCGGGGGGGCTTGGGGCGGCAGATGGGGCGGGCGTATGCGGCACATTCTTCGACCGGGGCGCTGAAAGCCAGTAAAATCCCTGTCTTTGTCGAATTCGGGCGCTCTTGCGCACGCGAGACCATGTCGAAAACCAAACCAACCTTCCAGCAGATCATCCAGACGCTCCAGAAGTTCTGGGGGGATCACGGGTGCCTGCTGCTGCAGCCGATCGATCTCGAGGTCGGCGCCGGAACCTCGCATGTCGCCACTTGCCTGCGAGCAATCGGGCCTGAGCCCTGGAATGCGGCCTACGTGCAGCCCTCGCGTCGTCCGAAGGATGGACGCTACGGGGAGAACCCGAACCGCCTGCAGCACTATTACCAGTACCAGGTTGCGCTCAAGCCTTCCCCTCCGGACATTCAGGACCTGTATCTCGACTCGCTGCGGGCGCTGGGCATCGATCCGCTGGTCCACGACATCCGCTTCGTGGAGGACGACTGGGAGAACCCCACCCTCGGGGCCTGGGGGCTGGGCTGGGAAGTCTGGCTCGACGGCATGGAGGTCACCCAGTTCACGTATTTCCAGCAGGTCGGTGGCCTGGACTGCAAGCCGGTCCTGGGCGAGATCACCTACGGGATCGAGCGTCTGGCGATGTACCTGCAGGGGGTCGAGAACGTATTCGAACTGCTGTGGACGGTCTATCCGGACGGTACCCGAATCACGTATGGCGACGTCTATCATCAGAACGAAGTCGAGCACTCCCGGTACAACTTCGAACTGGCGAACATCGACTTCCTGTTCTCCCTGTTCGGCAACTACGAATCGGAAGCCCGCCGCCTGACCGAAGCGGGCGTGCCGCTTCCGGCCTACGAGATGGTGCTGAAGGCCGGCCATACCTTTAACCTGCTCGATGCGCGTGGCGCGATCTCGGTGACCGAGCGGGCGGCCTACATCGGCCGGATCCGCAACCTGTCCCGTGCGGTCGCCCAGGCCTATTTCGAATCGCGGGAAGCGCTCGGGTTTCCGCTGCTTCTTTCCCGGGAGACCGTGTGATGACGACCGCGACGCTACTCATCGAACTGCTGACCGAAGAGCTGCCGCCCAAGGCGCTGCCGCGCCTGGGTGAGGCGTTCGCCTCGCACATCGTCGACGGTCTGGAGAAGCTCCACCTGATCGACGGCGAAGTCCGTTCGCGCGGGTTCGCGGCGCCGCGCAGGCTGGCCGTCAGCATCGCCGCGGTGCGCGTGCAGGCCCCGACCCGCGAGGTGAGCGAGAAGATCATGCCGGTTCAGGTGGCCTTCGACGGGGACGGACGACCGAGCGCGGCGCTGATCAGGAAGCTGCAGGCGCGGGCGATCCCACTCGAAGCCGTCGACGATTTCGAACGCCGCATGGACGGCAAGTCCGAGGCCCTGTTCTACACCCGTCCGGAGCCGGGTGCGACGCTCGATGCGGCGCTTGCGCAGATCGTCCAGGATGCGGTGAGGAATCTGCCGATTCCGAAGTTGATGCGCTGGGGTTCCAGCGACGTCCAGTTCGTGCGTCCGGTCCACCGGCTCGTCATGCTCCACGGCGAACGTGTCGTGCCGGGCAGCGTGCTCGGGCTCGAGTCCGGAAGGGTCACGATGGGCCACCGTTTCATGAGTCGTGGTGCGCTGGAGTTGGCCACTGCGGAAGCCTACGAGCCGACGCTGCTGGCCGAGGGTAAGGTCGTGCCGAATTTCGAGGAACGGCGCGCGGAGATCGAGCGCCAGCTCGTCGCTGCGGCCTCAGCGCAGGAGGCGGCGCTGGGCGACTACGCCGATCTGCTCGACGAGGTGGCCGCGCTGGTCGAACATCCGAGCGTCTACGTGGGCGAGTTCGAGCAGGAGTATCTGGAGGTACCGCAGGAATGCCTGATCCTGACGATGCGGGCGAACCAGAAGTATTTCCCGCTCTTCGACAGAGCCGGACGACTGCTAAACCGCTTCCTGATCGTTTCCAACATGCGCGTGGCCGACCCGTCCAACATCATCACGGGCAACCAGCGCGTCGTGCGTCCGCGCCTGGCCGATGCGCGCTTCTTCCTGCAACTGGATCGAAAGCAGCGCCTTGAGGCACGGCTACCGAGGTTGGAATCGGTCGTCTATCACAACAAGCTCGGCAGCCAGCTCGAGCGGGTCGGGCGGCTCGAGCGTCTGGCCGGGGCGATCGCCGGCAGTCTGAAGGCGGACGTCGTAGCCGCGGCACGTGCCGGGCGGCTGGCCAAGGCGGATCTCGTGACCGAGATGGTCGGGGAATTCCCGGAACTGCAAGGCATCATGGGGCGCTACTACGCGCTGCACGACGGCGAGGACGGGACCGTCGCGGACGCCGTGGCAGGGCATTACCTGCCGCGCTTTGCCGGCGACGGGCTCCCGTCCGGCAACGTCGCTTGTGCGGTCGCGCTTGCGGACAAGCTCGACTCGCTGGTCGGGTTCTTCGGAATCGGCTCGATCCCGACCGGCGACAAGGACCCGTTCGGGCTGCGGCGCGCTGCGCTCGGCGTGCTCCGGATCCTGATGGAAACACCCTTGCCTCTCGATCTGTCTGCGCTCATCGACGAGGCCGGCCGCGGGTTCGCCCCGGGACTTCTCACCAGCGCAGGCTTCCGTGAGCAACTGCTGGATTTCGCCTTCGATCGCCTGCGTAACCTGTTGCGCGAAGCCAACCACGATGTCGACATGGTCGATGCAGTCCTCGCGCTGCGCCCGACGCGGATCGACCTCGTTCCGGCCAAGCTCGATGCGGTCCGGGCGTTCCGCGCGCTGCCGGAGTCTGCCTCTCTGGCCGCGGCCAACAAGCGCATCGTCAATATCCTGCGCAAGACCGACGAGTTGCCGGGAGAGCCGGACGTCGCCCTGTTGCAGGAAGAGGCCGAGAAGGCGCTGTTCCATCGGGTGGTCGAGGTCGCGCCCCTGGTGCGCTCCCATTGCGAGAATGAAGACTATACCGAGGCCCTGCGGGTCTTGTCGGGGCTTCGCGAGGCGGTCGACACCTTCTTCGATCACGTCATGGTGATGGTCGACGAGCCGCTGATCCGGGCGAACCGGCTTGCCCTGCTGCAAATGCTGGCAAGGCTGATGAACCGCGTCGCCGACATCTCCCGGCTGTCGCACGCATGAACGGCATGTGGGACAGGCGGACGGAGTGCCGTGCATGAAACTCGTGATTCTCGACCGTGACGGCGTCATCAACCACGATTCCGACCAGTACATCAAGTCGCCCGACGAATGGCGTCCGATCGAAGGTTCGCTCGAGGCGATCGCGCGCCTCAACCAGTGGGGCTGGCGGGTCGTGGTCGCGTCGAATCAGTCGGGGATCGGGCGGGGCTTGTTCGGGATGGACATGCTCAACGCGATCAACGACAAGATGGTCCGGCGCCTTGCGGAGGTCGGCGGACGCCTGGATGCCATATTCTTCTGCCCGCATGCCGCCGACTCGACCTGCGACTGCCGGAAACCCAGGCCGGGCATGCTTCTGCAGATCGCCGAGCGGTTCAACGTCGATTTGAACGGTGTGCCGATGGTCGGCGACAGCCTGCGCGACCTGCAGGCCGGAATGGCCGTCGGATGTACGCCCTACCTTGTGCTCACCGGAAAGGGGCAGAAGACGTGCGAAGATCCCGCGCTTCCGCCCGACACCCGCATCTATCCCGACCTGGCAACCGTGGTTGCCGATCTCATCGGCTGAATTTCATGGCGTTCCTGCGTTCCCTGTTCTTTGCGATCGTGGCCGTACCGGTCACGGTTGCCTACGGGCTGTTGAGCCTGCTCGTGTTCCCGTTTCCGCCTTTTACCCGCCACCGGATCGTCACCTCCTGGGCGCATGTCATGCTCTGGTTCGTCCGCAACGTGCTGGGGATCCGCTATCGGGTGCTCGGGCAGGAGAACATCCCCTCCGAGCCTTCCGTGATTCTCTCCAAACACCAGTCCGCCTGGGAAACCCTGGCGTTGCAGGCGATCTTTCCGCCGATGAGCTTCGTATTCAAGAAGGAACTCCTGCGGGTGCCCTTTCTTGGTTGGGGGCTTTCCCAGTTGCCGATGATCGCGATCGATCGCGCCGCCGGAAAGGATGCGCTGGCGCAGGTGGTGGAGCAGGGGACCGCGTTGTTGGCCCAGGGTTTCTGGGTGGTGCTGTTTCCCGAAGGCACCCGGGTCGCGCCAGGGGCGTCAAGACGCTATAAGCCGGGTGGCGCGTGGCTGGCGCAAAAAGCAGGGGTTCCGGTCGTCCCGGTCGCGCACAATGCCGGAGAGTTCTGGCGACGAAACGCGTTTCTCAAACGACCTGGTGAGATCACGGTGAGTATCGGACCACCGATCGATCCGACCGGACTCGAGGCCTACGAGGTCAACGAGCGCGTCGAGCAGTGGATCGAGGGCGAGATGCGACGGCTGTTCCCGCATCACTATACGGAAGCCGGCGCGAAGGCGACCTGAGCGTCGAATCGCCCGCCAAGGGCGCACGTCGAACGGGATCCGACCAGTGCGACAAGCGAAAAAAAGCCCTGCAGATGCAGGGCTTTTTCGTCAGGGTGCCGAGGAGATCAGGCAGCCTTCTTGGCGGTGCTCTTCGAAGCGGTGCTGACGGCCTTGACGGTCGCGTTGGTAGCCGCAGCGACATTGGCTTCGGCGATCTCGGCAACCTGCTTGGCAGCCTTGCTTACGCTGTCGTAGGCGCTGTTGGCCGCGGCGATCGCGGACTTGACGGCGGCCACGGCCACGTCGGAACCGGCCGGCGCCGACTTGGCAGCCTTGTCGAGTGCGACGGCGAGGTTCTTGTTGATCTCGGCGATCTGGGTCTCGACGAGTTTCGAGACTTCTTCCTGGTTCTGCGTGGCGATCTCGTAGACGCTGCGATTGTATGCAACGGCCTTCTCGACCAGCGGCTGGGCCAGGGCGGTCTGCAGGCTCAGCAGTTCCTGGACGTCTTTCGCGCTCAGCAGGGTCTTGGTGCTGGCGATGGCGTCTTCGAGGACGCTACGCGCGGTGTTGAGATTGAGGGCAGCGAGGCGCTCGGCCGTCGCGAATGCGGAATTGGCAACGGTCAGCAGGGTTTCGATACCGGCCTTGTTGGAAGCGGCGAATTGCTCGGGCGTGGCAAACATGATGGACTTCTCCTGAAAAATCATTCGGCTTGACTGCATGAAACGATCACACGGCTTGTGCAATGCAACATAGGTCCGATTATAGGAGCCCTTCATGCAATGTCAAGCGGTTTTTGGTGCGCCGCACAATGATAGTTTCGCGGAGACTCGAAATGTGCGGGAAGTTCGTAACAAATTGTTTTTCTGTGAAAATGATGTATGTTTCAGACCGATGATGAATCGGTTGTCACCGATGCGTCTTTTGCACTGTACGTGGACGGTGACACGGTTGCATTGCACCAGGATGACGGTGACGGGCTCGGGTCGTGGCGACCCGGAAGAAGCCGGCCTGCGGGCGCAGGCCGGCGGGGAAGGGTTCAGCGATGCTTGAAGTTCGGCCTGCGTTTCTCGACGAAGGCGGCCATGCCTTCCTTCTGGTCTTCAAGGCCGAAGGCCGAGTGAAAGACGCGGCGTTCGAACAGCAGGCCTTCACCGAGCCCGCTTTCGAAGGCGCGATTGACCGACTCCTTGATCATCATGACCACCGGCAGCGAGAAGCCTGCAATCGTTTCGGCTGCGGCCAGGGCTTCGTCAAGAACCTTGTCGGCCGGAACGATGCGGGCGACGAGCCCGGCACGTTCGGCCTCCTCGGCGTCCATCAGGCGGGCCGTCAAGCACAGATCCATGGCTTTGGCCTTGCCGACGGCACGCGGCAGTCGTTGCGTACCGCCAGCGCCCGGGAGAATGCCGAGCTTGATCTCAGGCTGACCGAACTTGGCGGTATCGGCGGCGATGATCATGTCGCACATCATCGCCAACTCGCAGCCGCCGCCCAGCGCATAGCCGGCGACAGCGGCGATCACGGGCTTGCGGCAGGTCTTGACGCGCTCCCAGTTGCGCGTGATGTAGTCGCCCATGTAGGCATCCATGTGCGAGAAAGTCGCCATCGCGCCAATATCCGCACCGGCGGCAAAGGCCTTGTCGGAGCCGGTAATGACGATTGCCCCGATGTCGGGGTCGGTTTCGAACCGGTCCAGCGCGATACCGACTTCGTCGACGAGGGCGTCGTTCAGCGCGTTGAGCGCCTTGGGCCGGTTCAAAGTGATCACTCCCACGCGTCCGCGCGTGTCGACGAGGATGTTCTCGAAAGTCATCTGTGCTTCCTTGCGAGGTCAAAAAGGTTTACTGACTGCCGCCACCCTTGGGCTGGATCACGGCGCGTACCCGCCCATCTCCGGAGGGGGCACTTCGTGCGACGTAGTTTTCGGTCAGCGCATCGTATTCGATATAGTCGCCGCGCAGTTCGTCGTCTCCCGCACGGATCCACGCTCGTTCGACGAGCTTGGCGGTTTCGTTGCGGCTGTCGTACTCGATCCGTACTGCCTCGCCGTCGACATATTCGTCGGTCCCCTCGCGCCGCTGGCGAAACGTCGCCAGTCCGCCCGGTGCGCCGGTCGCCACGCCCGTATGGAAACCATCGGCGCCCTGCACGACGACAAGCCGTTCGCCCTTGATCACGAGCGAGCCCTGGGTCAGTACGACACTTCCTTCGAAAGTATGGGTGCGTGTCCGGTCATCCACCACGACGCGGTCGGCCTCGATGTTGACGGGCTGGTCGCGGTCGGCGCGCTCTGCTTGTGCGGAGGAGGCAAGAGTGGTGAGCAATGCGACCGTGCAGATCGCCGAGAGGTGTCGTTTCATTGTCTGGTCCGCGTTGAAGGGGGCATGAACACACTGGTGTTTCCGATCAGCTCGAGTGTACCGAACAGATTGTCCGCTTTCATCCCGTCGCCGCGTGCGATCGAGTCTCCGCGGGTCAGCACCACCGGGTCATCCGAGCGGGCGCGCTCCTCGTCCGGCCATACGGTGAGCGTGCGCGAGGCAAGATGCATGTCCGGCCCCCCGGCCGCATCGTCGCGGAAGACCTGGACGTCGCCGGCCAGGAAGATCACTTCGCCGGCGAGTCGCGACTCGCCGAACGCGGCGGAAATCCGTACTTCCCCCTGGCCCGATGCGTACCGGATGCGGGGCAGATCGAGTTCGGTGACGTCGTCGGCGGGATAGTGAACGACTCGCTCCGCGATGAGTTCGTAGTGCTGCCGGCCATCTTCGTCGAAGCTGACGACGTGGATGTGCTCGCCGATGAAGTCGGGGTCCGTCCGGACTTCGGTGCTGTCGCGCAGTTCGGGAACGCGGGTGACACGCTCCAGCCAGAACGTGGTCGCAGCCAGGATCGCCAGGGCGATCACGGGATAGAGTCGGTCGATTCCCAGTCCCATCGGGTGGGCTCAGTCGAGATAGCCGGCAAGCATCGACGCGAGCCGGCCCTGGGCCGAGAGCACGAAGTCGCATGCCTCGCGCACCGCGCCATGTCCGCCCGGTCGGATCGTGACCAGCCCGACGTGCCGGCGCACGAACTCGTGCGCGTCGGCCGGCGCGGCCGAGAAGCCGCAGAATCGCAGCACGGGCAGGTCGACGACGTCGTCGCCCATGTACCCGGCCTGTCGCGGGCTCAGGTCGTGCCGGGCGAGTAGGGCCTGCAGGCAGCCGCGCTTGTCTTCGATGCCCATGTGCAATGCATCGATCCCCAGGTTCGCTGCGCGCAACTCCAGTGCGCGGGAACTCCGCCCGCTGATGATGGCGACCTGGATTCCGGCGCTGAGGAGCATCTTCAGTCCGTGCCCGTCCAGGCTCGAAAACGCCTTGATCTCGTCCCCGCCCGGCGTGAAATAGAGACTCCCGTCGGTCATGACGCCATCGACGTCGAAAGCCATCAGGCGGACTCGGGCCGCTGCTTCCTGTGCGGACATCAGATCACCTTGGCCTGCATGAGATCGTGCATGTTGAGTGCGCCGACGAGCCTGTCTTCCGCGTCGACGACCAAAAGCTGGTTGATTCGCAAGCGCTCCATGATCTCCACCGCCTCCACCGCCAGGGCGTCGGGGCCGATGTGCTGCGGGTGTCGCGTCATCACCGCGCCGAGCGTGGCAGCGTGGATATCGGTACCCCGTTCGAGCGTGCGCCGAAGGTCGCCGTCGGTGAAGATCCCGATGAGGCGACCAGTCGGGTCGGTTACGCCGGTCATGCCCAGTCCGCCGTGCGTGATCTCGAGCAGGGCGTCGGTAAGCGCGGCATCCTCGGGAAGCTGCGGGACGCGTTCGAGCGGTCGCATGACGTCGCGCACATGGGTGAGCAGCCTCCTTCCCAGCAAGCCCCCCGGGTGTGCGCGTGCAAAGTCGTCCGAGCTGAACCCCCGCGCATCGAGCAGGGCCACGGCCAGGGCGTCGCCGAGGGCGAGCGTGGCGGTCGTGCTGGCGGTCGGTGCCAGGTTGAGCGGGCACGCCTCCTCGGCCACGGCCGCATCCAGATGAACGTCGGCTTCCCGTGCGAGGACCGAGTCGGGTCGTCCGGTGATCGCGATCAGGCTCGCGCCCTGGCGCTTGACCAGCGGAACGATGGTGAGCACTTCCTCGCTTGCGCCGGAGTGCGAAAGGGCGATGACCACGTCTTCGGCAGTGATCATGCCGAGGTCGCCGTGCGCGGCTTCGGCTGCATGCACGAAGTAGGCGGGGGTGCCCGTGCTCGCAAGGGTCGCTGCGATCTTGCGTCCGATATGACCGGACTTGCCGATGCCGGTGACGATGACACGGCCGTGACGTGCCAGCACGAGCTGCACGGCCCGTTCGAACTCTCCGCCTACGCGATCGGCCAGCGCGCCGACGGCCTGGGCTTCGATCCGCAGGACGCGGCGGGCCATCTCGATCGCGCGGGTGTCTCCCGGAGAGGCTGTTGCGGTCGATGTCATCAGGAATCTGGAGGTGGTTGGGTCGGCCCGCGCCGCTGCCGTCCGAGCAGGTTCGCCGCGTCGGGTCAGGCTTCGACCGATAGCTTCGAATTATATCAGAGGGCCGCTTTCGCCCGAATCGGAAAAGCGGGCGGATGTCACATCAGGACGCAAATGACTGTTGCGTCCATCCAAAAATCGTCCGCAGGGTCTGCTAGACTAGCGCCCTTTATCAACACGGAATAGAGTGGTTTGACTGCCGCACCGGAATCCCCTCTCGTACGTTTGCAGAACGTCCGTTTCGCCTACGGCGAGCGCGAGATCCTCCAGGGCATCGATCTTCAGGTCGGTCGCGGGCAGGTCGTCGCGATCATGGGTGGAAGCGGCTGCGGCAAGACCACGCTGCTTCGGCTGATCGGTGGGCAATTGCGCGCCCGTTCGGGTCTGGTCGAGGTTGCCGGGCGGGATCTGTCGCACATGCGACGCAGCGAATTGTATGCGCTGCGTCGCAGGATGGGGATGCTGTTCCAGTTCGGCGCGCTGTTCACCGACATGTCGGTCTTCGACAATGTCGCCTTCCCGTTTCGTGAGCATACCGACCTGCCTCCGGAGATGGTCCGCGATCTGGTGCTGATGAAGCTGAATGCCGTAGGGCTGCGGGGCGCCGAGAGGCTCAGCCCGGCCGAGCTTTCGGGGGGCATGGCACGCCGCGTTTCCCTGGCACGGGCCGTCGCGCTCGATCCGATGCTGATCATGTACGACGAACCCTTCGCGGGGCTGGATCCGATTTCGCTCGGCGTGATCGGGCAACTCATCCGGCGGCTCAACGATGCGCTGGGAGCCAGTTCGATCATGGTGACCC
Source organism: Rhodocyclaceae bacterium (assembly GCA_050486545.1). GTDB lineage: Bacteria > Pseudomonadota > Gammaproteobacteria > Burkholderiales > Rhodocyclaceae > DAOMNN01. The sequence continues at coordinate 19,818 of JBJHDM010000023.1, read as the reverse complement.
ACGACATCCACGAATCGCTCCAGATCGTGGACTACGTGTATTTCGTCTCGGACGGGCGCATCGTCGCCGAGGGAACGCCGGACGAGATCCGCGCCTCGCGGGACCCCTTCGTGCATCAGTTCGTCCACGCCGAGGCCGATGGCCCCGTACCGTTCCACTATCCGGCCGCGCCGGTAGCGGCGAGCTTTCTCGGACGGGTGGCGTCGTGAGCGGGCCGACCGCCCTCCTGCGCAGGATCGGGTCCGCCGTCACCGACGGCGTCTGGCGGCTCGGATTCGCGGCTCGCTTCTTCGGGCTGCTGCTGCTCTACTCGGGCCAGTCCTTCACCCGACTGCATTTGACGATCCGCGAGATCTATTTCGGTGGGGTGCTGTCCTTGTTGATCATCGTCGTGTCGGGACTCTTCGTCGGCATGGTGCTGGGTCTGCAGGGGTACGAGACGCTGCAGCGCTTCGGGTCCGGGGATGCCCTGGGAGTACTCGTTGCGCTCTCACTCACCCGCGAGCTGGGCCCAGTGGTGGCGGGTTTGTTGTTCGCCAGTCGCGCCGGGTCTGCGGTCACCGCGGAGATCGGACTGATGAAGGCGACCGAGCAGCTTCGCGCGATGGACATGATGGCCGTCAATCCGATCGCGCGCGTCGTCGCGCCGCGGTTCTGGGGCGGCGTGATCTCGATGCCGCTGCTGGCCGCGATCTTTACCGCAATGGGGGTCTTCGGCGGCTGGCTGATCGGCGTGGTCTTCATCGGCGTCGATCCGGGGGCGTTCTGGTCGCAGATGCAGTCTGCGGTGGATTTTCGTTACGATGTGCTCAACGGCGTGATCAAAAGCGTGGTGTTCGGGGTGGCCGTATCCTTGATCGCGGTCTTCGAGGGCTACGACTGCACGCCGACCGCGGAAGGCGTGTCGCGGGCCATCACGCGTACCGTCGTGAGTTCGGCGCTGGCGATTCTTGCGCTGGACTTCGTACTGACCTCTTTCATGTTCCGGGGTGATTCATGAGCCGCACAACGCTCGACCTGTGGGTTGGATTGTTCGTCGTTCTCGGGATGGCCGCGCTGCTGTTCCTGGCCTTCCGGGTTGGCAACCTTGCGGGGGCCAATTTCGGCGAGACGTATCAAGTGCGGGCACAGTTCGACAACATCGGTGGGCTCAAGGTGCGTGCACCGGTCAAGAGCGCGGGTGTCGTCGTGGGGCGCGTGAGCAGCATCGCCTTCGATACGAACAGCTACCGTGCCGAAGTCGTGTTTACGATCGGCACCGACTACGAGTTCCCGCGCGATACCATTGCATCGATCCTGACCTCCGGACTGCTGGGTGAGCAGTACATCGGACTGGATCCCGGGGGCGACATCGAAATGCTCGGGTCCGGCGACTCGCTGCAGATGACGCAGTCGGCAGTGGTGCTGGAAAAACTGATCGGACAGTTCATGTTCGATCGGGCTGCAACGCCTTCCGACTGATGACGGCAACGACAACAAGAGCACGATCATGAAGACCAACCCCCTCCATTCCAGGATCCTCGCGCTCGTCGTCGCGCTCGCCGTGCTGGTGATGGCCGGCTGTGCGAGCCGTCCGGCCAATCCGGACGATCCGCTCGAGCGCTTCAACCGGGCCATGTTCAGCTTCAACGAAGGTGTGGACAAGGCAGTGATCCGGCCGGTCGCGACCGTCTATGACACGGTAACGCCGAGCCCTGTAAAGACCGGTGTCGGGAACTTTTTCGGCAATCTGGGTGACCTCTGGATCGGGTTCAACAATATTCTCCAGGGCAAGGTCGGCAACGGGATGTCGGACTGGATGCGCTTCCTGGTCAACTCGACATTCGGTTTGTTCGGCCTCCTGGATGTGGCTTCCGAGATGGGCTTGCAGAAGAACGACGAGGACTTCGGCCAGACGCTGGCCGTCTGGGGCGTCGGGGAAGGCCCGTATGTCGTCCTGCCGATCTTCGGTCCGCGTACGCTGCGCGACGCGGCGGTGTTGCCGGTCGATGTGCAGGGCGATCCGGTCTGGAGGCTGGAGCACGTGCCGACGCGCAACACCCTGACCGGCGTGCGCATGGCGCACAATCGTGCCCGCCTCCTGGGCCTGGAGAAGACGCTCGATGAGGGTACGCTGGATCCGTACGCCTTCACGCGGGACTTCTATCTCCAGCAGCGGCGCTACAAGGTGCATGACGGCAATCCGCCGATCGAGTACGAGGATTTCGATCTCGACGAGGAAGCGTCGATCCTTCCGGTCGAGACCGAATCGGATGTCGTGGCGCGCTCGTCGATCGAGCGCCTCGAATTGGTAAGCATGGTCGAGATGGATCCCGCCTCGAGCATGTTCGTGATCAGGTGATGAAAATGAAGGCTTTTGTTCTGGCATTGTGTGTTTCGCTGTTGGCGTTGGGTTCAGGTACGGTCGCGGCCGAAGAGGCTGCTCCGGACGAACTGATCCGCAAACTCTCCGACGAAGTGCTCGAGATCCTCCGGACCGATGCGGGGCTGCGCTCGGGCGATACGTCGCGGGCGGTCGAGCTTGTCGAAGAGGTCGTCCTTCCGCACTTCAACTTCCGGCGGATGACGATGCTGGCCGTAGGCCGGGATTGGCGCAATGCGTCGCCGGAGCAGCAGGAACGCTTGATGGACGCGTTCTACCACATGCTCGTGCGGACCTATTCGAACGCGCTGACCCAGTATCGCGACCAGACGGTCGGAGTCCGTCCGGTGCGCATGAGTCCGTCGGACACGACGGTCCGCGTCCAGACCGAAATCCGGCAGGCTGGCGCCCAGCCGGTCACCGTGGACTACATGCTCGAGAAATCCGACGACGGTTGGCGGGTGTTCGACATCGTCGTCGCGGGGGTGAGCCTCGTGACCAACTACCGTGGCACCTTCGCCCAGGAGATCCGTGTCGGTGGGATCGATGGCCTGATCGACTCGCTCGAGTCGCGCAGCCGTGAATTCACTCCGGAAGCCGGACGCAGCTGATGATGGACGGTTCGGCAGGCGTCCTGAGGATCGATGGGGCGCTCACGATGCAGACGGCTCGCAGCCACTTGGAGTTGGGACGTGACCGCCTCGCCGGTGGTGATCTCCTGGCCGATCTCAGCGGCGTGACCGAGGCCGATTCCGCGGCCGTGGCACTGCTGTTCGCCTGGTTGCGCACCGCGGCGGAAGCAGGCCATACCTTGACCGTGCGCGGTCTGCCCGACGGCATGCGCAGCCTGGCGTCTTTGTACGGCGTCGACGACCTGCTGCCTCCCGACGCCTGAACCTCGCCTCTCCGATGCCGCTACCCGCCATCCGGATCGATTCGGTGACCAAGCGCTATGGCGCCCTGGAAGCACTTGCAGGGGTGAGCCTTGAAGTCGGACAGGGCGAATTCTTCGGTCTGCTCGGCCCCAACGGCGCCGGCAAGACGACCCTGATCTCGGCCCTTTCCGGGCTCGCCCGTCCCACCTCCGGAAGCTTGCAGGTCATGGGCCACGACGTCGTGACCGACTACCGCAATGCCCGCATGCAGCTCGGCGTCGTGCCGCAGGAACTGGTGTTCGATCCGTTCTTCTCGGTGCGCGAGTTGCTGCGCATCCAGTCCGGTTATTTCGGAATTTCGCGCAACGACGACTGGATCGACGAGATCCTGTCCAGCCTCGACCTGTTGCCCAAGGCCGACGAGAACATGCGTGCGCTGTCCGGAGGGATGAAGCGTCGCGTGCTCGTGGCGCAGGCGCTCGTGCATCGCCCTCCGGTGATCGTGCTCGACGAACCGACGGCCGGCGTCGATGTCGAGCTGCGCCAGGGACTGTGGCGCTTCATCCGCAAGCTCAACGAGGATGGTCACACGATCGTGCTCACTACCCACTACCTGGAAGAGGCCGAGGCGATGTGCGGGCGTATCGCGATGCTCAAGGCGGGGCGGATCGTCGCCCTGGACAGCACCCGCTCGCTGTTGCGCCGTTTCGCGACACACAGCCTGCAGGTGCGTCTTCAGCAACCGGAACTGGGCATTGCGCTGGGCGGTGTCGTGCGGGATGACTGGGTCGTCTTCGATTTCGATGCCTATCCGGATCTGGAGGGACTGCTCGCCCGGCTGCGCGGAGCCGGATGCGTCATCGAGGAGATGCAGCTCGGAGAGGCGGATCTCGAAAGCGTGTTCGTCGAGGTGATGCACCGTGCCTGAGCCGATCGCTCCGCTTCGGGCTTCGTCCTGGGTCGGTTTCCGGACGCTGCTCTACAAGGAGGTGCTGCGATTCTGGAAGGTCGCGTTCCAGACCGTGCTGGCGCCAGTGCTCACCGCCGTGCTGTTCCTGCTGATCTTTTCGCACGTGCTCGATCGCCACGTGACGGTGTATGGCGAGGTCGGCTACACCAGCTTCCTGGTGCCGGGGCTGGTGATGATGTCGCTGCTGCAGAACGCCTTCGCAAACAGTTCCTCGTCGCTGATCCAGAGCAAGATCACCGGAAACATCATCTTCGTCCTGCTGCCGCCGATCTCCTACCGGCAGTTCTACGCGGCCTACGTGACGGCATCGGTACTGCGCGGGCTGTTCGTGGGGCTGGGTGTGTGGCTGGTTGCCGTGCCCTTCGTCGATGTGCCGGTTGCGCATCCGCTGTGGGTGTTCGTGTTCGCCGTCTTCGGAGGCGCTATACTGGGGTCGCTGGGCGTGATCGCCGGCATCTGGGCCGACAAGTTCGATCAGCTTGCGGCCTTCCAGAATTTCCTGGTGATGCCGCTGACGATGCTCTCCGGGGTGTTCTATTCGATCCATTCGTTGCCGAAGGTCTGGCAGGACATCTCGCACGTCAACCCCTTCTTCTTCATGATCGATGGCTTCCGCTACGGGTTCTTCGGACAGTCCGATGTCTCCCCGTGGTTGAGCCTCGCGGTGGTCAGCACCTGTCTGATCCTCCTTGCCACCCTGACCCTGGCGATGCTCGCGAGAGGGTACAAACTCAGAAACTGAGGTCCTGAAAATGTTCGACGCAGCAGAGATCAAGCGACTCATCGGCGCGGGGCTGCCCTGCGATTTCATCGACGTGGTCGGAGACGACGGGGTCCATTTTGCGGCCATCGTGGTCAGCGCCCGGTTCGAAGGCATGAGCACGCTCAACCAGCATCGCGCGGTGAAAGAAACGCTCGGCAAGCTCATGGGCAACGAGATCCATGCGCTGCAGCTCAAGACCTACACGCCTGCGCGCTGGGCGGAAGTCGCTGCGGACCTCGGGTACTGAGTCGGTCGGGACAGATGGACAAGCTTCTCATCGAAGGCGGGGGTCCGCTGTCCGGAGAGATCCGGATCTCCGGCGCCAAGAATGCCGCGCTGCCGATCCTCTGCGCGGCCCTGCTGACGCGCGAGCCGGTCACCCTGACCAACGTCCCGACGCTCAACGACATCGGAACGCTCCTGCGTCTGATCGCGCGGATGGGCGTGAAGGTCGAGCGCGATGGCGATGTCGTGACGCTCGACGCCTCCGCCCTCGACGATCCGGTGGCGCCCTACGAGATGGTCAAGACGATGCGTGCCTCGATCCTCGTGCTGGGTCCGCTCCTCGCCCGTTTCGGAGAGGCCCGGGTGTCGCTGCCCGGAGGGTGCGCGATCGGGGCGCGCCCGGTCGACCAGCACATCAAAGGGCTGCAGGCGATGGGGGCCGAGGTCGCGGTCGAGCACGGCTACGTGCATGCGGTCTCGAAACGGCTTCGCGGAGCGCGCCTGGTGACCGACATGGTGACCGTGACCGGGACCGAGAACCTCATGATGGCGGCCTGCCTGGCCGAGGGCGAAACGATCATCGAAAATGCGGCTCGGGAGCCCGAGATCGTCGATCTCGCCGCATGTCTGGTCGCGATGGGTGCGAAGATCGCCGGGGCCGGCACCGACGTGATCCGCATTCAGGGTGTCGAGCGCCTTCACGGTGCGACGCACCGCATCATGTCCGACCGCATCGAGGCGGGCACCTACCTGTGCGCGATCGCCGCGAGTGGTGGCAAGGGCCGGTTGACCCACACCTGCCCGGGTTGCCTGGATGCCGTCATCGACAAACTGGTCGAGGCCGGATGCCGCATCGACGTGGAGACGGACGCGATCTCGCTCGAGGCGCCTCCACGGCTGGACGCGGTGGATGTGCGCACGGCGCCCTATCCGGCCTTTCCGACCGACATGCAGGCCCAGTTCATGGCGATCAATGCAGTGGCGAACGGCACGGCGGTGATCCGCGAAACGATCTTCGAGAATCGCTTCATGCATGCGGTCGAACTGCAACGGCTCGGCGCGGACATCCACATCGACGGAAACATGGCGGTCGTGCGCGGCGTGCCGCAGCTCCAGGGGGCCACCGTGATGGCGACCGACCTGCGGGCCTCGGCCAGCCTGGTGGTGGCCGGCCTGGTCGCAGAGGGCGAAACGGTCATCGAGCGCATCTATCATCTGGATCGCGGCTACGAGCGGCTCGAAGACAAGCTCGTCGCGCTCGGCGCCCGCGTCCGGCGCATCGGTTAGGGCGACCCCCGGCCGCCAGCACGATCTCGCGCGGTAGGCGGCGGTCGCTCAGCGGTCGAAATCCCCGCTGGCTTCGGGCTGGCTGGTGACTTCGAGCACTTCGAGATGAACCATGTGGCCTTCTACGGTTGGCCAGTCGATAGACTGGCCGACCGCCAGGCCCAGCAGGGCACTGCCCGCCGGGGTAAAGATCGAGACGCAACTACCGTCCGCACGGACGTTTCCCGGATAGACCAGGGTCAGTTCGCGCTCCCTTCCGCCGGGCTGCTCCCGGATGCGTGCCCGACTGTTCATCGTGATTACGTCGGGTGGCATGTCCTGCGGCTCGCGGACCTGGGCGCGTTCGAGTTCTGCGCGCAAGCCGTCCAGGTCGCTGCGGTTGCGTGCCGCAGGGCTGTGAAGCAGCCCTTCGAGCCGTTCCAGGTCGGTTGAGGAAATGATGATCTCGGGTTTCATGGCAGCTCGCTTGCGGCAGGGAAATCCTGCAAAAAAAGGAAAAAGGCCGAGCGCGCGCTTCGCGGCTCAGCCAATGGCGCAAGCCTAACACGGGGTGCACCGGGTTACAATTGCCCGGTCGAACTCTTTCAAGGCAGCCCGTACGTGTCCAGCATCACCCTTGCCCTGTCCAAGGGGCGCATCTTCGAGGAAACCCTGCCGCTGCTCGCAGCGGCCGGAATCGAGCCGGCCGACGATCCGGAGCGCTCGCGCAAGCTCATCATCGGCACCAATCGTCCCGATGTGCGGCTGGTCATCGTGCGCGCGACCGATACGCCCACCTATGTGCAATACGGGGCAGCGGATCTCGGCATCGCCGGAAAGGACGTGCTGCTCGAACACGGCGGCGACGGCCTGTATCAGCCGCTGGACCTCGGGATCGCGCGCTGCCGGCTCTGCGTGGCCACGCGCGAGGGTTTCGATTACGCCGGCGTGTCGCGTCCGGGCGGGCGGATTCGCGTGGCGACCAAGTACATCAACAGCGCCAAGGCGCACTTTGCCGAAAAAGGGGTCCACGTCGACCTCATCAAGCTTTACGGGTCGATGGAGCTTGCGCCGCTGGTCGGCCTGGCCGATGCCATCGTGGATCTGGTGTCGTCGGGCGGAACGCTGCGAGCCAACCACTTGGTCGAAGTCGAGGAGATCATGCCCATCAGTTCGAGGTTGATCGTCAATCAGGCTTCGCTGAAGCTCAAGCGGACCCTGCTGCAGCCGGTGCTAGAGGCCTTTGCGGGAGCGGTGAAATGAGCGGACCGGAAACGAGCATTCGTCGGCTGGACGCCCGCGAGCCGGAGTTTCTCTCGACGCTCGATGCCCTGCTGGCATTCGAGGGCAGCGCCGATGCGCGCATCGACCAGGCGGTGACGGAAATCCTGCAGGCAGTGCGAACCACCGGAGACCTGGCCGTGATCGAGTACACGAGGCGATTCGATCACCTCGACGTCTCCTCGATGGTCGAGCTCGAACTGCCTCGCTCCGAACTGGTTGCGGCGCTGGACAGCCTGTCCGTCGAACGCAGGGAGGCCTTGCGGATCGCGGCCGATCGCGTGCGGATCTACCACGAGCGTCAGGTGGCTGCCTCCTGGGAGTACACCGAGGCCGACGGGACGCGCCTCGGGCAGAAGGTTACGCCGCTCGATCGGGTCGGTCTGTACGTGCCCGGCGGGCGGGCGGCCTATCCGAGTTCGGTGCTGATGAACGCCATTCCGGCCAAGGTGGCAGGAGTCGGCGAACTCGTCATGGTGGTGCCGACGCCCCACGGCGAGAAGAATCCGCTGGTGCTGGCGGCGGCGGCGATCACCGGAGTCGATCGGGTATTCACGATCGGAGGTGCGCAGGCGGTTGCGGCACTGGCCTATGGCACGCAGACCCTGCCGCAGGTCGACAAGATCGTCGGTCCGGGAAACGCCTACGTGGCCGAGGCCAAGCGACGGGTGTTCGGAACCGTCGGGATCGACATGGTCGCCGGGCCTTCGGAGGTGCTGATTGTCTCCGACGGTAGCGGCCATCCGGACTGGGTCGCCATGGACCTGTTCGCGCAGGCCGAGCATGACGAACTGGCGCAATCGATCCTGCTGTGCACGGATTCGGCGTTCATCGAGGCCGTGGCCGAAAGCATCGACCGGCTGCTGCCGACCATGCCGCGCCGCGAGACGATCGCAACTTCGCTGGCCAATCGCGGCGCGTTGATCCACGTCGAGAGCCTCGAGCAGGCCTGCGCGCTGGCAAACCGGATCGCCCCGGAGCACCTGGAGCTTGCGCTCGAGGACGCCGCGAAGTGGGTCGAGCGCATCCGCCATGCCGGGGCCGTGTTCGTCGGGCACTGGTCGGTCGAGGCGCTCGGAGACTACTGTGCGGGCCCCAATCACGTCTTGCCGACGATGCGCAGTGCGCGCTTCTCGTCGCCGCTCGGCGTGTACGACTTTCAGAAGCGGACCAGCATCATCGAGATTTCCGAAGCCGGGGCACAGACTCTCGGCCGGGTCGCCTCGACGCTGGCGCACGGCGAAGGCCTGCAGGCGCATGCGCGCTCGGCCGAGATGCGCCTGCGCAACTGAGACCCGGGCGCATGGGCCTGCGGGGCCGTCGATCAGCGATTGCGCCCCAGGATCTGTCCGAGCGCCTCGATCAGGCGCGCACATTGGGTCTCGTCACCAACCGTGATCCGCAGGAACTGATCGATGCGCGGCTTTGCGAAGTGGCGGACGATGACCGCTTGTTCGCGCAAGGCCGTGGCCAGTTCCGCCGCATCGCGGCCGGGGTGGCGGGCGAACACGAAGTTCGCGGCCGAGGGCAGGACCTCGAAACCGAGCGCCGTCAGGCCTGCGACCAGGCGGTCGCGCAGGCCGATGACCTTCGTGCAGCATTCCTGGAAATAGGCTTCGTCTTCGATCGATGCCACGGCGCCGGCGATCGCCAGGCGGTCCAGCGGGTAGGAATTGAAGCTGTTCTTCACCCGATCGAGCGCGTCGATCAACGCGCGATGACCGACCGCGTAGCCGACCCGCAGTCCTGCGAGCGAGCGGGATTTCGAGAAGGTGTGCACGACCAGCAGGTTCGGGTAGCGATCGACGAGGCCGACCGCGCTCTGCCCGCCGAAATCCACGTAGGCTTCATCGACGACCACGACGCACTCGGGGTTGCCCGCGACGATGCGCTCGATCTCCGCCAGGGGCAGGGCGCATCCGGTCGGCGCATTCGGATTGGCGAAGATGATCCCGCCCGCTCGGTCGCCGTCGCGCGGCAGGTAATCGGCCGGGTCGATGCGGTAACCGGCGTCGAGCGGGATCGTGCGTGAGTCGATCTGATACAGCCCGCAATACACCGGGTAGAAGCTGTAGGTGATGTCGGGAAACCAGACCGGGCGCGCGTGCCGCAGCAGGGCGAGGAAGACGTGAGCGAGGACCTCGTCCGAGCCGTTGCCGACGAATACCTGCGCGGCGTCAAGGCCGAAACGCGTCGCGATCGCGGACTTCAGGCGCTCGGCGTTGGGGTCTGGGTACAGTCGCAGCGCGTCGGTGGCTTCGGCCCGGATCGCTTCGAGCGCGCGGGGCGAGGGCCCGAACGGATGCTCGTTCGTGTTCAATTTGACCAGGCCACCGAGCCGGGGCTGTTCGCCGGGAACATAGGGTTTCAGGTCGTGGACGATCGGGCTCCAGAATCGGCTCATCGGGGTGTCGGATCCAGGGTGGATGGAAGGTGGAATACAGGTCGACAGCGCAGGTCGACAGCGGGCCAATCGCGAACGGCCCCCGTCCGGCGGAGATTGCTGCGCGACCCGGATGCGATGGTATCATGGCGCTGCAAACACATCATTCGACTCACTTCAGCGCTCGGAATCTCATGCGGCAGGCAGAAGTCAGCCGGGATACTCTGGAAACCCGGATCACGGTCAAGCTCGATCTCGATGGCAGCGGCAAGTCCTGCCTCGAAACGGGCGTGCCCTTTCTCGACCATATGCTGGAGCAGATCGCACGCCATGGCGCGATCGATCTCGAGGTCAGCGCCACGGGCGATACGCACATCGACGACCATCACACGGTCGAAGACGTGGGGATCACGGTCGGACAGGCCTTTGCGAAGGCGCTCGGCGACAAGAAGGGCATCCGCCGCTACGGGCATGCCTACGTGCCGCTGGACGAGGCGTTGTCGCGGGTTGTGGTCGACTTCTCGGGCCGCCCGGGCCTGCATTTCTTCGTGGCGTTCACACGTGCGCGGATCGGCAGCTTCGACGTCGATCTGGCCCGCGAGTTCTTCCAGGGCTTCGTCAATCACGCCGCCGTGACCCTGCACGTCGACAATCTTCGCGGGGACAACGCGCACCACCAGTGCGAGACGATCTTCAAGGCCTTCGGCCGGGCCCTGCGCATGGCTGCGGAACGCGACGAACGCGCGGCCGGCACGATTCCCTCGACCAAGGGAGCACTCTGAGCGCGCCGTCTTTCCGCTCCACCCGATCTCATGAGAGTGATCCTGCAATGACCGACGTGGCCATCATCGACTATGGCATGGGCAATCTTCGCTCGGTGTCCAAGGCGATCGAACATGTTGCGCCGGGACGACGTGTCCTCGTGACCTCCGATCCGGCCGTGGTCGCCGCGGCCGATCGTGTCGTCTTTCCGGGACAGGGGGCGATGCCCGACTGCATGCGTGAACTCGATGCCCGCGGACTGCGCCGTGCCGTCCTCGACGCGGCCGCGACCAAGCCGTTCCTGGGGATCTGCATCGGGCAGCAGATGCTGTTCGCCCACAGCGAGGAAGGAGATGTCGCCGGCCTCGGGATCCTGCCAGGAAAGGTCGTGCGCTTCCCCCCGGCCGAGACCATGCAGACCTCCGACGGTGGACACCTCAAGGTTCCCCACATGGGCTGGAACCAGGTTCGGCAATGCGGGACGCACCCGCTCTGGGAGGGTATTCCCGACAGTGAGCGCTTCTATTTCGTACATAGCTATTACGTCGCGCCGTCCGAAGCGGGGCTCACGGCCGCCGAAACCGACTATGGCCCAAGGTTTACCAGCGCCGTGGCGCGGGATAATATCTTTGCGGTCCAGTTCCATCCGGAAAAGAGCGCGGCGACCGGGTTGCGCCTGCTGGGCAATTTTGTCCACTGGGCTCCCTGATCGCGGCAATCGACCCACTTCCTCCATCCATCAGAAGCCGATCCTCTTATGTTGCTGATTCCCGCCATCGACCTCAAGGACGGTCAATGCGTACGCCTGAAGCAGGGCGAAATGAACGATGCCACGGTGTTTTCCGAGAATCCTGCCGCCATGGCGCGACACTGGCTCGAACTGGGAGCCCGTCGCCTTCATCTGGTGGACCTCAACGGGGCCTTTGCAGGCAAACCGAAGAACGAGGCCGCGATCCGCGCGATCGTCGATGCGGTCGGTGACGACATTCCGGTCCAGCTCGGTGGCGGGATCCGCGATCTCGATACCATCGAGGCCTATCTGGACAGCGGCATCACCTACGTCATCATCGGGACGGCGGCGGTCAAGAATCCCGGTTTTCTGCATGATGCCTGCAGTGCGTTCCCGGGGCACGTGATCGTCGGCCTGGATGCGCGCGACGGCAAGGTTGCGACCGACGGCTGGTCCAAGATGACCGGGCACGACGTCATCGATCTTGCGAAGAAGTACGAGGACTACGGCGTCGAGGCGGTCGTCTATACGGACATCGGGCGCGACGGCATGCTCTCGGGCGTGAATGTCGAAGCCACCGTGCGCCTCGCCGAAGCCTTGCGCATTCCGGTCATCGCCAGCGGTGGGATTGCGAGCATGGCCGACATCGAAGCCTTGTGCGCCACCGATGAGGAGGGCATCGTCGGAGCGATCACCGGTCGTGCGATCTACGAGGGTACGCTCGATTTCGCGGCCGCACAGGCGCGCGCCGACGAACTCTGCGGCCAAGCGTCCTCCTGATGCTGGCCAAGCGGATCATCCCCTGTCTCGACGTCAATGCCGGGCGTGTGGTCAAGGGGGTCAATTTCGTCGAACTGCGCGATGCCGGAGATCCGGTGGAGATTGCCCGCCGCTACGACGAGCAGGGGGCCGACGAACTGACCTTTCTCGACATTACCGCCAGCTCGGACGCGCGCGACATCATCCTGCACGTCGTCGAGCAGGTCGCCGAGCAGGTCTTCATTCCGCTGACGGTGGGCGGGGGCGTGCGCACGGTCGCCGACGTTCGCCGTCTGCTCAATGCCGGTGCCGACAAGGTCAGCATCAATACGGCGGCGGTCGCGAACCCCGCTGTGGTGGCGGAGGCCGCCGGCAAGGTCGGCAGCCAGTGCATCGTCGTGGCCATCGATGCCAAGTGCACCAGCCCCGGGAAGTGGGAGGTGTTCACCCATGGCGGGCGCAACAATACGGGGCTCGACGCGATCGAGTGGGCGCGCAAGGTCGTCGATCTCGGGGCCGGCGAGATCCTGCTGACCAGCATGGATCGTGACGGCACGCGAAGCGGTTTTGATCTTGCGCTGACACGCGCAGTGTCGGATGCGGTGGCGGTGCCGGTCATCGCCAGCGGCGGTGTGGGTTCGCTCGAGCATCTTGCAGACGGAGTCAGCAAGGGGCATGCGGATGCGGTCCTGGCTGCGAGTATCTTCCACTTTGGCGAGCACACCGTGCGCGAGGCCAAGGAATTGATGCGCAGTCGCGGCATCGAAGTGAGGTTGTGATGAATGCACCCCAGCCCTCGAAATGGCTGAACGAGATCCGGTGGGACGATCAGGGCCTGGTGCCGGTCGTCGTGCAGGAGGCCGCGAGCGGAGACGTGCTGATGTTCGCATGGATGAACCGTGAAGCGCTGCAGCGCACCGCGGAGACCCGCGAGGCGGTGTACTGGTCACGATCGCGCCGCAAGCTCTGGCACAAGGGTGAAGAGTCGGGCCACATCCAGAAGGTCCTGGAGATCCGGACCGACTGCGACAGCGACGTGGTCTTGCTCAAGGTCGAGCAGGTAGGCGGCATCGCTTGCCATACCGGTCGCCACAGCTGCTTCTTCCAGCGCCACCTGGCCGAGGACGGGAGCTGGGAAAGCGTCGAGCCTGTTCTGAAAGCACCGGAGGACATCTACAAATGATCGAACTCGAAGTCCTGCATCGGGTCTCGGCGACGCTTGCCGAGCGCAAGAATGCCGATCCCGATGCTTCCTACGTATCGAGCCTGTACACCAAGGGAACCGATGCCATCTGCAAGAAGGTTGCCGAGGAGGCGGCCGAGACCATCATGGCGGCCAAGGACGGCGATCGGCTGCACCTGGTCTGGGAGGTGACCGATCTGTGGTTCCATTCGCTGGTCCTGCTCGCCCACCACGGTCTTTCGGTCGATGACGTCGTGGCCGAGTTCCGGCGGCGCGAGGGCGTGTCGGGGATCGACGAGAAGCGCTCCCGCGCCAAAAGCTGAAATCCTTCGGAGGCACGCGCATGAGCGACTGCATTTTCTGCCGGATCGTCGCTGGGGAGATTCCGGCGCGCAAGATCCACGAGGACGACGACATCCTTGCGTTTCATGACATCCATCCGATCGCACCGGTCCATTTCCTGGTGATTCCGAAGTTGCACGTCGCTTCGCTCGCCGATGTCGGCCCCGAGCATGCACCCCTGATCGGCAAGCTGTTTTCGGAGGTCGGCAGGCTTGCCCGGGAACAAGGATGCACGGATGGGTTTCGAACCATCATCAACACCGGTCGCGTGGGTTTGCAGGAGGTGTATCATCTGCACGTTCACGTACTCGGTGGCGCGGAGCCGCTTCCGCCCATGTTGAAGCGTTAAGGAGAGCGTAATGGGTTCATTCAGTATCTGGCACTGGCTGGTGGTGCTCGTCATCGTCATGCTGGTATTCGGCACCAAGAAACTTCGCAACATCGGTCAGGACCTGGGGGGGGCAGTGAAGGGTTTCAAGGAAGGGATCAAGGAGGCGGAAACGCCGTCCGAGGCCGATCAGGGCCGGATCTCGAGCGAGAAGACCATCGACGCCGAAGTCACCGAGAAGTCGGACAAGGTCAATTCCTGATCCCGTTCTGACAGTCGACGTACAAGGGGCGCGGACGCGTTTGCGCCCCTTCATTTTGGTACCGCCCACTGATCCATGTTCGACTTCGGTTTTTCGGAAATCCTGCTCGTCGCGCTCGTCGCGCTCATCGTGGTCGGGCCGGAACGCCTGCCCAAGGTCGCGCGGACTGCGGGCCATTTGCTAGGGCGCTTGCAGCGCTACGTTTCGGACGTCAAGTCCGACATTTCGCGTGAAATGCAGCTCGAGGACCTGAAGAAGCTGCAGCAACAGGTCGAGCAGCAGGCACGCGAACTCGAGAGTACCGTGCGTACGCAGATGGAGAAGGTCGAATCCGATCTGGGTCAGACCGCCAGCGAGGTGCGACGCGATGTCTCCGAGAGCCTCGAGGGTGCGGCTGTGGGGGCGTCGGAGGAAGCCGTGCGTGCTCCGGTCGCGGATGCGGCGCCTGCGCTCCCAGAAGGGCGCCCGGAAGGGGAAGAGCCCCCGCGCGCCCGGCCCGATCCACAGTTGGAACTGGGCCTCGGCTCGACCGGTGAGGGGGTGCGGGGCAGCGAGGGTGATGCGGACAAGCCGTCCGGAAAGCCCGCGGAGCAGGCATGAGCGCCGGGCAAGACACCTTCATTTCGCACCTGGTCGAGCTGCGTGACCGTTTGTTGCGGGCAATCGTCGCGATTCTCGTGTTCTTCGTCGTGCTGATGCCCTGGGCCGGCGACATCTACGACATCCTCGCGCTGCCGATGATGAACACCCTGCCCGAGGGCACGAACATGATCGCGACGGGTGTCGTGACGCCGTTCTTCGTCCCGGTCAAGGTCACACTGCTGGTCGCGTTCCTGCTGGCCCTGCCGTACGTGCTCTACCAGGCCTGGTCGTTCATCGCCCCGGGCCTGTACACGCACGAGCGGCGCATCGGTTTGCCGCTGGTACTGGGCAGCACCCTGTTGTTCCTGGCCGGCATGGCGTTCTGCTACTTCTTCGTGTTCGGCATGGTTTTCAGCTTCATCGCAGAATTCGCACCGAAAAGCATTGTTCCCGCTCCGGATATCGAGCAGTACCTGTCGTTCGTGATGACCTTGTTCATTGCTTTCGGCATTACCTTCGAAGTGCCGGTGGCGGTCATCCTGCTCGTGAAGGCAGGGGTTGTCGACGTCGAAAAGCTCAAGCAGGCCCGTCCCTACCTGATCGTGGGCGCATTCGTGATTGCCGCCATCATCACGCCGCCCGACGTCATCTCCCAGTTCATGCTGGCCGTCCCGATGATTCTGCTCTACGAGGTGGGCATCGTGCTTGCCCGCTTTGCCGAGCGCAAGAAGCAGTCGACGGAGGGGCAGCCGAAGCTCCCCGCGGACGGGAACGAGGGGGGTGGAAACGGTGTTGCCCAAGGGGACTCGTCCCGCGACTGAGGTCGCGATCCGGGAGGCCTCGTGCGCGGCGATTCAGCGCGCGCCGACCGGCGTGGGACGCTTGCCGATTCGCACCTTCAGGTCGATTTCCTGTCCTGAGCGCCGGATGCGAAATCCCGACTCCTGGCCGGGTGGAAGTCCGGCCACCTTCTCCAGCATGTCCTTCGCGCCCGAAACCGGCTGACCGTCGACCCGAATCAGCACGTCCCCCGGCCGGATTCCGGCGCGTTCGGCCGGACTGTTGCGCAGCACCCCGGAAATCAACGCCCCTTCGGTTCCTGGCAGTCCGAAGGATTCGGCAAGCTCCTGCGTGATCTCCTGGATCTCGACGCCGACCCAGCCGCGGATGACCTCGCCGGATGAGACGATCTGTTCGAGCACGTTGCGCGCGAGCGAGGCCGGAATGGCGAACCCGATCCCGAGCGAGCCGCCCGAGCGGGAGTAGATGGCCGTATTGATCCCCACCAGGTTGCCCCGCGCATCGACCAGTGCGCCGCCCGAATTGCCCGGGTTGATCGCCGCATCGGTCTGGATGTAGTTCTCGAAGGTGCTGATGCCGAGCTGGCTGCGACCCAGCGCCGAGACGATGCCCATCGTGACCGTCTGGCCGACGCCGAACGGGTTGCCGATCGCCAGCACGACGTCCCCGACTTCGAGGGATTCGCCCGCCGCGAACCGGATGGTCGGAAGTTCGGTTCCACCGATGATCTTCAGGACGGCCAGATCCGCCTCGGGATCGCGACCGACGAGGGTTGCGGGAAACTTGCGGCCGTCGTTCAGGGCCACCTCGATCCCGTCCGCCGCCTCGATGACGTGATTGTTCGTCAGGACGAACCCCTCCGGGCTCACGATCACGCCCGACCCGAGTCCGGAGTTCCGCTGACGGGGTGCGGTGCCGCGCTCGCCGAAAAAGTGCCGGAACACCGGATCATCGAACAATGGGCTACGGGTGCTGCGGATTTCCTGCGATGTGAAGACGTGAACGACGGCCGGCATCGACCGGTTCGCGGCGTCCGCATACGATCCCGGTGCCGGTGGATTGACAGCGGAGGCATCCAGAGGCGGCTCGGGGGCCTGCAGGATCGTGACGACCGTCCCTGCCGGAGTGGTTCTGACCCACTCGGGCTTGAGGGTGCCGACGACGAACAGGACCGCGACGCCGATCGTGACCGCCTGAGCGAAGATCAGCCAGAGGCGCTGCATGGAATCTCCCGTGAGGATATGCGGTGGGGATGGGCCGGACAACAGGCCGGTCCGTGCGCGTCTCGCGAGGCTCCGTACCCCGCTCGGTGTGGCACAACAGCACCGGACTTGTTTTGTATCATATCGGTGACCCGCGGTGTGTTGGCCGGGGGGGACCGACCTTCACGGAGAAACGATGCAACTGACCGCCTTGCAAAGAACCCTCGATGCGCTGCTCGACGTCAACCGCTTCAAGGATTATTCCCCAAACGGCCTCCAGGTAGAAGGTAGGGCGGATGTGCGGAAGATCCTGTGCGGGGTGACCGCGAGCCAGTTGCTGCTCGATCACGCCGTCGCCGGAGGGTTCGACGCGGTTCTCGTTCACCACGGCTACTTCTGGCGCGGCGAGGATGGTCGCATCATCGGGATGCGGAAGAGGCGGCTGGCAACCTTGCTGAACCACGACATCAGCTTGTTCGCCTACCACCTGCCGCTCGATGCCCATGCCGAACTTGGCAACAATGCGCAGCTCGGAAAGCTGGCCGAATGGACCGCGACGGGGCGCTTCGGAGATCAGGATCTGGGATGGATCGGGCACCCGGCAACTCCGGCTTCCGCGGCCGGGATCGCACGGGATCTGGCGCGGCAATTGGGACGGAACCCGATGATCGTCGGCGATCCGGAGCGGGTCGTCGAAACTGTCGCGTGGTGCACGGGTGGCGCCCAGTCGTATTTCGAGCTGGCGATCGCGGCCGGCGCGGACCTGTTCGTTTCGGGCGAGATTTCCGAGCAGACGGTGCATCTGGCCCGGGAGTCGGGGGTGCCCTATGTGGCGGCCGGACATCACGCGACGGAGCGCTACGGCCCGATGGCCATGGCGCGCTATCTGGAAGGCGAGCTGGGACTGGAAGCCGTGTTCGTCGATATCGACAATCCGGTCTGATCGGGAGCTCAAGCCGCTTCGGCAGGGCGGTATCGGCCGAGCTGCTCTTCGAGGACGGACGACAGGGTCAGCAGTTCGTCCACGACCGCCAGCGGGAATCCCTGCCGGGTTCCGTCACGATTGTCACGGACGATCTTTTCGATATAGGCCTGACAATCCCGGCTTCCCCACGTCTTCTGCAGATGCTCGATGATGTGCGGCATCGTCTCCAGGCTGCCCCCCAGCGTGCGGGACTGTTCGAAGTTCTCCCAGGTCACCGTCTTGACGTTGAAGGTCTTGTTCAGTTGACGGGCCAGCGCATCGAACTCCGGCCGCATGTCGGCGGCCCGATAGACCTCCATCAGCTTCAGCCAGGGGGTGACGGCCTGCTTCGGGTTCGAACGGATGAACTCCGCCAGGGTCTCGGCAGCGCCATGAAGCCGTCCGAAACTCATCATGATGTCAGCCAGTTCGACGGCCGAGTCGTGCTCCTCGACGGCTTCATCGCCGAGCGTGGCCAGCGGCGGCACGGTTTCCTCCTCCGGCGAGGCCGTGCGCGGCGTGCCGTCCCATTCGAGGGGGCCTGCCGGACGGGGTGCAGCGATGTCTCCGACGGTCGTAGCGGGCGCGTTGTCTCTTTTTTCGGCGCGTTCGCCGATATCGACAGGAGCGTCATCCGGCCAGACCGGTGCGGCCGCGCTGGCTGCTGCCTGGCTTCGTTCGCGCCGCGTCCGTTCTTCGGCATGTCTCTGGCTCGACCGCCTCCACAGGAGGGTGACCAGTACGATGGCGCCGAACAGGGCCAGCCACAGAGCCCAGTCCGAAGTACCGGAAGGGCGGGGAGCAGGGTCACGCTCGGGAATCGGCTCGGTCCGGATCGGTGGTGCAGGGGCCGGGACAGGGGCCGGAGCAGGGTCGGTGGCAGCCGGCGGCGCAGGCGCCAGTTGCGCCTGCGGGGATTCGAGTTGGGCGCGCATCGCCAGCTGAATCTCTTCCAGGCGCCGGATACGGGCTTCGAGTTCGATCTGCAGGTTGATGCTGCGGTCGATCGTCGCGACCAGTTGGGCTTCACGCGCATCGAGTTCGCCGGTCAGGCGGGGATCCGAAGGTGCGCGGACGGCGTCTGCCGAACCTTCCAGGACGAGACGATCCGCTCCGCTTTCCGGCGATGCGGCCGCTGCAGGGCGCCCTTCGGCTTCGGGTGTCCCGGGGGGCGTTTCGGCAGCGACCGGGGGCACGGGAGCGGCCGGTGCCGGTGCTGGTGCGGGCTGTCGTGCCGCCGGCGCAGGGCGCGACGAAGCCGCGGCAATCCGGGCGAGGTTCGGAATCTGCAGCGTGGTTCCCGTGGGCAATGGTTCTCTCCCCCCGGTTCCGTCCGGGAAGAGCTGCGGGTTGCCGCGCACGACGGCCGCAATGAAGGCCTGCCGTGCCCCGTCGTCGCGCGGATAAAGTGCCTGTGCGATGGAATGCACGGACTCTCCGGACACCGTCGTCCAGGTCTGACCGCCGCGGAGCGTTCCGGCAGTCGGGGCCGTCGTCCGGGTGGCCGCACGCGGTGGCGCCGCCGGCGTGGGGACGGCGACCGTCGTCGGTGGGCGCGCGATCGGCTCGGAAAGCAGCAGCACGTATTCGCGCCGCAAGCGCGACTCGCAGATGCTCTCCAGCGCCAGTCGCAGCACCGGTTCGACGGTGGGCTGGTCGTGGGTCACGACGATCCGGGCGTCGGCGCCGGGGCGTGCGATATGAATGTCTGCCCTGCGGATTGCGGGAATGCCGTCTCCGTCGTCGACGGGCCGGATGCGCAGGCATTGCGATGCCGC